>CAJUJP010000001.1 GCA_910586615.1 uncultured Lachnospiraceae bacterium
TAAAAACTTTTAATAACGGAAATCTCAAAAATAGGAGCTTCAAAATAGCGGAAACCTTAATAACAGAAACCTCAAAAATAAAAACTTTAAATAGTGGAAGCCTTAAAATATCGCAACCTCAAACAATAGAAAGAGCAAGAAAAACATGAAGAATCAAAAACCATATGCCGACACTGCAAAGTCCGGCAATACAGAAAACAGCATGGAAAACAACTCAGAAAATAATGCCCGGCACGATACCGGCACGAAAGAAAGTACATGCGGCACACACCACACCGTCAGGAAATACGATGTTTTCCGCTTCCTCATGAAATGTATCCTGATTCCCGGCGCAGCCATGCTTATCATATGGGCTTTGAATAAGCCTTATAAAGAAATCGACGACCAGAAATATATGGATGTAGCCAAATTCGGTATGCTTGGAAAGCAGTACTGGGAAATCCATGTGGGAAATCTTGGAAGTTCCCACGGTGCATATGATTTCGTCTATGATACAATTACAAAACGGGGCTATATCTGTTTTAACTTCGCCAACACGAGCCAGAGTTATGATTACGACTATGCGATTCTTAAGGAATTCGGGAAATATATGGAGACAGACAGCGTGCTCTTTATTCCCGTTTCCTATTTTTCCTTCAACAATGAAGTGGTGAACAGTTCGGAAGCCGAAGCGATGAGCGTCCGTTACTATCGTTTCCTTTCCCCGGAAAACATCCCGGATTATGACCCTTATGTGGATCTGATCACCAACCGCCTGCCGATCCTGTCGGCCGGCCAGGATATATTAAAGCTGTTTCCCAGACTGGAACTTTCCCTTACCGCCCACGCGGCAGATACCGGCACAGATACGGCCGAATTTGCACGGCGTGCCAAAGAGCGCTACAGCAGACACTTTGACGGGAAAGAAGAATATTTCATGCCGGAGCGGATTCAGGAACTGCGTGACATCATCGCCTACTGTCAGGCCAATAAGATCACCCCTGTCCTGATCACCACGCCATTCTCCTCTTACTACAGGGATCTGGTTTCGCAGGAATTCCTGCAGGAATTCGAGACAACGGTACGCACCATCGCAGATGACACAGGTGTCAATTATTATGATTACTCTGATGATGAAAGATTTCGGGATAACCTGGACTATTTCTCCGATTCAGACCACCTCAACGATGAAGGCGCTGCCTATTTCGTGAAGCTGTTATGGAATGAAGTAACCGAACTGGAAAGATTCCACTAAAAAGCAATCCGCATGGTCTGCTCCATTTCACAGCAGTTCCCTGATCCGCCCTACAGCTTCCATCTCCACATGACGGTCCTCCCGCAGGTAAAAGTCCTTTGCAGCTTCCGCCCCGATCTCCTCTGTCACTTCCGCCGGCAGCGTCAGACCGGGGTGAAACAGAATTTCCAGCACCCGTCCGTCTTTTTCGGCTTTCGCCGCAATTGCAGGATACAATCTGACAATCCTGTCATAATCCATATAACCGCTCATCACAAGTCCCCACAGATACATCGGCTCTAAATGATGTTTTTTTGCATAGCGGTCTGCCTTGCGTGAATACATGGACAGCAGTCTGTTCTTCACGAAATTGACGGGGCGGTAAGTCTTCCAGAGAGCCGTCTGAAAGACAAACGCCCCCAGCATTTCCCTGGAATTTCGAATATATTCTATTTCATATCCTTCCTCAGCAATTACTTCGACCAGAGCCTCCCATACCACAGGGATCATGTGGGCGTGCTGGTGGGAGTCGATACGTAAACCCTTTTGCCCGCAAGTAACGCCGGCTTTTTTCCCGATTTCCATAGCACGGTCTACCGCCGCCTGCACCCTTTCGATCTGCGCCCTGATCTCTTTTTTCAACTGCGCCTTCGCCCCAGAACGTTTCCACGGCAGATAGGACAGCGCAAACAAACCGCCCCAGGACAGTCCCATCAAAGTGCTCCCCTCTTTTACCAGAAAAGGAACCTTCCCCTCTTCTGCAAGGCTGCGGCCTTCCACAAAATCCAGATGCACAGACATCCGGGGCAGAAAAGGCAGCTTCGGAATCTCTTCATAAAATAATTCCATGCACTCTTGAAAGCAGGACATATTGGGCACAATACTGATACTGTCCAACTGCCCTTTTTTCATGCAGGCAAGCATATCCTTCGACGTGTTGACTGTCAGCGCGTAATCATCCGCGTGAATATCTGTTTTTACCATTTCAATCTCCATTCCGGCATCAGTCTTTATCCGCCGGATCTTCCTTCCACACAAAGGTATCAATAATATACCGGGGCCTGTGTTTCGTCTCCATGTAGATCTTTCCCACATATTCTCCGATGATTCCCAGAGAAAGCAGTGTCACGCCGCCGATCAGCAGTGATACGATCATCGTGGTTGTGTAGCCGGGCACGTTATTGCCCATGGCCCAGTCCACCAGACTGATAATACACATGATAAAGCTGAAAACAAAAACCACAAAGCCCAGCGCACTGATCATCCTCAAGGGCCTGGTGCTCATGGATGTGATCCCGTCCGTAGCAAGCGTAACCATTTTGCTCAAAGTATATTTGGAATGCCCCGCCTCTCTCGCTTTTACGTCAAAATAAACCACGTCGGAGGGAAATCCCATGGTAGGGATCAGCCCGCGCAGAAAAAGATTTGTCTCCTTGTATTCCGCCAGCGCGTCCAGCGCCTTTCTGGACATCAGCCTGTAATCCGCATGGTTTGTGATCACATTGCTGCCCAGCAAGTGCATCAGATTATAGTAGATCGTCGCCGTTCCCTTTTTAAATGCGCCGTCGGAATGCCTGTCATTGCGCACGCCATACACCACCTCGCTGCCTGCCATATAACATTCCAGAAATTTGTCCAGCGCTTCGATATCCTGCTGCAGATCCGCGTCAATGGTCACCACCGCATCCGCATATTGTCTGGCTGTCATCATGCCCGCAAGGATTGCGCTCTGATGGCCGTAATTGCCTGCCAGACTGACCACCGAAAACAGGGTGTCCTGTGCGGCCGTCCTGTGCAAAAGGCGCAGTGTATCGTCCTTGCTCCCGTCATTGACAAACATGACCTTGCTTCCCGCCGCAATCCTTCCTGCCTGCGCAAGACGGCGCATCTTATCTCCCAGCACCTGTGCCGATTTCTCGATAACTTCTTCTTCATTGTAACAAGGCACCACCAGGTATAAGACCGGAATGTCTCTTCCTTCTTTTTGCCCGTTTACGCTTTCCCGCGTCTCATTCATGTCCTCTGTTTCCTCTGTTCTCTCTGTTTTCCTGCTATCCATAACTTCGCCATGATTGTTCATTTTCCCGACATCACCGCTTCTGATACTTTCTACGATGTCATTGGTAAAAATTTCAGTGCCGGCCGCTTGATTCGTCATCCGGAAGCGCCCGACGTTTCTTTCATGCCTTTCTACACATGATAATACTCCCGATACCACGCTACAAACCTGCCAAGCCCCTCCTCAATAGATGTATCCGGCTTGAAATCATAGTCCCGCATCAGATCCGAGACGTCGGCATATGTCTGATAAACGTCCCCCGGCTGCATGGGCAGATACTCCTTCACTGCCGTCCTGCCCAGACACTTCTCCAGTGTCTCAATATAATCCATCAGCTTTTCAGGCTTATTGTTGCCGATATTATAGAGCTTATAGCGTACACCCTGTTCATTTGCCGCCGGCGGATTGCACAGAATGTTCTCGATTCCCTTGACAATATCATCAATATACGTGAAATCCCTGTACATATCTCCATTGTTATAGATCTGGATCGGCTCTCCCGCCATGATCTTCTTTGTAAACTTAAAATATGCCATATCCGGTCTGCCAAACGGACCGTATACAGTAAAAAAGCGAAGACCGGTAGCCGGAATATTATATAATTTACTGTAGGCATGGGCCATCAGCTCATTGGATTTCTTCGTTGCCGCATAAAGGCTCACCGGCCCGTCCACCTTATCCTCAGTGGAAAAAGGAACCTTCTCATTTCCGCCGTAAACAGAGCTTGAGGAAGCATACACAAGATGCTCCACCGGAAAGTACCGGCATCCCTCAAGAATATGGAAAAATCCCATCATATTGGACTGCATATAGGCAGTGGGATTGTCAATGCTGTAACGCACGCCCGCCTGTGCTCCAAGATTCACCACCACATGGGGGGAATACTCCTGAAACAGCCGGATCACATCTCCCTGATCAGCCAGATCACCTTTGATAAACGTATAATTCTCATATTCTTTCAAAACAGCCAGCCTGTCTTTTTTAAGCTGAACATCATAATAGTCATTCAGATTATCAAATCCGATCACTCTTGCCCCCCGTGTCAGAAGGCTTCTGGACAGATGATACCCGATAAAACCTGCGCCGCCTGTTACAAGAAAAGTCTTACTCACATCTAATGGATTCATGCACCCTCCTGCATTTCTTTATAATCTATTCCCCCTGCATATTGCAAGCTTGCTTGCAATACTGTATTTCAGGCATTCTCCTGCTCTATCTTCCAATACTGTAATACTCAACGCCTGCATCCTTCATGTCGCCCAGACTGTACAGATTGCGGCCGTCGTATACAAGCGGAATCCGCATTTTTTCCTTATATGTCACAGGAGACACACTTTTGATTTCTCTCCACTCCGTAAAAATAAAACAGATGTTGGCATCCTGCAGAGCCTCTTCAGGAGAAGACACATACTGAATGGTTCCTTTCCCGTATGCACCCTCCGGAAATCTGGCCTTGAAATTATCTGTCGCAACGGGATCGTATGCGTAGATATTTGCCCCGCTGTCCAGCAGAAGCTGCACATTATCCAGCGAAGGGGCTTCACGCAGATCATCTGTTCCGGCCTTAAATGCCAGCCCCAGTACCGCCACCTTCAGATTCTGGAATGTGATCATCCGGTTGCTGGCCTTATAGAACAGCTTCGTCTTCTGCTCCGCATTCACATCCACCGCCGCCTCCACGGTACGCAGTTTATAACCGTGCTGTCTGGCGATATATTTCAGTGCCTTCGTATCCTTCGGAAAACAGCTTCCGCCGTAACCCACTCCCGCATTCAAAAACCGTGAGCCGATTCTGGCATCATAACTCATGCCCTTCGCCACCGCATCTATATCCGCGCCCACCAGTTCGCAGAGATTGGCGATATCATTCATATAAGAGATTTTCAGAGCAAGGAAATCATTACATGCATACTTGATCATCTCTGCCGAACGCCGTCCCACTGACACAATGGGAAGCCCGAAAGGCTCGTAGATCTTCTTTAATACGGCCTCCGCCTCTCTGGTCTCTGTACCGATAATGATTCTTGCCGCATGAAGGGTATCATGCACCGCCGAACCCTGCGCAAGAAATTCCGGGTTGGATGCCACTTCAACCTTCACATCCCGGGTAAGGAAATCCCGGATAAACTGCTCCACCTTATCATTGGTTCCCACAGGCACAGTGGATTTCACCACCACCAGACAATCCCGTTCCACAGATTCCGCGATCTGTCTGGAAACCGTAGCAATATAACTCAGATTAGCAGAACCGTCGGGCTGCTCCGGTGTGCCCACGCCGATAAAAATCGCATCCACATCTCTGTATGCATTTTGGTAATCGGTGGTGTAATGCAGTCTGCCCGTGGCATTGTTTTTCTGCATCAGTTCTTCCAGCCCCTCCTCATAGATCGGGGATCTGCCGGACTCCATTAGTCTCACTTTCTTCTCGTCCACATCCACACAAGTGACATCGTGTCCCATTTCCGCAAAGCACACGCCTGCAACAAGTCCCACATATCCAGTTCCGGCAACCGCAATTTTCATTTTCCTAATCTCCTTCGTTCTTCTTTGATATTTGTTAACTTACGCAGACCTCTTTCCAGAATGGTAGGACCGTGATACCGTCTCGCCGCCGCCTCGTCAAAAAGCCCCTTAAGTTCCGGGCGGCTGTTGACGTAAGTCCACCATCTGTCACCCAGATTAGTATCATACCGTTTCCAGGGCTTGTCGCCGGCATAATGTATGATCACAGGAGACGCCAGCGCTTCTTCGCACTCCTGCTCCGTGAAAATTCCTTCTCTGACAAACCCTGCATAGTCCGCCTCTGACATATAGGCTAACCGGTTGTATCTGGGCGGCAGATAATAAATCGCATCCCGGCAGGTAATATTCAGAATATCCTGATCCTGATAATACAGCTTCTCTTTAGCCCATTTCTTCCACTTCTCTTCCAGATTGCGTTCCCGTATCTTTGACAGATCAAGCAGTGTCACGCCGGCATTGATATATCTTCCCCGCATCAGCTCCAAATGCTTCCAGTATGGCCGCGGGCTGTTCCACTCCCATTTATCAGAGAGGTTCACCGCGCCCTTCACCGCCGCCAGCACCGCATCCCCCAGATCCGCCTGCCACACCGGCAGAAGACTGCCGCACACAAGCACATCCACGTCCATATATAAGATTCTGTCCACTTCGGGAAGCAGACGGTGCAGCATCAGCCGAAGATAGGTTCCTGCGGAGATGCCCCTCACCTCATAAGCGCCCTGATAAGGGTTGTCCACCGGCACCACAGTAAGCTTATCCTTATATTCTTCCGTCCGGGCAATCCTTTGCAGCTTTGCCTCCACCCCGGCAGCTTCCTTCGTACAGACGCAGTAAACATGGCAGTCAACGCCATCTGCTCTTGTCTGATCCAGCAGCGAGCTGACCGCGGCCTGCACCTGTGCAGTCAGTTTTTCATCAAAGCAAAATGCTATCTTCAGCTCATTCAATAATTCTGTTCCTCCAAAAAATACGTATTCCCACATATCCGGCATTTTGCCATAATAGTATTCTACCTTTATACCGGAGAAAAATCAAGGCGGCCGATACCGGAACATCGTTCCGTCCGGCCTTCGGCCTCGCTGTTACTTCCCTACTGCTGCGCGTATAACTTCAAATCCGTCTCCACCGGCCGGCTTCTGTCATAGGTTTCCCCGTCCTGTCCGCGCCAGTCCTTCTGTGCCAGACACTCCACCGCATAGTTCAGCGTATCTTCCGGAATCTGCTCCCCGTCTTTGACATAGGTCACCGCCACCATCATATCGCCGTCATAAAAGCAAACCCGATGATAGAGATCTCCTGACAGCCAGACTTCATTGAAATAAGCCGTCCTGTTTTCCATATAATCTTTCATCCAGTCTACAGCCTGATCCCAGTCCCGCAGATCGGACCGCCTTGTATAGCTGTCGCTGTGTGCCCACCTCACATCATCCATTTCTATGGAGCTGCGTATTTCGCTGCGCAGCGTATCCACATCTTCTTCCAGCAGCTTTTCCAGCTCCGGTCTCATACGGCTTTCATACTGTCCGGTAAGACAGTTATAAAACGTCTTGTTATCGTACAAAGTTCCGTACCATCCGTTCCGGAAGAAGCTGCACCGTACATCTTTTCCCAGAAAATCATTGCCCCATGCAATATCGTAATCCCAGATCGGACCTGCAAAAAGCTTTGTGCCCTTGTCTTTATAGTAAAACACACTGTACCGGTTGGCATCCGTATCATTGGTCAGTTCGTTGATCAGATAAAGAAGACTCCAGGATTCCAGATCAATATATTCCAGATATTCATCCGACTGCTCCGCTTTTTCTGTACATTCTAGCAAACATTCAGAATATTCTTTGATGTACCGGTACTCTTCATAAGTAGGATTTTGCGGGCTTTTGAGCTCCACCTGCCGGCCGCCGGCCATAAAATACCCCGCCTCGTCTTCACCGATTCTGTCATTGAATTCAAGCAGGTATCCGTCCCGGGGCCGCAGACTCTGTCCCTGAGGCAGATCATACTCCCACCACGCGCCTTCCCCGTCTCTGATATATTTTCCTGTTTCCGGTTCTGTTTCCTCTCCTTCCATTGACTCCGGGGACGTGCCTGATGCCTCCTCCGCCGGAAGCTCCACACGATTTTTCCCTGTTTCTATCTTCTCACATACAAGATAATTTCCCGCATATACGCCGTTTAACCATACATCGGCGTAGGCGGAATCCACAGCATACTGCAGACCGATATCCCGTGCGATATCATAGGTGATTTTGTTGCGCATACGTGTGGCATCCAGAGCATTTGCCTGCAGCACCCACTTTTTGGCCGGCGACATGCCCGCCAGACCTGTGTCCTGGGCCAAAGCTATGGTATAGGATCTTTTCTCTTCCTCCCAGCTGGAATTGCCTCTGCCCGAAATCTTCACCAGCCCGCCTGCATAGACTGTCTGTCCCTTTTCGTCCAGACTCACCATTTCTCCGGACTCATAATTCTTTTTGTCCATGTGAAGCCATTCCATACTGCCGGACTGTGTACTGATAAACACTGCCGGAAGATTTTCAGACTGCATCACGCATAACTGATACACTACAGCACTGCCGGAAGCCTTGTCTGTGATCTGCAGAATTATATCTGACTCTGCATCCTTCCCCGCACCGCCAGATACAAACGGATCGCCGTCCATAATTCTTTTCCCGGCACAGTTTACTTCATAGTTACTCTCATCATATGACCACTGCATATCCAATAGATCCGCCGCCGCAGGCAGAAAAGCATACAGCTTCTCCTCATCCTGCCACAGCCTGATGCGCTGCCTTTCATCGCCGGAAATTGTAATGCCGATATTAAGCCCGTTCTCTTCTTTGCTTTCGCTCACCGTCTCTCCCGTACCAAAGTATCTGTCCAGACAATCCATTCTCTGCCCGATGAAGGTCCTCAGCCTGAGTATATCCTTCTCATACTCTTCGGCCTTCCCGCTGCGGGCAGCATAACCGCCTGCAGCCAGCTGTTCCGCACACTGCTCCTGATATTGCAGTAAGGCTTCTGTATCCAGAAGATCCTTTCTCAACTCCTGCCATCTCTCCGCTGCCTGTACCCGCAGTGAGTCACCGTACCATTCTACGAGTTTGTCGTAGGGTTCATCCGCCAGCACCGCTTCTGCCGCCGTCAGGGACTGCCAGCCGATCCCGGAAGGATAAATTCCAAATACATATTTGCTCCTTGTGGGCATCCTGCGGAATATATACTGCCCTTTCTTTTCACTGGCGATCACATAATATTCCTGCGTACTGTTACGGATCCCGCATACCGCCTGCAGCCAGAGTTGATAATCCATACAATTCTCTATGCTTACAGGCACATCCTTCTGCACGTCGATGTTTCTCTCCGCATCATCCGGGCTTCTTTCACCGGGATCCTCCTGTTCCTCGCCGTCCGTACCGCTATACATATTCTCCCGCGTATTCTCCTGTGTTCCTGCTTCCCACAGGCTTTCATACTCCTCCAAAGCTGTTCTGTTTTCAGGTGTGTCCTCATCCCCTACCATCTCATATATTCCGGTTCCGTCCCCGGAAAAGTCTTCCAGCTTATATACGCGGTCATCTTTTTTTAATTTCAGATACCCTTTGCCCACCTTCGGTACAAGATAGTACAGCCCCAGATATTCCCCGTCGGCTATGACCTCGGCATATTCCATTTCCCTGTGAAGCTCCCCGTCTGTGCAGATCACGTTCCACACATAAGCGGCAAGCATCTCCCGTACCGCACTGACATCCGCCTCATGCACCGGATACAGTTTCCAGGAGGAATGCTTATCCAGTCCTGCCAGCCGGAGATTTCGCTCCTTCTGAAAATCCCCTTCATAGAGCTTGAAAGAAATCACTCCCGACTGATAGTTCTCCTTAAACTCAGCCTCAGATTCCTTTACACTCATCACATCTATATCTTCTCTGTCCGGGTCATGCACCACCAGTCTTCCCTTGCCGTAATCTGCAGTAAGTCTTCCCTCTCCTGAGTCTATCCTGAGCATGGGAAGGCCCGTAAAAACCAGGTCAGACACGATATATGTGTCTTCCATAACAAACCACAGGTGAAAAACATGTCCCTCTGCAATGGCTTTCTGCTTATCCTGCAGTGCTTTGTCTTCCTGAATATAGACGCTGCAGTCTTTCTTTGAAACCTGAAAGGTTCCGGTATATTCCCCGCCCGTCGCAGACTGTCCCACATAAAATGTATTGCTCCTTTTATCATAGGGAATCGCACTGCCGTCCAGTTCCAGCAAATCCGCTGCCTCACCGGGCTCCGCTGCCTCGCTTAACTGTTCTGTCATTTGCGCCAGACGTTCCGGGGACAGCACCCGTAGACCGTTTAGCAGCATGGCATCCACTCTACATAAAAAGATAATGGCGCAGATCATCACAATACACAGACAGCCCATTAAAATAAACCGTTTTTTCATGACCCGTTATGTTCTCCTGTTTTCACTGTCATACACTCTCACGTTTCAAGATTCCGACAGACATGTTTTTTGTCAAAGCATACTTTTTACACAGTAAAAAGCACGCGCCTCTTTCTCCGCACCAGCTTAAAACTGTCCAAGCACCCGGAATGTGCGCTTAACAGTGATCCAAAGCGGATGAGGTACCCCGTTCCTTTTCAGCGCCAGATAACCTTCCTTAAAAGACACCAGATAATTACGAAGTCCCGCGTTGCTCGTTCCGCCATAAAACATGGCAATCAGTATCTCTGGTACATACGCAAGCCGGTTTCGCCCGTCTTTTAAAAATCTCACCATAAACTCATAGTCCGCCGCACAGCGGTAACTGATATCATAGGCACCGTACCGTTCATAGATCTCACGTTTCAAAAAAAGTGCAGGATGTCCCGGCATCCATCCCTCCGAGAGCTTTCCTTCTCCCATATGCCAGGTTCTGACCACCCGGTTTCCGTCTACATAGACCAGATCAGAATGCGCTCCGATGCACCCTTCCGGCCCCTCTTCAATGGCTTTCACAAGCTTGCTGACCGTATCCGGCGTACACAGTCTGTCATTGCAGACTGCCACAATATCTCCGGTACACATGGCCCATGCTTTGTTCATCGCATCATACAGCCCTCTGTCGGGCTCTGATATCCACCGCACAGTAATACCTGAATCTGCCGAAGTTCTCGTCTGTCCGTCCGCCGCAGTCCGGTCGATCTCTGCCGCCGGATGTCTGTCTGCAAATTCACGGATCACCTCAACAGTACCATCCTTAGAGCCTCCATCTGCAATAACAGCCTCGATGCTGCCGTAGTCCTGCTCTTCTATCCCCGCCAGCGTAACCAGGAGATTGTCCTTTGAATTATATGTTGTTATCAATAAAGATACTTTCTGCATTTTTCCTTCGTCTCAAACCAAATCACTGTTAACTGTTAACACTATCAAATTTTACCTTATTTTTGTATATTATGCAATCATCGCCTTCCTTTCAGGATAGTAGAAAGACCTGAAAGAAATTCCCGGTTTTATATGATCCTTTTTGATTGGTTTCCTCTGTTTTGCTTTATTCTTTACAACTATCTGTTGTAAAAATTTTAGTTTTATCAGTATTTTACGTAATATCGCATATACAACTTAATGTTGTGCAACAATACACATAACAACATTATGTATTTTTGTTCTGAACCAGTAAGCAGCCTGATCCGGCTGCTCACAGATATCGGAACCTCAGGAGTTACCTATGAAAGAACTACGTGAAAAGCTGCGGGACCTTCGGGATGATCATGATCTGACCCAGGAGCAGATAGCAGATTATCTGGGTGTGGAACAGCAGACCTATTCTGCTTATGAAACAGGCAGAAGCGCTTTCCCGCTTCCGGTTGTTGTGGCATTAGCCGATTTATATAAAGTAAGTCTGGATTATCTTCTGGATGTCCCCACAGGATATCTCGGCAATACCGACCTCAACAGAGCATATCTGGATGATGTTACATTGCACCAGATGCTGTATTATATACAATCTGTTGCACCGGGTAAACGCCCGCAGCTTGTTGATTTCATTAATTTTTTAGGAAACCTCGAATAAAGCAGGAATCCCGCCGTTTTCAGGCGGGATTCTTGTTTTTTACGTATTTGCTGCGTCTTACTTATTGATTCTTACGTTCATGTTAATTGCCGTACCCGGTGTATTCGTACCCTGTCCTGCAAATCTCACATACATCGTGACTTTATTGGTACTGTTGCCGCTATAGGCTATGGTGTCTCGCAGTTTCAGTCTGACTAGAAGTGAACCGTCATTCAGCTGTTCGGATTCAATAACCGTCTCTTTTCCGGTCACATCGTCCACCGTGGTCACAAAGGATTCCTGCGCCGCCAGGTCTTTCTCGCCGAAAGCGATAGACTCCACATTACCCACTGCCTTTTCATCCTTTTTGTTCACAATAAAAGTTGCCACATAATTTTTGTTGGAAAGATACAGATTCACTGTGTCTCTGTCCGTGGTGACCTTGGGCAGCACCTGCGCCGTCTTCACTGTCAGAACTTTTTCACAGAATGCACCACCACCATCCTGACCGCCAAACTTATAATTCTCCAATTCCATCCAGATCTTTATCTTCATGGAACAGCCGTTTTCCAGCCGGGCATCCTCTCTCGGAATAATGTATACTTTACCGTCCGCCGATACTCTGGCTTCAAAGAATGCACTCTCCTCAGAATCATATTCAGGCATGGCCGCATACTGGTCAAAGTCAAAGACTCTTGCATCTATTACCTTGTCTTTCACATTGTGAAGTTTGGGGGTATAGATAATGCTGTTAGATGCCGTACACTCTCCAAATCTGTCAATCAGGTTCAGCTTGCCCTTTGCCGCCAGTGTTATTTTGATCTCACCGTCATGCACCTTCACATTAAAGTTAATCTTTTTATTTGCCGTAATTGTATTACCATTTCCGGTAAACGCGGGTAACATGGAAAATTTATAAGTTCCCTTCTCACACCACTCTAACATGGTCACGGCAAGTTTTCCGTCAATAAGCTTTCCGTCTTCGTCAACCTGTCTCTCTACCAGATCCCACTCAAAACGCTCTGCATAGTCTTCACGGTTTTTCGTCGTACAGACAATGCTGCTCAGTGTTGCATCCGCATCAAATTCATAATCCGCAGGAAGATTCTTCGTTACAAGTGTCGCTTCCTGTCTCTCTGCAAAATCATAACTCTCCGATCTTGCCGTATTATTCAGAGACAGACTGCCTTTCAGAGAAACAGTAGGAACACCTTTCTTCACCTTAACCTTCAGGGTTACTTTGTTTGCCGGCTGTTCACCGTCTGCAAAGATATATTTTGCATTTTTGCACACATAAGTGTAGGTTCCGTCCTTAATATCCGGATCAAGAATGGAAACCCGGCCTTCCCCTCCGGTATACTCCACATTCAGCTTCTCATACTGCTCTATGGCTGCCGCCTTAAGTGTTGCCGGCCACTCAAACTCCTGCTCTGCGGCAATAACCGTATCTTTCTGATTTGATGTCATGCCAAACAGGATCTCCTGCTCCGGATAGCTCTGGTTTAACGTCACTGTAGAGCTTTTCAGCTTAACAGTGGATGCGGGACCGTCGGTCAGTGTGATCGTCGGCGCAGATCCGGACAGCTTGATCGTATATGTGTACATCAGTTTCTGTCCCGTGGCCCATGCGTCATTGGTCAACATCAGATTGACTTTTCCCTTTTTCGGATTGTCTCTGATGGACAGCGTAATAAGTCCGTTGTCATCAATATCACAGGCTTCAACCGAGCCTGAAAGACCGCTTCCGTCTCCGCCTACAGGCTGCAGATGATAGCCGCCGTCGCTTAAATCCGCAGGCTGATTCTTTTTATCCACAAGCTGAAGCTCGATCTGCTGCGCCTCACATCCCCCATGGAATGTATCGGAGGTCCGGTTCAGCTTATAGGCGGGTTTCACTGTCTGAGTGGGAATGGTAATCTTAAAATCTTTATAAACCGATTCCACATATCCTTCAAAAAACAACCGCAGCGTTCCCGTCACAACGGGTTTCTTTTTACTGTTACATAACAGTTCTTCACTCTGCTGTGTAATCACACATGAACTCTTGTTCACATAGTCCACTTCAAAGTTCTGCTCAAATAGTTTGTCCTTATCGTCCGCAAGCGATAACAGCTGATAGTAGGATACCGCATCTTTGCCCAGCCCGGTTACATTGATCTTAAACTCTGTCCCGTCATTTTTGTACCAGAGATTCATCTTAGGCTGTTTCTTCTCAAAGGCCACCTTCGGCTTGGGTTCGGAATTCTTGACCGTGATCTTGATGGGCAGCAGGTCATAGGCGCCGTTGTTAATATCAACAAAGAGAGACCATGTTCCGTTGTCCATTCTCTGGTTGTTCGGCGGAATGACGCTGAACGTCGTCACTGTGCTGTCGCTCTCGCCGGGCAGATAGTTTAAATCAAAGTCTCTGCATACCGTCTGTATATTATTGCTATCGATCTTTACCAGCTTTACCTTGTCTTTATCCACCGCTCTTCCGTAAGCGCTGACAATCTGCAGAAGCGTGCCGTCAGTCCGTTTCGGATTGATCGTCAGATTGCTTGACACCAGTCTTGGCGTCACATCAACCACCCTGATCACAAACTTCTGAGTGATGGTCTTCTTATCGGCGTTGGTAGCCGTAACGCGGATGGTAGATTCTCCGGTTGTGCCGGCCGGAATCGTGACCGTGTTACTGGAATTATCCACGGCAGTTGATGTTGACGCCAGCTTTGCAACCCTGGAATCACTGCTGCTCCACTGCAGCTTGACACCCACACTTTCTTCCTCTTCATCATATGCTGTTGCTTTCAGCTGAAACTCCATCCCGCTGCCTAATCTGTTTTTATCGATGGTGGCCGTCTGCGTATCTCCCGCCGGATTCGTCACAATCTCGACTTTAGAGGCATCGTATTTGTCTGCTTTTAATCTGAGTTCTTTCACATCGGCCGGATACACATTCACCCTGATGGTTTTCGTAATCAGATTCTCGTCTCCACCCCTTACTGTGGCGGATATGGTGGTATATCCTTCACTGACAGCATGAATCGTACCAGCTTCTACAGTCGCAACGCCTTTTTTTTCTGTTTTAAATGTAATCTTGGAACTGGGAACCGCCTTATTATCCTCTTTTGCATCCGTCAGAAACATTCTGGTAAACTGACCGGCCTTCAGATTCACCCCGGTCACTTCGCCTTTGGCATCTGTTATGACATCACCGTTGGATATCTCCACTTTCACATCGTCAGCCGTTCCCCGTATTTTCTTACTGGATTCAACGCTCTCAAACTCCACTGTAATGAGCGCTCCGCCGATGGGCATATCAAAATAAGATTTAGGTGCGTCTTCTTCTGTCGCTCCCGGTTCCACTTTCAGAGGTTCCCCGTTACATTTGACACTGCCCGGAACCAACTTGAATAATTTACTTTGGTCCGCAGTCATCTCACAATAAACATACAGTCTTGTTCCTTTAGGCACACCCTGGTTCTTATTCAGCGTATTCGGATCTTTGCCGTCAGCATCCTTGATCTTCAGCATACTCGTGCTGCCCACATCACCCATGCAGGAGATCTTGTACAAATATAAACCGTTATCCGTATCGTAGGCAACGAACTTGATCTTTTTCCCGATGGTGTACTCTTCCGTCGTCGAGTCCGAAGTGCTGCGTAACGTTAAAGTTTCCAGATTCGGAAAGACACTGTCCCCATATACTACCCCGGAATTCTTCACCTCTACAGTCGTCAGGCTGCTGCAGCCCAGAAATGCATAATTGCCAAGCGATGCAACTGACCCAGGAAGCACCAGACCGCCTAATTTGAGACAGCCTTCAAAAGCCGATTCTCCAATGACCTTATTTCCCTGTTTAAATGCCACACGATATAACTGGTCACATCCGGAAAAAGCATTTTTCGGTATGGTTTCCATCCGGCTGGACAGAACCAGTTCTCTCAGTGAATTACACCCCTGAAACGCACTCTCACCGATTGTCTTTACATTTTCCCCAAAGTCAATTGTTCTAACAGACCGGCATCCGTAAAAAGCCGACGCTCCAATGCTCTCAAGTTTCCCCGGAATCACAAAACCCTGATCGGAACAAAACTGCTCCAATGCCCGGCACTCGTAAAATGCCTGGTCTCCGATGGACACAAGGCTGCTGTAATCGGCATCCTGCATGTAGATCATAAATAATTTTGAATTCCCGTAGAAAGCGCCGTTTCCGATTGAACTTACCTGTTTCGGAACAGCCACCTTCAACAGACCCGTACAGCGATAGAACGCATTGTTACCGATGGTCTGCATCTCTTTGGGAAGATAAATTCCCTGTAGATTATAACAGTTGTTAAATGCATCATCCTGCAAGGCAGTTACACCGGCAGGCAGCTTCACATATGTAATCTTGTCATTGCCCTTAAATGCCGCACCGATCGACGTAATTCCCCTGTTCGACGGAAGCACGACTACACCGCTTACCGCTGTGCCGTCCTCATAGGTTATGGCCTCCAGCACTCCTTCGGTGATCGTAAGGACATACTCCTCATTCGCATTATATGTGATTTTCATGCCCGTATCATCAGTAAAGGTCACCATCCTGACCTCTTTTACCGTGGCATCAGGCAGTTCCTCCGGATCCTCTTCTTCAGCCGGTTCGTCCTCCTCAGACTTGCCGTCCTCCGTCAGTCCGTCCTCATCTTCTGTCTCATCAGGGTTCTCCGTATCCTCAGATGCATCGGGATCCATTTCATCACCCGTCTGGTCAGAGTCCTCCTTATCGTCCGGTTCCTCCGGTGTATTCGTATCATCTTTGTCGCCCGGTTCTTCCGGCCTGTTCGAATCATCTTGATCGCCCGGTGTATTTGTATCATCCCCGTTCGGATCATCCTGTTCACCTGCATTCGGATCATCCGGTGTATTTGTATCTTCTTTGTCATCCGACTGGTCAGGTGTGCCCGTGCCATCCGGATCATCCGGACGGACGGACGTATCCGCGTCTTCCCCGTCATCCGCTGCCCCCGGTTTATCCGCACCCTCCGGCTGGCCTGACGGATCCGGATGATCTGTCCCCTCCGGATTGCCGGGGGCACCGGTATCGTCTGTCATAACCGGCACTCCCGAACCGAATGCCAGTACTGTCATATCGTTCATGCCCACTGCAAGGCTCAAAGCCAGCAGTAAGGCGAGTACCCTTTTTTTCTTCATTTTCCCTCCACCTTCTTATTATATGTGCCTGCAACATTTGTCTTTCGGGCAACCATTTATGACAAATATGTCATAATCCGACAGTATACTTCCACATGCTGTACCCTGTTCCTGCAAAAAATACACGATACTGCCACTGTCTTTGTTTCCTTCATCGTCCGGACAGTCTGTTTCTATATCCATTTCGGCAAAAACCGCCAAACTTATGCATATTGTATCATTTCCAATTGTATGGTGCAAGAGTCTGACCCACCAGATATTGTGTTTTAAGGAAAAATTAATTATTTCTTCCTGCTAAAATGTAAATTCACTTCCCATCCTTGCAGGTTCGGAGTACTATCCTATGCCATTCAGGTATCCAAAGATGCTCTGACGATTTTACATTGGAATATAACACCAAAAGAGCGGCTTTTATCCGCCGCCCTTTTGATTCTCTCCATTATTTTCCGCCTGTAAAAGCATGTTCTCCACTGAAATTTGTTTTTTCTTTACCAGAACAGGTTCTTCCACCAGACTAGCAGCTTGGCTCCGATTGTAAAAGTGACCTTTTTCTCTCCGCCGTAATTACCTGTTCCATCTTGATCGATTCCCCTGATGATCACAGACCCTTTTCCTTTATTCCTGTTATTGGCATAGGTGCTCTCATCAATGACATAATCTCTTCCGTATATCAGCGGCTCGCTGCTGCCGTTCATGGTAACTTTGATATCCGTTTCTGTCAGCTTAATCTCATGTCCGTTCAGGTATTCCTGCGCCTGTACTGTAACTCTGGCCTTAGAAATATCCGCTGTTGTGATCCAGTAAACCGCGGAAACAGATGCCGCTGTGTCACCTGTACCGGCGTAACAGCCTTTGCCGAAGGCGGTCACGCGGATCACGGTTCCGGCCTGGGGAATGTCCTCCGGTTGTACAGGAGAACCTGCCTTTTTCAATATGACACCATTGTCATTCCCTTCGCCGGAATTACCACCGTCTGTGCCGGCCGATTCTGTGCCGATGTCCTTGACGGAATCCGCTCCCGCTTTATCTTCCACGAAGACGTATGCATCTTTTTCATATGTGAATGCAAGATTTCTGTCATAATCTTTGCCGGCAGAAAGCTTTGCGCCGTTGCAGTCTGTCAGCGTTACGGTGCTTTTCCATGCATTTTTTTTGTTTTTGTAGACCACATCTTTCGCGGTCATGGAGACTTTGCCTTTTCCCGCACCGCCTTCAGAATCTCCTTCACTCTCTCCCGCATTTGTCTGTGACATAGCGCCATCAGTGATCTTGAAAATACCACTGAAAGAGCCCTTAAAGCTTCCTTTGCCTGTAACCGTGATCCTCGGCAGTTTCTTTTCATCAAGTTCCTGCCCCTCCGCAACTGCAGGCGTGATCCCGTTATTGTTGGCGTATTTAACTGTATAATCCTTGCCGGAGATCAGTTTCATTCCGTTATAAGAAAGCACCACTCCGGGTTTACTGCCTCCCTTCACATAAGGCGTGGTAATCTGAGACAAATCTGTGATCTCACGAAGTCGGTCCGGCGCATCCTGGGTATAGTATTCCATCCTAAACCCGGCTCCGATGCCGCCCTCCTCCGAATTGATCTGACAGCCTGTTATCTTGTATGTCTTCCTGAGCTGTCCTGTGTACTCGTTGATCCCTCTGAAAATAATCGTGGCAGTACCCGCCTTTGAGATCCCGGAATACTCCACTACGTAATCTCCGGGTACATCATCGGCGCTTCCGCTTTCCCTCAAAACCACATCATTCAATATCAGCCTGTAAGAACCGGGTGTCTGCTTCGCATCCTCTTCATTGCCTGTAAATACTTTATCTTCCAGACCTTCCACCCTGGCCCGGGCAATGGATGTGCCTGCAATCTTATAGGATGCGCTCTTACTGCCCACAAAGCCGCTGCCTTCTACTGCCGTAACCGTCACCGTGGCAGTACCCACAGCCATGTTGTTGCGGAAGGATACGGTATAATCTCCCGTCAGCCCGCCATCCTTGCTTTCCGTAAGCGTCTCTCCTTTGTAGGTTACGGTCAGGTTCTCTGGCTCAATGCCTTTTCCCGCCGCCTGATCCACCAGTTCGTTGCGGTAGGTCAGTGCCGGAATTTTGCCGATGGTTACCTTACTCATCAGCACTTCATTGGTAATGGTCTCATAAATTGTAATCGTTCCGGTATAGCCGCCCTTGCCGGTTACGACGATGGGGTAAGTCCCCGCCGTCTGATAAGCGCCGGTCCCCGTCTGAGGCCAGGTCACTGTATAATCCGTATTCCTGACAAGCTTCTTTTCACCGCGATAAATCACCGGAGCGCTCTTGACCGTCCTTCCGGTATACGCCACAGTAACAGGATCCGCCTTGATATCCGTATCTGTCAGTGCCTTGGGCACAATATTGAACTGTACGGTCTCCGTACCTTTGTAATTGCCTTTTCCCTTCACCGTAATGGTGGGAACAGCCTTCCCTTCTTCATTGACTTTTTTGTTGTTTTTATAAGAAACGGTATAGTCTCTGCCGGCTTCCAGTTCCAGCAGCTCTCTGCTGCCATCCCCGTAGCTGACGCTGTCGTATACCTGAACCACCGGCTTTATCGCACTGCCTGTATAGACCTGATCACCCACCGGAAGTACATAGAATCCTTTTCCCTGTTCTTCAAAATACGGATAAAGGACAGTGCTCTGCCTGTGAATCACCGTAGTCTCGTCAAACCGGCTTCCTGTACCGTTTTCTCCCGTATACCAGCCGATAAAAAGGCTTCCCTCTACCGCACCGATTTCTTTCTCTTCCGGAAAATCTGTCTCCGGCACCGCTGCACCGTACAATACCTCCTGTGTCTTGCAGACGGTCTTGCCGTCCCGTTTCATAAAGGTTACACTGCACCGGCCCACTTCGATGATATGTTGTGCCGTATAGCCTTTCTCACAGCCCGATGCTCTGGCCGTGATCACCGCCACGCCGCTGCCTGTGGCCTTTACCATTCCGTCTTTTACCGTGGCCGCTTTTTCGTTGGAACTGCTCCATGTGATTCGGGTATCCGAAGTCGTGTCCTTCGGCCAGTACTCTGCCGCCAGATTGACGCTCTGGCCCTGAAGCAGTACCGTCTTCTCCGCAGGTTCTTCTCCCGGCTGCACAGGCAGGCCCGGATTGGTCAGCTGCAGGTCATAAATAGGCGCACTGACACTGATCCTGCAGGATGCGGTTCTGATCGGACTGCCTGCTTTAGAGGCTCTGGCCGTAATCACTGCTTCACCTTTGCCTGTTGCCAAAACCAGCGCTCTCGAAGAATCATCCGGCGCCGAAGGATCTGCCGTGACTTTCGCAACCCGGCTGTTGGAAGACGTCCACACGATGGTTTTGTCCGCCGTTGTATCTGCCGGGTCAAAAGACACCTGTAAATAAGCTGTTGCCGTGTTTTCCGCCTTTTCCGCCGCGTTTAAGCCTGTGGTATCCTCCACCACCGTATCCGGTCTGCGGAGAGCGATTTCTGTCCGGTTCAGTGTGATCTCCCGCAGAGAGACTTTCACCGTAACTTTACAGGAAACTGTCATCTCTTTGTATGAAGCCGTGATCACTGCCTCACCTGCATCCACAGCCCTGACCATAACCGCCGGCTTACCGCCTGTTCCGGAAGTATCCGTCTTTATCTCTACTCTGGCTACTTTTTCGTCGCTGCTTTTCCAGACTGCCGTATCCGCTGAAGGACTGCTTCCCGTTCCTGATACCTGGACTTTTGTAACTTCTATGCCATCGGCAAACAGCCTCAGCTGCTGCCCCTCTTCGCAGTCGCTTTCGCTGTTTCTGTCCAGGGTCATGCTTGTCTTATTCAGGCTCAGCACAGGATACTCCTGTGATCCCGGCATATTGTCATAAACCGGAATCTTAAAGACAAAGCCTGAGTTCAGAGAACCGGCATTTGCGTACATTTTTTTCGTACTGGAAGATTCGCTGGCCGGCGCCTGGATGTTCTGCATATACTGATGGTTGTAGACCCCATACGGGCTGTTCTTGTCCACATTAAATTTTTCCAGATAGATGGTATCCTGATATTTCAGAATATAGTTGTTGCCAATCGTGGCGGCACCACCCTCAAGAGATTTATAGCGGGTATTCCAGCCCTGATTCTTCGCATAGGTGAGTCCCTTCACGATCTTCTCGGCCGTGGACGAACCATTGACACCCACATTGAAAAAATTATAATATCCCTCGTATCCCGGATACGTGCCGGAGATCAACCCGGAAGTTCCCTGTCCCTGCTCCTGGTACACCCGGGATGCCAGATGGATCGGACTGAGTTTACGCCCTTTGCCAATCTCAAAAAAAGCCCTGGCATAAGTACGCCCCTGTCCGTCATCCGGCAGTTTTCCCTTCATAAAAGTCCCGTTCAGAAAATTCTGTACCGCCGATTCAGTATGATAGGAAGCGTTGAAAGTTAACTGTTCAAACTGGAAAATATAAGTCTCCGTCAGAAAATTCCGGGGATCCATATAATGCGCCACAGCCGGTTTCGTGGCGTAATACCAGCCGCTCTCAGTAGGACAGGCAGCACCCACCCAGCCTTTCGAAGCGTTGGATGTTGTATTCTGGATCAGGCTCCTGTCTCCCATCTCCTTTGACACTGACGTATCGAAATCAAGTCCCGTCCTCATGGGGACGAAGGTCCAGTCAGGGTGGGCGCTTTTCAATTCGCTGAGGGCGCTCTGATAGTCCCCCGGAAAAGCAGAGATATCCGAAGTATCCACTGCCTTTGTATAAGTCTGAAGTGTGCGCATACCGTAGGCGCTGCGCTTGTAGGCCGTCTTCCCCTCGTTGTTCTTAAACTGCAGAACGGGCGCTAAATACCGCTCTTCCCAGGAAATCCATTCCTCATCGGAATAAGCCAGATAATAGCTCTGCACAAAGCCTGTCCCTTCCGCACCGTTCAGGAAAAACTGCACCTCATACCAGACATCATCTTCTGTAATCCTGATCCCTCTGATATATAATGTCTGTCCGATCGTAAGAACTGCCGCTGTTTCGCTTTCCTCCTCCGGACTGCGGCGCGCGTTGTAACTGTCTGCATGGTAGAGAAGAGCCATCAGATCCTTTTCAGCCAGCAGGCCGTTGAAAGCTTCTTCCGCCTCCTGTATCGCTGCCTGCCGTTTCGCATCTAAAGCGTCCAGATCATTTTCCGAGATGGAATCTATATCATTGTCAGAAACCGAATCTATGTCGTTATCGGAAACCGAATCCATATCATTGCCGGAGACCGAATCTGTGTCTGTATCATCCTCAGTGGCAGAATCCCCGCTGGTACCGTCTTCCGGATCAGAGGTGGAACCATCACTGTCTTCGCCTTCCGGACCGGACGCAGAGTTGTCGCTGTCTTCGCCTTCCGAACCTGATGCAGAACTGTCGCTGTCTTCGCCTTCCGAATCGGGCGCGGGACTGTCACTGTTTTCGCCTTCCGGATCAGTCGCAGGACTGTCGCTGTCTTCGCCTTCTGGACCGGACGCAAGATTGTCGCTGTCTTCGCCTTCTGGACCGGATGCAGAACTGTCGCTGTTTTCCTCTTCTGAACTGGTGTCCGGCACAGAATCATCTTCTATACCGCTTTCCGGATCCGATCCGGAACCCTCTCCGATGCTGCTCTCCTTGCCAGATGCAGAACCACCTTGGACACCGCCTTCCGAATTCTCCGAGGTACTGTCAAAGGAAACCGGAAGATTGCTCTCCACAGCAGAATCAGCCATCTGCCCCTCCGCCGCCAATGCATATACAGAACTGTGTTCCATACACAGTGCCAGGCAGAGCAGAACCGCCGCCCATCTGTAGCCGGCAGAGTATCTCTTCCGTGGTTTTATCATAAAATTAAACTGTTTCATTCGTAGCTCATTCCTTCCTGAAAATATTTTTTCAAAAACTTTTTCTTTTTGCTTTATGAAATCCAAAGACAGGTTTTCAATGTTATGTCTACCTTTTATGGTTTGCTATAATAATATCATTTTTTTGAAATATTTCCAGTGTAAAGTTATGTAAATTGCATATTCTATGTCATACATCTACTTATACCAAACCTGATTAAAAACTATCATAAATAATAGCCTGACTTTTGCTCAAATAAAAAGAATAAAAAAGCCACAAAACAGTTCTTATCTGCTGTTTTGTGACATCTCTCTTAGCGATAAAACATCTTGCAAATCTGCAATCAGTCATCAATATCCTCATCAATATAATTCATAAGAAATTGTATATTTTTCTTTATTTCATCATCTATAATCCCATCTATGCTTTGCGGTGAAGCCTGCTCAATTTTTTGTACCGTTGTGTCCAGCTTAGGTACAACATATTTGATTTTTCTGTCAAGTTCCTTTAGCTCAGAGAGCTTATCTGTTACATCTTGCAAATGCATATCTATACTCTCGAGTTTATTTTTTGAATCTTGATTGATTTGGGAACTATTGGCCCCTTCTATCATTGTATATAAAATCGCAACAATGCTTAAAACAATAGAAATCGCTGTGGATGCTCCCGACAACACAGATGCTGCACCAGCTTTATCAAGCAAAAAAGCACCTACAAAAAAACACAGTACCAGCAACAGGCAAACTATGAACCATACCAGATCCTTAACGGTTATTTTCCATTTTCCAATCATACTCTCTTCCGCCTTATAATTCATCTTCTGTTTCATTCAGTTTATTCCAGATTACCGGGTCTACTTCCCAGATCGGATGTATTGTACATCCCAGTATCATTGCCTCTAATGACTTTGCCGAATCCATTCGGTACACTAAATAATACAGTAAAAATCGTTTGTAATACTTTAATTGCTTTTCCGCTTTATCACGCACATGCGTGCATATCTCCTTTTCTCTTTTCCCAATAAAAGCCGAGTTCATCAACAGCTTTACGCCAAATTCTTCATTTATAAACAAAAAGCGTGCTCTCGCCATTTCTGACAATTCCGTATTCATAACAATTTCTTCCGAAACCAATCGTATCGGTTTTCTCCGAATCAGCCAATACACTATGTAAGACATTTCTTTAATAGGATTAGGTTCTTTCGTTGGATGATAATTAATCAACCTTAATATATCATCAAAAGCATCGATCAATGCCTGCTTCAGTAACTGTTCACTTATTTCAATTTTAACCGACTTGTTTGTTTTCTCTCTGGCCGATTTTTCCATATGTACCGCATATTTATGTGCAGATACATATATCATCTCATACGTATCTTGAAACCTCTTTTTCAAATTAGGATTTTTTTCAAACCATTCATCAATTTTATTAAATACAACATACATCTTGTCTTCCCTCCGTGACAAAACAAATGCCCAATCTTATTAGCTAAGACCAGGCACTCTCACACAAAATAATTCGGCAGACGGCGTTTATTCATCAATGTCTTCATAAATCCACGCATCCATATTATCACTGTTAGGTTTGCATGCCTCTTCACCATAATTATGCAAATGCATTATCAGTGTACCGTCATTTTCAACATTCTTTGCCGCACTGGCCTTGATTTCATCACTTGTAATATTTATTAAATCTCTTATCATAATCTCTTTTACCTTTCTGTCGTACTAACGCAGGTTTCCATCTCTACTATAAAATTGGAATATGCTGCTCCGACACCGTTCTCCAGACATCCGGAAGACTCAAGAAAAGCACCATACTCCTTATATACACTAATATGCGCTCTTTGTCAACCATATGTTCCTATTTTTTTAGTCATTTCGTAACAGTTCAGCCTTCCCATAGTCAAACGGGAGAAATTTTAAAATTTTTCCGGGCAGTTGTCCACAAAGAAAGCAAATTTTAAGCAACCAGCCGGGGCTTTGTGGATAGTTTAGACGAAAACTCCTCAAAAACGACTTTTATTAAACTCTGTTTATCAGAAACTCCCTGATCTGCCTCTCCATAACCGTTCTGACATCCTCACCTTTATGATAGGCAATCGTCCACTCCACGATCTTCTCCATGGTCTGCTCCACGTTCCACACCGGTTTCCAGCCAAACGTTCCTTTCAGCTTCGAACAATCCAGCTTCAGGAAATTTGCTTCGTGGGGTCCGCCGTCATACTCATTTTTCCATACAGCCTCTTCCACACCCGCCGCCTGATTCCATTTTTCACAGAAAAGCGTCACAAGTTCACCCGTGGCATAGCAGTCCGTCTCGTCCGGCCCTACATTATAGCTGCCCGCATACTTCGGTTCATCATACTGTGCTGCCGCCAGCATAAGATATACTGCAACAGGTTCCAGTACATGCTGATAGGGCCTTGTGGAATAAGGATTCCTTACGACGATGGCCTCTTTTTTCAAAACGGCTCTCACGCAGTCGGGAATGATCCTGTCTGCCGCAAAATCGCCGCCTCCGATCACATTTCCTGCCCGTACCGTGGAAATTACCGTCGGGCATATACCGTTTTCTTTTTTTTCATCCTGCCGGAAAAAAGAATTCCGGTAGCTGTCCGTCACCAGTTCCGAGCAGGATTTTGAGTTGGAATAGGGATCGTAACCGTTCAGTTCTTCATTTTCCCGATATCCCCAGGCCCATTCCCGGTTCAGATACACCTTATCGGTAGTCACGTTTACGAAAGAGCGGACACACGGATGCATACGCACACACTCAAGCATGTTCACCGTTCCCATCACATTCACTTCATACGTGTAGACCGGACTGCGATAGGATTCCCGGACAATGGGCTGTGCCGCCATATGAATGACCACCTCCGGCTGCACCTCATCAAACACCCGCTGTAAATGTTCCAGATCCCGCACATCTCCTGTGACAGAGCGGATCTGTTGTTCTATGCCGCTCAGGACAAAAACACCCGGATCTGTGGGCGGCTCTAACGCATATCCCGTCACCTCCGCGCCCGCCTGTACCAGCAGCATACACATCCATGTGCCTTTGAATCCTGTATGTCCCGTGATCAGCACCCTTTTTCCCTTATAAAAATCCAGTCCAAAATCAAATTGTCCCATATATATGTTTCCCTTTTCTTTCTGCCTCTGAATTTTTCAGCCGTAGACCATGAAATCCGCATCCCGCCGCAAAGCACGCCGGCCTTCTACTGCGCCGCCGCAGCAATCAGAGTCTTTGCCATATAATCGATCATCTCATCTGTCATTCCCGGATAGACACCGATCCAGAACGTATCTTTCATGATGCGGTCCGTATTTTCCAGCTTCCCCACGATCCGGTAGCCTTCTCCTGCCGCCCGCATCTCATCAAAACAGGGGTGCTTCGTCAGATTCCCCGCAAAGAGCATTCTCGTCTGGATACCATGGTCTTCCATATACTGCACGACCTTATTGCGGTCAACACCGTCTTTGCAGGTGATCAGAAAACCAAACCAGCTCGGATCAGCATTTTCACATGGCTCCGGCAGGATCAGCCTGTCTGTAATATGGTCTGTCTCGTCCGCCGCCAGAAGCGCATTCTTCAGCCTGTCAAAATTATGCCGTCTCCGCTTCACGAAGGAGGGGAATTTTTCCAGCTGGGCACAGCCGATGGCCGCCTGCAGATCCGTCGCTTTCAGATTATAACCGAAATGAGAATATACATACTTATGATCATATCCCTGAGGCAGTTCGCCATACTGTCTGTCAAAGCGGTGGCCGCACAGGTTATCCCGTCCCGACGGGCAGACGCAGTCCCGCCCCCAGTCCCGGAAGGAACGGATACTCTTATGGAGCAGCGGATCGTTCGTATATACCGCGCCCCCTTCTCCCATGGTCATATGATGAGGCGGATAAAAGCTTGATGTACCGATATCCCCGACAGTTCCCGTCAGTTTCGTCTGCCCGTCTATCGTATACTCAGAACCCAGCGCATCACAGTTGTCCTCCACCAGCCAGAGGTTATGCTTCTTACAAAATTCGCTGACCGCCTTTAAATCAAAGGGGTTCCCCAGCGTATGGGCGATCATCACCGCCTTGGTCCTGGGCGACAATGCCTCTTCCAGCATGGTGACATCTATATTATACTGGGGGATTGTCACGTCCACAAACACAGGCACCGCACCGAACTGTATCACAGGTGACACAGTTGTCGGAAATCCTGCCGCTACCGTGATCACTTCATCCCCTCTTTTGACGGCCCTGTCGCCAAGAAGCGGCGAGGTGAGCGCCATAAAGGCCAGCAGATTCGCCGAAGAGCCGGAATTTACAAGAGAGCAGAACCTGACACCCAGATATGCCGCCAGCTTCTTTTCAAATTCATCCGTATAACGTCCGGAAGTAAGCCAGAATTCCAGCGCGCTGTCCACCAGATTGACCATCTCCGCGCTGTCGTATACTCTGGACGCATATGGAATCCTCTGGCCTTCCTCAAAGTTTTTTTTCACATTATGGTAAGTGTCACAATATTCTTTCACCAGACTTAAAATTTCTTCCTTTGCCTGCTGTTCTGTTTTTTGGTTCATACCGGATTCATCTCCTTTTTTCAATATTTATCAAAAAAGCTACCAGATTTTCCATGGCGCCCGTCCCTCACTCCACAATCCCTCTAGATACGCTCTATCATGCACCGTATCCATAGGCGACCAGAAGCCTGTATGTTTATAGGCCGCCATCTGCCTGTCACCAGCCATCCGCTCAAACGGTGATGCTTCCAGCATCTCCGACCCGTCTCCCAGATAGTCAAACACTTCTCTGTTCAACACCATAAAGCCCGCATTCACCCATGACTGATCTTTTCTCGCCTTTTCCTTAAAACTCTCTATCATGCCCTGAGAATCTATCTTGATTGCCCCAAAGCGTCCTGCCGGCTGTGTAGTCGTAATCGTAGCGATCCTGCCATGGGATCTGTGAAAAGCAAGCAGCGCCGGAATATCCACATCCGCCACACCGTCCCCGTAAGTCAGCATGAAACATGCGTCTTCACCAATATAATCCCTGATCTGCAGAATACGGCCGGCCGTCAATGTATCCAGACCTGTATTTGCCAGTGTCACCCGCCACGGCTCTGCCGTAGAATGATGGTACTCTCTCGATTTATCCTGAAGGCCGAACGTGGCATCGGACTGATACATATAATAATGGATAAAATAATCCTTGATCATATGTCCCTTATACCCGCAGCAAATAATGAAATCATTACAGCCATAGGTTGAATATATTTTCATAATATGCCACAAAATCGGTCTGTCCCCAATCTCTACCATTGGTTTAGGTTTTAAGACCGATTCTTCACTGATGCGGCTTCCCCGGCCGCCGGCCAGAATAACTACTTTCATAAATTTTTTATATCCTTCCTGTCTGCATCTCTTTCGCTGCCGTTCCCGGATCAGCTTACCGGCGTTTGAAGTGTTTTAATCCATGGCGCCACCCCCGCATTCCACAGATTTTCCATATTAACTCTGTCGCGATAAGTTTCCACCGGTGTCCAGAATCCCTCGTGTTTATAGGTGATAAGCTGTTTCTCCTCGGCCAGATTATTGAGCAGGAAGCTCTCCATCTCATAATTTCCGTTTAAAATATGAAAGATTTTCTTATTCAGCACAAACAGACATGCATTTGTCCACGCCTGATTTTCTTCCATAGTGTGCTGTCTCTTCACGACCAGTCCCTCCGGGCTTATTTCCAGCGATTTATTGCGCCCGGTGGGCTGTGCCACCGCCATTGTTGCCAATTTGCCCTGCTGCATATGATATGCATACATTTGTGACACATCAATATCCGAAAGACAGTCACCATATGTCAAAATAAAATTGTCTTCCTTGATATAATTTTGAATCTGAGCCACACGATGACCGGTAGCGCTGTACAACCCCGTATCCACTACCGTTACTTTCCAGTCTTCGGTGCGGTTCTTATGAATTTCTATCTTATTATTCTGCAGGTCAACCGTAATGTCAGACTGATAAACATAATAATCCATAAAATACTCTTTTATCATATTTACCCTGTATCCGCCGCATATAATAAATTCATGAAACCCGTATGCGGAGCCACACGATGACCGGTAGCGCTGTACAACCCCGTATCCACTACCGTTACTTTCCAGTCTTCGGTGCGGTTCTTATGAATTTCTATCTTATTATTCTGCAGGTCAACCGTAATGTCAGACTGATAAACATAATAATCCATAAAATACTCTTTTATCATATTTACCCTGTATCCGCCGCATATAATAAATTCATGAAACCCGTATGCGGAAAAACTTTTCATAATATGCCACAGCAGCGGTTTCCCTCCGATCTCTGCCATCGGCTTCGGAATACCTTCCTGTTCATTACTGATCGTACTCCTTGTCCCTCCCGCCAGAATAACTATTTTCATATTTTATTTCCTTTCAGTTTTATGATCAGAACAGCCCCGTACATGAAGCAGAGCAGTGCCATTAATACCATATAACAGGACGCGGCTCCCATAGTTCCGAACCCCGCTACAGCCCGCGGCAGACTGACCGTGGCCAGAACCGCAGTAATACAATGCGGCAGAAGCAATGCTTTTTGACAGCGCATAATCGTCAGCACCACACTCTGGTACCCGGACGCTGCCAGAAAAGCGCTTGCCAGAAGCAATATCATCAGTTCTCTTTTATATCCGGTCAAGTCTGTATTATAAAGCAGCGACAGCACCGGGATTCCCAATAAATAAGCCCCTGTCATACACACCCCGGCAAGTGCGCCTATGATCATAATCTGCCTTCCGATGCGTTTTCTGAACTTTACAACCTGTCCCTGCTCCCATTCAACCGCCATGGGAACAAGCGACGGCTGATATATGAAATTGTTCAGCAGACCTATCACAAACACCGGCATAGCCACAAAGCCGTAACACGCCTGTATCTCGTCGGTCATATACGCGTCAATGGAATATTTAGGCATATTATTTTCATAAAGAGCCAGAAAAGAAATTCCAAACAGCGGCAAAACTGCTTTTAGAAGTCGTCCAATCTGTCGAAAATCAATCCTGTTTCCGGACATTTCCGAAAATCTGTCTTCCCTTCTGCAGATCCGCGGATATGAAACCCGTAATAATATCAAAAATATCACGGCTGAGAGTATCATGCACCACAACAGAGTGTCTTTCAGACTGCGGCTGATATACAGCGCCACAGGGAAAAATAACAGTATACCGGTCCACCTCACACAAAACATTCCTGCACCTGCATACAATCTGTTTCTCTGCTGATAATATCCCCATATAACATCTTCCAATGCTTCAACTGCATAAATCATGCACACCGCAAAAACAACCCCGATCTTGTCGGAACTGTATCCCAGCCGTGATGCCGCATACCCCAGATAACCGCAAACGGATATAACCATTACGATAACCGTTGCCAAGCGTGTCATAATATACGTAAAAAGTGAAAACTTATGTTCCACATCCGTTACCTGAAAATTACGCACCCCAAACTTTCCTATGGGAAGCATAAGATTTCCTACCGCAAATGCCATCGTCAGCATCCCCGCATCCGAAAGCCCCGTCATCCGCGTAACGATCATGGACATAACAACTGCTTCCGCGGCATTGATCAATCCGGCTGCAGTATTCCAAACATAATCTTTTCTACGTGGGTTATCCATATGAACCATAATTTATACCATTCAAAAAATTCAGTGTGCCGTTTCATCTTTTTTTTCATCATCAATATTCAGCTTCTCACTTACGATCACATCCGGCTGTCTCGACACTTTGCGAAGTATTGCACCGATATATTCTCCCAGAACACCCATAAACAAAAGCTGTACAGATCCCAAAAAAAGCATACCGATCAATACCGGTGCCACGCCGGCCGGAAATCTATACCATAAGGTACACTTCATAATCAGGTAGAACACCCCCACTGCAAAGCTGACGACCGACATGCAAAAACCTGCGACCGTCATAAGGCGAAGCGGCGCTGTCGATGTATTCACAAGGCTGTTCAGTGCAAAGTTCAAATAGCGCCATATATTGTAGCTGGATTTGCCGCTGCGTCTTTTCTCCTGTACGTACTGAATCAGTTTCACCTCGTATCCCATATCGGCCAGGGCATTTCTTAAGACGATGTCTTCATCGATCTTCTTAATTTCTTCCATCACATCTCTGTCATACAGTATAATGCCTGACATGTGCTCATACTGCGGAACCTCCGAAAAGACGTTGATGATTTTATAATATAAATGCCGAAAAAAATACTTGATCTTCCCCTCTTTAGAACCGGTCTTCTGACCAGCCACCACTTTATACCCCTGCTCCCAATACCGGATAAATTCCGGAATCAGTTCCGGCGGCTCCTGAAAATCACATGCTATATTCACAATCACATCACCGGTATAATATCCAAAGCGCATACGCCGCCCACGGCCTCCGGAGCCGTAATTCCGATTCAGTATGACAGCTTTAATATGCCTGTCTTTGGCCGCAATTTCGCGGAGACGCTGCTTTGTCGCGTCCGTGGAACAATTATCCCTGAAAATGATCTCATAATCATAATCCAGCGTCTGCATGATCTTCGTGAGCGTCTCTGCCATAGGCTTTACATTATTTTCTTCATTATAGCAGGGTACGTTGATGGATATCTTTTTCTTCATTATTCCTGTCCCTTTCAGCATGTACACAGCCCGCCATGCATTATTGAAAAGTAAAAACTTTTCGACATAATATTATAATACCCAGCCTTTTCCATATTTTCAACCTTTTTATATTTATGTCCCGCTCCGGCCAGTCTTATAAAGGATAGCAGCTGTCCCGTTCTATGACCCTGCATGGAAATTCGACCCGCAGGTATTCACTGTGCTTATGCGCAATCCGGTCCAGCAGAACGGTGACTGCCATACGCCCCATCTCCTCCTTCGGTATATCCACGGTCGTAAGAAGCGGTGTCGAGGCCATCGAGCCGGCAATATTGTCTATTGCAATAATCGATACGGCCCTCCCCTTTGTCCTGTGTTCCGATGCGCTGTCAGCCAGCGCCTGCATGGCTCCCAGCGCAGAGATGTCATTTGCGCAGAGCACCGCCGTCATATCCCTCTGTCCCAGTTCCGACATGGCTCGATAACCGCTCTCATAAGTCTGATCCGTAGAGTAAATATAGTGATAATTGATCGGAATATTTTCTTTGATCAGTGTTTCGCAATATCCCACATACCTCGCCTCAAAGGAACAGTCTCCGATATAACCGATTCTGCGATGCCCTAATGATAACAGATATTCCATCGCTTTCACCGCCGCCGTCTTTCCGTTACAGATGATCTCGTCCATTTTATAATCTGTAGGATTTCTGTCTACGCCTACGATGTTGCGGGTATAATGCTTCAGACGGGCAAGAAAATCATCGGAGCACCGCCCCAGAATAATAATGCCGTCCGTTTGTTCCAATGCAGAAAAGTCCACATCCTCCGCATTCGTAACAAATTGCAGAATGCAGGAATTAGCAAGCAGGCTCCCTTCAATGCTTTGAAAAAGCTCCCGAAAAAACGGGTCCTTATCAAGGAAGTCAAACCGAGTCAATATAACCGCTATCTTATAACTTTTTGCTGAAGCGCGCTTTCCCATTTTCAAATTGCGCGCCTCGGCATTTGGGATATAATTCAAAGTATGGGCCGCCTCCCAGATCTTTTCTTTCAGTTCCGGGGAAGCACAGGCCGGCACTGTATTGTTTAACACGCGCGACACGGTGGACGGTGAAACCCCGACCATTTCCGCAATTTTCTTTAATGACATGATTCCCTCTTTTCCGATACATTTTCAAGCAAACGTTTGCCAATAATTGAGTTGCATTTATCTTTTCATACGCATATACTGTTCCTGAACAATTATATCAAATGTATTGGAAAATTCAACAATATTGTTTATATTTTAACTAAATCGAAAGGAATAGGAATTTAAAACATGAGAAAATTCAAAGAAAACGTTTGCTTATCTGTATTGTCTGCCTGCCTGCTTGCGGGTATCCTGACAGGATGCGGAAAAGGCGCTGATACTTCTTCCGGAGACAATACCACCGTAGAACTGCTGAATGTATCCTATGACCCCACAAGAGAGTTTTACGCTGCTTATAATGAACTGTTTCATGAATACTGGAAGGAGAAGACCGGACAGGACGTTACTGTGACGCAGTCTCACGGCGGTTCCGGTTCCCAGGCGCGTTCCGTAATCGAAGGAAATGAAGCGGATGTCGTAACGCTGGCACTGGCCCATGATATCACAGCGATTGAAGAAGCCGGAATGATCCAAAGCGGATGGGCTGAAGAATTTGACAAAGACAGTTCTCCCTATACATCTACTATTGTATTTCTGGTTCGCAAGGGCAATGAAAAAAATATTCAGGACTGGAATGACTTGATCCGGGACGATGTTGCTGTCATTACACCCAATCCCAAAACATCCGGCGCCGCCTGCTGGGGTTTTCTTGCCGCATGGGCATATCAGCAGGAACAGGACGGACAGGACTCTGCCGCCACACAGGAATTTATGAAAAAATTATACCAGAACGTACTGGTACTGGACTCCGGTGCAAGAGGCTCAACAAATACTTTTGTAGAAAACGGACAGGGTGATGTGTTGATCGCATGGGAAAACGAGGCATATTTGTCCATGCAGGAATATCCTGATCAGTACGAGATCATAACGCCCAGTATCAGCATACTGGCACAGCCTTCTGTTGCCGTAGTAGATGAAAACGCCGAGAGCCACGGTACGCCGGAAGCCGCATCCGCCTATCTGGAATACTTATACAGTGAGGAGGCACAAAGACTGGCCGCTGAAAACTATTATCGTCCGTCAAATGAAGATATTCTGCGTGAATTTTCAGATCAGTTCGATCTTGACATGAATCTTGTTACCATAGAGGATTTTGGCGGCTGGAATGAAGCATACAAAACATTTTTTGAAGATGGCGCCATTTTTGATCAGATCTATGGCGAATAAATGTTGATAAACATATACCCCGTCTGCAGGAAAGGATTTTCTATTACATGGAACAACAGATTGTAAAAATTAAAAATAAAAAAGGTGTCAGGGTCATACCCGGATTCGGATTTTCCATGGGGATAACACTCTTTATGCTGAGTGTCCTCGTACTGATTCCTCTGGCGTCCATCCTGATCAGTACCGCACAGCTTGACTTGAAAGATTTCATTGATATTGTCACCTCACGCCAGATTGTATCCGGCTATGTAGTCAGTCTTTCCTGTTCTTTTATTGCCGCGCTGGTCAATGCGGTGTTCGGTCTCATGCTTGCCTGGGTGATCGTGCGTTATGACTTCCCGGGCAGACGCCTGATGGACGGCCTGATCGAATTGCCTTTTGCACTGCCCACCGCTGTGGCAGGTATTTCCCTGACATACCTTTATTCCGATCAGGGATGGATCGGTTCGATTTTTGCCAAAGCAGGCATCAAAATCGCGTATACGCGCATCGGCATTACAATTGCCATGATATTCGTAGGTATTCCCTTCGTGGTCAGATCACTTCAGCCGGTATTGGAGAAGCTTGACAGACAGTACGAGGAAGCGGCACTCATGCTGGGTGCCGGCAGAACCCGCACCTTTTTCCGTGTTATACTTCCCGAACTGTTTCCCGCGCTCCTGGCCGGATTTGGCCTTGCTTTCGCGCGCGGAATCGGCGAATACGGAAGTGTGGTATTTATTGCGGGCAACATCCCTTACAAGACACAGATAGCCCCTCTTCTGATCATGACCAAGCTGGAACAGTATAAATACGCCGATGCTACTGCATGTGCGCTTGTATTGTTACTGATCTCCTTCCTGCTGATGCTTGTGATCAACTCCGTCCAGCTTCATATGCAGAAATTCAGCAAGTGCTGATATACACATAACGCATACACAAAGTCCGACAGAAAGGCATGGTTATAAATATGGCAAAAGAAATAAAAGAAGCATATGAACAGGATGTGGTAGGCGATGGTATCAATTCCCTTCAAAAAGTGATTGATCCGCACAAAAACGAATCAAATCACATTGTAAAATATCTGTTAATAGGAGCATGTGCACTATTCCTGTTCATCATGCTGATCCTTCCCCTGGCAGTAGTAGTCATCAACGCTTTGAGGGACGGTCTGGCCGCTTACAAAGAGGCCGTATTTGACGAATATACAATCAAGGCACTGCAGCTCACCCTTTTGGCCACGGTATCCGCTGTAGCCGTTAATACTGTATTCGGCGTCACCGCCTCGTACCTTGTGTCCAAATTCTATTTTAGAGGAAGGCAGCTTCTGTCAGCATTGATAGACATTCCCTTTTCGATCTCACCGGTCATTGCCGGTCTGATTTTTATTCTGACTTTCGGAAATGTGGGATGGATGGGAGACTTTCTGAAGGCCCATGGCATTAAAATCGTATTTGCTGTGCCGGGAATCATACTGGCTACCATATTTGTGACATTTCCCTTTGTTTTCCGCGAACTTCTGCCGGTTCTCAATGCACAGGGCAAGGATGAAGAAGAGGCTGCGGCCCTTATGGGTGCGAAGGGATTCACAATCTTCCGTCGGATTACCTTTCCCCATATCAAGTGGGCTCTGCTCTACGGCATTGTGCTGTGTACAGCCCGTGCAATGGGTGAATTCGGCGCTGTATCCGTTATCTCCGGTCATTTAAGAGGCAAAACAAACACTCTGCCCTTACATGTAGAGATACTTTACAATGAGTTTAATACCACAGCCGCCTTCGCGGTTTCATCTATACTGGTGATCCTTGCGGTGTTGATCCTGATTGCCAGAAACCTGATCGAATGGAAGAGAAAATAGAAAAGAGGATGATAAAATGTATCTGGAAATGAAAAATATTTACAAGACTTTTGACGGGTTCCACGCTTCTAATGATGTGAATTTCAGTGTAAAAAAAGGTGATTTGGCCGCCCTGCTGGGTCCCAGCGGCAGTGGAAAAACCACCATTCTGCGAATGATCGCAGGTCTGGACACCCCTGATTCCGGCGATATCATCATAGATAATACCAGAGTCAACTCTCTGCCGGGAAACAAGCGCGGAATAGGATTTGTATTCCAGAACTACGCTCTCTTCCGCTATATGACAGTGGCTGACAATATTGCTTTCGGTCTGGAAGTGCAGAAGAAAAGCAAAGCAGAGATCAGGGAACGTGTAGAAGAACTTCTGGAACTCATATCCATGAAAGATCTGGGTAAGCGCTATCCACATCAGCTCTCCGGCGGACAGCGCCAGCGTGTGGCATTCGCCAGAGCCCTGGCCCCCAACCCGCTGCTTCTGTTACTGGATGAACCCTTTGCAGCAATCGATGCAAAAGTACGGCGTGAACTGCGCACATGGCTCAAAGATATGATCGGAAAAGTAGGGATCACCAGCATATTCGTGACACACGATCAGGAAGAAGCCATGGAAGTAGCCGATACTATCATTGTGACGAATCAGGGACGCGTAGAACAAATCGGCACTCCCGAAGAAATCTGCCTGCATCCCCAGACAGATTTCGTAGCAGATTTCATTGATGCCAAACGTTATAAGGCAATTACATTACAATAGATTTTCTATCCGGTTCAAAATGTAAAATCCTTTCGCGTTCAATGAGTCCTCCCGGTTATAAAGCATCGGCGTATTGTCCATCTGACGGAATATGCCGCCCGCTTCCTCTACGATACACTGCATGGCTGCCGTATCCCACTCCATTGTGGGATTGTGGCGGTAGTAGATTTCCGCATCCCCTCTGGCAACCAGGCAGCCCTTCAGGGAACTTCCGATCTTAACAAGATTTTTAAACTGATATTTCTCAATCAGTTCTTCCATTTCCTTGCATCCATGAGAACTGCTCATAACAACACGGAAATCCGGAATCTCCGTGCAGTCAGACACATGCAGCCTGGTCACTTGACCGGCAGAGTCTTCCAGATATGCTCCATCATTCCGGCTGGCATAATACAAATCACCCGTAACAGGTACATAGATCACACCCATGACGGATTCGTGCCGGTATGCAAGCGCAATATTTACCGTAAACTGACCATTACGCTTCAAAAATTCCTTGGTTCCGTCCAGCGGATCCACTACAAAACACAGATCATTATTCAGCCGCTTACGGTTATCCTTTTCCTCTTCGGAAAGAATCGCATAATCCGGAAATTCCCTTCGCAAAGCCTCCACAATAATCGCATTCGATGCTTTATCCGCAATCGTCAAAGGTGAATTACCTTCTTTATATTCCACCTGCAGATCCGTATGCTCATTATAGATACGCAGAATTTCACGTCCGGCCTCCACTGCAGCTTTTTTTGCAATATCCAATTCTTTTTCCCACATAACTTCCTCCTCCGCTCGGCGCTGATCCTCTATTCTTATGCGGGTTCAACCCTCTTCATGATCACTCCAAGGATCTCCTCCACACATTCGTCCACGCTCTTTCCGCTGGTATCTACCACAACATCCGGCTCCACCGGCGCCTCATATGGACTGTTCACACCTGTAAAATTAGGAATTTCACCATTTCGCGCCTTTTGATATAATTTCTTTACGTCACGCCGTTCACACTCTTCAAGAGGCGTGCTTACATAGACTTCAATATAGTTCTCTTTGCCGATAATATCTCTGGCGCTTTCACGATCAGCCCGATACGGCGAAATAAACGAAGTCAACACGATCAGTCCCGCGTCATTCATAAGCTTTGCAACCTCAGAGATACGGCGGATGTTCTCAACACGGTCTTTTTCTTTGAAACCCAGGTCCTTATTGAGTCCCATACGGACATTATCACCGTCCAAAAGCATGGTGTATCTTCCCAGCAGATTCAGGCGCTTCTCCAATTCATTGGCAAGCGTTGACTTCCCTGCGCCCGACAATCCTGTAAACCAGATCGTTACAGGTGTCTGCTCCATTCTCCCCGCTCTGTGCTCTCTTGTGATATCCAGTTCCTGCCAGACCAGATTGTCTCCCCGGCGAAGAGTATGTTCGATCACGCCGCAGGCTGAAGTCATATTCGTAATCCGGTCAATCAAAACAAAACTGCCCAGCATTCTATGATTCGTAAATTTATCCAGCACGCACTTCTCCGACAGGATCACATCGCAGTAGGCAAGCTCATTTTTATAGATCTGCTCCGCAGGAATGTGCTCTCCGGAATTAACGTCAACTTTGTACTTAATATTCAAAATCGTTGCCGGCAGCAGTCTCGTACCGAGTTTAATATAGAAATTTCTTCCCGCCATCAACTGTTCGTCATCCATCCAGAGCAGCATTGCCGCAAACATATTGCTGACTTTTAGTTTTGAATCCTTCGCCAGCACACATCCTCTGGATATATCCACTTCCCGGTCAAGCTGTATGGTGACCGGCTGACCCGCTTTCGCACTTTCACTCTTACAGTCCGTGATCAGTATGGAATTTACTTTTGCCTTTTCACAGCTCGGAAGTACATCAAGTTCATCACCGACCTGAATACTGCCGGACTCTATCTGCCCCTGAAACCCTCTGAACGTGTGATTCGGACGGCACACTCTCTGTACCGGCATGACAAATCCCGACTCCCGGCCTTCATCCTCAACATCTACATTTTCCAGATAATCCAACAGCGATTTTCCGCAATACTGCGGCGCTTTGTACCAGGGCATCCGCTCCGACAATTTCGTAACATTATCGCCTTCCGTCGCGGACACGGGAATGATCACAACATCATCTATCTTCAACTCAAAACAAAGCTGCTGCAATTCCCTCTCGATCCGTTCAAAACGGTAACTCTCATAATGGATCAGATCCATCTTATTCACTGCAAATACAAAATGACGTATCCCCATCAAGGCACAGATTCTGGCATGACGGCGCGTCTGAACCAGAATGCCCTGTGTCGCATCCACCAGAATAACCGCCAGATCGGCAAAAGATGCGCCCACCGCCATATTTCGCGTATACTCTTCATGTCCGGGGGTATCTGCCACAATAAAACTTCTGTTATCCGTCGTAAAATACCGGTAAGCCACATCAATCGTGATTCCCTGCTCCCGTTCCGCCATAAGACCGTCCAGCAGAAGAGAATAGTCGATCATTCCCTCACGGCTTCCCACCTTGCTGTCTAATTCCAGTGCGCGTTCCTGATCAGCATACAAAAGCTTGGCATCATAAAGCATATGACCGATCAAAGTGGACTTTCCGTCATCTACACTGCCACAGGTGATAAATTTCAACAGTCCTTTTCCCATCCTAGAAGTACCCCTCTCTCTTACGTCTCTCCATACTGCCTGCTGCCTCATGATCGATGACACGGCTTGTCCGTTCTGAGGTAACACTGCTCAGCGTTTCCTCTATAATAGCATCCAGAGTGTCTGCATGTGATTCCACGCCCCCTGTCAGCGGATAGCATCCCAGCGTGCGGAAACGAACCATTTTATGCTCAATCTTCTCTCCCGGCAGAAGCTTCATACGGTCATCATCCACCATGATGATATTGCCGTCGCGATATACTACCGGTCTCTCCTTTGCAAAATAAAGAGGTACGATCTCTATATTCTCTCTGCGGATATACTGCCATATATCCTTCTCCGTCCAGTTTGAAAGGGGAAATATTCTTATACTTTCTCCCTTTTTGATGCGCGTGTTATATGCCTTCCACATTTCCGGGCGCTGGTTCTTAGGATCCCATGCATGTTCCGCATTCCGGAAAGAAAAAATACGCTCTTTGGCTCTGGATTTCTCTTCATCCCGTCTTCCGCCCCCGAAAGCCGCCGTAAACCCATGCCTGTCCAATGCCTGCTTTAACGCCTGTGTTTTCATGATATCCGTATAGGCCGCACCGTGCTCAAAGGGATTAATTCCCTGACGAACGCCTTCCTCGTTGGTGTAAACCAGCATTTCCAGACCGTATTTCTGTGCTGTGCGGTCACGAAATTCTATCATTTCATGGAATTTCCATGTGGTATCAATATGCATAAACGGAAACGGCGGTTTCTCCGGATAAAACGCCTTCAGCGCAAGATGAAGCATAACCGAACTGTCTTTCCCGATAGAATAAAGCATGACGGGTTTCTCACACTCCGCAGCAACCTCCCGCATAATATAGATTGCCTCTGCTTCCAGGGCATCCAAATGACTTAATTCACTCATATTTTCTCCATTTCCGCGCTGCTTTACCACTCAATCCGTATCCGTCTCACGAGTTTGCGGCAGACAGCGCACAGACACAAATCCCGTAATAAAAACTCTATTCTGATTAATACCATATGCCCTGCAGGCTTCTTCCGAGCATCCCTTCCAGATCATGAATGCTGTCCATATAATAATCCAGCAGATTGTGACGGGTAGATTCCAGCATGGGTTCGTTGTAATCCACCAGTGTAAGTTCTTCGATCTTATCCCGAATACCATATAACAAGTCAAGGGATTGTAAATCTCCTTTTTGTATCAGCTTATACCGAAGCTGCTGTATGTTCTTGTTAATTTCTAATCCAATCTGATCTTTCGCTACTTTGCTGCCTATATTTTCCCGGGGAAATTCCCGATATTCCAATTTATCTTTCTCCGGTATGCCTAAAAAGTTCTGCAGGTCATCCATAGCGTTTTTCGTGTCTGCATATAACTCTTCTCCGACAATAATTTTGATCTGTTCCATCGGATAATAGTTCAAAAATGATTTGATATAATCAGAATATTTCCCTCTAAACCTGTACTTCACGGTCCACTTGTCAAACATCTCCGGGCCCACAGTTCCGTCCCATTCAATGCCTTCTGATCCCGAAGTGCTTGCCTCCAGCATAAACAGCGCATTTCTCATTTCCATTTTATAATAGGAATACAGCACATCAACCGGATTTCTTACACAAAAGATAAGTTTTAAATCACTTCCACAATACCGATACACATCCTCGGCCATGTTTTTATATCCAGGCTCGATATCACCTACAATTCTTCCCGCAGTTTCCTCCGGTTTATAATGGTTCTTAAATGCTTCATGCGCCGTTTCGTCTACCGCATAATTTAAAAAATAAGTCTCCTTCACCTTCGGCAGAAATATTTTGGGATTCTGTGCCAGTGCATAATGCATCGAAGTAGTGCCGCATTTTGTAAAACCCGGACATAAGAAATCCATGTGTACCTTGGAATCACTCTGAAAAACTTTTTCCCGGTTTTCGTCAAACAGCAGGTCAACAATCCTGTCCTCTGAAACATATTCCAGCAGCATCTCATGCAATACCTTTTTTGTGCTTCCAAATGCCGCAAGCATAAAGGTACACTCTTCATACCCGTCCGGCATCCGGTTCATCGGATAAATGTGATCCATATCGCAGGCATAATTATCCACTATAAACTGCTCCCGAATGCTATATTCGTCATTCAGGATGTCGCTCACAACACCAGACAGATTTCTATACGGCAAAATCACTATCTTTTTATTCTTATTTGTCTCAAAGTATTTGTGTATATTATTTGTAATGATCTGCCGTTCGTTCATATCCATATCTCCTAAATATATTTTTTGATTTAAAATTTATACAGTTAATACCAGACTCCTTTTAAGCTCTTTCCCATCATTTTCTCTAATTCACAAATATCATCCATGTAATATTCCATCAGATGCTGACGGGTAGAATCAAGCATTGGAGCATTATAGTCAGCCATGGTAATTTTTTCGGTTTTATCGCGGAGACTGTTTAACAATTCCAGCGATTGAAAATCACCTGCTCTTGTCAACTTTAAGTTCAGCTGAAACAACTCATGATTGATTTCCAGACCGGCTTTATCCTTCACTACCTGACTTCCGATATTCTCGCGCGGAAATTCCCGGTACGCGATCCGGTCTTTCTCCGCAATCCCCAGAAATTCCTGAAGATCATTCATCTGATTGTATACATCTGCATATAACTCTTCACCCGCAATGATTTTAATCTGTTCCATCGGATAGAACTCGAGAAATGCCTTGATATAATGCGCATACCGTTCTCTGTACCGATACTGCTGCGACCATTTGTCAAACATTTCCGGACACACCCGTCCGAACTCATCCATCATCGTTAATTCCACCGAATCCGAACTGAATGTACCCAGATCGCATCGCATTGTCATCTTAAAATAAGAATACAGTACGTCCGCCGGATTCCTTACGCAAAAAATGAGCTTCAAGTCCTTTCCGCAATACCGGTACACTTCATCAGCCTGGCTGCGATAAGACGGCTCAATCATTCCCCTTATGATATCCTTACGTCCCTCTGCCTTTTCATAATGCTTTTTAAAAGATTCATGCGTGTCTTCATTGATATTGTAGCGCAGAAACCATGTTTCCTTCCCTTCCGGCAAAAATATTTTTGGATTCTGTGCCAGAGCATAATGCAGGGAAGTCGTCCCGCATTTGGCAAATCCCGGACATGCAAAATCAATGTGTACCTTGGAGTCACTTTGAAATACCTTTTCGCGTTCCTCATCGTAGAGTAAATCTACAATCCGGTCTGGTGATACATATTCCGACAGTTTCTCTTTCAAGACCTTCCCCGTCGTGCCAAACACCGCCAGAAAGAAAACGCATTCTTTATAATGATCTGGCATCTTGTCCATCGGAAAAATATGTTCCATATCACAGGCATAGTTATCTACCAGAAACTGCTCGCGTAAATCATATTCCTCTCTTAAGATATCCCTCACAACTCCCGATAAGTCGCGAAGCGGCAGGATGACAATCTTTTTATTCTCATGATTCTTAAAATAATTTCTGATATTTTTTGCGATCAGCTCTTTTTCGCTCATCATCGCCCCTCCGTGTCTTTCCGTATAGATACGTTTCCTTCTGCACTAAAGCAGTTTTTCCTCATCAATCATATCTATATTTTCTTTATAATACCTGCATAACTGTACTATGGATTCCCGGAAATCTGTAAACCGGTAATCACCGAGTTCTGCCAATAGTCTTTCATTATTTCCGGTATATTCCGGTTTCCATCCGGCTTCCGCCACTGAAATATCGCAGTCTGTCTCCAGGATCTCACGAACCATCTGCGCCAATGTGTACAGATCTATTTTAGACCCTCTGCATACATTGTAGTGTCTATGCTTCGGTTCATTCTCCACAAACCACTGCATAATGTCACACAAATCCTCTACCCATATATAATCAAAATACACATTTTTCTGAATGGTAATGTCTTTTCCTTTCAAAGCCCTGCATATGGCATTGGAAATAAAGCGCCGCTCCCATCTCTCATACTTTCCGTATACGCCAAATAATCGTAAATCATAAATATTTCCCGATTCACAACATTCTTTTGACATGATATACTTGGAAAATCCATATGCGTCCAATGGTATATGTGTGTCAAAGTATTCTTCTCTCATATCCGGAATATAATGCTGCATATCATATTCCGCACCGGACCCGAAATAATACATTTTGCCGTAACAGCCGCTGCAGCGCTGCAGATTAAAAAACATCCGCAGATTACCGTCAAGCGTATTGTATCTCTGCGTAACCAGATCGCCGGACAAATGTACATTTGCCGTATGAAGTATCACATCAAAATAATTTTTATGAAGGTAATCCTCCACAGCCTTTGTATCCTGCAGATCCAGTTCATGCCGTCCCAGAGCAGTCAGATTACAGGCCTTTAGTTTTTCTGTTAAATTACGTCCTATGAATCCGTTCTTTCCTGTAATCAGTACATTCATTCTTATTGTATTGCTTTCCTCCTCAAATGTCCTCTTCCAATACCCAGTCTATAATTTCCCTGACAGCACCTTTTCCTCCGGACTTTTTGGAAACATATCTGGAAACACTTTTTACTTTGTCAACGGCATTGGATACGCAGCACCCGAAGCCAACCGCCTGAATCGTTTCATAATCATTGATATCATCTCCGACATACGCAACTTCCGACAGTTCAATATGATTCTGATCGCAGATTTCCCGTACAACGCTTAATTTATCTTTCACGCCCTGCCTTAAAAAATCCATTTTCAGTTTGGCAGCTCTTCTCTCTACTATTTTAGTTTCCTCACCGGTTATAATTCCCGTCAGAATACCTTGCTCTCTCAACAGCTGAAAGCCCATACCATCAAGTGTATTAAACTTTTTAAATTCATCCCCGCTCTCGGTATAATACATACCTCCATCCGTCAGGCAGCCATCGCAATCTGTCAGGAATAGTTTGATGTTTTTTTCTCTCATCAGCAGTCCTCAATTATAGTAACAGTTCAGCCTTTGGCTTCACTGTCACCAACTGTACTTTTTCATTTTCACTGGCCGGAATCATCCTCTCAGCTTCTTCCGGACCTCTCTCTCTGCATCTGTCACAGTGATCTTCGCGTCTCCCAGACAGTTCTCCATATCACGAATCCTTCTGACCACATAGTCCATCCCTCGAATTTCCAGGCTGGATTTCTGATCCGTCCCCCACATATTATGGTTCAGTGTGATATGCCTTTCAATGATCTTTGCCCCCACTGTTGCGGCAATCGTTGTCGGATTGATATCATATTCGTGTCCACTGTATCCGACCACGCAGTCATATCGCTTCTTCATCATGGGAATCGCACGTAAATTCAAATCTTCAGACTTCGCGGGATATGTTGAATTTGTATGCAATAGCACAAAATTTCCGTCACTATATTTGTTCAGGATATCCACCGCATTGTCCACTTCCTCCAGCGTACTCATTCCTGTTGAAAGAATAATCGGTATCTTTGTCTCGCAGGCCCGTTTTACAAACTCAAGATTCGTGATGCTGGCCGACGCAATCTTAATATAAGGAACATGATACTCCACCAGAAATTCCAGGCTCGGAATATCCCACGGAGAGCATGACCACATAATCGGTTTTTCCGCACAATACCGATCAATATAATCATACTCTTCTTTTCCGAACTCGATCCTTTTCTTATATTCCAGATAAGTCATTCTTCCCCATGGCGTATCACGCATTACATTTTTCTGCTCTTCGGGAACGGCAATCTCAGGAACTCTTTTCTGAAATTTGACACTGTCCCATCCGCACGCAAAAGAAGCATCTATTAACTTTTTTGCAATTTGCAGATCACCATTGTGATTAATCCCGATCTCTGCAATAAAGAACACAGGGTAATCTTCTCCGACATACGTTTGTCCAATCTTGAAATTTTTCTTTCCCACCAGGCGTCCTCCCTATTTCTCTCCGATAAAAGGCCACATATCCTCAAGTTTTCCAGGTATCATCTGCCCGTTCTCGCCCATTTTGGACTGTACCTTTGGCATAACCACCTCGTCAGGGTCTACCATAACTTCACAAATAACCGGACCATCTGTTTTTAAAACCTGCGCTACTGTCTCTGCTATTTCTTTATTATTTTCTATTCTGAAAGTACTCAGCCCATAGGCCTGTGCAACTTTAAGAATATGAGGAATTGTCAGCCCGCTGCCGGCATCGCTGGCCACATAATGCCCTTTAAAGTTATTTCTCTGCATTCCTCTTATACTGGCATAGCCCTGATTGTTCCAGATAAAAAATTTGACAGGAAGCTGTAGTCTGTGCAATGTTTCCAGTTCCTGAATATTTAACTGAAATGCGCCGTCACCGTCAATGGCAACCGTCCTGCGCCTGCCATGTGCCAGACAGGCACCTATGGAATAAGGAAGGGCAAACCCCATGGAGCCCAGCCCCGCCGCATGTTTCATATGCTGCCCCTTTTTGCTCCTGAATGCCTGTATCGTTGCTTCAGTCGTCACGCCTGCGCTTTCGGGAACAATAATTTCATTCTCCTCGAGCATATCGCTTAAAATTCCGGTGAAATAATATCCATCCACATACTGCTCTTTCTGCGCATATTCCGGCAGAATCACCGGATATTCTGCCCGGAGTGCCTTGCAATGAGCTCTCCATTTCTCCAGTTCTGCTCTGTGTTCATCACTCCACTGCTCTTTTGCCAGTCTCTCATTAAGCGTTTTCAGGAAAATGCCGATGTCACAGCAAACAGGTATATCTATCTTCATAATAAACTTATTCAATTCCGCTTCGTCAATATCGACAACTATTTTCTCAGCCTGCGGCGCAAAATTTTCTTCATTGAAAGCAGTTATACTGCTATCAAGTCTTGCCCCCAGAGAAAGCAGCAGATCACATTCCTGTATTATAAAATTGGCTCCCCGGTCCCCGAGGGTTCCCGGATGTCCTGCATATAAAGCATGATCTTCCCACATTAAATCAATCGACTTCCAGGTCGTCTGAACGGGAACTCCCAGATAATCTGCCAACTGATAAAAAGCTTCTTCACAGCCCGCACTGATAATACCGTTTCCCGCCAAAATAAGCGGCTTCTTCGCCGATTTTATCTTTTTTACTATATTCTCCATATCAAATGGCACATCAGCCTGTCCGTTACCCGAAACCGTCTCCGCCTGGAATCCCTCGAGTTCATCCGGTTCGATCATACTGGCCTGTACGTCAAGCGGAATGTCCAGCCAGACAGGTCCCTTACGTCCGTTGGTTGCCTCATAGAAAGCCCTGTCCAAATGATACTTTATTTCTGCAGGATTTAAGATCTGGACCGCATATTTTGTAATCGGGGTAATCATCGGCACAATCTGCACCTCCTGCGATCCGATCTGCCTGACCCCTTTATCGCCCACAAGATCTGATCTCTTGGATTGTCCGGAAATTACAAACATCGGCGTTGAATCAATCCAGCCTGCTGTTACACCCGTAATGGTATTCGTTGCACCAGGTCCGGAAGTCACAAGCAATAAACCAGGCATATTAGTATGCTGCCCGTAAGCCTCCGCCGCGATAGCAGCGCCCTGCTCATGTAAAAAGCAGACATATTCCATCCCGGATTTCCCGAGAGAATCATCAAGGTGCATTGCCCCTCCCCCCGGAAGCATAAACGCCTGTTTTATCCCCCGGGATTCCAGATATTCAAAAATATAATCCGATAACTTAATCATCTTGCTGCTCCTTACCTTCCAAAATTATCCTGTGTTTCTCATATTCCGCAATCACATGTCTGATAAAACATGTACTGCCCTGTGCCGGCAGGCGTTGCCGCTGTCTGTCCTCTCGTCATATCGTATTGCCCCGCATCAGTACCATTCTTAATATTATCATAAAAGACAGACCATGTATATTACAAAATGATTTTACCCGCTCGAAGCTTCCCTCTCCGACACTATGCTGCAAATGCATGGCGAAGTGTGAAAGGCAGCGCTCTCTACTCCCTGAGCAGCTGTATAATCTGCATAACCGTATTGTTTTCAACATTTACAGTCAAAATCTGCTGTGCGAATACCACCTGGATCATGTAAACGATGACAGGCAGAAGCAAAAGCCCGACCACACACACCTCCCTGAAGACAAGAAGCCCCCGCATTCCCGCCTCCTGCGGTTTCTTCTCATAGCTGTGCCTGCCTGCCCTGGGGAAGTTGACCACCACCAGCGCGATCATGCACGTATAGAACGCATATCTGCACAAATTAAATGCCGCCGCCAGCGTACCCTCCATCAGAACATGCATCACATCACCCATTCCGTTTCTGTAAAAATGCGGCTTTCCCAGAAGGTAGTACATCAGCATACCCTCGCACCCGGAGCTTTTAAAGATATAGGGTTCCCTGCCCATACGCCATATAAGAAACGAGCATGTTCCTATTGTCTCCAAAATTATATTTAACTTGATGTTTTCACCGTTACAGTACACCATCAGCACCAGCCACGGTACAATCAGAACTGCCCAGTATGGCGGACAGGATGTAAATATAATAAAGAAAATATTTGCCGCAAAAGCCACATAGATGGTTTTGTAATAAAATGTGTAATTTTCTTCTCTTTTCTGCAGATAGCAATATACCATGAGCAATCCCGCCGCAAGCACGAATATGGAGATGGAATCCACACCCATGAAATACTGCAGCGAGAATAAATATCCCATTCTGGAAGATAAGATTCCCGTAGCCGCTATTTTTTTCCCTGACTGGGCCGCCATCTCCACTTCCGGATGAATTTCCGCATAGCTTTTACCCAGGCTGAATAAAAGCTTTTCTACCGGTACCAGCCAGCAGCCTAATACCATATTCCTTATAATGTACAATATTCTTTTTTCATAAAGCAGCACAAGACATACAAATAAGATCAGCGCAAAATATTTGCATGTAATTGCCAGCGCAAAGAAAAGATAAAATTTCTTATAATCGCCTTTTAAGTAATAGTACACCCCATATACGGCAAACATGACACCGATAATATCATATTGTCCCACAAAGCATGTTGCAAAGATCAGAATACCCGAAAACAAGTATACATATAAGACAGTGTTTGAGCCTTCCCGGTCTCCCGTCACATACCCATAAATTTTCCTGACGCCTGCCGCACTGGCAATGACCACCGCTGCCAGCATCGTTTTTCCCCACATCAGGCATAAAAGGCTGCTTTCCGCAAAATTACCGGAGAGTTTCTCATAGATCCACGCCGGAAAATTCCACACTGCAAAAATGGCATAGATTGTAAAATCATATGCCGCCCCGCTCGAGATCCCGCGATTCTGCGTTGCACCGGCTATCGCCTTTGCATAAGAATAAAAAGAAAGCGGATGCCCCTCAGAAAGTGCATACCAGAAATTCAATCCGTGCCTGTATGTTGCAAAAAAGTCTTCGTACATTTCCGAGAACAAAATAATGCACACAAGTATGATTCCAAATAAATACTCCCATTTGTACGGTACAAGATTTTCCTTTGTCCGCATAAAGATTTTTTTTGCAAAAGCTTTTGATTTATTCATGTTTTACTCCGTTTCTCCGCTGCATTTCTGCATATTGACACTCATCGTCTGTCCGCAACCTTAACCACCAAAACATCATCTATCATCCGGCAATATCCGTCATGCGGATAACACGGCATTTGCTGTACCTCATCTGACTCTTCATATGCCTTTAAGACTTCTTTCTCCTCTATACCATTGACCGGGCTTCCCATGCTTCGCCAGAAATTATATGTTGTCTGCGGATAGGTTGTTGATGCCTTACTGTGTCCGTTTACAAACTTATAATCGCCATGCCAGGCCTCAACGTAATCATTTTTACTGAATTCGCCTATGACAGCGACCGGCGTTACTCCGGACTCATATCCTTCCTGTTCCTCTATATCATCCAGAACTCTTGTCATAATACTGACTGTTCTGTCATAGGTCACTCTTGCATACATATATACCGTGTTGCTGTACTGGACATTTCTGACCAGAAGAAAGCAGCATATAAAAGCCGTCAAATACTGCATCGGTTTCCTGACCCGAATATTCTTACAATTACCTGCGATCATAAGACATACAGGAAAAAGCAGATACAGGGCATATGAACTCCTCAAAACAATATTTTCTCCCTGAATCACACTGATAAAATTGCACCACACCGGTAATGTAATAAAAATCAGTATTGCCACGACGGCATTATGAATCTGTATTTTCTTCTGAAACAGCCAAACAGCAAATCCTGCCAGCGCGGCCAGCAGCAGCAATCCGTGTAATGCACAGACAACCCCTCCAAAGTATCTGCTGTCCGTGATAAAAAACTGTAAAATATCCTTATAAGTCTTCATGATATTCCCGAAGACCGCCTGTACCGACAGCTCCGCTAAACGTCCCATGCCGTTTGACCCGTTTGTAGACGTTGTATGCCACCGCAGCAATAATATTTTATATACTGATAAATACGCGGCGCAGCCCGTTACAGCCGTCAGAATCATAGTAAATGCGCTGCGCACTTCTTCCTTCCAGGAGCTGTCCGCCAGCGCTTTCTGTAACAGTACAAGCCCGCACAAAACGATTGTCACACTGAGATACGCCTGATAAAATCCCATCGACACCACAAGGCATACTGCTCCTGCAATTATGTTCCATGGACTTCTGATATGTATAAGACACCACACTGCTAAACAGGCAAAAAACAGAGCGATCATACAGCAGTCATAAATGTAAATATATATACCGCATAATTCGGTAACCGCCAGATTGGAAACCAGAAATCCACATGCAAGAATTTCGCAGACAGGATTACTGATCTTAATAATATCCGCTATGATAAAAGCACTCATTACCGCAAAAACAGTACCGATCACTCCCACCAGCCACGGAGAAACCACGTTTCCACGCAAATAAACGTAGTACGGCTGAAGAAATCTTCCAAGCTGTACCTCCCATTTTCCTGCTGATGAAAACATATGGTTTATTGCGTCATGCGTGGGCATATAATTCACAAAAGCATAACCGTTTGCACATAACGCAATCACCCCTGTCCAGAATAATAATCTTCTTTTTTGCGCATCCGGTTCATAATCTGTTCCGTTGTACAAATATTGTAATAATCGTTTCATCCCCTCATGCTACTCCCTGTATAATAAATAATTCCTATTCTTACTCAGCCTGCTGTCTCCGGTATATCACCGCTCCGTCTTTGATCGTCATCATAACCTGTATATCCTTTATTTCCATCGGATCAACGTCTAACGGCGATCTGTCCAGAATAACCAGATCGGCACGTTTTCCCGCCTCAATACTGCCTTTGGTATCTTCCTCAAAATACTCATATGCCGCCTGAATCGTTACCGCTTTCAGCGCATCATACACGGATATCTTCTGCTCCGCGCCAATCACTGCCCCGCTCCGGCTGATGCGGTTCACCGCACACCAGACGGAATGCAGCATATCCGGCTTTGTTACCGGCGTGTCCTGATGAAAGTTCACCGTCACACCTCTGTCCAGCGCATCCTTTACCGGACTGATCCGACTGCCCCGCAGGCTGCCAAAGTTTTGCAGATGAATGTCTCCCCAGTACCATACATGACCGACAAAAATTGATGCTATCATATTAAGACGTGCCATCCTGTCCAGCTGATCATTCCTCACCGTCTGACAATGGATCATCACCGGCCTTAAGTCCTCCTCACAGCCGGTTTCTCTGATCACCTTTTCATACAGCGTCAAAAACTGCTCACTGGCGGCATCCCCGTTACAATGTGCCAGAAGCTGCTGTTTGTCTTCCACTGCAGCTGTGATCCACCGCTCCGCCTCCTGATCAGAGAGCCACGGATACCCGCAGTAGCCCTCTTCTCCGTTCAGATACGGCTCCGACATCCAGGCAGACCGCCCCTGAGGTGAACCGTCAAGAATCAGTTTATATCCGCCGATTTTAAGGTGTCCGTCACCTCCGCCAGTCAGATGTGAAAACTGCTCCTGTATCTTCCTGATCTCCTCCGTCAAAAGAGGATAGGAAACCACATCTACCAGAAGCTGCCCCTGCCGCGCCATCCGGTCAAGCAGCATGAGATCCTGCACGGTGGAAGCCCCATCCTGAACAGTCGTTATTCCGTTCTCAATATAAATCTGCTGCATACCCTGCATCATTTTCGCGATATCAAACGGCATCCGCGCGCCAACTGCCTTTTGAATCTGCTGCATGGCAGTCTCTTCCAGATATCCGTCAGGTTCTCTCCCGTCAGCGTATCGGCCGATCCTTCCTCCCTCCGGGTCCGGCGTATCCGCATCAATACCCGCCATGCGCAGCGCCGGTGTATTTACACATGCCAGATGGCCGGAAACATGCAGTATCATGATCGGAATTTCCGTGCTGATTTCATCCAGCACCTCTCTGTCCGGATGCCTGCGTTCTTTCAGGAAGTTATGGTCATATCCATACCCGATCACAGGCATGTCTCCCTCCTCCTGCCTGGCAGCGCTAAAATCTTTCAGAACACGGATAATATCAGCAAACGATGTGCACCCGGTCAAATCTGCACAAAGCGACATTTGTCCATTCATCACCATATGACCATGCGCATCGATAAATGACGGCATCAGGCATCTGCCTTCCAGGTTCACCATAACAGCCTGTTCCCCTGAAGCAGCCCTGACATCATCCAGACTGCCGACTGCCGCAATAATCCCGTCACGCACAAGCACAGCCTCTGCGGGACTGTCTTCAAAGTCCCGTCCGGATATTGTTATAATCTTCCCGTTATAATATAATTGTTCCATTTTTCCCGCCTTTACCTCATTTCCAATGATAGGATTTCTTTCCCCATGACTTCGTAGCCTTTAACAGAATCAGATAAACCACTGCGCAGCCAAATCCCATCCGTACTGCTCAAAAATCGCAGCGTAGACCGCCGAATGTCCGGGGCCCGATTATTTTGCTGCTTTTTTTGTTATACGCCCCCACCACTGCTTCATCAATGTACGCTTCTGTGCCATTGATGTTGCGGGGCTGCATATCTGGCCGATTCCTATGCAATATCCTAAAAGTCTGCGGCCGAATGTCTTCCATGGCGCTTTCAGTCTTAAATAAAAGAGAAACAGCCATATCCTCTCTGTCAGTTTCAGATCATCGCGGTTTAACAGCATGTGGGCGACTTTCGTATGATATTTTATTGTAAAGCCGTTCCACATTTCATAGTCGATAACATCTGCCGTTTTCTTTCTTTCATACAATGTGACAACATTGTTGCGGCGCGGCTTAAAAGCGTTGATACGTCTCCCGCCATATGCCTGATAATTTAAATCACATACAATTACCAGCCGCAGCGCATTTAGTTCTGCACAGGCTTTGTGCCAGATGGACTTCGGTAAAATACGATAAACAAAGCATGGCTCGGGATCATAGAAAAACAGACCCTGATGGGCAAGCCATGTCGTAACCTGCCAGTCAGCAAACTCTTCATAATAAATATTTCTTGGAACGTTCTCCAGCGCCTTCCTGCGAATGACTGCTGCCGCCAGATGAATATAGATCATGTCCTTCTGCCACTGGTATTTCCCGCGGGTATATGGAACGCTTGTATAAAGTTCCGGTTTACCGTCAATCAGCCTGTACATATTTCCGTAATAAGCCACGCAATCCTGATTCTCATCCCTGTCCAGTAACTCTATCTTCTGCCGGAAATGATTTTCATCACAAAAATAGTCATCTCCGTCCAGAATAGATATATATTCTCCTCTGGCTTCATCAATGAGCCGGAAAATAAGCCGGCTGTGTCTCCAGTTCGAGAACTCTTTCACGCCGCCGGTTCTGTCCTGCACCAGTATTCTAATCTGTTCTTTTTCCCCGTATTTTCTTTGCAGCAATTCCAATGACCCGTCATCCGACCCGTCATCTCCAATCAGAATTTCATATGCAAAGTCCATGTTCTGATTCAGGATCGAATCCACAGCCTCTTCGATCCACTCGATCTGATTATAGTTCGTAATCAAACAGGACAGCTTCGTTTTAGATTTCCTTTCACTCATTGTCTTCATTTCCCTTCAATTAAAAGTCACTTACAATATCCAATGTATGAGCGCAAGCAAAATCTTGTTTAAGAACCCTTCTCTTTTTTTCAGTCTCTGTTCCAGATAAACCTTCCGTTCTTTTCTAAAACGCCAAAAATTTCTAATTTTGTTTTTTGTTAACTTATATTGCTCATGTATATACAATAAATTCAGCAGGTCTGTGTATTCCATGCCTATGTTATCCGACAATTTCTTTAAAACGCTTCTATTTCTTTCTCCACTTTTCTGAATATATTCATTATTCTCATTTGCAGATTCCCTGTCATTCTCTACTTTAATAACCTTCGATTCTTCAAAAATATTAATCATTCTCTTTGACAGCGGCTGACTGATTCCAAATAACAAATGTTCGATTCCGCCCCAATCATACAATGCATAGGTCTCCAATCTCTCTTTACATTCAGTACTGTTTAACAATTGCATATCAAAGAATCGTAGATCTATTCCTCTGCCACACGACCCCGTACATTTATCTCTAAAACGAAACGACTCATCAAGCTCACCAAAAATATTAGGATGCGAAATACCCGAATACATTGGTGAAAAATGTTTGCTTACAATCTCTAACATATTATCCTGCAACACAATATCCCCGGAACAATCAACCAGAATATCGTAATTATTTTTTATACCATACTCTACCCCGTTTAATACAACTTTAGTCGGGCTGTATCTATAGTTTTCCGATATTTGTGTATATATAAACACAGCTTTATCTCCTAAAATTTCCTTAACACTCTCCTCTACATTTTTCTCTTTAAAAATGGTAACTACCAGTATAAAATTCTGATATGTCTGTCTGCTTAAACTTTTTAAAAACATTTGTTGCAGCCTGTCATTCTTATTTCCCTCGAAGCTCCTGAAAGTAGTTGTAAGTACAATTTTTTTCATTTTAAAATATCCTCCTTATGTGCTGTACGCATTTCATAACACATATATTATATTAATAAAAAATATCTCTGCTATTTACCCAAAAATCTCTGCTTTATCTTTTTCAACGATTTTACCGTCGGACACCTCATAGATATAGTCGCACTTTTTAATAGTAGTCAATCGATGTGCTACAATAATCAGCGTCTTTTGTCCCAAAAAGGACTCTATGGCCTCCATCAAAGTATGCTCTGTCTCGTTGTCCAATGCGGCGGTTGCCTCATCTAAAATCAGGATGTCCGGGTTCATGTACAAAGCTCTTGCAATGGCAACCCTTTGTCTTTGTCCTCCGGAAAACTTTATGCCGCGCTCACCCACCTGCGTATCCAGACCTTTCGGCAGCTTCTTGACGAAGTCAGATAGTTGTGCCATCTCCAACGCATTCCAGACCATTGTATCATCAATCTGCTCTTCCGGAATTCCAAATGCTATGTTATTTCGTATACTTGAATCCGTCAGATATACGCTCTGCGGCACATAGCCTACGTTACGGTTCCATCGTATTCCCAGCTCCTGAATATCCTCTCCGTCCATGGTAATATTGCCCTGCTCAGGCACAAGCAGTCCAAGCAGAACGTCAACCAGAGTAGATTTACCGGCTCCTGACGGTCCGATCAGGCCAATAGAAGTTCGCGCCTTAATCGTAAAATCCATATTGTTCAGAATGAATTTATCGGTGTTCGGATACCGGTAAGATACATTGTTAAATTTGATTTCTTCTTTGAAAACAGCTTTCCCGGTTTCCTGCTTCACTTTTTCTTCCGGCACAGTCTGGCTGGTCTCCTGCTTCGACTCTTTGATCTGTTTTACATTCTCATATGCCGCATTAAAAGACGGCATCCGGCCTCGTATCGTATTAATGGTGCTGCTGACAGCGGCGATACACGGAAAAATACGAAATGCGGAAACAGCAACGATTGACAAAGATGTGATCATCTCTCCCTGCACTCCGCCTGTCCTTGTCTGTAAGGCAATCGCCGCCAGCAGACCTGAAACACAGATCATCTCAATGATATATCCCGGTGTGAGAGAAGCCATCTCTATTTTCATACACGATTTTATATGGCTGTTAATACTGTCTATATATTTTTTAACATAATAATCCTGTCTCTTCGCAACTAATATTTCTTTGCTTCCGTGTATCGCCTCTAAGGAAACCTGCGAGTTTTCACGCTCAGCCACCCTGAGCAGCACGCCGTACTTGCGAAGGGATTTCTTATAAAACAACTGAATTGCAAATACACTGGTGATCGCAAGAATTACCAGTATGACTGCTATGGACGGCGTCTGTATAAACATGAAAACACTGATTGCCGCCACTGTCAGCAGCTTCGTCGCCAGATTAAAAATACCGTCCAGAATAACGTTAATGGAAGTTACATCGCCCGTAATACCCTGGATCAGTTTACTGGTATTATTGTTGACAAAGAAAATGTATCCCTGCTTCATATAAGACCGCATAACAAGACTGCCCAACTCCCGCTTGATCTTGTATGTATATTTACGGACAAGCCATGTATACAAGATAAAATACAGATTTTTCAGGATATACAATGCGATAACTTCACTGCACACTAACAGAATCAATGTCTGTGTGTCCTGAACCTGAAAAAGACTGATGAACGACTGCAGATACCATTTGTTCTGTAATTCGTCAGGCGACATAAGCCCGTCTATAACGGGAAGGATGGCCGATACCCCGAGGGTTTCCATAAATGCGGCCAATATTGTACAGGCAAAAATCATACCGCCATACATCTTCTGTTGTTTTGACAATATTACACTGAATTTATGAGATAAATCTTTTATTTTCTCAATTTCATGCTTCATACGCAGATCTCCACTCCCATAATCCGGGATTTTCCTTTTGACAGGCAGTTGCTGTCCTGCCTCTTATTTATCAGATAAGCAGCTTTGCAAAGTTTTAAGTACTTTTTCAAATGATTTATTGATGTCAAATTCTTCCTTCCATCTCCTGTATGCGGCTGCCTTCATTTCTTCCAGATCATGCCGCTCCTGTGTCATGACACCCAGGATCGCGCCTGCAACCTCATCCTGATCCGGCTCTGCGGATAACAGAATGCCGTTATCCTTAATCATTTCCGTGATACCGCCCACATCGGTTCCGATCACCGGAATCCCACAGGACATGGCTTCCTGTATGGATACCGGACATCCCCCTTCCGTTGCGGAAGTCGTAATAAAACAGTCTACCTGATTGTGCTGATAATAAGCATGTACATCTTTCAGAAATCCTGTAAACGTGTACCTTATATTATCCTTATCCTTCAATTTCTCTGCGGCATACCGTTCCATGTCCGCCAGTTCGCTTCCGTCTCCGATATGCGTCCAGTGAATCTTTGCTTTTTGAATCTGTGCAAGACCGTCAATAATCAAATGAATTCTTTTTAGAGGAAGCACATTGGAACAGCTGAGCAGCTCCCACTCTTCGCTCCGGCCAACCGGCATTTGCCGCCCGGCCCCTTCAATTCCCAGCTTACATACATGCAGTTTATCGGCAGATGTCTGCTTATCCTTCGCGCAGGCCGCATAGTATCCGGCTCCGTATTCGCAAGCAAAAAGAATGGCATCCAGCTGCTTCTCCATCTGGTGTCTGAAGGGCTGTCTCCCGCCCGGCACTCTCTCGTGATACAAGTCAACTCCATGTGTACGGGTTACCACATGGACGTTTGGATATCTTCGTTTTTCCCGTATCATACTGTAACAGAAGTACGTATACCAGAAGGCGTAATAAATAACCGGTTCCTCCCCAGACAGTATACCGCTCTGGCGCAGTTTCTTCTGATCCGACCGGGACTGCGCATAGAAGGCCAGCGACTGATAGAATCGTGCCCTCTTCTCAGATTTTCCTTGCAGAATCTCCCTGATTTCTAATCTCCCGTCCCGATCCGTAAAGATAGAAATAAGCGCTCTCACTTTATCAAAAACGGACAACTGCGGTCTTTCCAGGCAAACTACCTTAATATTCTCCGGCAGTTTTTCTGGTATACCTTCTTTCATCTGGCTGCGGCTTGCATGGGAAACGATCGTAATGTCGAAGTACTTCCTCAGCCTTTCTATTTCAGGCAAAATAAAAGTTCTCTCTCCCTTGCCGTAGGGAAAACTCTCCGTCGCTAAAATAAGCTTTGTCATCTCCCTGCCTTTCCGATTGCAATAGTGATCCGCCGAAACATGAAAGATAAACCTAATGAAAGCACTGCTGTTCCAAGTACAGTCAGGCATCCGGTCAAATCCGATCTGACAATCAGGCACAGCACCATAAGGATTACCGTCATAAACAGTACCATACAAAGTAATATATTTTTGTAAGTAATATTTTTCGCAATCTCCTGCTGTTTTTTCCTCGTATTATTATAAAACTGCCACTGACGCTCAATATACTCCTTATAGTACGGGCTGTCTACAGCATACTTCCACCATACACTATAACCAGGAACAAGAAATACAGGATTCCATGGTTTGCTATAGTCTCCATAAGAAGAAAAGTGTATGATTTTCGCCGTTTTCTCACACTCCGCCACATAATCGTATCCCAGTTCTTCCATATATCTCTCATTCTCGTCTATACAGGCAGTCCGTGCCGGAATATACTTGATCTTACCGGCAAACAGCAGCCCGAAAGTCAGTTCCATCATGGAATTGCCTGCCTGTTTCCTGATGGCAGCATCCGTATTCAGAATGTCCTCCAGCGTAAAATCTTTCCGAATCTTTTCCACATTATACATCGATAATACAAATGTCAGACACTCTCCGCCCATCTTATCCATAAAATCACGATGGTTCTTAGGTTTATGTTCCGGTCCCGGACAGATGGCATATGCACCCTCGAAGTCAGTTGCATAGATTTCCGAAAGATCACCCACGATAACCGTGTCCGATTCAATCACAATGATTCTGTCCACTTCCTCCGGTAACAGTTCATGAAACATCCAGTAACTGGACATGGCACCCACGGCCCAATGGTCGTTCGGGCCGAACTTAATATGCCTGCCCGCCGCTTCTTCATCAAATCGCAGAATGATAATGTGATGTCCGTAATGCCGTGCCAGTTCATTTTCATGTGATAAGTCAGACTCTTCCAGATCTTCTGACACAATATACAAGTATATCTCAGAGTTCTGGTTCCGCTCAAACAGTGATTTAATCGCGACATATGCATATTTGTAATTTTTCCTGCCCGTCGTCAGATAGACGTTCATACGTGCCCGCATATTATTATCCGTACCTGTTATTCCCTTTCTGAAATCCCGACAGGGCTCTGCCGGACCATCGTCAGACAGCTCCTAGAACAATGCCCTGATCTTCTCCTCCAAATAATCGACTTTCTTCTGTATCCGATAGTTTTCTTCCGCGTATGCGTTCGCCTGCATACCGTTCTGTCTGCGCATATCCGAATCCTCATACGCCTGTTTCATCAACCGGGTCAGCTCTGTCTCCGTTTCAAACAACTGCACACCGGGTATCTGCGAGACATGTCCCACATCCGTGGATAAGATCAGCAGCCCGCCTGCCGCAGCTTCACAAATGGAAATCGACATTGCTTCCCAGCTGCTTGCAGACACATATACATCTGCCTGCCTGTACAGTTCCAGCACCTTACTTCTGGGTATACTCACCCATATGTCTATTTTTCCTTTAAAATCAGCGGTGTCCTCCACCCTCGTCTTCATCTCTGACAGTTTATGATAATATTCATTTTCCTCCGAACCGATCAATACCAGCCTGGTATTCGGAAGATCAGCCGCAATATAAGCGTTTATAAGCATTTCCTGATTCTTGCGCTTCTCATAATTTGACACATTAATAAACACCACTTCTTTGTCCCTGTCAATGAAAAAGGCTTTTCTGTCAAAGAAAATATCTTCCACGGCATTTTCCAGAATCATACCATTTTTAAGGCCCGCCTGCTGCATATAACTGCATAGTTTTTCACCCTGAAACAAGTATGCCACCAGATCGTAACGCGCCATGTCAGCAGGAAGTTTCTGCTTATATCTTTTCCAGTACCGCTCATTGTTCACCCTGACCAGGTCAGCTATAATCTGCCTCCTGAAGCGGATCTTCTTCACCTGTTCCCACACATGATATTCCTTTAAACAAGAGGCGCCGTGCGTCAGCAGAACCTTTCTGCCGGGCAGCCGGTTCAACTCTCGTTTAAACCAGTCATATCCCCAGCTCTGGACGCTCACGACGATCAGAACATCAGGCTGATAATCTATAATATATTTTTTCGCCAGCGCCTTCTCGCCCTGCAGACAACTCAGATAGCGGTTGCGTTTGGCTCTGACACGGTCTATGCGCACATTTTCGTGTTCTTCCCCTCTGTTAAAGCTTGACAGACTTGCCACTACGCGGACTTCATGCTTCTTCGCCAGTCCCTCTGCCAGATACTGCGTCACCTGCGACACACCATCCTGCGACGGCCAATATGAAATTGCAAGAAACATTATCTTCATATCTGCTCTTTCATTCCCCTCATTTTACACTCTGTTATAAATATATTGTGTTTCATCTCTGCCGTCTGGCGTGTTCGCTCTTACTAAAGCTGTTATCATTATGAAACAGCCCGTTATCAATCAGGCAGTAATCCTCCCAGTTCTGATCAAACCAGGCTCTGCGCATCACCCTTGCAATAAAAGTAATGTTCGAATATCCGCAGACAATTCCCGTGCAGTTCGTCAGTGTATACTGATCCCGCAATACTTCCAGTCCGAGTCTGTAGTGGTGATTTTCCCGATCCGACTTACTGAAGGCTATAGATTCCCCGCTGCCGTCATCCCTGTAAGTATCCTCATACACCTTGACCACTTCTCCGAACTCCCGCCGGAACCTCTCCACGACAGCATTTTCATCCGTCGCCAGAAAAATCTGCTCATACCCGTTTCCCCGAATCAGTTCCCCGACCTTTTGTATTTCCTGTTCGACTTGAACCGGTACAGGATGATTGTTATAGCCTTTATTAAAGTCCGTTCCTCTGTAATGGACCGCCAGTGTTTTGCGGCCACCCAGCAGCCTGTCATACTCCTCTTCCAGATATTTCTTCGTCTCATCGTTATAGTTGATATATTTCCTCAGCATATCCGCCATCGCATCAATGTACGCCTGCGACACGTCATAACTGACCGCACCGTACAGAGCCTTCACCTGCTCACAGTGCCACGGCGCCTGACAGACTACGTGCGCCGCATGTTCTATTGACACAACTTCCGATACCGGCCGGAAATAATGCAGGAAGGCGTTCTTCTCTCCTCTGATTCCGTCCGGTTCATAGTATACGTATCGGTCTCCCCAGCAGACATGGGGAACGAAGCCTCTTTCATCCGCAAAATACAGTTTGATCAGCGTCATGCCCAATTCCGCAAAGAAACCGATGCCGTTACCCGTCTCCTGTATGCTGTAGACCGTACACCCTTTGTACTCTTCTCCGCAATGGTGCATCTCCAAAAAATCAGGGCTGTGATACCCTTCCAGTACCATCTTCCTGAAATCAGCATTACCGGCGTGTATTCTGCATCGGTTCCAAAATACAAGTTTTTCAGATTTTCTCAAGAAATCCATTACACCCATGAGTTTCTCTTTCCTTCCAATATGAGGCGGCTCTGCCTCCGCTTATAAGCTCTATATACCGATCCCGTAAATCTCGGCCGTTGTCTTCTCCCACTCGCCTCTCTCTCTCAGCAAATGTTCAATAATATCCCGCACGGCTCCGTATCCGCCCTTCACGTGCGACACATAATCCGCCCTTTCCCTGACCTCTGCACAGGCATCCTCCGGACATCCTGCAAAACCGCACAATTTCATGGACGGTAAATCATTCAGATCGTCTCCGAGATATCCCATCTCCTCTCCGGTAACCTGATGTTCTTTCATAAACTGCGCAAGATATGTAATTTTATCCTTACAATTCTGTACCAGATAATCTACCTTCATCTCTGTCATTCTACGGGTAGTAGCCGCACACTCTCTGCCGGTCAGCACCATGATCTGTATTCCGGCCTTATGCGCGGCAAAAAAACCGGCCGCGTCTTTTGTACAGAATTTCTTTAATTCATTGCCGTGCTCATCATAGTAAATTCCCGCATCTGTCATAGTTCCGTCCACATCTATGATAAGATATTTGATCTGTTTCCAGTTACTCATATACCGTTCTCCTCACCCTGATCTTCATCTGCCCCGGCGCGCCATTCACACTCTGCAGTATGCTCTTCCTGCATTTCCCTTTGCTGTGCCGGCTTCACACAGCGGGCGTCTCTGTCATGACCGGTACAGAGAATCCGTCAGATATTGAATCTCCAGCACTTTCTCCATCTGTCTCATATGGTTTCGGATTTTTCTGTTTTCCTCTTCTCCCTTGGTATGCTGGCTTGCCATATAGCCTGCAACATAGTTTTCCTCCCGTCCGGACTTATAACCGTCAAATCCCGCCAGCGCTGCCTGCGGTACTTCCAGCTTTTTTAACAGACGCAGCAGCATGATCACACTGTTATCCACCGGTTCAGATTCTGTAAAACTGATATCCACATAATTCACATACTGTACACTGTTCTCAGCACACATGCCTGCAGGCATATGATTCATCTTTTCTTCATATAAATCAACCAGGTTTGAAGTTATCAGCAGCTTAGACGGTTTCTTTGTTCCGAGAATCGATTCCAGCCGCATCGCATTACAACAGAAAACATAATCGGCACAATAATGCTCCGGCACAAAATTAGCCGCGAGAACAACCGGCTTTTCCCTTTCTATATATGCATGGATTTTATCCTGCTCCTCCGCTATGCTGGACCCCGGCGCCAGAATCAGACATTTTCTGCCGGCAAGGTTTGCCGCTAAATCCTGTAAAGCAGCCGTATCATCTACCGCATTATTCTGGAAATTCTGGTACAGCTTCTCTATATATGCTTCGTCATAAGCCGTCTTCTTATGTTCTTCTATGCCTCCGAGAATCTGATTGATCTGTTTCGCCCGGAGTCTTCCCTTATCCAGCAGGAACTCCGCATAATTCCGATGAAGATTATACTTGGCAGATATGGCATAAGCCGTATTATATCCCCACGGCTCAATCTGCTTCAGACGCGCAATATGGTCATCAATCCCGTCCAGTACCGGATTAACATCATAATGTCCGGATCTGCGTTTATTCATATAATCCATAATAAGTTCCATGCACAGGTTGCCCGGAGAACGTCCCATCCCCAGCATGGAAGCATCAATTACGCAGTTCCGTCCGCTGGCCTTCATATTAATGAAATCCTGCGCAAGAGAATAGGACATTGCCAGATTCTCATGCAAATGCAGTCCGATTGTAATATCCTTGCCCAGATTATGCTCAATCAATGAATAGATGCGCAGCAAATCGTCTTTCATCATAGACCCGAATGTATCTACGATGGAAAAGGCATATGGCCTGATCTCATTCACTTTCTGTAAAAGCCTCAGAATCATTTCATCCGAGTACCCCATAATATTGATCGGATTGGCAAACACCTTATATCCTTTATCTTTCACCCTGCGGATATAATCCAGCCCTTCATCAATATCATAGTCATGAAAAGTCACGCGGACCGCTTCGATTGTCTTCCCGTCATAGGGTTCCAGCTTGTCCACACTGTATTTATTATGCAAAGACATCGCCGTAAACTTCGTATTCCCTCTGTTTTCGGGCAAAATGCGTGCGATTTCGGCACAATTATTATAAAGTGCGCGTTCCGGGTCATACTCACAGTCCCGCAGGAATCCCACTTCAATATAGTCCACGCCTGATTCAATCAGCTTGGACATAACTTTCCGAATCGTATATTCTCCGAAATTCCAGTCGTTGATGTACCCGCCGTCCCGAAGGGTACAGTCCAGTAATTTAATATCTGACATATGCTCTGCTTTCTGCTGCTTCACTTCTACTGATTCTGCCACCGGTATTTCCGCAGCCTTACTCCTATATTGTGGGATTGGGATCCTTCATGGCATACAATGCCTTTGCCATCTCATAATCGTAAAGATCGTCAATATCGGCCGCTTCTCTCTTATTGATCACAAGCTGGTAATACTTCGGTCCGTAGTTATAGTGCCACTCTCTCACTTTCGCGGTGGGCGCCAGATCGATACCGTTTGTAAAATGATACATCATGGGCAGCTGCTCGGAATTCTTGTGTTCCAACCCCATCTTAAAGTTAAGCGGCCCGTTGTCATCCATCAGATATGTCTGATAAGGCGATACCGTGATCAGAGAGTCATATCCCTCTTTCAGTTTCTCAAAGTATGTCTTAATAGCTTTCTCATACAGATAGGGTTCCACACAAGGCGATGTGGCACAGGCATATAAAAGATGCTCGCCCTCAATCGTATCACACAGATACTCAAGAAACATACCGAACGGCACAGACTCGTCGGCATACTGCGTCGGTCTTTTGATCGCTTTCACGCCGCACTTCTCGCCGATCGCCAGCATTTCATCCGAATCGGAGGATACGATAATCTCATGCAGGCCCTTCACCTGCTTAAGCTGCTCGATCTTATGCTGTAACAGATTGGACTCCCCGAACGGGAGAATATTCTTGTTAGGCAGTCTGGAACTGTTTCCTTTCACCGGTACAACCGCTGTAATTGTGTCACTCATTTGCATTTCCTCCATTTCTGAATGATAATAGTCGTTTTCTCTTTTTGCTGCTGCCTGTCCTTCTATGATTTTCTCCGGGACATCATCTCGTTCTGAATCTTTCCTATAATTGCCGCAATTTCTTCATCACTGGTCTTTTCAAACTCATGAGCGATCTGTTCCAGCTTCCTTCTGGCAGCACGTTTCTTTTCCAGCCACTTCCATCTCGGCCTGTCGCTCTCCAGCATAGTCAGATATACATTATACAGCGGCGTGATCTTAGTCAATGCCTTTGTCAGTTTCTCCGCCGCTCCCATCTTATGATAATATACCTTTAACTGCTCCTTCGTCAAATTGTAATAAGGATCACGCAGCACCTCTTCCGCCATATCCGCAAATTTCACATAACTGGGCTTGTTCCAGTCGATCGTATATACCTCATCAATCAGCCGTTCACTGACCGGGAACGGTCTGTCGTCGTCATGCGTCGTTTTCTCAAAGTCCCCGAAGTCGGATATCTTATCCGCATCTTTTAGAAAAGCCAGTTCGTAATCTGCCGGCACCGGCACCGGGAAGAGCAGATAACACATTTTTCTGCCGAAGAAAGCCTCCACAAATGTGGAACTGTTTCCCGTATACACTTTATCGCTTATCAGAATCCACTGTTTGACAGACTGTCCGCCGATCACCTTAAAGTTCGGGTATCGCTTCGTCATCTCATCCGCCTGTCTGCTTTCCTCGCCGGGATGCGGTCTGTAGACAAATACGATATCCTGTCTCGTCTCACAGATCTTGCCCATCCAGTCCAGAATTATCTTCTTGGACGGCAGCATACAGTCCTGATAATAAGACCGCCATCCTTCCCCGAAACGCCTGCACATTTCCACCAGATATTCTTCCGTATGATGATCCGAAAAGTAGGGTGAAATAAACAGAAATATCTTCCGGTCTGCCGGAATCCCGTACTCCTTCACAACATCTTCCTTGGAGCGATAGTATCCTTTCAGTTCATCGCGCAAAAAATCCATTCCCACATGGCCTATCAGCTTTACCTTCTTAGGATCCATCCCCGCGACTTCCAGCATTCGCTTCTTATTCATCTCTCCCCAGGAAACCCTGACCACATCTTTCGCTACGCCGGAATAATTCTTATACGCTTTCTCATCCTTCTCGTCCATGGGGAACACGATATTTTCCCACTGCATGTCAATCAGCTTATCAAATTTGACAAAATTTTTGGTATGCCATTCTATGGAACTGTTCTGGTAACATGCCATTGTCACCACTACCTTAGTATGGTAAATCGGGCGCATCGCCTTAAGTGCCTCCGCGTCTTCGATGTGGATGATCCTGACCTTATACCCCCTGCGGTCCAATTCATATTTTAACAGACACAGATTCTCCAGTTCCCTGACCTTATGCTCATAAATAAACAGAAAATCCAGTTCTTCTATCTTATATTTTACCATTGATCTCACAATCCCTTCCGACTGTGCCTCCGTCCTGTGCATCACTCCGCAGGTCCGTTCGTCTTAACGAGGCATACCTTCCTGTGAACCGAAATACTGCCTTGCCGCAGACAGCACAGTAAGCGCCATACTCTTTTCTGTAACATTTCCCTGCCGGAACATAATTGAGAGATTATTTCTGAGCGTCTCATCAAATACCCCGTTGTCAATGTTGTCTTCATAATAGGCTTTATAATAACGCTGCAGTTCCATATCCTCTGCATACCACGCATCCGCCGGATTCATAGAGTCCCTGTTCTCCGTTTTCAGCACTTTGCACATCATCTGTTTTGCCAGTCTCTGCGTTGTCCTGATCTTCCTCAGAAGCAAATGGGATTCCTTCGGCCTGACACCGCCCCACTTCTCCCAGCCGTACCTGGCTGCCTCAGGATACTTCTCCTTGATCCACATCAGATACAGATGATGTCTGCTGCGATATTTGAAAGGAATGGAAAAAGCAGTATCCATAAAGTCCACATCCATAAAAGGCGACGAGGTCTCAACGTAATGCTGCCTGATCATGTAAGAACTCTGCATTCCAAGCACGCCTCTGGTGGCAATCACAAACTCTTCCTGTGTCCTGTATTGTCCAAGAAGCTCCGGAGCAAAATTGTATCCCATCTTCGTTGAATATTGATTATATCCGTACTGGGGTGCCCCCTTACTGAAGCTCTCATCCTGATAATAAGAAGAAAGAATGACATCACCCAGCATACCGGTATGCTCGATTCCAAATTTACATGTATTCAAAGCCCTGAGAAACCTGCCGCCTCCGGTGATTCCGGAATAAAGGGCTGCACCGTTATTCTGTCTGACGTTCCTGTCTATATCGTACAGCCACCGGGCATCATCCAGGGGTTTAAACAGATATTCATGTCCCAGATCACATGCAATCTGCCGGGAGATCCTGTCATCCAGATATCCCGACCGGCTGTATGCCATATTCAATTGATCGGTAAAACCCATATCATGGGCAACCCATGATACCATCCTGCTGTCCAGTCCGCCGCTTAAATCTACCAAATGCTGATAACCGTATTCCCGGTCTTTCTCAAACTCACGTCTGACGGCTTCCCTGAATGCCAGATCGACCTTCTCAACCGCCTCCTGTTCAGACATTTGCACTTCCTGACTGCATATCGTGTAATATTTTTGAATCTCCACGCAGCCGTTTTCAATCAATGCAAAACACCCCGGAAGCAATCGGTGGATCTCTTCCACATGAGTACTGTCATCCAGCATATATCCATAGGACAACATGTATTGAGCCGCTTTCCGGTTATAGTGATATGCAATGTTATTAGCGCGCATAACCTGTACCATATAGTACACGCAGTCAGACACGATCCATCTGTCTCCCTGCACATAGTAATATAGCGCCTTATTGGAAACCTGATCCGTATAAATGAGCACGCTGCCGCGCCCTATGTCATAAGCATAGCCGCAGAACGCACCCCTGAGTTTCTGCAGATGTGCCTTCCCGTCGCCAAACAAAGATGAAGCAAAAGCATGCTGCCAGTCAGGTCCTGCAGCGGAAGCAATCATTTCACTTTTATTATAGATATAGCCGTCCATGAAACAGACCCGGCCCTCCTCGGATAAAAAAACACAATCCTCCGGAAACCTGTCCAGCAGATGATTATACTGCGCACACTCTCCGAGATTCTGCACCGCGCCAAGGCACTCAATATTAAAATTCTTCGCGGCAAGCCATCCGTGCAATTCTGTTTTCTCATTCATGCCTCTGCTATCCATCTTCCTCTAACCTTTATCATTTTACCTCGCAGAATCTTAAATCTGTGCCCTGTCCCATCCCCGGCGTTTCCCGAAAGACTCAGGCTGTACTGCCCTTCACCCCGCAAACAGCCGGCTTATTTCGCAAGTGCTTTTCTGATGCTGTTACACACTGCTTCGATCTCCGTCTCCTGTATATACGGATGGAACGGTAATGAAAGACATCTTTCACAAATATACTCTGTATTCTCACAAGATACTGCCTGAATCAGATTCGCTGCAAACGCCGCCTGTCTGTGCATCGGTTTCTTATAATAAATCGCGCTCGGAATCCCGTCTGCGTTCAACTGAGCGATCACCCGTTCCCGTTCTTCTATATCTTTCAGGCAGATCGTATACTGTGCCCAGCCCGACCGCATACTTCCTGATTCTGCCGGTATCTTCACCATACCGCGCAGACATTCGCTGTACCTTGCGGCCGCCCATCCGCATTTCTCCAGTTCTTCTTCCAGAAAACGCAATTTCTGCAGTAAAACCGCAGCCTGTATCGTATCCAGCCGGGAATTCATTCCAATACGGATATTGTCATATTTATCACTGCCTTTACCGTGCACGCGCAGAGAGGCAAGTTTGTCCGCCCATTCATCGTTATCCGTGAAAACCGCACCGCCGTCCCCGTAGCATCCCAAAGGTTTGGAGGGAAAGAACGATGTAGTGCTTATATCTCCGAAACTACACGTCTTCCTGTCATCTGCCATGCCGCCAAAGCTCTGGGCCGCATCTTCCAGAACCAAAAGTCCATACTGCTTCGCAATCTGTCGTATCGCATTATAATCCGCCGGCCGGCCGAACAAATCTACCGCTACGATCACTTTCGGCTGTAAATCCGTATTTCGGATCACATACTCGATCGCACTGCGCAGGCTGTCCACACTTATATTATAAGTATCCTTATCAATATCTACAAAAACAGGAACCGCTCCTGTAAGCGGAACCACTTCCCCGCTGGAAAAAAAGGTAAAATCCGGTACAAAAACCGCATCTCCCTTACCGATTTCCCACGCCATCAGTGCAAGCTGCAAAGCATCTGTCCCGTTTGCACAGGAAATACAGTGCTTCACTCCTGTATACTGAGCCAGCTCCCGCTCCAACTGTACCACCTGCGGACCAAGAATAAAATGCGTTGAATCTATCACTTCCTGTACCGCACCGTCTATTTCCGCTTTGTGAAGTTGATACTGTCTCTTAAGATCACGAAATTCCATGCTAACCCCCATGCATATCGCAAGCCGGCCTGCGATACTCTTAAATAGATAAGTCCAGTCCCCATGTCAGAGCAGTTTACTGCGGTCAAGATATATCCCCGGCTCTGACTCACGCACTGCTACGCTTCAAATCTCCCTTTAAACCGCATAGTGTCACAATCCTCCAGCGGGAATCTGACCATCTCTCCCGTGGCTGCCGACTGATAGATGGCAAGCACCAGTTCCAGCGCCCGCTTACCCGCTCTGGCATCCACATACGGCGGCGTATCCGTCTCAATGGCATGAATGACATTTTCATACAGCGGCGTATGTCCGTAGCCGTACACATTCGGGGGGTTCTCATGAAACTGGCTCTTGACTTCTGCCGGATTATCCAGCATATCGGAAAAACTCCATTCTTCAATGACATTCACCGATGCACCGCCTGCTTTTACCGTTCCTTTTTCCCCAAACAGGTATAATGTCTCTTCCAGATTCTTTGGATATACATTAGTGGTACCTTCCACGATCCCGTAAGCACCGTTTGCAAATTTGATCAATGCAATGCCAAGATCCTCCGCCTCAATATAATCATGGTGCAGCCGGTCCGTCATACCCGTAACGCAGTCAATCTCATCACCCATCATCCAGCGCAGCAAATCAATATTATGAATACACTGATTCATCAGCGCACCGCCGTCCTGCTCCCATGTTCCGCGCCATCTGGCTCTCGAATAATATTCATAATCTCTGGCCCATCTGATATGGGCCGTCCCGTAAAACATCCTGCCGAAACGCTCCATCTCCACCGCTTCACGGATCTTCTGGATAGACTTGTTAAAACGGTTCTGATGACACGCGCACACTTTCAGATTCTGACTTTCCGCTGTCTCTATGATCTTGTCCGCATCGGATAGTGACAGCGCGATGGGCTTCTCAATAATCAGATTTGCATGTCCGATCGTCATACAGTCCAGCGCTATCTGTGCATGTTTCCCGCTCTCTGTGGCAATCGCCACCAGTTCTGGCTTCTCCCGCTCAAGCATTTCTTTATAGTCCTTATAGCAATGCGTAGAAGCCGGCAGTCTGAATTTCAATATCTTGTCCTTCATATTATGCTCATCCAGATCACAGATCGCCACGATCTCCAAATGATTCTTCTGTGCCGCCACAATATGGTTTGGAGATATCCTTCCACAACCGATCAATGCATATTTCATAATCAGATCATTCCTCTCTCTTTCAGTTTCTGCACCATCTTGGCCGCCGCGTGACCGTCTCCGTAATGCCGTGGTCTGTCAGCAGCATCAACGCGCTTCGCCTGACCGGCAAAACGGAGCGCCTCTTCCACATTCTCTTCGTTTTCGGGGTCAAACTTATACAGCCACTTGTCTTTTACCAAATCTTCCCACATGTCCACGTCTAACATAAACAGACATTTGGCACCGGCAAAAGACGATTCCTTGGAGAGTCCTCCTGAATCCGTCAGAATCAGCCTTGCCCTGTTCATGAGCTTTACCATCTCCGTATATCCTACCGGTTCTGTCATCTCAAAACCGGGAAGTTTCTCCGCCCGCTCAAGCAGCCCGTACTCCACAAGACATTTTCTGGTACGCGGGTGAAGAGGGCAAATGACTTTGCCGTCTAATCGTTCCACCAGATTCAGGATGCTCTCCATCCGTTCTCTACTGCAGGTATTCTCCTGTCTGTGCCATGTCATGACAATAACTTCCTCCTGCCGGTCGGACAGCTGCACCCTGTCGGCAATGGACAGATACGTATCATACATAATGTCTCCCGTCATATATGCCGCCTGTCCCAGACCTTCCTGTTCCAGATTATGCAGCGATATGGCATCCGGGCAGAATAAAATATCTGATAAATGATCTGTAACAATCCTGTTGCACTCCTCCGGATTCTCTTTGTTGTGAACTCTCGGACCTGCCTCTACATGCGCAATGGGAATACATAATTTCGCTGCCGTTATCGCACCGGCCAACGTCGTATTCGTATCCCCGTAAAGAATGACCAGATCCGGTCTGCAGGCCGTCAGTTCCTCTTCCAGGCTCACCATAATCCTTGCCGTCATCTGCCCGTGGCTTCCTCCCCCGGCAGACAAATTGACGTTGGGCGCCGGGATGCCCAGTTCATCAAAAAAAACAGCCGACATATTCTCATCATAATGCTGTCCGCTATGAATAATATTCTGTTCACAACCTTCTTTTTCCAGTTCATGGTACAACGGCGCCAGCTTGATAAACTGAGGTCTGTTGCCTACAATATGTGTAATCATTCTAATAACCTTGCCTTTCCATAGCCTGCGAATTTGAGCCGCAGACGGATATCATAACCTTTTTTCATAATAGCATACTCCCTTTTTCAATGCAAATGCATCATATCCTTCAAATTCCGTATAAAATCCGCATGTTCTATCGCAAAATTACCGGTCACTGTCTGACCGTCCGCCACGTCCTTCGTCACGACACTTCCGAGACTCACACGCGCATGGCCGCCGATCCTGATCCGGTTAGACACCGCAGCATTGACTCCTACCCATGAATCTTCGCCGATATAAACATTGCCGGCTATCACTGCGCCCTCGGCTATTAATGTCCTTTCCCGGATCACGCTGCCGTGTCCGATCTGCACCAGAGCATCTATTTTCACATCATCTCCGATATAAGTAGTATCCGTAGGCAGAATTCCTTTCGCAACGTGTGCCAGTGAAAAGACCTCAACCCGGTCGCCAAGCACCACCTGCCCCAAATCTTCCATGCCCAATATGCGGTTATCCCCGGTTCTTGCAAACGTAAACGCCTTGCCTCCGATCACAGCGCCGCTCCGTATCACACAGTCGTTTCCGATCTTCACATGATCGTATATTGTAACATGATCCTCTATAATAACCCGGTCGCCGATTTCAACATTGTTCCCCGCAATACTCGCCCTCTCACTGATCACGCAGCCTTCACCTGTCTTATTAGGTGTCACCGGAAGGCAGTACGCCTCGTCTCTGCTCAGTCTGTTGTGAATGACCTGAAAATTCTCCTTCGGTGATTCACATATGAATACGCCCGCTATACTTTCCGGCAGCATGTCTGCCAGTTGGGCACTGCACAGCACGCAGCTCACATAAGGACTCATCTTATCCACAAATCTGGGGTTTCCCATAAATGTCAAAAAAGGTACCTCCAGTCTGCCTGTACAGTATTCCAATGTCTGAAATTCTCCGTCTCTGATCAGTTTTCCCTCTATGCCTTTTGTAACATCAGATAAATACATGTCTGCTATACATCCTTTCTGTCCACGTCTGCCAAAACTGCTCTTTCTTCCAGTTCCCGCACTTTTTTGTCTAAAATACTCATCTCCTGTGTCAATGTCCTGATCTTACGGTTTTGTCTGGACGCAATAGATGTCAGAGATAAGAGGATCATGATAATAAAGCCGATTGCAAAGATAAAGAGGCCGTTCATGTTATCCTGAATACCAAAGACATGAATGATAAACACAAGCAGTTCCGGCACGATCACCAGAATCCCCATAACCAGGCCTGCCACGATCCACAGCAGTGTATATTTCAGATTAAGTGCCTTCTGTTTCAAAAAATACAGAATAATGATAAAATAGCAGACTACCGCAATAATCAGCGTGATTCTAAGCGTAGCAGGTATCATTTTCTGCTCCTCCCGTCCATTCCTATCTGGCTTCTCTCTTTGCTCTCCGTATCCCGTAGCTCATACGGCAGATCAATATTGCCAGCGTTACTTTGATCATATAATAAATCGACTTCTTAAAAGTGATCGAGCTTGTCCCGGCTTCCCTTGCACGCATCTGCACCGGTATTTCCTTCACTCTGCCAAGATGCATAATCGCCGCAACGATCGCCTCTGGTTCCGGATAGTCCATCGGATAGTCCTTGCTGTAAATCTCGATAAACATCCTGTTCACCGCCCGATACCCGCTGGTCACATCCATGATGCGCCTGCCTGTTGTCAGCATAATCAGAAAACTCAGAATATTAATACCCACTCTGCGCCCAAAGGATGACTGAAATCCCTCTTTCTCCAAAAAACGGGAACCGATTACGACATCGGCCTCTTTGTTGATAATCGGTGCAAGCATTTTATCCAGATAAGCTATGTCATGCTGCCCGTCACCATCCATCTGCACGGCAATATCATAATCATTCTTGTAGGCATAAATATATCCCGCCTGTACCGCCCCGCCTATTCCCATATTGATTGACAGATCCAGGTAGTGAAAGTTTTCCCTGCGGCACAGCCTTAATGTATCATCCGTAGAACCGTCATTCACCACCAGATAGTCATACTGCGGTGCCTGATCCATCATATGATTCACTACGCCCACGATATTTTCAGCCTCGTTATATGCCGGTATAATGATCAGTACCTTTTCTTTTCGCTCCATTCCCGTTCCCTTTACATACTTATGTCTGCTTTCTTTTCCGGTTCTGTCCGCCATGCCTTAAACACAGCTTCAGAACAAAATCTTTCATATAACCGTTCCACAATTCCCGCACAAGCAAATAATACGCCATATAAAAAATTCCGAAATTGTATACCAGATACCGCTGCTGCCCGAAAAACACAGTCGATATGATCACGACCATAACCACATTACTCCCCAGCACAAGGGCCATAAATTCCGCACATTGATTTGATGCTTTCTTATCCGCATATCCCCAGATCATCAATATGGCTGCCGACAGGTACAAAAACAGCGTAATAAGGTGACACAGCAGATAAACCGGCTTGATCTGAAAGAAAACGGTGCATATAAATGCCTGAGGAAGCATCATCATGGTATGATACAAAAACCTGCCAAAGTGCACCTTGATCAGTTCTATTCCTATCGTCTGCAGACTGTGGTTCCAGACTTCGTTAAAATGATCCGACGCATATACTTCCGGCCAGTTTTCCTGATAAAAGCTTCTGCCTGCCTGCAGCGCTGTTTTTCCCACGCTCCCTATACCTCCTACGATGTCCCGCCACATCCAGAGGTCCTTCTTTGCATAGGCATATCGCTGCTGCTCTTCGTCTGCCGCGGCAAATAGCGCCTGATAAAGCTCCCGCGTCATTTCATCCTGAAATAACCGCACATCTTCTTCGTCCGCCTCGTACATTCCCCTGGAAAAAATAAGTGAAGTATACTGGCTGGTAAGAATCGGCCGTCCCTGAGAAACCATCAGTTCCTGCTCTTCCCGTATTGCCTTCTCAATCTCCTCCTGCTCCCTGCGCCCGCCGGTTTCATCTGCACTGAATTGCTGATAGTATTCCGGTTCCTGAATCTTCATAATAAACATATTAACTTTCATATTATCACTGATCAGCGCATAATAGCCGCCGGATGCTGCTGCAACCAGATAGATACCTGCAGCACTGATCACCATACATCCGATGATTCCGCAGAGAAATCCGATCAGTTTCTTCAAACCTTTACGATACCTGCTCCATGTGAGATAAAGAAATAAGACACCGCATACCCCAAAAAGAATCTGCAGCTGGGAACGCAGCATGGCAAGAAAGAATACCATGACAAAAGAGCCTGCAAGAAATTTATAACTTTTTCGCCAGACTGCACGCAGAAGCAGAATCATTAACAGATAAAAAAGAGAATATGCCAGCCCTTCCGTAAGGATCGTCTGCGTTATCATTGCCTGCGGCATTTCCGTTGTAAAAGAAAGCAGTGACAGAAAAAAGATCAGGCAGCCTTCCCAATACCGCAGTTCAAACCGGTCTTTCAGTTCTCTGACAAACAAAATAACGCACAGCGACGCAATCACAGCCTGCTCGACAATAACCGCATCAAGGTACCTGCCACTGCCGAATATATATTGATTCAGCAGCAGAAAAAGCGGATAAACCGGCATGACCCCTTCGAAACGCTCCACCCTCATATAAGAGCCGCTGTCGTCAAACAGCACCGGTTCCCTTGATCCTGCAAACAGAAATATAAAAAGCGCCAGTACGGCTAAAGATATATAAAAAAGCACATCTTTCTGACATTTATTTAATTGTGCTGCACGCACCTTAATCCTCATTATCCTGCTGCCCTTTACCCTTCGCAAATCACGGATACGATCCTGAAATAAATGAATATCTGACAATCACCGCCCGGAAATTACCGCCGTTGTCGTCTACAGATATTCAGAACAATTCTAGTATACTTTCCAGTAAATGTAAAGCCGCCCGCTGATGACTGAATATCTTAAGAGACCGTATACAGCTATGGTATCACACCCGGTCAATGGTAATATTCCGTCCTGCCGTATTTCCTCCTGCAATGATCCCGAATCCCTCTGCAGGTCGCCTGAACGAGCGCCCTCTTCCCGCGCAGCAGCCATAACATACAGCATATCGTCCTGTTTACCGCAAAATAAAGCAGAAACAGAGGATATGCCGCTCCCAGATACATCCTGTCACACAGCAGCCAGTTCCGCGCTATATAATAAGCGCACAGCGGACTGTCTGCTCCTTTGGAACTGGCACCGACCTTATGATATACACGCGCTTTGGGACAATAGTAAACAGGAATCTGCAGTTTCCGAAGCCTGAAGCTGTACTCTGTATCCTCATAATACAGAAAAAATCTTTCATCCAGATTTCCCGCTGTTTCGAGCACTGCTTTCGGAATCAAAAGACAGCATCCCGTTGCAAATCCGATCTGCCTTTCTTCATCAAACTGCCCCTGATCCTCCTGATCAATTCCTATATGCCGTACTTTCCTGATCAGAGGCGACACATCCCCTCCTGCCGACCAGATCACATTCCTGCGGTCACTGTAATAAATTTTCGGTGCGATCATACTGCCCGGATGTCTGCCGGCACAGGCTATCAGCCGCGCCATCATATCCTCATCCGCTTCCGTATCATTGTTGAGGAGCAGGACATAGTCCGCACCCCATTCCTCTGCACGTCGGATTCCCACATTATTTGCATACGAAAATCCGTAATTATCATCCAGAAAGATCGCTTCAATCCTGCCGTCACCCGCAAAATATTCCTGTATCATCTGCATGGAATCATCCCGGGATGCATTGTCCACAACATAGACTCTAATTTCCCGGGAATTTTCCGAATGCAGCGTCTGTGCAAAAAGTGAGTCAATACATGCCGTATTATATTGTTTACCATTATAGTTCACCAAAATCACTGCAATTTTCATATTTACATCCGTTCTTTACTTCCCAGAGTCTCCGAAAGCAGACGGAAGTACTGACGCGTCAGTCTTTTCTGATCATACATGGAAAAATCCATCTCATCTATCCTGTCCGCCGGTTTCTGCATGGCACAGATCCATTCCTGCACGTCATACGGATCTGCCACATAATTAGCTTTGCCCTGTGTCACTTCCGGAATACATGTCCTGTCCGTAGTAATAACGATCGTTCCAAAAAGCATAGCCTCAATGGTGGGCATCCCGAATCCCTCAAACACACTCGGAAAAAGAAATGCTCTGCTGTATTTATATAAGGCATTCCGTTCTGCACTGTCCACAAACCCTGTTAACGTCACTTCCTTCGACAGCCCCTTTTCCCTGATCTGTCTTTCCAGTTTTGTTCTGCTTTCACCGTTCACACCGGAAATCAGAAGTCTGTGCGGCAGATCAATATTCTGTTCCCTGATCTGTCTCATCACCTCAATAACCGTGTCCAGATTTTTATGCGGAATCAGCTGTGATACCGTATAGTAATAACCTTTGTCACGGATACCATATTTTTCTTCTAATACGGACAGGGAAACGATCTCTTCCGGATCTACCGTAATCGGATTATAAATTGTTGTAATCCTATCGTCTCTCACATGATATCTGTTGATAATATCCGTCCGTACCCAATCCGAGATCGCCACGATATGTCTGGAAAAATGCACATCCAGCCACCAGCACAATCGAGAATAGGCAATTTCGTGAAAAGGATGATACTCAGGATAGTGAGCCGCCTGCAGATCATGAATCACATTGACATACGTAATTCCTCCGTTAAAAAGCGGACGACAATAAACCGGAATAAAACATTTACGGATATGGTGTCTGCGAAACAGCCTGTTCTGACAAAAAAACTGCCATAAAATACGTCCGGCAATATTGGCGGATTTTACATCAGCCACAAGCAGAGAAATCCGTCTGTCCACAGCATAATGTGCCAGCGATTCTCTGTTATCCCTGGAAACCAGCAGAATAAAATGAAAATCCTCTTCAAGCGCCAAAAATCCATCCAGCAGATTTCTGATATAAAATTCTGTTCCTCCTACCTGCCTCGGCCTTAACCACAGCAGATCAATCGCTATTTCCATTCTGCCATTCCTTTCCTCAGCAGTTTTTTGTCCTCACATATATCAATTCTCTCATCGTTCCTGCCATCCGTCACGATTCCCCAAACACTTCCGCCTTGCTCTTCTCTGTCACCTTTCCCTCTCCCACTTCATAGATCACATCCACATTGCGGATAGTGGTCAGACGGTGGGCAATGATAATCATCGTTTTCATGCCCTGCAGATTCTCCACGGCTTCCATCACCGCCGCCTCGGTATCATTATCCAGCGCGGAGGTTGCTTCATCCAGCACAAGAATCTCAGGATTATGATAGAGTGCACGGGCAATCCCGATACGCTGTCTCTGTCCGCCGGACAATCTGACGCCTCTGTCACCTACGATCGTATCAAGCCCGTGGGGAAGGCTTTCCACAAACTCCGTAAGCTGTGCCTTGTCCATCGCCTCGCGCACCGCCTGCCCGTCGATCTCCTGCTCCTTCACACCAAAGGCAATGTTATTGCGAATAGTATCATCCGATAAATAAATCACCTGAGGAATATATCCCACCTGTGCATGAAATGTCTTAGGTTTCTCATGGACATTGATCTGATCCGCCATGACTACCCCCTTCTGAGGCGTCAAAAGTCCCAGAATAATGTCCACCATAGTAGTCTTTCCGGCACCGGAAGCTCCGATAAAGGCTGCCGTCCTGCCTTTTTGTATGGACAGACTGGCATCGGCAATCACCGGCTCCTGGGTATCAGGATAGCAATAGGTCACATGCTTCACATCGATGCTGTTCTGCAGATTCCACTCCTCTTTCGTCTCGCTGTCCTGCTTTTCAATATAATCCTCAATCTCCACCAGATCATGATAAACCAGATCCACAGAGGGCAGCGCATACAGCGTATTGGTAGCATGTTCGTTGATGCGCCCCACGCTGGGCATAAGCCGGAAAGCCGCCACTGCAAACGCAGTCAGCTGGGGGATGTAATAGGTCATATCCGCCTCCCCCAGCAGAAGTTTCACAATAATTCCCACCAGAAGCCCGGAAATTGCTACGGCCTCCACGGCATATTTAGGCAGAATCGAAATCGTCCGGGCAATTCTCAGCCCGCGGGCGAATTTCTCATAATATTTGCGGTATTCATCTGTAAAAAATGCTTCTCGTTCCAGAATCTTGATCTCTTTGATTCCGCCCAGAGCCTGATTCATCCACTGAAAAATTTTACCCTGATATCCCTGATTGTCCTGCCCCAGCTTCCGGCTGTATTTTCTTGTAAGAAGCAGAAAAGATCCTACGCACACCACCAACAGTCCCAGCACGATGATCGTAATGGACTTGCTGATAAACAAAAGATATACCACAAGCACGAAACATACCGCCAGCTCAGCCACAAGTTCCAGAGAGTACAGGATCACCTGCATAAACTTGGACGTGTCTTCCTGCAGGCTTCTCTGCAGTTCGGCGATATTCTTATTCAGATGAAAAGTATAAGGCTCTTTCATGTAAGTGTTGAGCAGTCTCGTAGACAATTTCATCTGCGTATTGTATGAAAATCTGTAAATATAACTTTTTTCGGCGATCAGATAAACATTCTTAATGATATACACTGCGATGATGGCCACCGACAAAACAATCAGAAAACTTTTTGCGGACTGAAAGCCAAACAGGTCATAAAACATCTTCAGATACCATTTTTTCTGGATTTCTCCCGGGTCCTGGATGATATTGATAAAGGGCATAAAGACTGCGACTCCCAGAAGTTCCAGAAAACTGCCCACCACCACGGCCCCGAGCAGCGCTCCGATCTTCCATTTGTCCCTTTTGTCAAAAATATACCCCAGCTTGGAAAGCATACCCGCCCTCTTGTTATCATTTGCTCCGCTCATTTAAAAACTCCTTCAAAAAAGTGATTTACACAGATTGCTGCGGGAATCCCGGTCACTGATCTTTCTTGCGGGAACACCGGCCCAGGTCGTTCCCGGTTCCGTGATGTCTTTTGTCACCACCGCGCCCGCTCCGACTGCCACATTATCGGCAATGGACACCTCTCCGATCACCTTGGCACCGCTGCCCAGATAACAGTTGTCACCGATTACCGCCGCCTTGTGGCTTCCGCCTGTGGCTCCGATGGTCACGCCCTCCTGCAGCCTGCAGTTGCGGCCTATCCGGGCGCCGCCGTGCACAACAATGGTGCCGTAATGCGGAATCGCCAGCCCTTCCCGGAAAACATTGGGCGGAATGGTAAATCCCAGCTTCACGCTCAGCCGGTGGAATCTTGCCTTGTGAAACTTTCCGATTACCAGCCCGGAAAATCCCTTGCGGCAGTTCAGGTCATATTCTACTTTTCGCAAAAGGCGTTCAAATTTCCAGATCTCATCCCCGAAAAAACGAGGCCGCCTGTCTGCCTGCCTGTTCAGCGCCAGCCTGTCCTGTTCCAGATACTGTTTGTAGGATTCTTTGCTGTCTATCATGGTTTATCCTTTTATTACTTTTTATGTGTTTACGTTTTTATGTTGTTGCTTTTTATGCGTTTGCTTTTTTATGTGTTTACTTTTTTATATTTTTACTTTTTTATATTTTTACTCTTTTACGTTTTTGCTTTTTCACGTTTTTACTCTTTCGTGTTTTTGCTTTTTCGTGTTTTTGCTTTTTTGTGTTTTTGCTTTTTTACTGTATCACTTTTCACTTTTTACATTTTTGTTGCCATTTTCCGAAAACTGATATCAGCCTACAGCCACACTTTCACCTGCGACAGATAGGCCGCATAAGCCTCATCCTGGGCCGCCGCCTGGCGGTTGGCCGCCTCCCCCGTGACCCCGTGCTTTTCAAGCGTCATCTTGCCCGAAGCCTGCCGCACAAACCACTCGTACTCCATGTCCATGTTTCCGATGTCCAGCACGCGGTAGCCCTTTTGAAATAATTCCAATGCAAGAAATTTCGCCGCCACTCCCACCGAGAGCAGAAACAGTCTGTCTCTGTCATAGTTCAGACAGGCTTCGATGATCTCAGGCAGCGCGCCGTATGCATTGCTGGGCGGACAGATGATCCGCTCAATTCCGGCAGCCGTATCAAAAAGATCGTTGCCGACGCCGTTGTGGGTTCTTGTGCCTTCCACAATCACAATATTTCTATTTTCCCATATTTTCCTGATTTTTGCAAACCAGCCGCCGCAGGCACTGCGGTCTTTGCCGTAATAATAGCAGCGTGAAACGAAGGTGGTGCCGTAAGTCCGGTCCGGATTACAGTACTTTTCATAAGTTTTGCGGCAAAACAGAAGATGATCCCGCCAGAACTGCCTGCTTGCCTTATGATGATCCGACAGCGTATCGAAGATTCCCGGAATCGTCACCATAAGGTCATCATAACGGTATGCCAGAATCTCTGCCAGTCCCGCCCCGATCTCCGGTGACGCCTGCTGCAGCATCAGATCGATGCCTTTGATCATCACAATCTCCCCGTCCCCGAAGCGGACCATACTCTTTTCGGTATGCAGAAGTTCATCGATGGTCTCGTCGATGGTATGCACCCGTATATGATTGTGCAAAATGCCTTTTTCATAAAGAAAACAGACCATTGCCGCCACACTATCCTTGATTCTTTGTTTCAAACCAGCCTCCATTGTTCCGTTCTTCTGAACTTCCGACATGCTTCGTTTCCATTCACAAATCTGTCTACATATACAAAAATACATATTCCGGATATACTTTACTGCGATTCGCATCTTATATCAGTTTCCGGAGACATCCGTATCTACTTTTCACTAATTTTCTCTGACATTCGCTGTATTGTTTCGTAATAGATCTCAAAATTATATTTCTCTTTCAGCGCCCGGTAGCCTGCCGCTCCCATAGCCTTCATGCGGCTGCGGTCGGAAAGCATTTTTTCCAGCTTATCTTTAAGATCCTGCAGACTGCAGTCCTGGAACTGAAAACCGGTGATTCCGTCTTCCACATAACAAGCTGTGCCGTTTGTATCACTGCAAATCACCGGCAGAGCATAGCTCATGGCCTCCAATTGAGATACCGATGCCATCTCCCGTGTGCTCGGAATCACATAGAGGTCGGCTGCCAGATATTCGGCCTCCATCTTGCTGCGGGGCACATTGGTTTTGACCGTGACCACCCCTTCCATATGATGCTCCGACACATAATTTCTGACCTGTGCACAGTACTCCTTCTGAAAATGATTGGTAGCCTCGCCGATCAGTGTCAGATGCAGTTTTCCGGCTTCCGACAGTTCCTCCACCGCCTGCAGCAGCAGCAAATGGTGCTTTCGCAGTTCATACTTGCCGATGCAGAGAATATGTACCGTATCATCGGCAAAATAGTTCCTCTCTTCCGGCCCCCGGCGTGGTTCCATCACAAAGGGCACAAAATAATCGTTTTCTTTTATGGATGTCCCCGGTTTCTGTGTGCCCATGACAGGAGTCATGCGCAGCTTCGGAGACAGCCTGTCCACGATGCGATGAGCCGGATCCGTCTTTTTCGGCCCGGACCAGAGGGGATTCTGATTGTAGAGGATACACGGATAACCTTTTTTCCGGCAAATCAGATAAGCCGCCATGGAATAGGCGGAACGTTCCCGCAGGATCACCACATCAGGCGCAAAATCCGAAATGATCTTCCGTAATCTGAGGATCGGCGGAAAACCATGCTGAATCTTGAATACAATGGCTTCCGGATCTTTTCTGCGGATCACCTTCACGTACAAAGCGTCGATCAGACGATACAGCGGGGAATATCCCAGCACGATGGGCGTCACATAGGAGTAATCCTCTATGAGCGCGGCATAATGGCTGATAAAACAGACTTCATGCCCGTGTTCTATCAGCCCCTTCATAATGTCCGTCTGGTTGGTGTGATAGCGCGGGGCTACGTAAAGGAATTTCATATGAATTTATTCTCCTTCAAGCTGTATTTGCCGCCTTTTAAAAATTTATGCTTTATGACCCACCAGCCGGGTACCCAGATATATTTATGCATTGCCGGTGATGCCGAACCGATCATCCAGCAATTTCTGTCACAGTTCCTCGTACATTCCCTGACCTTCTGCGCCTGGGGCGAATTCCAGAGTTCCTCCCAGGTCTGCTCCCGCAGATTTCCCATGACAGCCTTTTTCTCCATGCCGTTACAGGGAATCACGTCACAGAAGGGATCGATGAAAAAGGCATTTTGCGACATGTCACAGGGCAGAAGCCGCTTATTGCCATAAATATAGTTGATCAGCCCGTGGTTAAAATAGGCCCTGAACCACTTTTTCGGCGACTTGCTCCTGAGCAGTTCGTTGATCAGCTTCTCAAAATTCTGCGCCACTTTATATTTATCATCGATCCTGTTATCCGTCTTCCTGAAATAAAAAGAATTATGCAAAGTGGCCGTGGCAAACTCCATCCCCATATCATTGGCGATGTTGTAGAGCGGCACCAGATCCTCACAGTTCATATCCTGCACTGTCATGCCGAATCCCACATCAGGGTGCCCCATTTCCACCAGCGTCTTCAGCGTCTTATAGCCTCTGTTGAATCCGTCCGGGATGCCTCTGATCTTGTCATTGGTCTCCTGAAGTCCCTCGATGCTGATACGGATCCCCACCTTCGGAAAAGTCCGGCAGAGGGCAATGATCCTGTCGGTAAAATAGCCGTTGGTAGATATGACAATCCTGTCAGATTTCTTATATAACTCCCGCACAATATCGGGAATGTCCTGTCTGATGAAGGGTTCTCCGCCGGTTATATTGGTAAAAGCCATCTCCGGCAGCTTCCTGATGTCCTCCAGCGTAATCTCTTCCTCCGGTCTGGTAGGATCTTTAAAACAATCACACATATTGCATCGGGCGTTGCATCTGTAGGTTACGATGACTGTCCCGTATAAAGTTCTTCTTGCCATGAAAATATCTCCAATCCGCACTTCGTGCTCCTTGCTCATGTCGGATGTTCATCAAGTATACATGTAAGCCCATTTCATTAAAATTCGTCTGCTTCGCATCCGTCCTCCATTCGCAATCCGCACTTCGTGCTCCTTGCTCATGTCGGATGTTCGTCAAGTATACATGTAAAACCATGCAAGCATGGTTTTACATGTATACTTTCCTCACTATTTTATCACAATATTCTTCTACTGTGTCAAAATTTATGGTTTGGCAGTTTTGGCTGTAGGTCCAGCATAATTCGGGATCGTTCCAGAGATCACGGATGTGTTCGGTCAGTTCCTGGGCATCGCCGCCGCGGAACAGATCGCCGGTATATCCTGCCTGCACGAGTTCCGGTGCTCCGCCCAGGTCGGAGGCCAGCACAGGGGTGCCGTACATCTGGGATTCCATAACGGAAAAGGGGCAGTTCTCATACCATTCGGAAGGATACACGCTGAAACGCGCCCCGGCAATCAGACTGTGCAATGCCTCCCCGGACACAAAACCTCTGTTTTCCACATTGGGCACCTGATCCACCAGTTCCTCCAAAGGCCCCGTCCCCGCAAAAACAAAGGGAATATCCGGCAGTTCCTTACACGCTTCCAGCAAAGTTCTGGTTCCCTTTTCCTCCGAAAATCTGCCGAAGTACAGTACATAGTCTTTCCCCCCGGACACTCTGCTATTCTGTCCGGACTGTTGAATTTTGTCTCCGTCAGAAATACTTCCCGCCTTCGCCGGCGCATCGAGGAAATTATGCATCATCACCGTCTTTTCCGCCAGCAAAGGGTCTGAGTCAAGCTGTTTTTTCATGAACTCACTGGGGCACAGAATCACATCCACCATACCGTAGGTTTTGCGCTTCGCATAATATACCGCCTCTATCGTGCCCAGCAGACTCTTGATGCGGGAATTATGAATACAGCGCTTTTTACTGCACTGTTTAAAGTCTCCGCCCCGGCAGGCAAAACAGATTTCGCCGGTGGCCGGTACGCGCATCATATGGTTGGGGCAGATCCACTGATAGTCATGTGCCGTGTATACGAGGCGTATGTGCCGTCCATGTTTTTTTTCACAGGCACGGACAGCATAAATGACCGAAGGAGTCAACTGAAAATTGATATTGTTCAGATGCACCACGTCCGGCTGAAAATCTTCCAGCACAAGACGCATCTTCTTCTTCGCCTCTGCGGAATAAATAATGCGGACGGGATACAACAGTTTTCTCAGACCGCCGCCATGAAAATCCATGTCAGTCGTATAAAGCTGCGCCCGGTTTCCCACGATCCTTCCCTCATGCTCCATACCGAAATACTGCACTTCATGGCCCATTTTCTGCAATTGTTCACCTAATTTAAAAATATACGTCTCCGATCCGCCATTGGGATAGAGGAATTTATTTACCATCAGTATTTTCATATTTTTCCTGCTCTATCGGCTTTCCTTTTTCTTTAAGCTTCTCTCTCGAACCATTCCTGTACTTCAGTCTTCACATTTTCTACACCGTTCTCCGCCTGTGCAGCACCTCCGGTAAAGACCGACGGTCTCATCCACCACCTCATCCCAATTATACTTGCCGCATATAAAATCAGCGCTCTGTTCCCCATACGCATGTACGGCCTCCGGGTTTTCCAGCATAAATTCCAGCTGTCTCTGCAGATCCTTCACATCTCCCTGATGAAAATGCAGCGCCTTATCCTCCACCACTTCCGTGTTCTCACAGATGTCGCTGACAAGACAGCAGTCTCCGTAACTCATGGCCTCTAACAGCGTAAGCGCCATACCCTCCACATCGCTGGGCAGCACAAAAGCATAGGCATTGGAATAAAGTTCCTCAAGCATCTGTCCCTGGACAAAATCCGTCATGATAATCCTGTCATCCTTCGCCGCCATCCGGTGAATCTGCTCCATATATTCTACCGCCTGGCTGTTGCCTCCGGCGATCACCAGCTTTTTATCCGTACTTGTCTTTGAAAAAGCTTCAATCAGGTAGTGCACTCCCTTTTCGGGTACAATCCTTCCCAGCGAGAGCAGATAGCCGTCCTTTTTCAGGCCGTATTTCTCCGTGATCATCTGCGCCTCCCGCCGGACCGGCCTGCTGATGCCGTTAGGAATATAAGTGACTTTCCTGTTGTAAGTATCGGCAAAATATTTCTGCACATTCTCGGACAGTACGATCACTTCATCCGCATATTTTGCCGCCAGCTTCTCGCCGAACTTAATCACAGAGGATGCAAAACCGCCCCACTTCGCGCGCTGCCAGTCCAGACCGTGAACCGTCACAACAATCTTCCTGCCAAAAAGTCTCGGCAGCCACAGCATGGCACAGGGGCCTTCCGCATGATAATGCAGCACATCATATCTGCCCAGCAGCGCGCGCAGAGTAGCAAAAAAACTGTACACGATAGCATTCAGGCTGCTGGTACGGAACGTAGGTATAATGTAGACTCTGACACCCTTATAGAATTTTCTGCCCTTCCATCCGTATTCCTGATCGTATTTTTTACCGGAAACATGATGACCGTACCGGTTATAGGCATCCACCCAATGCCCTCGCGCCGCCATGCGCACGGCAAGCTCTTCAACCACGATCTCCACGCCGCCTTCTCTGGACGGAATCCTTTTATGACCGATCATGGCGATGCGCAGGCTGTCTTTTCCGGGACGGGGTCTGCCGCCTGCAGCGTTTCCTGCAACGGCGCACTCCGCGGCAGCTTTGCCCGGTCCGGCCGCTCCTGACTTTCCGCCAGTCTTTCTCCGGCTTTTGCTCAGTGCCTTTCCCTCTTTATGCACATAATACAGGAAGGCAAAATTTGTATTCAGATAACGGGGCAGCATCCTTCTGGGATCCTGCATAATGCGGAAAACCCATTCCAGGCAGAGTTTCTGCATCCACATGGGGGCGCGCTTCACGGTTCCGGCGATGAAGTCAAAAGCCGCACCCACACCGATCATCAGTCCGCCCACTCTCCCCCGGTGCTCATACATCCACTTTTCCTGCTTGGGTGCACCCAGCGCCACCCAGACATAATCCGCACCACTGTCATTGATCCTGCGTACCACCGCTTCGTCTTCCTCTGGTGTCAATTCCCTGAACGGCGGCGCGTACATGCCGGCAATCTTCAGATCCGGATAACGCTGCAGCAGCACTTTCTTTAATTTTGCAAGGGTACTCTCCGTACTGCCGTAAAAATAATGGCTGTATCCTTTTTCCTGGGACAACTCCAAAATGGCCGGCATCAGATCCGGACCGGGTACCCGCTGTGCCTCGGCATATCCTCTCCGGCGGCTGACGATAGACAAGGGCTGCCCGTCAGGCAGCGCCATTGCGCCGCTGTTCTGCACTTTGCGGTACTCCGGATCACGAAATGCCATTACCGTCGTATGCACGTTAGAGACACAGATATAATTACCTTTTAAGGTATCCAGACTGCCTGTGATATAAGCGATGGTTTTGTCCATGTCGGTGACGTTGATTTTTGTCTTTAAGATCGTGCAGTACTGCAGTCTGCCGCTTTGCGGCGCTGTATCCGTTGTCCGGCTGAACAGTACTTTGCTGTTTGCTGATTTTTCTTCTCTATCCATCCCATTGTCCGTCCTGTGATCAGATTCCTGTTTGTTTGATCCTGTTGTTACCGCTTCTTCCTGCCGCCTCTGCGCCGGAAGATTTCCGTGCCCGCTGCCGCCCCGAAAAACGCGCCCATCAGTCCGCTGCCCAGATAATACCGGATCGTCTCCAGCGCCACCGCATTTCCCTGTATTGTCTGCATGGGCGTACCGGCATCCTTATAGTTCATGACCTTCCATCCCTCATAAGCTGCATCCTCCCGGCTTTCCAGATACACGGAAGCCTCCTCTCTGCCGTCCGTATAAAACCGCGGCACCACATACCCCGCCGGCGGACGGTAGCATAAACCGCACAAAAGCAGCCCCGCTGCAGCCCCCGCCGCTGTCATGCACAGAATCCTGAACCCCGCCTTTTTCCAGACTTTTTTCATGCCGGCAAACAGCCTGTCCGGCAGGCCCGCAAAGGGCACGCTGATTGTGCGCTGCAGGCCGGGAAACAGCGTAAACTCCTCCGCACCGTCTTTTTGCAGGAAAAGCAGACTCCCCAGAAAGATCAGCGTAACATTTTTAAAGGATGTATTAAACAATAACGGCTCTGTCCAGCCGGCTCCAAGGAAGCACACAAGGATCACCAGTTCAAGTGTCTTCTGTTTATGTGTATCATAGAAAAGCAATGCAAAATATCCGATCATGATAATTGCAAAGGCAATAAGGCCGTAATTGATGTATCCCCACACATAAGAATTATCCATAGTCATGGATGACTTCACGATCTTCGAAATATCCGCACCGAACAGACTCCTGTATTCTGACCGGAGGAACTGCTCGGCAAGATAAATCCTTGTGTTCAATATGGCATTCAGTCTCTGTACCCGATAGGCCAGTTTGTTTTTATAAAGAAAAAAGGGCGCCACAAAAGACAGGATCAGACAAACCGGCAGCACAAGGTTCGCCAGCGCCTTTTCCAGTATGCAGAACCGGGGGCGGAACTGCACATACAGACACCCGGCCAGCAGCACTGACACGATACCGAAACCGGTATAGCTGATGGAATAGACAAAGACCAGCACATTTCCCGCCATCATGATAAAAAAATGCCGGAATTTATACCGTTCTCCCAGCTCATAAATGATAAAAGCACACAGCGCAAGATACGTGATATGGAGAATGTTCGGATGGGAAAATCCCAGACTCCACCGGAAAATATGTCCAAGCCCCAATTTGGCATGTACACGGTACACCGTATGTTCCAGTCTGAAAAAGGAAAAAATGCTGAGTACCACGGCGCATACGGACCATACCCACAACCCGATATGAAAAACCTTTTTCACCGAAATATTTTTCATGCCCAGCACCGTAAATGCCAGAAAAAGAATGCCCCGTTCTCTGGAATTCCAGAAGACAACGGCGGTGAGTACCAAAAGCAGTGTCTGCACCACCCACTGCCGTCTCGTGTACGGCGTAATCAGTAGTTTCACAAATCCAAGCAGAAATGCCGGCAGCACCAGAAGTTCAAAAAGCTTCTGTCCCTCGTATAAGCCTAATCCTTTTGTGACGGACAGCAGAATGAAAAAGCCAAAATAGCATGCTTCCGCCAATGTGATCTCTATGCTGTTTTCAGATGCGGTTCTGCGTAGTTTTTGATTCATAGCATACTCTCCTGCTTAAAGCACATCTCCCGACGGCGTGATCAGTGTCCATCCCGGCCACAGTTCTTTCATCTGTTCCGGCACACAAGTCTGGGTGTTTTTGTGGATCGAGGGACGGATCATGCACTTTCCGTTATGCGCATTCAGCCGTGCCCCCCAGAAGCTGAATGTACTGTTGGCACAGATATTATGCCTGCAGCGGCTCATCAGCATCATATCATAAAAGCTGTTTTCACCCTGATTCCAATCAATGATCCCACCCGCTTCCCCGGCATAATGCTCACGCACATAAGGTATATCGTCAGAGAAAAAATAAAATACCGCCTCCGGAAAACACCGCCGCATATGGGAAATTGCCGCATCATAATAAGCCTCTGTACTGATTCCGCCGAAAAGAGCGCTGTTGGCCGCGTCCAGATAATCCCCTCTGCGGATGTGTACGCTGACCGATTCCGTAGATTCCATTTTTTCTATCATTTCTTCATTCCGGCGCTGGATCTGCCCGTCTGCACATTTCGGAAAATGAAGCTGCCGCCGCAGTTCCTGCAGAATATCCACATAATATTTTTCACAGGCCCAGTATCCAGCCAGATATTTGTCCGTAACCCTGAGCACCTGCTCATGATACATCCCGGATTCCTGAAAACAGGGATCTGCGCCGGGCATTATTTTTCTCCTGAGTCTGGATACAAAAGCTTCCGGTTCTTCCCAGAAACGCCCCAGAACAGACCGGATCTCTTCCGGCGATGCCGCCCGGTATTCAATATTCTCAAAATAGTTAAGTTCCAGATTCCTGTGAGCAAGGATTGCACTGTTTTTCCCGGCATCCTGAAACCAGGAGACATCCAGCCGCACGTCTCTGCCCAGGCTTTCCAGCTTCTTATACAGGGCATACTGCTGCAGTTGGTTGCCCAGCCCGCCCATGACCTTTATGATAACCATAGTGTTGCCCTTTTCTTTCCTGTCATTCTGTTTCCTTCTCACTCCCCGGAATACAGCATCAACGCCGGCCCAAGGGCCCACGGATATGCGCCGTAGCGCTGAGGATACTGGCCCGGCCCTTCGCATTCTCCCGAACAATCGTACACTCTGCCGTTTTTGATGGATCTCTCAATGGCCTGCTGCCCGGCCAGCAATGCCAGTTCATATTGCTCCCCTTCCAACATGCCAAATTCCATTCCTTTTTTCAGTGCAACACAGATCAGCCCTGTGGCGGAGGTGTCCGCGGGACCGTCCATTGCCTGAAGCTGCCATGAAAAATAGCCGTCCCGGCGCTGATAACCCAGCACTGTATCCGCCAGATCCTTAAAAGAATCAGACAACTTCTCCGCACCGTAAAGGGTGGTCATACAGCCGGTCATACCCCGGAGTAGCCAGCCCACGCCGCGCCCCCAGCCAATAATCCCGTATTTGCACGCATCCGCCACCACATAGCCATGATAGGGAAGTCCCGTGGCCGCATCCATGCCGTAGGCCAGAAAATTCACGATCTGCTTCACCGCCGCTTCCATAGCGTACTCTTTCTCCGGATCCTGCCCGTAACGATACAAAAAGGGACAGGCAAGCCCGATGGTATCTACCAGCACCAGTTTGCTCCCGTTCCTCTCACGGTAGGGAAAGCTTCCTGTTTCATCCACGGCATGTCCCCGCGCCCGTTTCGCCATCCCTTCCACCGCCATCGTGTAGGACAGCATATCCTGATCCAGCACCGTTATGTTATCTGTCCACGTCCGGTTCTCTTTCTCTGCCGCCGCATTTTTCTGTTCCTCTTCACAAATCTTCTGATCTGCCTCATAAATGGCCAGCAGCGTCTCTCCCGCAAGAAGATCATCCAGACAAGATACCGGAAAGTCCTTTTGCATCCATCTTCCGTAGTATGCGGAAAGGGCAGTGTCAATCTTTTTGACAGTTTCCTGTGCCAGTCCGGCTCCTGTTCCTGCCGGCATCTGCACCCCGCCTGTTCCTGCCTCCACTCCTGCCGCCGGTTTCTGTTCTCCGCCCGCTTTCACCTGTTCAAGTTCCTGCGCAATCCGCTGCCTGCACTCCCACAAACCCGCCGCCAGAAGCCCGGTAGGCCAGAAAATCGGATCCTCCGCCGGTACGGGCCGTCTCAGAACATGTTTCTTGATCAGATTCCTGACCTTTTTCCTGCAATCCCATGTACCGTAGGTGAGCAGTTCATGACATGCCGTCTCAATCAAGGATAGCTGACCTTCCTCAGCTCCATTTATCATAGGTTCACGCATCATTTTACACGCCTTTCTTTCTCCGCCGCGTAAGCAGCGTCCGCAAATAACCGAATTCCTGTGTGCGTCCGAAGATCAGAAGAAAAACCAGATTGTACACCACAGTGACCACAAGCGCCATCAGGATAAAAGTTAACAGATTTACTTCCGCCAGCAGAAAATGTCTGACCGGAAGCATGACAAGCACCACACCCAGTATGGTGCCGATATATTTAAAAGAATCCGCAAAATAAGTCCATACGTTCTGCGAAAAGCAGTCATGATAGATAATAAAAGGCTGGATCAGGTTCGCCAGAATGCCGGAAACCACTGTTCCCACGTAGATTCCCGCAAGTCCGATGTACCTGACGCCTGCTACCGACAACACCAGATTGATGCCTCCCTGGATCAGCGTCAGATATTTATCCCGCTCAAAGGATCCCGCCGCAATCTTGAAATTGATCAGGACAATCCGTCCTCCTTTAAAATAAAAATCAATCAGGATCAGCGTCAGCACCGTCTGCCCCAGCCCCCAGCTCTCATTCAGCCAGATGCCCGTCACAAACGGAGTAAGCAGAAGCCAGAACCCCACCGCCGCAAAACCATAGAGCCAGCAGGCAAAAAACCGGTATACCTTAAATACCGTGTACTGCTTTTCTTTCGACTCCGTGGCAACCAGATTCCCGAAGCCGGAAATCACGGAATTGAAAATAACACTGATAAAATTGGCGGCGTAGGTGATCAGATAAGTATAATTCCCCACAACACCCACCAGATCCACACTCAGGAAACCGGAAATGATAATATTGTCCGTGGAAAGTCTTGCCACATCCCCGATCTTGTGGAACATCAGCGCCTTTGTCTTGGTGACGACAACGTCCGTCTCCTCTTTTTCCAGCTTCCGCACATCCTTATCCCGCAGAAACGGATACAGCTTATTGAAATAAATGCCCACAAGAATCTTCTGCAAAAGCTCCACTGCCGCCTGCGTCAGCAAGAACAGCAAAAAGTTGCGGGTCAGAAGCAATATGACAATCTGCGCCAGCACGGTGACTATCTTCGTAATCGTTGTGATATTGGTCTGGATATAATTGCGCTGCTGTGCATTTGCCAGACTGTACTTATACGCCACAAAATAAGTGCTCACCGTATTAAAAAGAAAGATCAGATAGTAAATCGTCAGGTCCTTTACCGTAATCTCTCCACGTTCCTTGATAATAAACGGCAGAAAAGGCGTAACGGCAAGACCGATCACCGTAATCACGGCCGCAATGGACAGATATGCCTTCTTATACAACTGCATATAGGACTTGATCTTCTCCTGGTCCTGTTCGGCCACCGGTTTATAAAGGCTGTAATTCAGTGCGCTCCCGATTCCCAGTTCAGCCAGGGAAAGCACGCTTAAGATGTCCGTGTACAGGCCGTTGACACCCAGCAGAGTTCTGTCCAGAACCATGATAAACACGGTTTTCTGCAGGAATCCCATGATCAATATGATAAAATTGCTGATGTAGCCGAAGAAAATATTCTTTGCGGCCTGATTGACTCTGCTCATTTCCCGTTATCTAATCTCCTCTGTATCCGCCTCCGCCGGCAGCCGGTCCGCCTGACAGCAGTTCACCCCGGTCTGTGCCGCTTACTATTTCTGTCTTATCTGCTCTTAATGAGATGATATAAAAGCAGATATACTTCCGGCAGCGCGCCGTACAGCCGTACCTTCAGCCGGTATCCTCTGTCCAGCCTCCCATATGCGCCGGGAATCTTTAATGTCTCGTGAAGCACCTCACTGCACTGCCTGCGCTGTTCCCGGTACTGTTTCCTCTGCTCTGCCGGCAGACCTGCCAGCTTCCCGACTGTCAGCATACAGGACATCGCCAGAATCGCGGCCGCAGAGACTATGACACTTGTGTCAGTTTCATTTTCCTGCAAATAATCCATAATGACCTTCCAGCACCGGATCTGGTCCATATCAGACAAACGGAACGGTCTGAGCATGGTGCCCTGTGGATTATGATAATAACAATAACCCGGATAAGATATACTGACAATCCTGTCAGCTTTGGCCGACACTTCCCACAAAAACAGCATATCCTCTCCGATGGTATAATCTTCCCGAAAAAAATGTCCCTCAACCAGACTGCGCCGGTATAATTTACTCCAACACCTGGTATCCTGTTTTAAGATACCCTCCTGCAAAAACGCATTGCCTCTCAGCACACGCTTTACCGCCGGTTCGCCATCTGTTTTTCCGCCGCCGTCCGGCTCATCCGCCCCCTGTCTGACCCTCTTATACAACGTCTCCCAGTCCGCATTCGTACACCGTGCAAATCCACAGCCCGCTATGTCGGCTTCCTCTGCCAGCAGTTCTACATGGAGACGGGACAGACAGTCCGGCACCAGCCAGTCATCCGCATCCAGAAAAAAGAAAAACTCCCCTCTGGCCTCCCGGATTCCTGTATTCCGTCCCACCGAAACGCCCTTGTTCATCCGGGCCGGAATGACTCTGACCCGCTCGTCTTTTTTCTGCCAGACACGGCACAATTTCAGTGTCCCGTCGGTGGACGCGCCGTCCACAAGGATCAGTTCCAGATTGTGATAGTCCTGAAACAAAACACTGCGCACGCACCTGTCCAGATAGGCTTCCCCGTTATATACGGGTACGATGACACTGATCAAACTGCAATTTATTCTGTCAGTTGTTTCCATAATTTCTTAACTTCATCTCCTGCTTTCACCGCGTCGGCACAATATCCCGGCATGACCCTCTGCAGCCGGGCGCGGATTCCTTTTTCCTCTTTCATCAGCCATTCAAAGGCTTCGATCAGCGCATCCGACGTCTGCAGCGACTGTACCGGCAGCACATAATTTTCCTCTGTTCCGAACAGATCTCTGGCAATGCCTCTGGCCTTTACAGAATATCCCACCACCAGCGTCGGAACGCAGGAGGAATATGCCGCAATGGTTGCATGTGTCCTTGCGCCGATAAATGCACGGCATTTGGAAATCACATATTTAATCTGCCGGCAGGACAGATCCGGGAAAAGGAACACCCTCTCGTTCCCGGCGTATCCTCTATAGAGCTCCGCCAGCGTCAGCCTGTCGTCATTATTATTCCACATCACATGAGGAATCAGGGCCACACAGTCCTGCGTCGTCTGCAGAATATGGTCGATCAGTTTCTTGTAATTGGCGATGGTAATGCCAGGTTCCTGCTCATAACGAATGATCATGGGGCTGATGTTGATGCCGATTGTCTCTCCCTCTTTCATGCCCGCCGGCAGCCGTACTTTCTCCGGTTTCAATGCAAAAGCCGGATCCGGAAAACGCTTCACATTCTCCTTCACTCCCGCCTCGATCAACGCCTGCTCCGTAATGGACTCCCTTGGCGTGATCAGGGCATACCGCTTCATATCCTCCACCATCTCCGGCTCCTGCATCAGCTCCGGCTCTATGGAACAGCCCCACAGCACCGTTTTTGCGCCTGTCCTGTTAAATGCGCTGTTCGCCGTGATCGCTTCTTTTCTGGACAGTTCATAACAGTACATGTCTCCGCCCACGGACATATAGAGAGGCGCTTTCTTCCTGCCCAGCACCTCCCGGAAACGGTATCTCATAAAGGATTCGGGATCCCGGAACACCGCCCGCCACGCATAATACCACACGTGGGCAAAAAAATGCTCTGCAATCTTTCTTTCCTGCAAAATATCACACAGCGGTTCCAGCGTATACTTCCGGTCCTCCTGTTCGCTGTTGGTCACCAGCTGCTTCGGTATATCTTTCAGCATGTGGCAGGTGCTGTTCACGATGGCCTCGCAGCCGTGATTCCCGCTCCCGCCATGCAGATACATGACTATCCTGTTCTCCATGTTCTTTTGATCCTGCTCTTTCTTCGAGTCTTCCCTGTTCTTCAAGCCTTTGCTGTGAGCTCTAAAAGTTCTTCTCACGCTAATCCTCATGCATATCGCAAGCCTGCTTGCGATACTGCTTAAATAGAAAGTTGAAAAATCTTTGATTTTTCAATCTATCTTCTCCGTCTACACCCTGTCATGCAGCTTCATGATACACCGCAGAATGCGCAGCAGCCCCTTCTCCGGGTACTGCATCCCCAGATAGATCAACTGGTTGGAGCGCTCACGCACCGACAACGGTGTCTGCAGAATGCACTCCCTGATTTCTTTTTTGTAAAAAATATCCCGGATCCGCGCAGCATAGCCTCTGCCCGGAGCGCGCAGTTCATTTTTCATCACCAGCATCAGCATATAACAGTATTCCCGCTGAAGCGCCGCCTCAATATCGGCTTTCTTTTCCTTATGCTCTGCCGCACACTTATCCTCCACGATCCGTCCCATAGCCTTATACCATGCCTGTATGCTGTCAAACATGCCCGGAGAATAATTGTGCACAATAGAATCTCCCACATATCTGTAATGATAATAAGCCGCGTCTTCCATTGCCACGATCCGGGTACTGTTTAAAAGCGCCGGATAGATCAGATGAAAGTCATCTCCCATCCGTATGGACATGTCATAGTACTTTTCATTTCCTGCAAAAACAGATCTCTCGCAGAGCTTCATACATCGCGACATGGGGATCAGCCTCTGTTCACTGCCGATCAGCCTGTCCTTTACTTCCTTCTGCAGCTTTTCCCCTTCGTAAACACCCGGTCTCACGGGTGCGGTCATTTTCAGCGTTTTCTTCTTTTTCTCCAGAATATGGTTACAGCATACGATCTCTCCCGGCCGGTAAGCCAAATGCTTCACCATCTCTTCCACCATACATCCGTCAATATAGTCGTCGCTGTCCACGAACATATAATAATCGCCGGATGCTTCTCTCATTCCCGTCACACAGGCCGATGTGGGGCCGCCGTTTTCCTGCCGGATCACTTTCACCCGACTGTCCTTGTCCCCGTAAACATCACAGATCTCCCCGCTTCCGTCAGTGGAGGCGTCATCCACCAGCACCAGTTCCAGATTCCGGTAGGATTGTCCCAGAATGCTGTCTATGCAGGCTCCCAGGTATTCTTTTTTGTTGTAGACAGGCACGATCACGCTGACCATGCAGTTTCTTTTTTTCATATCAGTCATTACGCCCTTCCGTGTACCGGCAATTTCGGCAGTTGCTGTATCTCCCGCTAATTTCCGATTTCCTTCAGTTCGGTCTGCCTCTTCTGATAATAAAGCGTGCCGGCAGGCACTTCTCCTCTGACCACACTGCCCGCCGCAATCACACAGTCGTCTCCGATCCGTGCACCGCGCAGAATCGTGCAGTTGGCACCTATCCACACTCTGTTCCCGATACTGATTTCTCCCGTCAGATACTCACCGTCCGTGTTCCGGTAATTATGATCATGATCCACGATCACCGTATTATTTCCTATTTTGCAGTAATCACCGATCTCTATCCTGCCCAGACAGGTCACACAACAATTGGTGTTAAAAAACACATGCCCGCCTATGCGCATCTTCCCCTGCTGGCCACCCAGCAGATACAGGTTTCCCCTGTTCTGGATCCGCCCGCCCAGCGAAATCTGTGCCTCTTTCGGCAGTTCCACATGCAGATGGTCGAATCCCTGTACGATGGATGTCTGAAATCTCTTGCCGTAACGGCATTTCCAATATATCATTCCGATAGCGCTCCTAAGAACACGTCCCAATTGTCCCATAAATTCTCCCCAGCCGCTCCAAATGCTGTTCCCGGCCATACCGCCGTCCGGCATCCGCTCTTGCACGCCTGCCATAGACGCTGCACCGTTCCCGGTCTGTCAGCAGGTTTACCACATCCTGCGCCATTGCTTCCCGGTCGCCGGGTTCCCTGATATAACCGTTTTCCCCATGTATGATCAGCGTGGGGATTCCTCCCACAGCCGTGGTCACGATACCCATACCGTAACTCATAGCTTCCAGCACCGCCATAGGCATTCCCTCATGGTAGGTGGGAAAAAGAAATATCCCGCTTTCCCGCATAAGCCGTGCCTTATCCTCTCCCCGTACCCAGCCGGGAAAAACCACCCCGGACAGAAGTCCTTTTGCACGGAATGCGTCCCTGACCTGATCCATCTCTCCGTCTCCGGCCATGATCAGCTTTGCCCCCGGAACAGCTTTTAATACCTGCTCCCAGATAAACGGAATATCATAACAGCCCTTTCTGGTGCCAAGTTCCCCCAGAAAAAGCACCTGATCCTGTTTCCGTCCGCTGTCATAAGGTTCTTCCGGAATCACACAATAATTCTCCAGCACATCAATACGCTCCGCCGGCACAATCCGGGCAATACGCTGTTTCCATTCCTCCGACAGAACAATCAGCCTTGTACAGCGGTTATATACCCTGGCGACCCTTCTTTTTTTTGCGGCGGAAGCATTCTCATAGAACACATCAAATTCCGCACCGTGCACATGATTCAGCACCGGTACCCCCATCATCCTGCTCAGATAGATAAAGGGAATTTTCCGGTAAAAACTGGGGCCGAAAGACGAGTGGACATGCACCAGATCCGGTCTGTCACGAAACAGCTTTCCGATAAAAGCACAATACCCTGCAAGCGCCTTGCCGAGCTTCTGCCATTTACTCCCGTCTCTGTAGGACTCCACATAGCTGATCTCATAATCACGCTCCAAAGATGATCCCCTGTATCCGTTCACCACGGAAGCAATTCCGCCTCTGACCGCAGGATCAGGCACGATCATACATACTTTCATTTTTCTTCCCATTACTTCGACCCCTTCCCCGCAAGCACCACCCATACCGTGCGGAACAGGATCTTAATGTCCAGGCCCAGAGTCCAGTTATCAATATATTCCAGATCCAGCTTCACCACCTCGTCAAAATCCACGATCTCACTGCGCCCGCTGATCTGCCACAATCCGGTAAGCCCCGGCGTCATGCTGATCCGCCGCCTGTAGTGGGAATTATACTGCTCAAATTCATCTTCTGTGGGGGGTCTTGTCCCCACCAGACTCATATCACCTTTTACAATATTGAAAAACTGAGGCAGCTCGTCAATGCTCGTCTTGCGGATAAACCGTCCGACTCTGGTGATCCGCGGATCATTCTCCATCTTAAACATCAGCCCCTGTATCTCATTATCCGCTTCCAGTTCCTTTTTACGCGCCTCCGCATCCATATACATGGACCGGAACTTATAGATCTTGAACCGCCTGCCGTTCTTGCCGATCCTTGTCTGGGCGAAAAAGACCGGTCCCGGAGAATCTATGCGGATAGCCAGCGCTACAAACGGCGTCATCACGGCAGTCAGCACACAGCCCACCAGCCCGCCGGCAATGTCGATCAGACGCTTGATTGCCATCCGTCTGTAATCAAAATGATTGATAGAATAAGTCACTACCGTATATCCCGCAAAATCCCCCACCCGCACTTCTTTCTGGGGACGTTCAATAATATCAATATTATAATGACATGCAATTCCCATGGATTCCAGATCGTATATAATATACTTTACATACTCCTTATCCTCATCGGGCAGATTGATAAACACTTCGTCCAGCGGCATCTGCCTTGCCACATCCAGCACATCCTCGCCCGAAGCATTTACTTTGATCCCGCCCGCTTCCGTTCCTCTTCTGTCAACATCCACACATGCCAGCGCCACCACCTCATAATTGATGTCCATGGCTTCCTTCAGTTTTGTTACCGTCTTGTCCAGTACAGAGTCCTTGGCAATAATCATAATTTTCACGATATTGGATTTGGACGTAAAATAGACCCGCAGTGCTTTTTTCATAAAAATCCGTACACCCCAGACAACAAACACATCCAGGATCACAAAGTATCCCATCACAAGACGCGAAAAATCCTCACCGCGCTGCAGCAGGAACAGACAGGCCATAACAGACAGAGCCATAAAACCGTTGAATTTGATAACGGCAATGAACTCGACGAGAAAGCCACGCTTTAAAAACTCCCTGTTCCAGTCCAGCAGGAAGCTGTAGATCGTACAAACCAGAAGAAACCCGATCAGCACCATAAAGTGCAGTTCCGGCTCCATAACTCGTGTAAATTTATGATAACGTATTAAGATAGCTATGGCGTAGGCTGCGCAAATACTGATCAGATCCGTGAACAGCAGCCAGTAGCCCTCAATCACTTTCATTTTACGATTCATATTTAACAACCATGTCTTTCCATATCCTGCGAATCTGAACCGCAGGTACAAATTTTCAAAAACAATATATCAATTTAGAATACCATTTTTCGGAAAAAAATTCAATCACTGATACCGCTTTTGTAGAACAGCGGCAATACGTAAAAACGCTCTCTGGAAGCAGTTTCAGTCTGTTTATTTACTTATTACCAAAACAGAGTGAACAGTAACGAATCAAATCTTACCGTCCACTCCCGTATCAAACACTTGCCGTTCGAGATGCAGAAATACAATTCAGATATTTCTCGAACTCTTTTTCCGTATATGTATGAACCTTCTTAAAACAATAATTTTCAAATATTTTCACACCAAAGCTCACATATTCCTCTCCGGCCAGCCCGCTCACTTCTTTCGCAAAACAATCAAAAGAAGCTGATGGCTGTACATGTTTCTTTTTCTCTTCTACAATCTCCGGATTGCCCGCATTTACTTTTTCATTATAAACAAGAATATACTCTACGTATTTACGCATATCACTAATGCCGGCAGATACAATATCTGAAAAAATCAAAACACTGTCATAAATCTTCTTGCGTACATCAAACTGCTTCTTTTTATCCATATATCCGTTCTTAAATTCCACGAATACCAGTCCGCCTTTTCCGTCTTCCAGCAAGGCGTCGTTAGATTTGGGTATTTCACTTAATCCCAGACATTCAATATATTCTTCTTTTACCTGATCAAAATTCACTGCCGGTCTTTCAGATTCCGTCATAAACTTTTCCGTATGGTTATCACGTTTATCTATTGAAGTATCTTTCAAGGCAGACATATGGCTGTTCAGAATCGGGTATGCAGACAAATCAATCATCCTGCCACCTCTCATTCTCCAATCGCTGTAAAGGCCGGGACAGCTTACTGTATATTTTTTCTACATCATCTGTGACGTCTGAAATATATGCATAGTTTCCCTCTGCCTCAGACAAATAGTATCTGCACCGGTCCGCAGTCCCATACCTGGCAGAGTAAACCTGAATAGCGCGCAGAAAGTACGGGCTGTGCGTATTCAACAAAATATGCATACTGAATTCTTTATGAAGCAATACAATCAATTCGGCAAACAAGAGCTGCCACTCCGGATGTAAATGAATCTCCGGTTCGTCCAGAATAATGGTTCCGTTATACTCGATCATGCCGTTTTGCAAGAGCATCTTCAAAATCGCAAATGTCTTCAATCCAGTAGAAAGATTTCTTACATCAAGCGTTTTATCACTGTTCTTGCCCCTGTAACCGATTCCTGAAACTTTGTGTATGACAAAATTTCCATCACATACTGTCCCGATCTTTTCATAAATTTTTTTGAATTTGTTATTTACAACAAGTTCTTCTACAATATTGACAGGCTCTTCGCCATTGCCATATAAAATATTGTTTTTCAGACGCATACAATGATTCATGTAATTCGATTTGTATTTAGTAAAAGGATATCGCGGGTCATCCAGGATAAACGGGTCATCAAGATAGACCGCTTCTGTATGAAGATTTGTGTGGTTCCTTGTATCCTTCACACTGTTGTCTTCAATTGTGATAGTCATCTCCTTATCCTTAATCTGTAAACGGATTTCACCCATCGACTGCGCATAAATATTACTGATCTGTCCATTAAATTCCATTTTCAGATTTTTCTCTAAAACTAATTTGAGAATATCCTCATCCGGTATATTCAAAAGTTCTTCAATCTGTAAGGCAAGCCCGTCAATATTGTCATCATTCAAAAATCCATTCGCTCTCTGGTCGTATTGCAGCATCCATTTCACTATTTCTTCTCTGATCAGTTTGCTGTTATCCTTAAGCAATTCAATCTCTAACAGCAGATCCCGCGCTGCATCTTCCGGATATTTGACCAGATAAGAATGTGCTGCTTCGTTCCTCTGCATACGCGCAAGAGTTTTCTCTACACTTTTCGTCCGTTCTGACTTGATCAGTTCATCAATACCGCAGCAACTGTTAAACACAGAAAAAAGTGCCTTTCCGACAGTACTTTTACCGGTATCATTTTCACCGGCGATCACCGTGATCCCGTCTATCTCAACCGTTGCTTCATCGATTTTCCCTATATTCTTTAAATATAATTTCATGTTTTTCTCCATATTCTGCGCTGCTTTTTGCGCATAAACCTGTTCTCTTCTTTTTTATTTCTGATTTTAACATCTTCATATAGCCAGCGCAAGGCACGCGACAAAATTGTTTCTCCGTCTGCACGCCAAAAGTGTACCTTATCAATCGCACGAAAACAGGCAGGCCGCCCGTCGGAATATCCTTCGGATGGCCTGCCCGTTTCCATTATTCATATGACTCAGCTTCCGCCGCGATGTAAGCGTCTGCTGTGATCATGAGCGGTATGGAAAATTCTGTTTGTGACATCACTGTCATTAGCCGAACAGGTTCCACCACCACCTCATCATATAGGAGGAGATCCTATACGTAATCTGTCTTGTTCCACCATAGTTACCGATACCTCTGATGGTAACCATAGCACTGCCCTTATTCACATTGTCCTTGTAGCTGCCGGGTACGATCTCGTAGTCTACGCCCATCTTCAACAGGTCGTTTCCTACTTTCACCTTCTTGAAGTCTTCTTCTTTCAGGGTAATCGCCTTGCCGGTGTAGGTCTGAGCCTTCACAACAATGTTTGCAGTACCGATACTTGCCTTCACCACGCGGTATTCTCTGGAAGTCTCACCGGTATAATTACTGTTTTCCGTTGCAGATACGACAACCTTTACGTTTGTTCCGGCCTCAAGCTTATCTGATGCCGTCTTCTCCGTCTCGGTTCCATTCTCTGTCACAAAATACTTCACCACGTAATCTTTGTTGCTTCCCTTTACAAGTTTTGTGCCATCCGCTTCTTTCACTTCCGGCTCAGCCATAAACTTGCCTGCCTGATCCGCATAGACTACATCTGATACACGAACGAAAATGCCTGCTGCCGGATCGTTCAGGTCTGCCTTCACAATGCTGAATTTAAGTTCGTCCGCGCCCTTGATTGTTCCGGTGAACGCGCCCATTCCCTTGATTGTTACGGAAGGCATCGTTTTGGTATTCTCTTTCGTTACCGCTTTGTTCGCGCTGTATATAAGCTTGTAATCAACGTTTTCTGTCAGTTTCCTGTTATTGAAAATTACGCTGACATTTGCTTTCGCACCCTTCTTGGAGAAAGGAGCCGTCTCGGCAACAGTAACCTTAAGCTTCTTGCCAAGATCACTCTGCTGCAGTGTAATGGGCAGAATCTTGAAGGTTTTCTTCACAACACCCGTATACTGCCCTTTTCCTGTAAAGAGTACTGTAGCTGTGCCGGGTTTGGTATTATTTGTGTAGCTTACCGTATAGTCCGTACCTTTTGTTAAGGTTACATTTTTACCCTTCTTTACTTTCAGGAGGGCATTCGGCTGCTCTGCCTTGCCTTTTACAAGGTCAAATGCGACTTTCGCCTGCCAGCCTTCCGTATCTACCTGCGCTACGGAAGAAAGCGCCGTACCCGTAATGTTAAAGTTCTTTGTCACGCTGCCAAAGTAACCCTTGTCCGCCACGCCTGTAACAATGACCTGAGCCGTCCCCACTTCCACATTGTTCCTGTAAGTAACTGTATAGCATTCTTTCTCTACAGCCGCTCCGTCTTTCTTAACCTCCACTGCCGGTTCGATGGCCTTGCCGGTATAAGGCGTTGCATTTTTGGTCAGTCCGGTAATAGTCACACTTGTCTTGCTCATGTAAGTACCGGTTTCTTTCACCTGGATGGTTTTTACAACCGTTCCGGTAAAGTTCGTCTTACCTGTGATCACCATCTCATATGTACCGATCTCTTTCACACCCTTAAGCGCTTCGGAAATTCTCTTGCCGGTCTCATCCAGCTGATAGTATTCTGCCTGATAATATTTGCTTTGAACTTTGTTGTTATTATAAGTAATATTTAACAGCGGCTTCTGCACTTTGCCATTGGCTACCATATATTCATGATAGCTGACTGCCACATCCCCATCCGTAATGTTCTTCGGAAGAATGTTGAACTGTGCCGTCTCGGTCTCTTGATAATTGCCTCTTCCAATGATAGACACAGTGGCTGTGCCGACTGCCTTGTTGTTCTTGTATCTTACTGTGTAGTCACGTCCGGATACTAACTTAGCGGTGCCGTGGTATACCTGCAGGTCTTCCTCGGAAAGCTTGATGCTGAGACCTGTGTAGGTCTGATCCGGAATAGCCTTGATCTGCATACCTTCCTGAAGATCAGTCTTAAGACTCTCTGTTCCGAGAACTACTGTACCGCCATCTGCCGCTGCCGGGATTGTGATAACCGCATTGCCGGCATTGTCTACAACAAACTGATTACCACTGTAATAATCAACCAGTGCCGTGCCGGGTGTCTGTCCGCTGAGGGTATACTCCTGCGGCTGATTCTTGATATTAAGCGCAACCGTCAATGTATCGCCGCCATAGCTTCTCGTAAATACGTCCAGTCCGCCTGCGTTGTCCGCACTGATTGTGTTACGGGAACCTTTCGCAAACAACTCGGAGTACATATTACGGATCGTCAGCATCTTTTTGTAATGTGCAAGAGCCTTATTGTCATTGGTTACCTTGGACCAGTCAAAATCTCTTCGATTCGTCTGGTAAGGATAATTCTCTTCACCGTCGCTGACACCGATTTCTTCGCCGTAGTAGATGTAAACCTGTCCCTTTGCCGTAAGCTGTAAGGATGCAGCTACCAGCGCAAGCTGCTTCGCCTCTTCTTCAGATTTCTTCTTCTCACTCGTCAATCTGTGTACAAATCCCTGCTGGTCATGATTGCTTAAGAAAGCACCCAGGGAAGCTGTATTGTCGATTGCACCGTTTCTTGCAGACAGGAAACCTTCCACGCCCGACAGATCGCCCGTAACAAAGTTCGCTGCCTGTGCCGGAAAATCAAAATCAAGCAGTGCATCCATACGTCCTGTATTCAACATACCGGTGTCTGTTCCGTAGCCTGCTCCTGCCCACTCACCGATCATCTTGAAGTCAGGATTGATCTCGGTCAATGCATTCTTAAATGCCGACCATGTGGTATCGTCCACGTGTTTAACCGTATCCACACGGTAATAATCAATCGGATAACGGCTGATCCAGTTGGACTGCCACTCTACAATCAGTTCCCTTACTTCCGGATCTTCTGTACGGAAATCGGGAAGTCCTGACAGAGAGCTCATCTGATCACTGCCGGAAACGATCTCGTCATCGCCCCTTAACATCCTGATTACTTCACCGTCTTCATTTTTGAAGTTCGTATTATAGTAGTTCGTAATCTCATCACCGTAACCGGTATGATTGAGCACCACGTCTACCATGACTTTCATGCCCTTCGCATGAGCCGCATCCAGTAATGCACTGAATTCAGCTTCTGTTCCGAGGTGGGCATCAATCTTTGTAAAGTCTTTCGTCCAGTAACCTGTATATCCCCATGCCTGTGTAACAGTAGCGTTATCAACACTGTTCGCAACCGTCTGGTTTTCCACGATCGGGGTGATCCAGATCGTATTCACGCCCAGATCCTGCAGATAATCCAGCTTCTGAGTCAGACCCGCGAAGTCACCGCCGTGGTAGCTGGAATTCAGGCCGTTATTGGTCGTCTTATCATAACTGCCCGGCACTCCGCCCTCATTGTTCGATGAATTACCATCAAAGAAACGGTCTGTCACTGCAAAGTAAACTACCGCCTCATCCCAATCGAAATCGGAGCCTTTACCGCGGCCTGCAACTGTAACTTTTACATTCGTCTTATACTCATTGTTGTACACGTCATACACGGTAATCGGAAGGGTCTTCTCACCTGCCGGTGTACCCTCCTTCACAGCGATGGAAATTGCCATCAATTCCGGATCAATAGATGTAACACCGCCGCCGACAGCACTCAAGTCTATAGAGGCATGATCAATAACCTTAAATTCGGATGTATCCTCAACAGGCTTGCCTTTACTGTCCTTCGCATTAACCTTGATGGTTACTACATTGTTATCATTATAATCCATCGTTTCATTCTGGACAGATGCTTCCATCTCCATATTCAGCAGATCATATTTCAATGCCGAATAAATTGTCCCTTTAACATCTTCTGTTTCTTCATTGAACTTGTCCAGAACATACTCTGTTGTGGAGTCCTGTGTCTTCTTCGTGCCATATCTGTAAAGATATGTACCAATATTCAGTTCATCCAGAGCATATTTATAACGCTGCTCTTTCTCATCATACAGCATCTTTTCCGTAAGAACAGAATCTTTTCCATGTGCTTTCGGAGTAATCACATCTATTGACACGTCGGCATAGCCGCCTTCACTGCCTTCCAAAAATGCCGTATCGTCTCTGTAATAGAAATTGATCTTGTTTTCTTTAATGTCTACTTCATAGCCTGTGTTATAAGGGTAGGTATAGGTTATACCTTTACCTTCTTCCATCTTGATCTTTACGATATTCTGATCTGCGGGCACAGGGCAGTTATAATCATTACCATCCTTCTCTCCCCATGGATCATCTCCCTCTGTTCTCGAAATGCAGAAGCTGAGAGAATCAACAGCCGGCTTTACAGGAACTTTGGCAACTAATATATCATCCTGTGCTTCAAAGGGAATCCAGACATTGCCGCCAAATCCACTATTCCATGTATAAAGCTGCCATTTGCCGTCTTTCTTGGTCTCCCGTGTATATTCCACAACGAGATAACGTTCCTCCGGCACTGCAATTTCCGGAAGCTCCGTATATACTTTGGAGTCATCCGTAACCGCATACAGCGTAACTTCTGCCTTCTGTTCTTCATTCACATATTTTTTATTAAGTGAATCTTCCCAGTCCCAGGATCCGTATGCTTTTGACTTAAAAGAAAGATCTGTGTATCCTAATTCAATCGTTTTCTTCAGCCATTTATTATCATCCTCAAGTGTCTCAACCTCATCGAAATCAATTTGTTTCGACGCACCGGCAGTGCTTGTCTGCCAGAGCCATAGTGCCGCATTATCTACGGATGTATGATTCGGATTCGGATCATAATAGTATATTGTGTACATATATGTAGCGTCTGCTACCAGCATCGTAACTTCAGAAGAGTTGCCCTGTGCAGATGCCGTCAGCGTGAAAGATTTATCCGCCGCCGGAAAATCTGCCGCAACGCTGAGCTTGGTTGTTGTCACACCATCTTTCGTCTCGGGTGTCAGTGTAATCTTATCTGCATATTTCGCCTGACTTTCTGCCGTGAGTTCATAGGTAACTGCCGCCGATACAAGCTTCCCGCTCCCGTCATCCAGTTTCATCGTTACTGGCAATGTTCTGCTGCCGCCGCGCTTCACATACAACTCCGGCGGAACCTGCAGACCGGCAACAATGAACATACTGTTGCCATCCTTATCCAGTGTTTCCGAATTCAACGGATCAGCTATCCAGGCACTGTCAACAACAAGTTTGTATGCATATGATCCCGGCTCAAGCTTGAGTGTAATACTCCAATAACCCGTCTCTGCGTCATAGGCCATATCTTTCGCAGCAGCGCCCCAGTCGCTTTCGCCCATCATATTTCCGGCTAATTTTACTGACTTGGCTGTAGGACCGTAGTAGTAAAAGGTGGTCTCGCCATTCGCAGTCACCGGGCTCTTAACCGTGGGGTCCTCCTCCGGAATTTTGACTTTGGAGAACTCTCCCATAGTCGCATTATTGGTATCCTGTACCTGTGTTCCGTCTACATCGAAATAATACTCGAAATCCGCATCGTCCAGTCCGCTCAAAGTCGTCTGATATACTGCTGTTTCTCCCTTCTCCGGTCTCTTCATTTCTACCGCTGTGTAGTCGGTCGTATTCTTCTTACGGTATTTCAACTCTACCTTGGACGGATAAGTGCCATGTGACGGATAATAATATAATGTCACATCACCAGATACAGAAATTTCCGGATTACGGTGCAACTTACTGTTTCCGTCATTAGGATTCGCGTTATCCACACTCCATCCAGTGTCCGCGTTTGGTGCAAAGCCGTATTCTACGCTTGTATCCCTGCCAAATGTTTCTGTCGGCAGTGTCACTGACCAGAGATCTGCACCCTCCTTCTTCTCTAAGGGGATCAGATTTGCCCAGCCGTCCCAGCCGCCCTTCACTTTCACAGATGTTACATCCTTCCCCTCAAAAGTTGTGGGGAAATAGAATGTCACTGCACCCGGATCAGAGCTGTCCGGATTGTAATCAATCGTAGGTCCCGCATATGTCTCTTCTACATTAGGATCTTTTAGATTGATCTTGAAATTCTGCTTATTGTTATACAGCATATAATAAGTGCCGTTATTTGCCTGAAACTGATAAGTATAGGTTCCATATTCCGGAGCTGTCCAAGTTCCTGTCCAGACTCCGTCCGTTCCCTTAGTTAACGTTACCAGATTGTCCCATTGACCTCCCGGCTCTTTTTCACCGCGCACTATAATATTCGTTACTTTGTCTAATGTAATGGGAACATCTGTCTTATTAGTATCATCCCAGCTTCCAAAGAAACCGTCTGTCGGCTTACAGGTAAAAGTGATTTCTTTTCCATTTGCAACCGCTCCTGCTTCAGCATTCTCCGTATTGCCTGGTGTATCGGTTCCATCACCCGTATTCTCTCCGGTACCTGTATTATTACCATCATCGGGATCTGTATTATTGTTATCGCCAGAATCCGCATCACCACTGTCATCTCCCCCTTCAGTGCCTTCCGCTCCGTCAGGATTGGTGTCCGGAATTTCCAGGTTCCCTTCATCTTCAGTCCCATCCTCCGTTGTGTCGCCAACGTCCTCTGTTCCCTCAGCGGGACTACCTACGTTTGTACCCCCCCCCGCCGGGTTTTGGCCATTTTCAGCCGTCTCGTCCACATCGACGGTCTGCTCATCATCCACAGGCACAGTCAGGGTATCTGAATCCTCCGGCATCATGTCTTCCACACCGGGCTCCTGAGCCTGAACGGTCATGGTAAGATTTGCCGGAACTGCCGTGAAAAGCATTGCCGATGCCAAAATGGCGCTGAGCACTTTTTTCCAACTTTTCTTTCTCATACTTTTCCTCCTTCTACTGAATTTCTTTTCGGAAAACATTTAGAAAACGTTTTCCACGCTTGCAAAATAATAATTGCATTTTCAACTTTCCACATTCATAAATGCAACTGATAATTTCGCAATTTTTCGTAGTATTATTATAGCCTAAAAATGTATATTGCACTATTGACTTTATGCCACAGGTTTTATAATTTTTTTTATCTATTTTTACCAAAATTCAAATTATCGCAGAATTTTCCCGCCTCACTCCCCGGCAGCAGATACACGCCCATCATCATGAGCAGGAAATTCCTTCCAAGATAAACGGATACCAGATGGGCTTCCACTACCGTATACACCGCCAGAACCGTAAACACAAGAAGTCCGCCGGCATCTTTGTTTTTCCAGAATTTCCACAGAAGTGCCAGGCAGGCCGCCAGATACAGGATCCCCGGCACCACACCGTAACGGTAGAACAGCTTAACCCATCCCATATCGAAATAATGCTCCATATTGCCCGGTCTGGAAAAAGCCGACCATGTATGGATCATGCCGTCGTTTTCTTCCGAGTCCGTCAGCGATATGATCCTGCCGTTGATAAACCGGTCTATCCGTCCCAGCAGCACAATGTGGTCGTTATCCCTCGGATCCAGCACGTAAAACTCATTCCACTGGGCATCCCGCACCCTCTGGGCGCAGACTGCCGCATCCACCGAAAAACCGATGCACAGCGCAAACACCAGCAGACCGCACAGATAGGCGAAAGCCTTTTCGCGCAAAAATCTGCAATAGGTCAGCACACATGCCCCCGCCAGAAAAAGCGTGGTAATCAGCATACTTGTCTTGGATTCCGTCAGCACAAAGACACCCACATTGAGCAGCATCATAAACAGATACAGATACCATTTCATCTGGGCAAAATAGACATAGACCCCCAGCGCCACCAGCATCAGGAACATACAGGAAAGCGCGTTGGGATGCCCCATACCCAGAGTGTAGCGGGTTTCCTCAGAAGCTTCCTCACCAATGTAACGGGTATCTTCCGCCGCCTCATGTCCATAGGCCTGTGTCAGACTGATTTCTCCATATACACCGGAAATGGACAGTACAACGATCACGGCACAGCCCACCAGTGTCACGTAAAACGTGTATCTAAGCATCTGCCGCAGTGGAATATCCCGGCAGGCCGCCACGAAAGTGACCAGCCTGATCAGATCGTTGGCTCCGGTAATCCGGTAGGACAAAAAAGCTACAGCTTCCAGCAAAAGAATCGCGCACCACTGCTTTTTTGTATAATCCGTCAGCAGAAGTTTCAGCGCAAAGATCAGGAAGGTAAGCTGAAACAGCCTGCCCTCAAAAGGATTGATATAATTGCTTTTATCCACAAGGACGATCAAAAGTTCAATGGTCAGTCCGATGTAAAAAAGCAGCCACGGAAATTTGCTTTTCTTGACTCTTCGGTATAATTCCATTTCAATAACCATGCCTTTCCGTAGCCTGCGAATTTGGACCGCAGGAACAAATTTGCGTGTGAAAAATTTATTTTTCACACTAACCTCCATGATTCCGCTAATCTCTACGCAGCACCCGCGCCACCGCCCCATGAACTCTGCGCATCCATCCTTTGCACGCCAGTTTCACCTTTTTCCATCTGATCCCCGCCGGACTGATCTCAGGCGCAATTAAAAAGTCGTACTCTTCACGGTGTTCCCGCAGATAATCCGGATAGCTTTCGTCGATGGGCACACGCACAAATCTTGCATTGCGGTCAAAAATATCCTCGCCGCACAGCAGTCTGTCCACTGCCTCATTCAGATATCTGGACTTGTTGTATTCCTGATGCGCCGCCGCCTGCACTTTGATGCCGATGCGTTTAGCCACATCCCGCTCGCCGTCGCCGCCCATATAGCCGAAATGCCAGCCGCCCCCGGCAACCCGCACACTGCGGGGATCCAAAGGAGATACTTCCCGCAGGAACACGATTCCTTCCTCCGGCAGACTGCCAAAACTGCACACTTTTGTACCCAGCCACTGCTTTTTCGTTACGCTGGGAAATTCTCCGGTGATGGACAGCAGGTTGCCCGATACTTCTTCCATATTCAGGAAGCAGTAAAACATCCGCTGTGCCAGATGGTAAATCTTCGTCGGTTCAAAATCTGCAAGAATCTGTGTCAGCGCCTTCGGATCGGGAATTTCGTCCACATCACCAAAAATGACGATATCGTCGGGTTTGCACGCCGCCATCCCCCGAATCAGCTGGTTTTTCTGGAATTTATCCCGCTCGTGGGTGGTGACGCCGCTCATGGGTGAATTGTCCACCGCCACATAGATAATTTTGTCCGCAAATTCCGCAAACATTTCCCGGTTCCGGTCAAAGATCATCTCCTTCGGTTCCCCGGAAAAGGTCACCGTAGACTCTTCCAGCACGAACCTGTCCACATAAGGCGACATGATCTGCATTCTGAGCTTTAAAATATCCAGTTCATTAAAAAAAGGGATACAATCAAATATCATACGTTATTCTTCCTGTTTACTCTGTCAGTTTTTACATCCGTGTGCAGTTTCACACATGTTACGCACTGTTAAACCTATATACATTATTCAATAACACTCGTTTCTCTTCTTCCGGCAGCACTTCAACTCATCTGTTTCTGGCTATATCATTTTCTCCGTCGTCTCCAGAACAGCAGCGGCCGGATCAAATCTTTGACCTGCTGCCATCTGACCTTCCAGGGATTCACAAACCTTGGATACTGCTCGTTCCTGCCCCGCCATTTATGGAAAAGAAAGGGATTTTCCACGTCCATAATCTCCGGAATCATATGCTCATGCCCGAAATATCTGGCCACCTCGATGGGCGCAAACTTCATCCCCGCCGCCTCGATCACATTTTTATACTTACAGCAGAGAAAGGTATCCTCATTATAATTGCCGTCCTCCATTTTTTCCCACTTAAGACCCGCCTGCTTCGGAAAATCCAGCAGTTTTCTGCTACGGATCGATACACTGTTGCCCACCCGGCAGATTTCCCCTTTCGCGTCCCGGTACGCATAATCGTTTGCAGGAAGGGGCCAGGGCGAGCCAATGTAATCATATTCGAGGAACTCATCCCGCCAGCTTTCAGGGTGTACCACAAAGCCGTCGGCATGGACAAGCAGCATATAATCTGTATGAATATGCTCTCCCAGCTCGTAGACCATTTTATAGTTGAACTTGTCGATATCATCCAGCTTCGACGTATGGGAATAGCGGATGGTTTTCGGCAGCATAAACGGTTTCCGGTGGGTTACAAGCACTACGTCCCCAAATTCGATCTGCCGCATACTGTATTCCATCGCCTTGATGGTTCCATATAAGTCTACACTGGTCATTGCCGCCAGCGTTACATTCGGAAGCTGCAATTTTTCTGACATACTAATCTCCATTCCGCAGACGCTTTAGCGTCGGAGGAATCGCGAGCCGAATATCAGATTCGGCTCTGCGATAAGAGCTATTTTGTGACGCCTGCGGCACAAATAGCCGTGTGAAAATGAGCTATCAAGCTTATTTTTCACACTGTTCATCCTGTTTTTTTATTGCTTTTATAGTGAACGACATTAAAAATCTCGTAAAAATCACGTTTACGGTTCCGCAAAAACGCCGGTGCGTCTTCGTAAACCGCGCCTGAATCTAATCACTCACAACCTTCACATAAGCCTTATGATAGTACTGCATCACCGCCAGATTCAGCCAGTTTCCCGCATCCTCCGTGAGATCGCTAAAGTCAAAAAGCGCCGGCCTTGCAGAATAGGGTCTGATCTCCACATCCACGATATCCTCATTCGTATAAATCTCATGCCGCTCCATAGCTTCTGCGTAGAAGGTCTGTGCCTCTCCCACTGCCAGAGACCGCAGTGCGGAAATACTCGTGTACGTATTTTTATCTGCTGTGAAAATCCACATAACAATCGTTATAATAACACACGCAATCGTCATGCGACCTGCTGCCTTTTCCAAAAACATACCCAGCGTTTCTCCTGCACGCTGCTGACCCGATGTCCGGATCTCTATCGTCATAGATGACTGTCCCCCGTCCATCCTGTCCGGCTGTTCTTGCATCTTGTGTGCCGCATCCACGCCCGGCTGTGCCTCAGACGCATCCCCTCTGTGGGCAAAATATCCCAGCCAGTATGCGGTGACCATAATCAGGCACAAATAGTAAACCATCTGAATAATATTATCCACTCTGGACAAGCCCACCATACCAAGTGCAAACAGCGTGGGGGTGAACATCGCCGCCAGCACACAGAATGCACCAAGCGTCACCCATACGGGATGCCGGAAGGAACGCTCCGATTTTTTTACCAGCTTCCACAAAACCGGCAGAAGAAGCAGCCATACCAGAATCACAAAAGCAGGCGTCCACTGTATGATAAACACCACCGCATGATAAAAGGACAGAACCACCGCCTGCAGTGCCGGATAACCCGTATCCATATCCTGACTGCTGCGCTGAAGATTGCCCGGTGCCAGAATATTGAACAGAAATCCCACACTGCCTGTAACAAAAGGAATCACCACAGCAGGAAGTTTCTTCCTCTTCACCACCACCGCATAAAGCACCAGCATTCCCATCACAATTTCCGCCTGCAGCCCTGTCACCAGATTGCCGCCGCCCACAATCACCGCCAGCACCGATGCCGTCAGACAGCAAATTACTTCTTTAGACTTTTTCTGTGCCCACAGACCGGCCGAAACCGCCGCCAGTGCAAAAAACCAGAGAGACTGCATCAGCACATAATGGGTCGCTCCGTTATACCAGTAAATTCCCTCAAATGGCGCTTCCATCACCTGATAAAACATAAAAAGCACCATAAACATCACAAAGCTGCCGCCCGCCCGCTCTGCACCAAGCCACCGGCCAAGCACCTGTCTGCCCAGCACATAAGTTGACGCTGCAAACATCCCCACCATCAGAATTGGCACAACATATGCGATATCATATCGGAAGTTCATGGGGCATAAGGCCATCAGGAAGCAGGACACGTATGTCCCCTGCCAGTCCCGGTAAAATTCCATGTTCTGCCGCCAGGCAGTCTGCACCGACCGCCACACAGAACCGGTGGCCAGCCAGGTATCGTGAACCTGCCTGCCGTAATCATAATCGTCCACGCACATCACGTTATATCTGCCCAGCATCAGGATCGGAATCAAAGACAGCACAAAGAGAATACCGGCATACACCGCCATTCTTTTCATGGGAATCCGGTCCAGACAGGATACTGTCTCGCTCCACCGTTTCTTAACTGCATCTGCTGTTTTACGAACTGCCTTTTGATTCATATGCTTTCTTCTTTTCCGGTTCTGTCTTTTCTAAATTCTATTTCTATCTTTTTGTCCCTGTTTTTATCGGTTTCTGTCTTGATCTCCTGCTCTCCTGAGTTTCTTTTTCCTTGCCCTTTTTCTGAATTTCTACTCTTTCCCCGCCAGCTTCCTCAACCGTCTCTTCACCCCTCTGGCAATCTTGTACAGATAGGCTTTCTTATACAGATACTGTCCGTGAAGTTCCATCATTTTCAAGCGCATACCCGAAGGACGGACATTCACTGCGGCATACTTTCTGGATGTTTTCTTATACTGCGCCAGTTCACGCCTGCACTCCCCGGCGGTAAACACCCGGCCCTTGCGGTCCATATAGTGCCAGCCCTCGTAAATATTCTGCTCCGATGCCCAATATCCGTCGGACACATTATGTCTGGCCCAGTATTTCGGCGCCAGGATGTATTCCACCGTCTCACTCGTAAAAGCCGGGAAATAAGCAAAGGAAGAATTCGCAAGAAGCAGATATTTCGCGTTTTTCAACACACTGTAATCCTTTGCCAGATCAAAATTATAAGCCGGAATACCGGGCAGCAGCTTCCCGGCTTCCTTCACGTCATTGGTGATAATCATAAACTCCATGGCCGGATTGATCTTTTTCATCTGCTTCATGCCCATGATCCAGTATTTTTTGCGCAGATAAAGCTCCGGCGAGCCCATATAGTCGCTGCACCGCAGATGCAGGATGCAGAGATTGTCCCGGCTGTACTCCTTACAGTCAAATTCCGGCTTTACCGCCAGCCATTTCCTGATCTCTTCTTTATGGGATATAAAATATTCCTCCGCCTGCAGGTTGCCGTAAAGCAGCGTACCGTCCTCAACTTCAAATAGCCCGGCATCCGCATCCGTCACATACACGCCATGCGTCAGATCATGCCTGGAATTGCCTGCAAAAAGCCTTGTCTCCTTCTCATGCCATATTTTCCGGTAATCTTCTTTCACAGAAGGCACACCCATATCCAGATCCATAAAATACAGGCCGCAGTCACTGTGCATGTTATTGGCAAAATGCTCCGGATCCAGCACGCTGAACTCATACCCCTTGTCCAGCGCCAGACATCTGGCCGTTATATAGAAAAACAACTGGTTTCCAAGACCAAAGCCTTCCTGTGTCTCAATTCCTATCATGCCAACCCCCATGATTCCGCTCCGCGGAATCTCATAATCTATAGACAAGCAAGCCCCAGACAAGCAAGCTTGTCTGAGAGAATGCTGTATTTCAGGCATTCTCCTGCTCTGCAGGCACTAACGTCGTCCGCGTAATCTTCTCATTCTCTACTTTATAAATCACATCGCACTTTGCGATGGTGTTCAGACGGTGCGCAATGATCACCATTGTTTTTTTGCCGTGAAAGCTGTTGATGGCATCCATGACCGCCTTTTCCGTATCGTTATCCAGCGCTGACGTGGCCTCATCAAAAACCAGTATCTCCGGATTATGGTAAAGCGCTCTGGCAATGCCCAGACGCTGCCGCTGTCCGCCGGATATTCTGACACCTCTGTCACCTATGGTCGTATCCAGCCCTTCCGGCAGTTCTTCTACAAATTCTTTCAACTGTGCTTCTTCCAGCACCTCCCAGATCCGCTGATCGTCAATCTTATCCCCGTCGATGCCGAAAGCAATATTATCCCGTATCGACTCATCAATCAGATAAATAGACTGAGGAATATAACCGATCCTGGCAAGCCAGGAGGGATAATTATCAAAAATATTTCTGCCGTCACAGGTAATGCTTCCGCCCTGTATGTGTAAAAGACCGAGTAGAATATCCACAATTGTTGATTTTCCCGCGCCGGAAGGCCCCATGATACCCACCGACTGCCCTTTTTTCACTTCCATATGAGCATCTGTAAAAATGTTCTTGTCCGTGTTCGGATAAGCATAGGTAATATGATCCAGCACGATCCTGTCCTGCAGCGTAAGTTCCGGTTTCTGTTCCCCGGTTTTGCCGTCCAGTCCTGTCACGCTGCCGTTGACGTCCATTTTCATGCTCTCATTCAGATTATCATACAGATAATCCAGGCATGGCTGGGCGTATGCGATCTCGGACAGATAGGTGTTGATCCGGTTGATGCCGGGCAGCATACGAACCGCCGCCATCGCAAAAGCCGTAAGCTGCGGTACCAGCACGGTTATATCCCCGCCCCGCAGCATATATAACAGAATAAAAAGAAACATGGAAGCCATAAAAATGGTCTCGATCATAAGCCGCGGCAGATTGTTGAGAACCGCATAATTTCTGGCCACATTCGCACCGATGGCACCGCTTTCATAATAATTGCGCACAAAAAATTCCTCTCTGTGCAGCACCTTCACATCTTTCAATCCGTAAATTGACTGGATCCGCCACTTGGCGATCCGCGACTGGATCGTCTGGTTTCTGTGCCCGATCCTGTTCAGCCGAGGTTTGAGCTTTTTCGTGATAATAAGTGTCATTCCCAAAAAGATGGTCACAATAAAAAGGCACAACAGAGGACTTGTCAGCACAAGTACAATGCACAGGGAAACTGCCACAACGATTTCCGTGATCATCTGTATCATCACAAGAATCAACTGAAAAGCATTGGGGATATCGCTGTCCGTCAGTCGAAAAACGGTGGGAATGTCCGCACCCAGATAGTCCTCGTAGGGACGGTTTAGAAATTCCCGCATCACCCGGCTGATCATGCGGTTTCTGTTACGTGTCACAAAGGTATTCTGCACATAGGTCAAAAACAGCAGATAGGTATTCTTAAATACATAGAGTGCGATCAGTACCACCAGCATATAAATGATCAGCTGTTTACTCGTCTGAATGCCAAGCGCCGCCGTAATCTTTCCCACCAGTTCATTTTCCATGATGGCTTCCGGATCCATAAATGCACTTACCACCGGCAGAAGCAGCGATACGCCCAGCGTTTCCAGCAGGCCGCCGATCAGGATCAGCACGCCCAGACCCACAAGCTGCCGCTTCTGCCTTCTGTCGAACAGATAACTGACTTTGTGGAGCAATGTGATCTTTTTCTCTCTATTATCTTCCCCAACTTCCTGTTTGCTCATGTATGATTAATTCCTTTCACATTCCGCACAAACCGCTGCTCACACTTCCCTCTGCATGTCATGTTTGTCCGTCCTATACGGCTCCGCCGCCACCCGGCGCATATCCTGCCGGTAAAAGTCTTCACAGTCCCACCCGTTCAGCCACCGGTCAGGCGCCAGTACAGTCTTGGCCGGATCTTTATTCAGATAGGAGGCCCACCAGCTGAAACTGCTGTTGGCCAGTATATGATGCCTGCATTTGCTCATAAGGGCAAATTCGATGTAATCATTTGTCTCACCGGTCTCTACTATATTTCCTTCTTCCCCGATGCCGTCAAGCCATCCCCGCACCCATTCTTTATCATTTGTAAAAAAATAAAACCTGCAGTCCGGGTGTTCCTGTCTCATCATCTTCATTGCCACCCGATAATATTCTTCCGTGCAGATACTCCCGAACAACGTCTCATTCTCTGGCAGCAGATAATCCCCTCTGCGGATGTGCACGCTGACGGACCGGGTGGATGTGATGTCTGCAAGCCAGTTCTCTGCCGGCCGGATTCCGTCTCCCGGTTCCATGCGCGTCATGCCCGGATGCTGAAGCAGTCTGTCCACATCATATGCCTGCCGTACTTCCTCCGACACCGCCTGAAAATATTTCTCGGTCTGCCAGTAGCCTTCCAGATAAATGTCATCCCATTCCATGATTTCCGGCTTATAACGCTTATCCACCTCAAAATAGGCTTTCTTCTTCCTGCCGCAAAGCTTCCTGCGCACTCTGTTCCACGGGAGCATGGACGCATCCAGCATCTGTTCCAGTTCCTGTCTGGAAGCACGCTCATAACTGATCCCGAAAGGCGCCAGCGCCGGTTTGCGCTGTGCATCCTGCACAAACCCCGACACATCATCCATCCTGACTGTCCTGCCCAGACTTTTCAATTGCAAATACAGGGCATACTGGAACATCTGGTTGCCCAGTCCGCCTGCTAACTGTATGATAATCATTTACCGATAATCCTCTTGACCTTCACTTTCAGCGGAATGATCACCCGCTCCTCCAGCCGGATCTTACAGCGGTAGACAAACGGTGATCTTAAAAAAAGCTTCATCTTCTTATAATCCCGCGGATCGGCTATGGAACAGCCATACGCTTTTGCGTAATTGTCCTTCTGCTCCTGTATGATCTGCACGATCTGCTCCACATAAGCATCCCTGTCCGGCAGATCGGACCAGTAAAGCTGATTATAGAAAAGAAGCAGCCTTTTGTACAAAAAATAATCATGAATATCAGCCAGATCCTGTCTCCCCAGTTCCTTAAGGAACTTCGTCTTCTCATAATATGCGGGGATCTGGTCCGTAAAAGTGCGCGGATTGATCTGCGTATTCATGATGCTTCCCTCTCTGTCTATTATATAGTTATAACAGGCGGTGTCAAGGTAAATACAACGGCGGGCACAGCCAAGCGCCATTGTTGCAAACATGATATCCTCGTACCATTTCCCCACAGGAAAACGGATATCCGTCAGAATTTCCCTTCTGTACAGTTTATTCCATGCCGCATTCTGAATCGCGTATTCTTTCGTCTCCTGCACATAATACTGCAATGCTTCCTGGCCTTCAAAAAGCACGACCCTGTCCACCGACTGATCCTCGGTATGGGTTTTATATACCTGCCGGTAACGGCAGACCGCGATATCCGCCTGCTGCTCTTTCAGCGCGCCCAGCATCTTCTCATACATGTCCGGATCGATCCAGTCGTCACCGTCCACATAGCCGATGTAGCGTCCACGGGCCTGTGCAGTGCCCACGTTTCTCGCCTCCGCCGGGCCGCCGTTCTCCTTGTGGATCACCCGCACACGTCCGTCCTTCATGGCAATCCGGTCGCAGACTTCCCCCGTTGCATCCGTGGAACCGTCGTCCACCACGATGATTTCCAGATTCTGATAGGTCTGTGCCCGGATGGAGTTCACACCCCGTTCAATATATTCGGAAATATTGTATGCAGTTACGATAACCGAGATCACATCGGTCTGCTGCCCGATCGAGATTCGGGCAGGATGATACCGGTCTAATATTTTCATACTCTCATCCACTCCTGAAACATCAGAATATACCAAATCTGTACGCGCCAGATGTCCCGCTCGATAAAGTCCTCCCACAGCCGCCAGACCACATCTGCATCAAGAAGCCCCTGCCGGTTCAAAGTATCCCTGTCAATGAGATGCTGTGCCCACTCCCGCAGTTCAGGCTCCTTCAGCCACTTATGCAGTGGAATGCTGAATCCCTTTTTCGGCCGGTCCATCAGTTCCCGCGGCACATAGCGGTAAAGCACATCCCGCAGAATCTTCTTTGTTACTCCCGCCTCTCTCCGATAAGAAATAGGAAGCCGCCAGGCAAACTCCACCACATCCCTGTCCAGCATAGGCACCCTCGTTTCCAGTGAGACCGCCATCGCCGTTCTGTCAACCTTGTTTAAAATATCATCAGGATGGTACATCAAAAGATCCATCAACATCAGGTTATGCTGCGGCTCCGCCAGCATTCCGGCCTGATAGGTATCCATAATCGTAAGGCATTCTCTGCCATCCGTATCCTTCACGATCTCAAATCCTTCTCCGATCTCAGACCGCAGATACATGTCTTCGATGCTCCTCGCGCCCAAAAGTCTTGCCCGTACAGCCATCGCCCCGTTTCCGCCGCCACCCTTTCTCCTGCCTGCCGCATCCAGCAGCATACTTGCAGGTCTGCGGAGCGCATAAGGAATCCGTCCTGTTTTCTTCCAAATCCTGTCCAGAGAACCATATGTGTTATACCCGCAAAACAGTTCATCACCGCCGTCACCGCTGAGAGAAACCGTCACATGCTCCCTGGTCATCCTGCTCACCAGATAAGTGGGAATCTGGGAAGAATCCGCAAAAGGCTCCCCGAACATTCCGGACAACTGCGGAATCACCGCCTGGGCATTCTTTTCCGTAATATAAAGCTCCGTATGCTCCGTGCCCAGATGTGCTGCAATTTCTTTCGCCGCATCGGCCTCGTTGAATTTCCCGTCCCACATGCCGATGGTAAAACTGCGCACCTTCCTGCCGCTCAAAGACTGCATGAGAGCTACCACCGTACTGCTGTCAATACCGGCAGACAAAAAAGCGCCCACCGGCACATCCGCCTCCATCTGTCCGCGGACCGCCTCCCGTAGCAGACGTTCCAGCTCGTCCGCCGCCTCCTCTTCACTTCCTCTGAAAAGATCAGACTGCCCCTGAACGGCCTTCTCTGCCATAGACCAGTAAGTCTCTTCTGCATGTTCCTGAAAAGGGGCTTTCACCGTCAGCATCTTTCCAGGCTCCAGTTTATAGATTTTATCATATATGGAAAAAGGAGCCGGTATATATCCATAACGGAAATAATTTTTTAACACACCCTTGTTAATGGGATTGTCAAACCCGTCCACTGCCGCAATGGAATTCAGATCCGAGGCAAACACAAACCGCTGTTTTCCAACATATCCATAATAAAGCGGCTTCTCGCCGACCCTGTCGCGGGCGAGCAATAACATGTGTTCCTTTTTATCATACACTGCAATGGCAAACATACCCTTGGCCATAACAAGCGTTTCCTTAAATCCGTATGCTGATACTGCTTCCAGGAGCACTTCTGTGTCGGATGTTCCCCTGAAGTCCATCACCTTCTTCTCCCGGATCAGCCTGTCCCGAATCATGCGGTGATTGTATATTTCTCCGTTGAAAGCAATAACATATCGACCGTTATGAGATTCCATAGGCTGAGCCCCGGAAGGTGTCAGGTCAACGATGGAAAGACGCCTGTGCCCCAGCACCACACTGTGGTCCTCAGAGGCCCAGACGCCGCCGGCATCCGGCCCGCGATGATACATTTTTTCATTCATCCGCCCGATATTCCTCTGCCATCCGTCTCCCCAGTTACATAAGCCGGCAATCCCGCACATTGTTTTTTCCTTTCTGCTGTATCATGTCTGCCATCACTGTACTGCTTCCGGCACCACAACCAGTCCGCACGCGTTATAACCAAAAGGAGCCTACTCCTCCTCGATCACTGCATACTCTTCTCTTGCAATCCTGTCCCGTATCGTCTCTCCTGCCCTTTCCATCTGGCCTTTCCACAACTCGTAAGCCCGGTCCCAGGACTCATTTCCCGCCTCTGTGCGCCGGTCCGCAAAGTTATAATGCTCCTGCAGGTAATCCGCCAGAAATCCGGTGCATTTATCTGCCCCGATGGCATTCGTATGGCTGCCGTAATCGGCAAAATCCTCCTCAAAAATGATCCCGATCTCTTCATAATAATTGTTCATATTCAGAAAAGGATACCCTTCCGCCGAAAGGATTTCTTCTATATAATTATACATCTGCTGCTCGTCCCTGTTTTCCCCGTAGGGTGAAACGATAAACAGAGCATCGTGCCCTTCCGTTTTCAGATACGAGAGCAGTTCCCGGAGATATTTTTCCTGTTCCTCCGGAATGGGCTGCGTCCCCCCGGCGCCGCCGCAGTCAGGCATGGGCTGCGGGCCGACTTCGTCCTTAAAGGTATATCCCTTAAGGGGATGGGCATTCCGGTAGGTCATATTGGCCCACTCCGACGGAAGCGCCAGCATTTTCCAGTTGGTGTGATACTTCATGATATCCAGATAATAGGTGATCCGCCCTTCCTCATCTTCCTCCGGCACCATCGCCTGTATCGTTTTGTTCCGCAGCGCTGAATACCGGAGATTATCCGTCACGCCACGGGTATACGCCATGTTCTCCCGCAATCCCTCATCTTCTATGGTAAACATCCGCATTTCGAAAATATACAATGCAGGAGACTGCGTCTTCTCCGCTTCCTCCACAAGATACTTCATGGCAATGGGGCGCTGCATATTGGAAGAAAGAGGATACATCCTGATTCCTCTCTCGCCCCACAGTTTGGGCGCCGCATAATATGGAAAGACAGGGCTGGAACCGATCATTACAATATCCAGAGAATCCTTCTTTTCCGCGTAAAAACCGGCAAAGCGGTCTTTCACATCCCCGTTGGTTCGTACCATATAAGATACCAGAGTCAGTAAAATCAGAAAACCTGTCAGGAATCCGACAATCTGCACTATGACCCGTATTGTGTTCCTTTTCATCAGATTCCTCCTCTCTGGTGTCTTCCTTTGCCTGTATATACACTGCTTACAGTGTGTCCCACAGTTCACCGCTCTCAGACGCCCGTCATAATCTTCTCAAAATATTCCTTCCACAGGCGGTTCACCCGCTCCGGCGCCAGACGCTGTTGGATCCCGGCCGCCTCCCGGCCAAGTTTTTCTGCGTAAGCCGGATCGCCCAGCAGCCTGTCCATGGCTGTTTCCAGCCTGTGAACATCTCCGGCCGGAATAATCAGCCCGTTTACACCGTCTGTCATCAGTTCCACCGTGCCGCCGCTGGGCACATCCGTAGAAATCACCGGCAGTCCGGTGGCCAGAGCCTCAATCAAGGCATTGGACACACCTTCAGAATAGGAAGTGAGCAGAAAAAGGGATGCCTTCTCAAGCTGCTTCGCCACATCCGGAATCACACCCGGCAAAAATACACGGTCAGAAATTCCAAGTTCCTCCGCCAGACTTTCCAGATCCTTCCGCAGTTCTCCCTCACCGTAAATAGTCAGTGTATACTCAGAATACCTGTCCTTAACCGCAGCAAAAGCCCGCAGCATCATTTCATGATTCTTGTTGGCATCCAGCCGTCCCACCGCCAGGATCCGCTTCTCCCGCTCTCCCTCGTACCGCAGCCGGATAAAATCAGGATTCAGAGAGTTAGGCAGAACGACCGCCCGTTTCTGTATCTTCCTGTTAAAAAAATATCTGGATCGTTCCGTCTGCAATATAATTCCCGCCGCCAGAGGAAAAAGAAGATTCGCAAGTCCCTTCATCAGCCTGCCCGGATATTCTTCCTTCGCTTCCCCTACCACAGATACCACCGGCTTCGTTCCCGTAAGCATTGTCGTAACAACTGTCATGAAATTATTTTTGCCAATACAGGAGAGAACCAGATCCGGCTTTTCCCGCTTCCAGATCCGGTGAAGCTTTTTCAGCCGCCGGAAGAAATTAACGATACGGCTGTTACTTAATTCATCTTCCGTCAGATCCGAAAGTACTCTTCCGGCCTGTTCCGGCAGTCTGTATTCTTCCTCGTCAGGATATTTATATTGGGTGACCATAGTCACCCGATATCCTTCCTTCAAAAAAAAATCCGCCAGATTTACAAAGACTCTTTCGGCTCCACCCTTGTGCAACGACCCGATATAAAAAGCAATGTGTTTTTTTTCTTCGACTTTTTTCATGTCTTTTGAATAAAATCCTTCATTCTCGTATTAAAAAACCCTTATTATGCAATTTTTCTTGGTTTTTTCCTGCAAAATCTCCAAAATTTCTATATATTATTAAATTAGACTTTATTTTTGCTTTTCAAATTGTATCGACAATTTATCCTGTTATCTGACCGCTTATTCCCACAAAAATCACAAAAATACGTTGTTATTTTATTTTTTATCGAATTTCACAGGTTACGCAATCATATTTTTCCGGCATGATAAGTCTGATACCACTGTTGGAAAACGAAAAACGACCATGTCAGTTTCGAGTAGTTAGCTCCTGTCGCCGGACCGGCATCACCGGTTTTGATATACTCCCCGATCATATTTGACACATACGCCGCATCAAAAATATTCTGCCTTTTCAAGAAATCGTAACTGCCGTAATCTAACAGCTGTTCTTTTAAAGGACCGCGAAGCCATTTGTCCAGCGGAACACCAAATCCCACTTTAGGTCTCTCAAGCAGTTCCTTCGGAATATAGTCGTAGGCGATGTCTTTCAGGATGTGTTTCTTATCCCCGCCGGCATATTTGAATCCATGGGGAATCCGATAAGACAATTCCATAACATCTGTATCTAAAATCGGACATCGTGTCTCAAGAGAGTATTTCATGGATGCCCGGTCCACCTTGCAGAGAATATCGCCGGGAAGATAAGTGTCCATATCCAGCAGCATTCTCCTGATCTGCCAGTCATTTACATGATAAGAGCTCTCCGTCAGATAATGGATCGGCAAAGGCTCTCTGACTCCTTCGCCGGCCTTGACCATTGCTTTCGCCCTGGTCAGATAATTTCCCGCACCAAACTGTGTCTTGCTCTCCTTCTCCCTGTTTCCGGCAATTACCCGTACCTTGAAAGGAAGCTTCTCCATCATATGCATCTGTTTCAGCACAGGCATATGACACAGACCGTACACCATGCCTCCAAGCCTGTCCAGCTTTTGTGCCTGCGCCACATTTTCATAGATATTGTAGCCGCAGAAAAACTCGTCGCCGCCGTCACCCGAAAGAGCCACCGTCACCTGCTCTCTGGCCAGTTTCGACACCATCATCGTAGCAATCTCGGAGCTGTCCGCAAAGGGCTCGTCATAATATTTCGGGATGCTCTCCACCAGGTCAAACATATCCCGCTCATCAATATAAAGCTCCGTATGCCTGGTGCCCAGATGATCCGCCACCGCACGGGCATATTTTGCCTCATTATATTTTTCCTCATGAAAACCGATGGAAAATGTCTTCACCGGGCTGTCCGCACACTCCTGCGCAATCGCAGTAATTAGAGAAGAATCATAGCCGCCGCTGAGGAAAGAGCCTAATGGCACATCGGCAATCATCCTGGACTTTACTGATTTCTTCAGCGCCTCTTTCAGCTGTTCTTTCGCCTCGCCGTAATCCTGAATCCGGCGCCTCTGCGCTTCGGCATATACCTGTTTGACATCCCAGTACTTCCAGAAACGAAAATTCCCTTTGGAAAAGCGCAGGACCGTACCCGGTTCCACCTTGTATACATGCTCATAAATACTCTCCGGCGCATTGATATACTGCTGGAACAGGTACCGTGACAATACACGTCCTTCGATCTGTCCCGTAAATCCCGGACATTCCATAATAGGCTTCAATTCCGAAGCAAACACCAGATTTCCGTCTTCGTACCAATAATAGAGCGGCTTCTTGCCGATCCGGTCGCGGATCAGACAGACCTCCTGTGTTTCCCTGTCATAAAGTGCGATGGCAAACATCCCGTTAAACCGCTCCACACACTGTATGCCCCATTTTAAATAGGCGGCTATGATGACTTCCGTGTCACAGTTGGACCGGAAGGGATAGTCCGCCAATTCTTCTTTCAGTTCCTGAAAATTATAAATCTCACCGTTATATACCACGGAAACCCGCTGATCTGCCGAGTGCATGGGCTGATGCCCCAGCGCCGACAGATCCATGATCGACAGCCTTCGCTGCGCAAATCCCACCTGCCAGCCCTCTGACATCTCATAAATTTCCGCACCGCTGTCGTCCGGCCCTCTGTGATACATAGTATCGTTCATAGCCGTCAACTGCTCAAGCGTTATATTCCGTTTGCTGATATATCCGCATATTCCACACATCGTTTCTTATCACCTATCCATGACAGCCTATGCCCGGCGCTGCCGCTGCTCTGTCCTGATCCCTGCACCTGATCTCTGTACCCGAAAGTCCCTCTGTAAAGCTCACCATAAATACTGCTTTTTAAAATCGCGCGCCCGCCGCCTCCCTGACACGCCCACCCGGTTAACCTTACCGCACAATTTTCTCTAAAAAGTATTCCTTATACTCTCCGAAGTCCTTACACTCATTATCTACAGATTCCACCATTTCTATATATTTCTCCTGCAGCAGATCTCTGTAATTATCGAAGTTACCGCCACCCTTCTTACTCCAGGCAAAAGGATGCACGAGAATCTGCACCTTGTCGTATCCTGTAATGTTAGCCTCATCCGGATAACCATAACGCCAGATATGATTGGCATCGGACATATATTTGACCGTTAGCGTGGTGCTCTCGCTGATCTTATCCGCAAAGGTGAAGAAGTCATCCTGATATGCATTGAGAATGCCATCCAGCTTGATATTTTCCCGGAGCACATCCTTGGATGGCCTGTGGATCGAAAATTCTGTGATCTCAAACCCGAACATTTCACTTAAGATATCAATCTCCATCTGAATCCGCTTACGGATCTGCTGCATATCCGTCATACCGTTCAGTGCAAAATGCAAACCGATATGCTGTCCTCTCTCGTGCATGTCTTTGATCATGTCCATATTTCTTCTGGAAAGGATGTTGTAGGTGTTGTTTGTCCACTGAAAGAAAAACGTAGACACAAAATCCATGCTTTGCTCCACCTTCGCCATCTGGTATGCTCTCTCCACGCTGTATTCCACATCATGACGCATGATAACAAAATTATCCTTGCCCAAAGCCTCCGCGTAACTGCAATGCCGTCCCGTAGATTTTATAATCCTGATGATTTCTCTGTAGTCATCGTATGAAAACATATTTCTCTCCCTCTCCCGCCGTTTATGCTTTTTCCGGTTTCACGGCTGTTCTGTCTGTATCTGATACCTATGAGAACCGCAAGCCTGCTGTTGTGCTCCTTTTCCTATTATATACGCTGTCAGCGGCGGCGACAAGTTTATTTCCGCTAAGGATTCCCCACCTTATAACAGTTTCAGCCTTCGGCTTCACTCTGCCTTCCGTTTCACCGAATCCTTGTGATAATACTGCGCAAGCCCCTGATTCACCCATGCATTCTCGTCTTCGTCCAGATAAAAGCACTCAAAGTTTTCTATATATTCCGGCATTTCAAGCACCACATCCGTCTCCTCACAGTTTTCCAGATAATCATACAATGCCGTACATGCCTCATAATATTCGCTGTAGCTTCCGCTGCGCAGTGACCGGGATACCGTCATCACCGGAGAATCTGCAAGTGATGCCGGCGACAATAGAACCGCTGTCAGAAGCACCACCGCAAGAACTGCACAGGCACTGCGGTTCTCACGCAGTCCGCCCCATCTGTCCAGCACACAACCGGTCAGCACCGCAAGATTAAACAGCGTCACCACCAGCACCACGTCCAGTATAAAGCAACAGCGGTTGGGAAAATAAGGCCCGCTGTATCCCACCGCCACCGGAAAAGCCGTGACAATTCCCGTAAAAAGTGAAAGCACGCTCACAAACGTGTATGCCGCCAGCTTTTCTCCCAGCTTCCCGGAAAGATAGATGCCCACAAAGATCATACTCAGAATCAGCACAGCAAAAAACGGACTTTCTGCAAGACGCTGTGTCTCTGCCAGCACATTTTTTACCGACCACTTCATGGCTTTCAGCAAAAGCAGGCTCTCACCCGCTGTCTCCGTATGCCGGGAAAAGTTCCCCGGCGCCGCTGCATTGATCAGCGCGCCTGCAATACCCGCGGCGGTAATACAGAGATTGCCCCAGGAAATCCTGCCCGAAGCAAGATAAAATCCAAGACTCAGTAAGACAGCCAGATAACATCCCGTCCCTGTCACCGTCAGCGATCCGCCTGACGCAAGAAACAGCGTAACCGCCGATACTGCCGTGAAGACAAATTTTTTCCGTTTAGTAACTCCCGCCCTGTTGGCCATCAGAAAAAAAGAAACCGAGAGCAGCATTACGGAAAAAGGAATCCCGTAGGCCGTTGCCCCGGAAAACCAGAAAAAAATCTCTGTAAAAATCTGCCCGTTCAGCACGCCGAAAAGCACCAGCGTAAAAACCGTCAACCGCAAATGCAGCATTTTCCGCTCTTGCAACGCGAATCCCAGCACATTCCATACCAGCAGTAACAGCGCACCAAAGAAGAAAAGCGCATTCCCCATCATCACTGCCCGAAGCTGTCCCATCCCGAAATTATTAATCGGCGACAAAAACGCCTGAATAAACATGGCAAAATATGTCCCCTGCCAGTCCAGGTAAATTTCTTTCATATACTGCAGAGAAGCGGCAAAATACCGGGGCAGGGAAGCATGAAAAACGCCCACCCGAACGCCGTGGGTAAAATCGTCTCCCAGAAGCACCGTGTATCCCGCGCCCGCCGTGATGACAGATACCATAAGGAAAATCAGAAGACAGTTGAGCGCTGTTGCCGCTCCCCGCCTGCACTTTCCCCAATCTGCTTTTTCCATATACTGCTTCCATTTCATACCGATCCGTTCTCCTCATTCCGCCCGAAGACCTTCTGCAGCCTTCACGATCTGGCTGACCCGCACAGTTCTTCAATATAATCCCGCCACTGTTCAAAAACCGCCCGGCTGCCGGCCCGCTCAGCGATCCGGCGTGCCTCATTTCCCAGCCGCTCCGCCAGATCCCTGTCCTCGATCAGCCGGTTAATCCCTTTTTCCAGGGCCTCCTGATCTTTTATGGGAATCAGCAGTCCGTCTACCTCGTTTGTCATAATCGTGCGGGGCCCGCCACAGGGACAGTCCGTGGCCACCACAGGCAGCCCCAGCGCCATAGCCTCCAATAAAGCGTTGGGAAGTCCTTCCCAGTCAGAGGTAAAGGCAAACACCGCCGCATCCGTCAGTTCTTTTTCCAGACTGTCGCTGGCACCCATCAGATGAATATAAGATCCGGCATCAAATTCCCGGATCAGTCCTTCCAGAATTTCCCTGGTGCCGTCAAAAGAATCCCCGCCGTATATCTTCAACTCATAGTCCGGATGCTTCTCGTGCACATTGACAAAAGCCCGGATCAGCATGGGCTGATTTTTAAAATCCACCAGTCTGCCGGATTGTACCACAGTCTTGCTTCGTTTTTCCGGCTTCGGCACGCCGATATATTTCTCATTGATAGGGTTTAAAATAATTCTTGAGTTTTTCTGCAGCCGCGGAGCAAAGAAATCTCTGGCTCCCTCCGTCTGGAAAACACACCCGTCCGCCCGCGGAAATAACAGCGGAATCTGTATCTTATCCGATTTCTCTTCATAATGCCCGGCCGGATCCGTGCGGATGGAGATCAGTACCGGAAGCTTCATGAAATAGGCCGCCATCAGCCCTCTGTACAAGGCTTTTCTGGCAAAAGGAATGAGGATATCCGGTTTTTCTTCCCGCAGAATGGCTCGCAGATATTTGACACGCAGCATAAATTGAACAAGGCGATGCTTTTTGTCATCGCCCTCCCGCAGCCCAACATGAACCCGCCTTACCGCCGGATCAATCTGAAATTCATGATCACCGTACCATTCCGTGGCAATGATAACCTGATATCCTTCTTTTGCAAACCAGTTGGCCAGATTCGTGACCACCCGCTCTGCTCCACCCTGTTCCAGACAATTCAGGTGAAAAACAATTTTTCTCATTTAAAACTCCTATACACCGTAACCGGCACAACGAATATGAATGGTTCGTTGTACTAGAAACTCTGATACATAAACACCGCCGTATCGTAACTGCCGCCGTAGATTCCGGTCATCAGCAAAAGCAGAACGATTCCATAATAGCACAGCCATCTGACAAGCACCGGACGCTGTGCGAGATAAGTCCTCACATCTTTTCCCCGTTCTTCCAGAATGGAAACCGCCAGCCAGAACAGCAAAACGACAAAAAGCAGAATAAAGTCGTATTTATTCAACCCGTAGGATGTAATCTCCCCGGAAAGCAGCTTTCCCGGATGCAGTCTTGTCACAAAAGACGCATATACCGCCCCCGCCTGCGAAAGACTCTCACTCCTGATCAGCACATCCGCCGCAAACACAATAAGCCATGTCCGCACCATACAGAAAAATCCCCATACTTTGCCATCTTTCATATGGAACTTTTCCTTCCATGCCGCAAATGCCGGCTCTAAAATAAGGGAAGCGCTCATGATCACGCCATAATAAACGCCCCACAGCATATAGCTCACCGTTCTGCCGTGCCAGATTCCCGTAAAAAACCAGACAAGCATGGTTCCCATGATCGGCACGACCTGTCGTCCCATACCGTTCCATTTGTTTTTACATGCCCTGGAAATCTTACGTCCCGCACCCGACATCACGAAAGAAAACATCACATAATCTTTAAACCATGTTCCCAGCGTAATATGCCATCTGCGCCAGAACTCCGCCACCGACTTCGAGAAATACGGTCTTTTAAAGTTATCCGGCAGCACAATGCCAAATGTTTCGCTGATCCCTGCCGCCATGTCAATATATCCTGAAAAATCTGCATATAACTGCAGCATATAGAAAACCGTAGCGCAGGCATAAATGCTTCCCGCAACAGCGGATGATTCCATTCCGTACACCCTGTCCACAAAAAAGCCAAGACGGTCCGCAATTACCATCTTCTTGAACGCGCCCCAGACAAACCGCTGTATACCGCGAAGCATTCTGTCATATTGAAAGACATGCTCCTTTTCAAACTGCTCCTTCATCTGTGCAAAGCGGTTAAAGGGTCCCTGTGTCACCGACGGGAACCAGGCCAGAAACAGCATGACCTTTAAGAAATCAGTCTCCACTTCACAGTTTTCTCTCCCCGCATCAATCACATAACTGATTGCCGTTAACGTATAGAAAGAAATACCAAGGGGCATCATCACATTTTCCAGAAATCCCCCTTGCGAACCGGTCAGTTCTCTAATGACAGGCAGTGCAATCACTGCATACTTATAAAATACCAGCAGTCCCAGATTAAATATAATATAGAGACTCTGGACTCTCTTTCTTTTCTTTTGGTATACCGCTTTCAGCGACTTTTTGCTCTCTTTGTCACTGCACCGGCCAAGTCCGTCCCTCTCCTGCAAAAGATTTCTCTTCAGATACAGCCCGCAGCCGTAAGTCGTTATTCCTGTCAGCAGAAGCCCGGCCGGAAAACCTTTAAGTCCGGCTATATAGAACACCACGCTCCCGGCAAGCAGTACATACCACTGCGTCTTTTTCGGCAGAAGATAATACAACGAAAACGTGACCGCCCAGAGTATAATAAAGGCATATGATGTAAACTGCATTTATTCCTCCAACAACTTCTGCACCAGCGCAATGATCGCTTCTTTATTCTTGAAGTTCTCCGCTATAACATATTTTGCGTCAATTTCAATATCAAATTCATCTTCAATATCGCTGATGACATTGATGACAGTAAAAGAGTCAATGATCCCGTCCTCCATCATGCTGTCGCCGTCATAATCAAGCGCTTCCTCGCAATGTTCTCCTAAAATTTCCAGAATTTTCTCTTCCATTTACTTTCTTCTCCTTTCAGCTACTGTATATTTTAACTTTAAAGCCGTATTCTCCCCCAGCGGCAGATATCGGAATCCTTTCTCTTCCTGTCCGCCGGCCTTCTCCGACTCCGCTTTGTCCGCTGAAATCTTACGATACCTGAGAATCTCCGCCTCCTGTCCGTCTATGACAGTCCTCACCGGCGGAAAAATATCGTTTTTGCCGTAATCCACGCTTCGGAGCAGACGGTAAATATCCTCCGGCCTGTCCGTCAGCTCAAAATGGCCGTCCCCCGGAACTTCACAGGAACGATACATCCTGCGGTCTTTGGCAAATCCCTGTTCTCTTGCCTTCACACACTCTGCCATAAGATCTGCGAAACTCTCCCGAAAAGCTTCCCCGGCAAGATCCATAAGCTGTTCCGTCAACTCATAAGCCTTCATGTCTTCCGTGATCCTGCAGCGTTTCTGGATAATAATATTCCCTTCGTCCACACCTGCCGTCACATAATGCCAGGTAATCCCCGTCTCTTTTTCTCCCGCGAAGATAACCCATGCGGGGGCATTCCTGCCGGGATAGTCGGGCAAAAGCGCATTGTGAAAATTAATGATCGTAATATGGGGCTTGTCCACCAGCGACGCCGGAAACAGGAAATTATTGCTGGCGCTGATAATAAGCGTCTTCTCCGTCAGCTGATCGAGCGCGGCTGCCAGTTCCTTTTTACCGGTAATACTCCGGAAAGGAATATTGTTTTCGCTGCAGATTTTCTCCGTAATGCTGAACGGGTGGATTTCATGCTCGATAAAGGCCATGTCATACCCGTATTCCTTTTTGTTATCATATACATACTGTAATACTTCGCCTGTCACCTTGCCGTAGCCTATGATGACAATTTTGCGAAATGATGTACTCTTATCCATATAAGAATCGTACCTCTCTATTACCTTTTGCACAACTCACAAAATTATCCTGTCTTGTTGACTGAATCAATTATATCTGTTATAACAATATTTCTCAATCACAATCTTCTAAAATGTAGAATTCTTTCGTGCCATTGTATGTGAACCGTAACGTGCCATTCGCCTGTCCCGCATTTTTTCCCATATAGAATGAAGTACAGAAATTTCATGGCTGGAAAGGCCCAGACCCTGCCTCAGCAAAATTTCATCCGTATACGCCAATATTCGATCATACTGCCCTTCCCTCTGCCATTGATCCATACATCCTATATCCAGCGTTTCCGCATTGATCATCGGAATCCTTACTCTGCGCATCTCGCCGGGTTCAAAGGTCAGCACGCCACCGCCATAACTCCGCCCCAGTGTTTCCCCGAGAGCCAGTGTATATGTATTAAGAAAGGCCGCCGCCACCGCTTCTCCGTTAATCCCCTCCAAAAATTTAACTTTATGAAGCGTATCTGTAACCAGCGCCTCTTTTTTATTCAAAATCATCTTGGGATATAAATTCGCCTGCCTGATCAAAAATGCATCCGCACGCCAGGATTGATTTACGTGATACCAGCATTTTCTAATTCTGCATTTATAATTTTGATTGAATCCCTGTGTTTCACCCCAACGAATATACTTTTGTACACTTTCATCCATCTGGTCTACCGGTCTGTCTCCCGGTTCAAAGAAAAACACCTTTTTTCCCGCCTTCACCAATTGGGAATAATCGGTCTCGGAAAGAACAATGCCTTTGACCTGATCTGACCTTCCGATAATCGGTCTTACGACTGATGAGAGGTTCCTCTTTTTAACGGTATCTTCATTCATAAGAAAAAAGGAATTTTCCCCGCTTACAAGTCCTACATTAACTTCATATAATTCCGTTGCATCGCTAATCCTTTCATCTGCAGACAGTTTCTCCAGCAAATCCAGTTCTTCTTTTGTAAGATAATATTTCACCCACTTTTCTTTGCTATGATGCAGATTTTTGACTTCTGCCGTATTCATACAAACTGTTCCCTGAGAGGTCAGATCCTGAAGTCCGGTTAAGTCCAGAACACGAATACCCTTTCGGGTAGATTTCCTCTCACCCAGCAAAAGGATAACTTCCTGCTGAATATCATCAAATACAAGCTGTCTGAATGTAATCAATGTCAGACATTCAAAATATGTACTCAGAAACATTCTCATTTCCGCCGCATAATCAACCTGAAACAACTCCGCAGGAATTACCATCCCGATGCGCCCGCTGGGCTTTAAAGCTTTGCATGATAAAGCCAGAAAAGGCAGCCAGATATTCGTAAGACGATTGGGGTGAAAACCATGCTTTTCCATTAAATCAAAAGCTGTTTCCCGATATTTTTCATCAAAATTCTGATATCGTATAAACGGCGGATTGCCGATTACCACATCATACTGCTTTCTGTCTTCAATCTCTGCACGATAAAACCCGAAAAAATCTCCCGTATAAACATCGGTTCCGAATTCTCTTGCCTTATCCGCTTCTGTTTCATCTAATTCAACGCCTGTAATAAGATTCCGGATCTGAGCGCTGTCTCCTCCCAGAGTTTGTATGCGTTCCACTGCCGCTTCCAGAAAACTGCCATCACCGCAGCTTGGCTCAAGTACGGTATCTACACTGCTCCTGATTGCCCATTCTGTAATAAATTTCGAAATAGCAGAAGGCGTATAGTACCCTCCTCTGAGTTTGTTATAACCATCTATGGCCTTCATTTTACTCCTCCGCTTTCGGCACCTCAACCCCGTATATACCTTCTATCAGCCGGTCCAGTTCCTGCTGCCGGACTTCTATGGCCCTTTGTAATACCTTCCCCTCCGCATGATTACCTGCCTGAGCTTTCTTTTGTGACAGTTCCATTATCATTTTTACATGGGAAACTATATCTTCATGAACCCGTCGGTCCCCTTCATCTGTAAAATCAATCTTATAAACAGGAAGCTCTGCAATATACTGCTTACCGTGAGAATAGTATCCGCCGCGGAACATACTTGCCTTATTTTTAACCAGCAGTTCCATAATCCTGTGATTTAAGACCGCCTGAATATAAAAAACAGATTCCTTTATTCCCTTTTTAAGTGCCAGGCCGTAAAACGGTCCATTTCCTCCGCCTGTGAAAACCACCATCTCATTGTCATAAACATAATTTGAATCCAGTGAAAGAACCGGCCAAATCAGGTGTTCTCCTCCTGTAAACCGCCGAATACTCTGACTGCGTCCGTACCCGTACCAATTATCATCTGTACGGTTTGGCATATTTCTCCTGTCAAGCTCATCTCTGAATTCACAAAGATAACTATATGTAAGCGGATACATCTGTTTCAGTTCTGTTCTTTTTATAAGCACGGATTTTCCTTCAACATTTCTGTACGGGAAAATAATATATGAATTTGCTTCAATGCGATTATACTTTAATAATTTTGCATCATAGACACACTTCCGAAGTATGCCTCTTTCTATTTTCCGGCGTACATTGTCCTGTCCGGTAAAGGTAATTGTTTGTTCATCTTCCTCCTCAGCTTGAACAACATATATTTTGTCGGCGCTGGTCTGTACTCCGACAAAAATCTCTGCAATACTCTTAAGCGGAACACACCTGCTTTTTATTTGTTCCAGGGCGCTTTCTACAGACTTCGGCAAAAAAGTCCACGGCTGTTCACTGAGATATGCGGCGGGATAAGTATCACACACTGCCCCGTGTTCAAATAGAAACCGGTTCCAGTCCTGGATAAAAGCTATCTCAAAATTATCCTGTGGTTTTTTGGACAGGAGTACGATACATGTATATGTACTTCTGGCCTTAAACGCCTGAAATGTCCCAAAATGATATATTTTCCTGACATATCTGTGATTTGCAAGCAATCCTCTTAACTCTTTACCCGATTTAATCGTCATAAATTTGTGCGGAATAATATATCCGAGAACACCGTCCTCCGTCAAAAGAGAAAGCCCTTTTTCAAGAAAAAGATAATACTTGTCCATCAAATCGGTGTGTGCTGCATTGTATCCGGCTATTGAACTCTTATAAAACTCATATTCTTCCGGTGAGTAATGTACCATATTCTGTACCCGTATATACGGTGGATTACCTACAATTGCATGAAATCCTGTATGTGGAAACTCCTTATCCCAGTCAAATATGCGAATTTTGTTCATCAGACTCAGATCACTGTATATGCCTGCTTCATATTGAGAAAAAGTGCTGTCAACCAGACTGTTACCATTCTTTATATTAAGTTCCAGATTGGGCAGTATCTTATTTGAAGTTGTGTCAGAATATGCTTCCAGTTCATCTGAAGATGCTCCTTCCAGAACTTTTAAAGACAAGCTGAATTTCGTAACTTCAACGGCCAATGGATCAATATCTACCCCAAAAATATTTCTTACAAGAATTTCTCTTCTCAGAGCATAGGATAAACAATAATCAGAGCCGCCCGGCATTTGATAAAGATCGCCTCTGTTAACCGCCTCTTCCAGTTCATATTGTTTAAAATACTCTATATAATAGTTCACAATATATTCATATGTCGATAACAAAAAATTGCCTGCCCCGCAGCAAATATCGGCAATTCTATAATCCCTTACATCTGCCAGCCGTTTCCCGTCGTACAAAAGGGATAACGTTTGTTCTACAATAATATCTGTAATATTCTTAGGCGTATTCACCGCTCCCTGTGAATCAACCGCCTCCGGTTTCTCTATAGTTGCAATGGTCCCGTCATCATTTATATACAAAGATTCACCCAAAAACAATTCATAAATCTGCCCGATTATGTATGGATCAACCACACTGAATTCATAAGAATTATTCGGATAATACAAACTCTGAAAAATCTGAATCATAATATGATCTGACACTGTATAACTGTCTTCTTCAAGCAATTCAAACAGACCCGAATCATACTTCTTATCGGCGGATATAAACAGCTTTTTCAAGTCATGGTATGTCATAATCTGTTTTAGCGTCTCATATTGTTCAAGATTTCTGTCTTCACAAATACGCAGAAAAATAATCCTGTTTAATATTCTCTGCACACAAATATTTAAAGTATCTATATCAATACTTTTATGCCTCTCCGCTATATCTTTCCCTATTAAGTTTCTCCAGCTTTTGATCTGTCTCAGGAAATACTCATCAAACGGTTCCCTTCTGAATGCCTCCCTGATATTTTTAAATTTCTTCTCAAACCCGCCGGAAAGTACGGCTTCTTTTGATAAAAGGTCATAAATCTCATCAAATTTATCAATATATTCCGTGTAAGAATAATGCGCAATCAGTGCAACACTCACATCATCATTTTCCACCGGCCGGACAGTACAGTCATAAATATATAAATCGTTAAAATTACTCAAAACGGAGATCTTCAGGTTTCCGCTCCATCCATATCTGCGCAGCTGGAAAGCCGGCAGGCGGTCGGTTGTAATATCCACCGAAGGCTTCTTAGTCTCTAAATAAAACAAAATTTCTGTACCCGTTTTAAAAGAATAATCCGGCCGCTTTGCTTTCTTTTTTCCTTCTTCTTCCACCAGCACTGTCGCTTCATGTGTCACTTCACGCATATGCTGTGGTAATCCGGCTTCATTATCAACATCCCACCCCAGTGATTTGAAAAAAGGATTTACGAAATCAATACGCACTTGCATCTCATTATATGCCGATCTTTTGTACTGCCGGATATCCTTACAATATAACGCCACGCGTCTGGCTAGTCGTTCTTTTGCACTCTCTTTATCAAATATCTGATAATATTCCCTTCTCTCTGCCATCAGATTCCCCCTTTCCCGAATACTCTAACAAAAGACATGTCCAATACACCGGACCCATGAAATAATAAAATCCCGTATTCCCTGAGATTTCAAGGTCTACGGGATCTGATCACATCATATATTTTTCATTGCTGCCTGATTTGTCTGTACACTCTCAGGATGCCTCATACCGTTCAAAGCATTTCCTTCAGCTTCACCCTGTCAATCTTACCGTTGGCGTTGATCGGCATTTTGGGAAGTGAGACCACCTTGCCCGGCAGCATATACTCAGGCACCAGCCCGGAAATCTTCTCATTGATATAAGCCCTGTCCAGTTCCTCCTCAATGAAAAGCACGATCTTCTGGCGCTTCTCGTCATACAGACAGCAGCAAAGTGCAATCTCCTCAAGGGAAGAAACGGCTGTCTCAATTTCGCCCAGTTCAATCCGGTGTCCCATATGCTTGATCTGAAAATCCTTACGGGACAAATATACAATTTCATCGTACTCATTGTATTTTACGAGATCGCCGGTGCGGTATATAATTTCCGGCACGGCAGGATTTAACGGATTCTGAACAAAGGCTTCCCTGGTTTTCTCCGGGTTATTATAATATCCCATGGAAAGAGACGTTCCTCTGACACAGAGTTCTCCGATCTCATCACCCTTCACGGGTTCATTTTTCTCATTCAGAATCAGAATCTCCGTATTTGCCATCGGAATCCCGATGGGAAGCGGTTCATCATCTGCAAATTCACGGTCTACAATATAATAAGTGCAGGCATCCGTAATTTCGGTGGGACCGTACAGATTCGCGTACAGAACATCCGGCAGGAATTTACGCCATGTATTAAGCTGTCTGTTGGGCATGACTTCGCCGCAGAACAGAACTCTGTGCAGCGTGCCGGACAGATCCACATTGCGGAAAGCCTTCAGCTTCGCTACCACGATCAGCGCCGAAGGCACCCAGAAGATCGTATTGATCTTTTTTTCTTTCAAATATTCCAGCAGAGGAACGGGCTGTGCAAACAGGTTTTTCGGAATGATATACGTGGTGGCTCCACTCTTGATCGTGCTGTAAATATCCAGAATCGAATTGTCAAAATAGAAGGGCGCCTGATTGCCGAAGCTGTCCTCCTCCGTGATGTCAAAAGTTTCCGTCACCCAGTCAATATAGTCGATCACGGAGCGGTGGTTGATGGTCACGCCTTTCGGTATGCCCGTGGAGCCGGAAGTAAACAATACATACAGCAGATCCGTATCTATCCCACGGCACCGCGCAGCCTCCACCATCTCCTCATCCACCGGTGCATCCACAGCCTCCTCGTAAATCAGGTAATTCCCCTCATATTCATAGCTTTCAAAGGCAGGCCGAAGTTCTTTCGTGGTGATGACAAGAGACGGCTTCAGCACTTCCAGAATCTTGTTGACCCGGCTCGCAGGCATGTCAACATCGATCGGCGAATAGAAGTTGCAACTATATGCCGAACCCATAAAAGAAACCAGCACATCAACACCTTTTTCCAGATAAATAACTACCGGTTTCCTGAACAATCCCATTTGAATCATTTGTGTCGCCAGAGCCAGAGCCTGCAGTCTGAACTGCCTGAATGTAACCGCCTTATGCTCGTCCGCAAAAGCAGTCTTATCCGGAAATCTGTCCGCGCTTTCATCCAGCCAATAGGTAACGTTTGTTTTCATCTCAAATATCCAAACCTTTCTCCTGTATCACAGTTATTCTTCTCCGCTTTTCAAAGCACCCTTTGTTCCCGTCACAGGATAAAATGTATCCGGCATCTTCTCAGTCTTCACATGATATATGTCGTATAAATCCGTCATCTCAAGTCCGCATCCCTCAGGATCATAAGAACCGTACAATGGAGCACCGTTCTCTGACGCCATCTGCCTGATCCGTTCTTCGATCTGAAAAGTGATCTGATACTGCTCCTCAGATTCTATGTAATTATACATCATGGGCGAATAGGGTGGCAAGTATAAGATCACCTCCACGCCCTGCCCCTGCAGGTAGCCGGTCAGCCGGTCCAGAAGCTCCATGCTCTCCTCGTCGATCTGATGAAAATCCGTCATACGGTAAACCACATGTTCGTCAATGGACTGTCTGGTCAGTTCCTCCACATCTTCCACAGCCACTTCCCGCAGACTCTTCTGATAGGCGATGCTCCCGTCATAATGCTTCAGGTACTGCTCCGTCTCCCAGTCTTTCGTGTAATCTACCAGAAACCTCTTGTGCTCCGGAAGCAGCGTGATATTGTAGCGGAAATAGTCGAGGGAAAGCCATTTGCTGTGCTGCCGGCCCGTGTCCGCCCCGGCTGTTTTCTTATGTGTTTTCCCTGTGGCATCATCAACCGCAGCCGTCTGCCCATTTGCCGCATCCGCCGCATATTCATCAAGAAGCCCTTCCATATAGAAAACATAATCTTCCAGATCTTTCCAGCGTTCGTTGTTATGACTGTTATTAAACAAAAAAGCGTCCACGCCGATAATCATTTTCTCCGGAAGCTGTCCGCGTTTTGCAAGAATACCCGTCACCGCCAGCAGATCATAGATCGTAGACTCAGATAATCCTGTATTATAAAAAGAATCCGTCCCGAACATCGTATGGTCGAAATTCATCACCCGGCTGGAACCTGCCACAATCAGTTCCTTCCTCTCCTCCTGCTGCTTCAGGCAGGCGAGAAGAAGACTCCTGTCGTTAAAATCTGATTCCTCAAGACCGGTCACATTCATGGAATTTACCACCATCTGCCGGCCGATCTCATCATAGGTAACCCGCAGATATGCATAAGAATCCACATACCAGTTGACTGCCGCCACCATGCAGATCAGCGGCAGAATAAAAAGAAGCGCCTTACTCCATTTTTTCATCTTTATGTCCATTCCGAAGCGTCTCTGCGCCAGGGACCTTTCCTTCTGCTTTTTCCAGCGGCTTATACAAAGGCTTCATTCCGGCCGCCTTCTCTTTTCCGTCAGAAGTTTCCTCTTCTTCCGGCTTTGTCTCCCCGAAGGTATAACTGAACAAAAGCGGAAATGCCGCAAACAGCCCGTAGGCATAACGGAATTCATGATACACCGGCGTTGCCAGAAGCAGAGATATGAGCAGAGAAACATAAGGTGCATAGACCACTGCCCGTTTTCTGTTGTATACCACGTAGGCCAGACCGAACACCATAAGCCATGTATTCAGTCCGATGCTCCAGAACCGGTTGAAAAGATCCTGGAAGCCCATCAGGAAATCGTGCATGGCAAGTTCCTGATCATAGGTAAAGACTTTTCGTTCGGTAGTGATTCCAAAGGGATTGTCAACCGTAAAATATTCCCCGTACAAATACTGGTAATCTTTCGTGCTGTAAGCCCAATAACCGGAAGTCTGCCGGATCTCTGCCAGGATATAATGCACCGGATTCCGCAGTCCTACCCTGACCCACAATTTCAGATATTCCCCCGGCTGTCTTGCAATGGCCCATTGATCTCCTTCTTCACGTATATAATTTTTTGCAATATCAAACAGCCACGGATTGTAATGATCGGCCAGATCCTCCACAGGAGCCACCGCGTCGATCAGTTCAATCTCTTCCTCTGTCAGTTCACCGCCTTTTACATAAGCGCACAGCACATGCTGGGTGGGCATGGTCAATCCTTCAATGATGTCGGCCGGCCACACAGCCATGGACCGCAGCAGCGGGCCAAAATAGATCAGGCAGGACACTCCCACCGCCAGCACCACGGTAAATGTGCCAAAGGGAAATTTTCTTTTATTCGTCTTTTTATCTTTTTTGCGCCATATGGATGCCATCACCGCAAGCATCGTCCCAAAATAAATAAAACGGCCGTTGCTGCGCAGCAGGCAGAGCAGAAAACCGACTGTAAAATATGCCTGCCACTGATAGGGCGTCTCTTTTTCCAGATTGAATTCCGCTGTCATCCATGTAAAAATCAGCAGTACAGCAGTAAAAAATTCATCCTTTCCCATGCAGATCGTCAGCAGTGCATTGACCGGCAGTGCGGCATAGAAAAGCAGCGCCAGGATCAGCCAGATCCACCGCGTACCTTTTTTATAAAACTGATACAGCAGGAAGCTGAAGACTGATGCCATCACCAACATCTGAAAGAAGGTATAGAAAGCCGCTCCCACGGCGTAAGACCCGTACAGCCGATAGCCGATCGTAATAAACACCTTCAAAATCAGTGTATGAAAAAACGGATGGTGATTTGAGGATGGCACAATTCCCATAGCCTGCTGTATCTGCCAGACTGCATCGTTATTCAGCCAGGTTGGATAATACATCAGAAAATAGGGGATGTAGCCGATCATGCAGACAAGGGTAAAGATCGGGCCGATATACCATTTCTCCGGCCTTTTCTTCCTGGCAGGTATACGGGCCAGAAAAGGAATGCGGGCGGCAATGGCTCCCCGCTGTGAGATCAACGCACACAGCACCAGCATAATCACATAACTGCCCCCGAACCATGCCCCAAACCGCACAAGGCACTTCGGAATTCCCATAGCTGCCGCTTCCATTGGCTCCCCCAGTATAGCCGCCACAGCGTAAAACAGTGCAAAAGGGATCAGCACCAGAAACTGCCGCATCTCCGGCATCTTGAATTTTTGTTCTGTTTGTGTTTCCATAGGTTCTCTCGCTCCTCTGTATTCTGTAACGGCATCCTGGCTTTGTTCTACACGCCCGCCCACTCACGAATCTTTTCAATATATGACTCCACCGTATAATCTCCGGCCCGTTTCCGCGCCATCTGACGGTAATGTTCCAGCTTTTCCTGATTTTCCAGCAAGGAAATGATCTCCCCGGCAAGCGCACACTCTTCCGCACTGATATCTCCAGCGTCAAAATTCTCCTCCTGGCTCATGTTGGGAATCAGAATGCCGTAACGGTCTTCCAGAATCTCCTTCGGCCCGGTCATACAATCCGTGGCGATCACCGGAAGCCCCATGGACATAGCCTCCACCATGGCATTGGGAAAGCCCTCGTAATAAGAAGTCAACACATACAGGCTGCCTTTTTTCAGATAAGGATAGGGATTCTTCTTCAGCCCGGTAAAATAAACTGCATCATCAATGTCCAGCGCTGAGGCAAGCTTCCTGTATGCCTGAAATTCTCCTTTTCCGATGATCATCAGCTTCGTATCCGGCAGTTTCTCATGCACAAGTGCAAAGCTCTTAAGCAGATGCCAGAATCCTTTCACCGGATCCTCCCGCCCCATGGAAATGAGGATACGTCCGTCGTTCCATGGAAGTTCCGCCTCTTCTTTTACTGAAAGCATCTCCACCTCGGCCAGATCAAAGGGATTGTTTAAAGCCACCGCTTTTTTACAGTGATACTGTTCCTGCACTTCCTTGCAGATCGTATCCGAACAGCACACTACCCGGTCTCCACATCTGCCAAACAGCCTGATTTTCGCCGGATTTCCCATATCCATATAGCTTCTGATGCCAAGCCATTTTTCGCCTCTTCCGCCGGACGCAATGTTCGCAAGGTTCGCTGTAGGGCCAAAACTGTAGGCAATTTCAATCTTTTCTCTTTTTTTCAGACAGCGGAGTTTCCAGCCCCGCTTAAGTACATTGATGATTTTGCCGATCCGGTCCGGCCGGCTGGGCAGCCGCAGATCCGTGACCGGAATGCCCTTGATATCATAGGCAATGTTCCGGGAATCGAAAATAGCGATCTGCACATCGAAATACGGCTGTAAAAGCCTTGCCGTAGCCGCACATACCTTTTCCAGCCCGCCCTGGTGCAAGGAGGGCACGATCAATAACAGTTTCTTCATAATTCCGAACTGTCTCCCTTCTGATAAAACAAACAATACCCGGCAGCCTGCGTCTTCACGTCAAACCCGGCGTCTTTTAACTTCTGATAAGTATCTTTTCTGGGATAATCCGCCCCGGCGGCAATTTTCTCCGCCCACAGTTCCGGCGGCTGCCCGATGCTCAAGTATGTCACCAGATCTGTTGCCTCCGCCTCCCTTGTGACCGTATCCGACACGAAACACCGCAGTCCCGCTGCCTGTGCCTCCACCAGCACGCCCGGAAGTCCTTCAAAAAAGGACGGCAGAAGAAAAATGTCCATGGCCTGATAATAGTTCTCCACCATTTTCTGGTTGCCCGCAAATCTGACTCTTTCCTCAATCCCCAGCGTCCGGCACTTTGCCCGTATACTCTCCTGATCAGGTCCTTCGCCGAGCAGAAGCAGCACCGCGTCCGGCCTGATCTCACACAGTTTTGCAAAAATATCAATCAAATAAGGATGATTTTTCTGGTAGTTAAACCGGCCCACATGCCCCACCACCAGCTCATCCGCCAGCCCAAGCCGCTTTCTGACCTCCTCGCGCCGCTTTGCGTCAAAGGTAAATCTTCCCGCATCTATGGCATTGTGAATGATCTTCACCCTGCCCTGGCGCACCACTTCTTTTCCAAATACATCTTCCCCCGCAAGGACGGAACAGGCAAAACAATAATCCGCTTTCTCCGCCAGATTTCTCCTGAAAAACTTCGTGGCGATGCCTTTCAATCCCTTCACCACGCCGGCGTTTCTGGAATGCGCCACTGTGACGGGCACTCCACAGCGCTTTGCGACGGGCAGATAGATCCCCGCCGTGCTCGTCATATGTCCCTGTACCACCCGAAACTCATGATGCTGCCTAAAAAAGTCCTTTACTGCCTTCCTGTATGCAAAATAATTATATACTTTAAACTTTGGAAGCACATAAATGCGTCCCCCAAGGCTGTAAATCTCCTCGTCATAAAATTCCGGTTTTCGGCCGGAAGTTCCGGGGTGCGGGTTTGACGATCCGTTTGTGTGCGAGTTCACAGCAGAACTGTGAACTAGAAAGTCAAACTGGATCTCATTTCTGTTCATCTGTCTGTATAAGTCCATGATGCGGCTTTCTGCGCCGCCAAGTCCTACGCCGCCCAACACGTGCAGAACCCGAACTGTCTCTGACATATCTCTTCCCATACTTTCTTAATATCCTGCTGCCGTACCGCTACGCCAGCACATCTCCCACGGCAATTTCCCTTGCACATTCATATCTGTCGATCAGCAACGAGCCATCCACAGTCCGCACCACCGGTTTGCCGTCGAATACATCTATAACTTCCCCCGGCGCATATCCGGAAAAATCGATCATTTCGTCAAAAGGATGGGCTTCCCAGATGGTCACCTTATCTTCCCCGGCCATAGCGTATGCACCCGGAAACGGAGCCGCAACACCCCGGATCAGGTTATAGATTTCACGGGTTCTCGCCCGGAAATCCACTTTTCCGTCCGCCGCCGTCCGTTTTTGATACCAGGAGTCATAATCTTTTGACTCTGTGCGGATCACGATATTGTCATCCTTGTATGCCTGCAGCAGCCGGCGGATCAGATTCTTGGAGCAGATCATGTTCTTATACTGCGCCGTCCTGATATCGTCATGGAGCGTAATGGAAAACATCTCTGTGGCAAACACGTTGGGGCTGTCCGCTTTTTCATCATAACGGAACATATTCAGATTAAATCGAGTATCCCCTAAAATGATCGACCAGTTTAACGGCGACCGCCCTCTTCCGAAAGGCAGATATCCGCAATTACCGTGAAATCCGTAAATACCGTATTGAAAACAATCCAGTACCGATTTCGGGATCAGCCTCTGCCATCCCATGGAGATACCGATGTCAAACTCGTTTTCCTTCATAAACTGCTGCGTTTTTTCATCAGTCAGGAAATAGCTGTCCGCCTCGTGCACCGGAATACCGTATTTTTCGGTCAAAACCGACAGCCCTTTATATCCCGATACCTGATTTTTCTTCGTCACCTCCGGGCTGATGGTGATGACCAGATCCACCGGACAGATCTGCTCCTGAATAAAATTGACAATATTCTCCGAAGTGTCTTTTACCCCGAATACGACTACTTTGTATTTCATCTTACTCCCTCCATTTATCTGCCCTGTGTACATTTAATCTGCACAAATAATGCTCTGGAAAGTTCCTCCCACACCTGCAGACAAGTCTGTCATGTAAAACGTCCTTATCCCGAATTTTAAAATTGTTTTACAATGCCTTTCCTGAATTTCCGGTTTCATTTCTCTTCTGCAGGTAGTGCTCGTAAAGATAATCCTGCATATTCACGTATTCCTGCACTCTTCTGTAATTCTCCAGCACCGCCGGAAGTCTTTCCTCATAAGTCTCCCGCGTGCACTCTCTGATCTTTCGCTTCGCCTCTTCAAGATCCGGCCTCTCCAACAGAATCATGCCGTCCGTTTCAAAGAATTCCGAAATCTTACGGGCTCCCAGATATACCGGGATCGTCTGCGCCGCAAAGCAGCTTGTGAGCCTTTCCGAAAAATAATAGTCCGAAATGTCATTCTCAATAATCAGGGAAAAGCGGTAACGGTCCAGCGTCTCGTCAACACTCTGCACATATGCGCCGCCATCAAACCTGCCGTATGTATCGGCCAGTCCTTCCTTTTTACACAATCGGGCAAGTTCCAGCCGGAACCTGTGAAGTTCGCACATGACTTTGTCGGAGGACAGGATGGAGATATCTCTGTCCTTCGCGCCATGCAGACCATCTTTCATCTCCCGGTTCCAGATCCCCGCCGCCACAGGATAAAATCTGGCATTTTCTATCTCGTTCAGTATCTTTTCGTCATAAGTGAAAACATACCGGAACTCCTTTTCCAGTCCTTTATGTCTGCGGAAAACCTCATAGTCCTGAGGCACAATCGTCCTGGATTCCGTCAGCATACCGTATTTCACCGACGGCTTTCCAAGCGTCCGGGGCATGGACTCCGGACCGTAAAAATGAGTATCCAGACCATAGTTATACCGGTCCCAGAAAAAATATTTCCCTTCATGCCCAAAAGGGGCATGTCTTGAGTGCCTGTTCTTAATAAAATAGGTCTCAAGAGGCTGCCCCTCTGCATTATATATTTTCGGCATCGTACCGTCAATCTTATATTCTCTGGCTATCTCTATCCGATAACCGCCAAGCCTTAATTCCATGAGATTCCCTTCTGCGTCCTCTTATTTCAGATATTCCTTATACCAGTCTATAGCCAGGGCAATCCCTTTCTCAAAATCATATTCCGGATCATATCCCAGCAGTTCTCTTGCTTTACTGATATCCGCGTTGGAGTCCCTCACATCGCCTTTGCGCGCCGGCCCGTAATTAGGCTTCACATCCTTGCCCAATGCTTTGCACAGATGATCATAGATATCGTTCAAAAACAGCCTGCCGCCTGCACCGATATTGAATGCCTGTCCTGCCGCGTCACCGGAAGCCTTGCACGCCCGCAGATTTGCCTCGATTACATTGTCGATATAAGTAAAGTCCCTGGACTGCTTTCCGTCACCGTTGATGGTGGGAACTTCGTCGTGCAGAAGCTGGCGCAGGAACTTCGGAATCACCGCGGCATACATGCCGTCAGGATTCTGCCTGCGTCCGAAAACGTTAAAATAGCGCAGTCCGTAGGTATCCAGTCCATACAACTCCTTATACAGCCGCCCGTACTCTTCGTCCACTTTTTTCGTCAGGGCATAAGGTGAGATCACACGGCCTTCTTCCCCTTCCTTCTTGGGAAGCGTCGTAGAATCACCATAAACAGAAGAACTGGAAGCATACACGAATTTCTTCACGCCGCACACTCTGGCCGCCTCCATCATATTCAGCGTTCCCCGTATATTGATTTCCTCATATAGAAGCGGCATCTCAATACTTCGCGGCACGCTGCCCCAGGCCGCCTGATTGAGCACATAATCGACTCCTTCCGATGCCTTTTTACAAGTATCCAGATCCCGGATATCGCCTTTGATAAAAGTAAATCTGCTGTTCCCGGTAAGGGGCTCAATGTTCTCATATTTACCCGTGGACAGATCGTCCAGACAGCGCACCGTATAGCCCATCCCGATGAGCGCCTCGCAGAGATTGGAACCGATAAAACCGGCGCCGCCTCCCACCAGAAAAACACTGTCTTTGTCAAATTTTATATCCAGATACCCCATTTCAGTATTCCTTTCCATCTTCTTTATGTTGTTTAATAACACTTGTTACACACTCTCTCAGCAGCACATACAAAGCCGTATAGAACAACGAAAACCCATAGATCATATATCTTGAAAGACACATGATCGTTATGGATGTGGCTCCTGCGTTGGCGGCGATAAACAAAAGCGCCACGCCCATCATCCATGGGGCATCTTTGCTCTTCCCGCGCCGAAGCTGCCACGCCGCAAGCGCCACTGCAATTCCGTAAAGCACAAAGGTCGCCCAGTTAATCAGCGGATGCACCACTGCAATGCTTCTGATCAGTCCGTAGGTACACAGCAGAATATAATCATACAGCCATTGTCCAAAACATGCCGGAAGCAGTTTCTTCAGCATCCTGCCTGCCAGTTCGTCGGACATACTGCTCTGCTGATAATAATCCACTTTACCAAGCCCGAAGAAATAGGCTGACATGTCCGCCTCCAGCACCTGGAATTTCAGCAGGTCATGATATTCTTCCAAATGCTCCGCCCGCTGTGCGAAAGTATCGCCGCCGTATTTGTAATTGGCCTGCAGAGCATCCGCCTCGGCATAGAAACGATCGAAAAATTCCCGCTCCAGACTACCCTCTTCAAACACTTCGCCATCTTCCTCATCGCAGGCATAGATCACATTGGTCAGCGTATTTACCTGTCCGTAAGTGTTACCCATAAAATATCCCGTAACGCCATAATTATACACGTGAACCGTCAGACTGCGCAACCCGAATATTCCGGCTGTCACTATGGCGATCACAAATAACGCTCGATATCTTTTTTTGAATAACACCTGTATCATCGCCACTATCATCCACACAAGAATCGTGGTCATCATCTGGCCTCTCGTCATGGACAGCAGAAATGCAAATACCAGCGCCAGAACCCTGTCCCGTGCGTCTCCCTCAAAAACCATCCGAAGCAGGAAGTAAATGAAAAAGTAGAACAGCGGGATACAGAGCGCCTCACTCATCACGGAATTTTCCAGGAAAATATGCAGCGCCGACACATACCGCGTCATCAGGTGGGGAACCAGCTGCAGCAGCACAATTGCTATTTCTTCCCATAACCGCAGCTTAAAGCGGTCTGACACATAGGACGTAAACAGCCATATACCCACGGCAGTCAGTATATTCTGCACCGCCGCCGCTGCCATCAGATAACCTTCCCCGGATATTTGACGGAAAAAGGCCAGAAACAGCGGATAAAGCGGCTCTCTGTGAATATGCATCGTGATATACTGCTCGGAATCATTGTAGACTCCCACTCCGCAGGCCGCCAGCATCCCCAGAAAAAAGAGGAGCAGCGCCGCCAGGATACAGCATGATTTAATTGTTTTTTTTCTTGTATTTATTGTTTTTACAGTCTCCAATACAGATAATCCTCTGTCAGATACTCTTTCTTGTCCAGAATGCCTTTGAGATCCATCAAAACCTTCTGCTCCCGTTCCGGAGCAAAAAAGGCGCCGATGTCCTTCCGGTTCAGAGACAGGAACTGATCGTGAGCCACCGCGATAATCACGGCATCCATATCCTTCACATCCTCCATAGACCGGAATGTAATGCCGTACAGACGCTTTGCTTCATCTGCATCGGCGGCAGGATCTACCACCACAGGATCGATCCCGTACTCACCAAGTTCCCTGTAAATATCGATTACCTTGGTGTTTCTCGTGTCAGGACAGTTTTCCTTAAAAGTAAAGCCTAAAACAGCTACTCTTGCATTTTTTACCGGAATGTCTGCTTTGATCAGCCCTTTTACCAGACTCTCAGCCACATATTTTCCCATATCATCATTGATCCGCCGCCCGGACAGAATGATCTGCGAATGATAGCCCAGCTGTTCAGCCTTGTAGGTCAGGTAGTAGGGATCCACGCCAATACAGTGTCCGCCCACCAGGCCAGGCATGAATTTCAGGAAATTCCACTTTGTCCCCGCCGCTTCCAGCACCGCCTTTGTGTCAATCCCCATCTTGTGGAAGATCATGGAAAGTTCATTCATAAACGCAATATTGATATCTCTCTGGCTGTTCTCTATGACCTTCGCCGCCTCGGCAACCTTAATGGATTCTGCACGGTACACGCCTGCGTCCACCACCAGTTCATAGATTTTTGCAACCACATCCAGAGTCTCCTCATCCATACCGGAAACAATTTTCGTGATCGTTTCCAGCCGGTGCACTTTATCGCCGGGATTGATCCGTTCCGGTGAATAACCGATCTTAAAATCAGTGCCGCATTTCAAACCGGATTCCTTTTCCAGAATAGGGACGCAGATTTCCTCCGTAACCCCCGGATAAACCGTAGACTCAAATACCACAACAGATCCTTTTGTCAGATTCTGTCCCAGAATACGGCTGGCGCCCTCCACCGGAGAAAGGTCCGGCGTATGATCGTCATTTACCGGCGTGGGTACTGCCACAATATGGAATTTTGCCTCCCGCAGCATGGCAGGATCCGCCGTAAACTCCACCTTGGTATTTCTGATGACTTCATCGCCCACCTCGTTGGTAGGATCGATCCCGCTTTTATAGAGTTCAATCTTTTTCTCGTTCAGGTCAAACCCCACTACCTTAATCTTTCTGGCAAAGGCAACCGCGATCGGCATACCCACATATCCAAGTCCTACAAGAGAAAGTTTTACCTCACCATTCACGATCTTTTCATATAAATCCATCTTTTTCTCCATTTCCCAATCTGTCCTCTCCATATTATAATTCTTTGTCTTAATTTCTCATTTCCAGAATCCGCTTTACTTCGTCCATATATTCAGCGGTAACAAGCTTCCGGTCAAACTCTTTCTCCATTTTTTCCCGGCCTTTCCGCCCCATTCCTGCACGCTCCTCATAAGATAACGCCAGAAATTTTTTCATAGCCTGAATCAACTCATCTCCCTGTCCGGGCGTAAACCCGAATCCTGTGCGGCCTTCCTCGAATGCCTCCTGACAGCCGCTGATGTTGGATGCGATAACCGGCCTGCCTGTGGCCGCACCCTCAATCAGCGCGTTGGACATCCCTTCATGGAAGGATGCCACCACAATGGCATCTGCCGCCGACAGATAAGGATGCACTTCCGTGTGAAATCCGATCTGATGCACGATCCCGTCACGTTCCAGCCCGTCCAGCATATCCTGATAATCTTCATCGCAGTATCCCATGATATCAAAGAAAACCCTGTCGCTATGTAACGCTTTCGCGGCCTCCACATATTCCAGTATACCACGTTCCTTCATCACTCTGCCCACAAAAAGGAAATGCGTTTCGTCTCCCTTCGGATAATCCTCGTACCGGTGTCTGTCCAGATTCACGCCGGAACCCATGACCATCCTGGTTCTTCCTGCCGTAATGCCCAGCCGTTGAAAGATCCCCCTGTTCTCCTCGTTTTGAAAAAAGACACAGGCCGCTTTCCTGAGCCCGGTTTTGTACATTGTGACAATCAGCTTCAGCAAAAGCCCGGTCCGGTCGAAGGCCCCGCCCAGTCCGGTAATCGTAGCTATATAGGGAATACGCCGCCTTGCCGCCGCAAAGCCCCCGTAAATATTCGGCTTGATCGTATAAGTGGCCACCAGATCCGGCTTCAGTTCCTTCATCATACGGCTGTATGTGCGGTACAGCTTAAGATCTTCCAGCGGATTGATGCCTCTGCGGTTGATCTCCGTCTTAATGATCCGGCACCCTTCCGCCGCCAGTTCCTTCTCCTTCACATCATCCGGCATACTGATATAAACTTCATGCTGTGCTAACAGCGCCTGTACAAACTCGTTTCGAAAATCATACAACCCGCCGGATGAATTTGTCAAAATCAATATTCTGCTCAATGATTATCCACGCCTTTCTCCCATTCCGCAAACCGCCTCTGGCGCATCCGCCCGACAAAGTTCCTGCCGGAAACATGCATAGCTGCCAGCCCACAGGGTATTACAGGGCATTCCTCAGGGAATGATCTCCTCCCCGCTCATATCGCGGATTGCGATCTCGTTATACTTCATCATGCATATATGTTCCCCATACGCACCTATGGACACCTGATTTTCCTGTCCTTCCAGATTGCGGATCACCGCCGCAGGCATATTCACGCCGCAGGCGTATGCATGAGGATAGCCCCCGCCGAACCGCGGATTTACTTCCGAGATATAATAAGTCCCGCCGATCTCAAAAATATCAATATCAATCATGCCCCGGAAGCCGCATTTTTCCACAAATTCACGAATCATCCGGAACAGTTTTTCATCCTTAAAAGATACAGACTTGTCCGTCTCTCCCGCACGCATCTTTATCTTCTTTTTTACAAAAATTGAAGTACATTTGCCGCTGATCATATCAATATAAACGTCTGCGCCGTATTCCTGCCCGTCCATATATTCCTGTATCATCAGATCATCATGGAGATCATACAGTACCTCGATTTCCTTGCGGCTTCCCGCCTTGTTGATATGCAGGCTGGCACTTCCGCGCACCGGTTTGACAAAAACAGGATACGAAATCTCCCCGTTTTCCACATCCCTGTAAAACGCTTCCTTGTCAAGATAGCACTTTCCGGTAGGAATCTGCATCTTCTCCAGCAGTTCATACATCCGGTATTTGTCAAAACAGGTTTCCACCAGATCATAGTCCGATATAATCGGCGTAGTCCCTATTGCAAGAAATTTTTCCCGCTCTCTTGCAAGCATGCTCAACTCAGGGTCAATGAGTGAAAATACACCCGTTATTTTTTCTTTCCTGCAAATATCCAGAATCACATCCAGATAGCCCGGTGCTGTGATCCTGGGCACAAGATAAAAAGCGTCCGCGTCATAAACCGCCGGAGCCAGATTACTGCAATCCGTGGCAATGATCCTGCCTTTACCGCCTAATTCTTTTTTAAAATACTGCACCACTTTATCCCGTGTGCCTGCGCTTAAAATTAAAATGTTCATATTTCCCCTATTTCTGCGCTGTTTGTCACCGGAGTTTTCCGGTTTCCTCAAGCCTCTTTTTCCGGATCTCTGCAAAATTACCTTCCGCCGCGTTGGTGTCTTCCGCCACTTCATCGCTGTGTCCAAGCACCGTCTGTACCGTCATCCACAGAACCTTCAGATCCATGCCGAAAGAAAGGTTCTCCACATATTCGATATCCTTGTCCAGCCGGCTGTCCCAGTCAATGAAATTCCGGCCGCTGACCTGCGCCAGACCTGTCAGCCCCGGCCGGACGCTGTGCCGCAGTTTCTCCCGCTCACTATAATACGGAAGATAGGAAACAAGCAGCGGCCTGGGCCCGATAATGCTCATATCCCCTTTCAGGATATTAAAAAGCTCCGGCAGTTCGTCCAGGCTGGATGCCCGCAAAAATTTCCCGAATTTCGTCAGCCTGACCGCATCCGGCAGAAGCTTCCCCTGTTCATCCCGCTGATCGGTCATCGTGCGGAATTTACATAGAGTAAAAATCCTTTCATTTTTCCCCGGCCTCTCCTGCCTGAAAAAGATCGGACTTCCCAGCTTCACCCGCACAAGAACACAGAGCACTGCAAGAACCGGACTGAGCACTATGATCCCGCACAAAGACAGCAGAAAGTCAAACCAACGCTTGATACAGTTTTTATACATGCCTCATCCCTCTTCGTTTCTTTGATCCATCCGGTTCTCACCGCACCTTCTGATTTCCCATGTCAGACTGCCAAAATATCAGAAGAACCCGCGGACCGTCCGGATGATCAGGTCCATGTCTTCCTGTGTATTCTTAATATCGCTGGGAAGGCACAGCCCTCTCAGAAAAATATCCTCTCCCACACTGCCGCCGTCCTCATGATGCGGTACAAAATCGCAGTCCGCAAACACCGGCTGCATATGCATGGGCTTCCAGACCGGTCTGGACTCTATATTTTCCGCATCCAGCGCGTCCATGATCATATCGGGTGTTATTTTACATCCTTCCGCAATCAGCATCCCGGACAGCCAGCAGTTGGCGTCCCCGTCAGGATTCAGCGGATTCATACTGATCTGCGGTATGTCTGCAAAAGCCTCTTTATATTGTCTGTAGATTTCTTTCTTCTTAGTCTTATGTTCCTCCAAATGCAGCAATTGTCCTCTGCCGATGCCCGCAGTCACATTGCTCATGCGATAATTATAGCCGATCTGCGAGTGTTGATAATGTCTGGCAGGATCTCTCGCCTGCGTAGCCAGAAAAGTAGCTCTCCGGGTTGCTTCTTCATCGGCAGACACCAGCATTCCGCCGCCGGAAGTGGTGATAATCTTATTGCCGTTAAAAGAGTAAATGCCGTATTTACCGAAAGTTCCCGTATGCCGCCCTTTATAAGTACTGCCCAGGGACTCCGCCGCATCTTCGATCATGGGAACCTGATGCTCTTCACAGATGGCCATGATCTCATCCAGTCTGGCCGGTGTTCCGTAAAGGTGCACGCAGATCACTGCCTTGGGCTTCGGATATTTTTCAAAAGCCCGTTTCAACGCCTCCGGAGACATATTCCAGGTATCCGGCTCTGCATCGATAAACACCGGCGTTGCATTCTCATATACAATGGGATTACAGGTTGCCGAAAAGGTCAGATCCGAAACAAACACCACGTCGCCTGCCCCTGCCCCGATCAGTTTTAGCGCCAGATGAATGGCCGCCGTGCCTGCACTGAGCGCCGCCGCGTGGCCGCAGCCCGTATATGCCGCTATCTCCTTTTCAAAGGCATTCACATTGGGCCCCAGAGGAGCCACCCAGTTCGTGTCAAATGCCTCCTGTACATACTTCTGCTCCTCGCCGTGCATGGTCGGGGAAGACAGATAAATCCTTTTCTTATCCATGATAAACCCACTCCTTTCAGCCTGCTGTTATTTCCCGGGTATGACCATTTTGTATACCATTTTGCCGAATATTTTATGCTTCTTCATCCTGGCTGTGATAGGTCGGGACAATCCTCTTGATCAGCGGCCGGATATCCGAGCTCTCAATCTGACACTCATCCTTCAGTTCCTTTAACTGGACAAAAAACTCATGTTCATTCAGTTCTATCGGCCGTCCGATATGAATCATCCTGTTGGCCGTATTTTTCATGCCTTCCTCATCCATCAGAAGCTCTTCATACAGCTTCTCACCCGGCCTGAGTCCGGTAAATTCAATCTTGATGTCTTCCCCCACACGATAGCCCGACAGCTTGATCAGATTCTCTGCCAGATCCAGTATCTTCACCGGTTCTCCCATATCAAGCACGAAAATTTCGCCGCCCTTCGCGTAAGCCCCGGCCTGCAGTACAAGAGACACGGCCTCGGGAATGGTCATAAAATAACGGATGATATCCGGATGAGTCACCGTCACCGGTCCGCCCGCCGCGATCTGTTTCCTGAACAGCGGGATCACGCTGCCGTTGCTGCCAAGCACATTGCCGAAACGCACCGCAACAAATTCCGTCTCATAGTGCTTGTCAAAGGTCTGGATAATCATTTCACAGATCCGCTTGCTGGCTCCCATGATGTTGGTGGGATTCACAGCCTTGTCCGTGGATATCATGACAAAACGCTGCACGCCGCTCATGGCTGCCGCCTGGGCAGTCTTAAAAGTTCCGAACACATTATTTTTGACAGCCTCGGTGGGGCTGTCCTCCATCAGCGGCACATGCTTATGAGCTGCCGCATGGTATACGATATGAGGCTTATAGGCAGAAAAAATATAGTTCATGCGGTTGGTATTGCGCACCGAAGCGATCAGTACCACCAGATTCAGTTCCGGGAATTTTGCCTTTAACTCCTGCTGGATATCATAAACCGAATTCTCATAGATATCCACGATCACAAGCTGCTTCGGCCGATGGGATGCGATCTGCCTGCACAATTCACTGCCGATGGAACCGCCGCCGCCTGTGACAAGCACCACCTTGCCCTGTACATAGCCAAGGATCGAATCCAGATCAACGCTGATGGGATCTCTTCCAAGCAGATCCTCCACCTCCACGTCACGCAGCTTGCTTACATTGACCTCGCCGTTCACAAGCTGGTACATGCCCGGCAGGGAACGGAGCTTGCAGTTCGCCTCTTTGGAGATCTCCAGAATCTGCTTGAGTTCCGTCCTGCTGGCTGACGGCATGGCCACAATGATTTCATCCACATCATAGATATCCGCACACTCCACGATCTTGTCCCGGCCGCCCACAACCTTGATGCCCTGAATATATCTTCCCCACTTTCCCTTGTCATCATCAATGATACACTTAATGACCATGGTGGAAAAATTGCTGTTCACAATCTCCTTAATGATCATGTTTGCGGCCTCTCCCGCGCCGATCACCATGACCGAAATCCTGTTTTTCTTATTCTGCTGCTTATGTTTCAGGCTTCTGAAAAACCTGTACGAGAAACGGCTGCTGAAAATGCATGTGATCAGCAGGAACAGATAGAAAAAGTAATAACTTTTCGGCACAGCCTGGGACGTGGTCTTAAAAAACTGCAGACATATACTGTTCACGACCGTGGACAGAACGCAGGACACTACGATATTCTGCAGTTCCGTCTCCCCGGCAAAGGCCCACAGACTACTGTACAGCCGAAACAGATAAAAAATTCCGAGAGTCACCACAATGTTCAGCGGCACCACGTGGTCTATGGGACTCATAAAATGCTCCGGAATCTCGCCCACATGGAATTCATACCGCATCACGATAGCCAGATAACTTGCCAGAATCACGCTGATAATATCATAGATGATCAGGCATGTCCTTCTATAAAACAACTTTACATTAAAAGGTTTTCTCTCTTTTTTCATATTCTCCTCGCACAAACAAAGCATGGAAGAACTCATGCTCTTTGCATTCTAAACCGCTCTCTTTTTGTCAACAAGAAGCGGAGCAAGTGTCAGCAGCAGACAGCAGGCAATGGGACTGCACGGATGAAAAATCCACTCCGTCAGCCCGGCAACTGCAAACAGGATCAGAAGAGCCAGCGGCAATGCCGCACATACTCTGTCTCCCTTGCGTTTATGGTAATAGACTGCGGCCTGCACCAGTGTACCCGCACCAAGCAGGATAAACGCGAGCCCTACATAGATCCCGTGATCATAAGCTGTCTGCAGATAAATATTGTGGGCATGAACCACATAATTGCCGTCCGGCTCCATGATACCCATATCCTCATGCCCCACTTTATTTAAATTTCTGTAATACAGACTGAATATTTCCATCCTGCCGTTTGTGTAGGAATATTCCTCCTCATCCTCCGGCATCTGCTCCGGGGTGCTGTCCGCACTCCCGGACTCCACATCAGAAACTGTCTGAGCGGTCCCGCTGTCCTGCTCTGCCGCAAAAAGCATATCCCCTTCTTTTGCAGCTACAGAAATGTCCCGGACAGACGCCAGCAGAATCTCATCTTCCAGCCGGACCAGGTCATTCCTGAAATGTCCCCTTCCGGCACTGCCTGCCATGTCAGTTCCCTGTGAATCCACATCTCCACCGTTTATCACATCAGTCACCTGCAAATTCGCGTCCCCGGCATCACTCACCATATAAATCGCCCGCAGGCTCTTCTCCTCAGGAATCCCCAGTATTTTCATCTGGAATACCTGAATAAACCGCTGAATCGTCATATAATACCGGGAATCCGTATATCTTCCGTGAGCGATCTCCACGGGCAGTTCCTCGATCTCATGCATCAGGGGTCTTGCCACAACGGCAGGCACCGCTCTCTGTGCGGTGAACGTCACCGGAAAGCAGAGCACCACCGCCAGAAACATCATGCCGATGCTCCGCCCCATGCTGCGCCATCTTTTTTTCATGGAAAAACACATAACGGGAATCATTACCGCCGCCATGACCATAATCGCAAGATATCCTGTCCTGGATAAAGTCAGCAGCAGATATACTGCCGAAACGCCAAACAGGATAAGTTCCTTATAGACCACCGCCAGCTTCTGTTCCCTTCTGTACACGTCCAGAAACTTTACCAGCGCGGCGCACACCACAAGCGCCAGGTACACTGCCGACATGGTAACCGTATGGAAGATGAACGGATATCTGTAATACTGGAAAAACATATACGGCCTGTGCAGCAGACAATAGATCACCATTGCCCCGAAATGAAGAAGAATGCCGTTACAGATATTGCGCAGCAGCGCCTCTTTTTTGTCCCACGCCGCCATGTTCAGATAAAACAGTGAAAAGGCGCACACCAGATAAACAGGCCATCCTCTCGTATTGCGGTACAGAATGATCAGTGCAAAAAACGCCGTCACAAGAAGCACATACGGAACCGACAGGTCCCTGACCTGCCTTCTGATGAGAAACCGGATCGTACCTATGATCACCAGACCTGCCAGAATTCCCGCCCATACCGTCAGCCTGATCACCGGAATATCCAGTTCCTCAGGATTCTCCAAAGCCGCCACTGCAGCCCCGTAATAGCGGTAACCTGCCACCACCGCAGCAATGATATAAATGAAATTCACTACATTAAAAAGATCCTTCCACCGGTAGGTCACAAGTACCGCCAGCGCAAAGAAGATCAGCATCTGCCTGTATGCCACACTGTGATGGATCTCATACAGACCGTTCATATAATTACAACATGCCCAGATCATGCCTGCAAAAAGCGCCGCCTGCAGCAAATTGCGCAGATTATTCCGCACCACGTCAAACAACGTTCTGTCCGTGGCACAGCCTGTCCTGTCATGATTGACCGCATAAAGCAAAAGCGCCGCCAGCACCAGAACACTTCCCTCGTAAAAAAGAATGCAGACAGCATTTCCCGAAAACATCCTGCCCGGCCATATAGCAAAACATGCCGCGGCACAAGCAGCGATAATAAGCGGATTGCACACCGCCTTCACTGTCTGTCCCACCGTAAGAAGCGTATTCCGCTCCGGTTTCTTCTTATAATATTTGTCTGTTAGGAAAGTGATCAGAACGCCAAACAGCACAAGAAAGGCATCACATACCAGTGTCCTGCCCTTGCGAAGAGGCACCTCATAATCGTAGGCTGCGATCATACAGCGCTCTGTGTCCTCCACATTGCCGTAATAGAGCGTGCCGTTATAGATGCTGCCCGAATCCTCCGTGTTGATATAAGCCACCCGGAAAGGTGCATCGATTCCCTGCAGCAGATAATAGTATTCCCTTCCCACCTGTGTGTCAATGTTGACCTGTACCGTACAATAGCCCGGTATCTGCTTCATGTCTCCGGTCTCTATGACCTGCTGCATGATCACCTGCATGGAAGCATCATACAGCACAAAGTTGAAGGCTTCTCCCACAGTGCCTTCGTGCAGATAAATATCAATATTCTTTAATCTGTCATACTGGGCGATAAACATCTGCTGTACCACATAGCCGGATGTAATCTCCTCGGACTGCATGACCGTCTTGTGAAACGTCCGGCTTCCGTCTGAAGATATGGTCTCCTTGACCAGACGCAGCGGCCACAATGCAATTACCACACACAGTATGATGATCCAGGCCGTTCCACAGATGGCCTGTCTTCTATTAATTACCCTGTTCATAATCTATACCTGATCTTCTGTAACAGTTCGGCTTTCGGCCTCACCGTAACGCTCTTCTTCTCTTCCCGAAAAATATCATTGCTTAGTATATCACGATTGTATATTTTTTACAACTGACCCCATGCATCTCACAAGCCTGCTGCAATACCGCCTGGGCAAAAAACCTAAACCTCTTCCAGCAGCATTGCCGTAAACAACGGCAGGCCGAACCAGAAGATAAGCACATACCGGGGCAGATAGGTAGGTCCGAGAATCACCGTCATCCAGACTAACAACACCATCATATACGGAACCACCATATGATATTTTCTCCGGTACAACACATAGGAGAAGACAAAGGCAATGCACCAGAAAATTCCGCCCGGCGAATACAACATGGAAAAAATCGGGATCTTCTCCTGGGAAATTTCCAGCGACAAAGTTCTGTAAGCCTCGTCCAGCCAGGGAATCTTACTGTCCCGAAATCCCGGCTCTTCCACCTCATATCCGAAATAGGAACTGTCACCGTAAGTAAAAGTAAACACCGTATTGCCCGAATAGACATCAATGATCGTATCAGGATACCAGAAGCCGTAGGAATTTACCAGCCACGCATTGATATAGGACAACGGCTTTTTCAGCCCTATGCGCAGCCAAAGCATGGCATATCTGGACTTGTCCGCCGCATACACCTCGTTCCGGAAACGGCATTTTACCGGGTCAGAAAGCTTGGGATTATATAAGACCAGCGCCTCCTCAGGAAGAACCTCGTGAAGTATGGCAATATCCTCCGGCTCAAACGCCTCCCTGCTGAATTTATAAGTTCTGGCCAGCTGCTGGATCGGAACCGTGAGAATTTCCTGGTTCTCCTCATTTTTTGCATGAAAAACCGCAGTCAGCGTAAAGCTCACCAGAAAATAAGACGCAAAAGCCGCCGCCAGAAGCAAGACGGTCTTTTTCATATATTTCTTATGACAGAACAAAAGAATGGGAATCATCGCCGCAAAAGCATAGACGCCGTTCTTTCGAAAAAGCATCATCGCCAGGGCGCTCAGAACAAAAAAGCTCATTTTGTATTTCGAGGCGAAAAAATCATCCTCACCGCTGCCCATTTCCAGCAGTGCCAATAACAGCAGAAGCAGCGCCACCGTAAATATTGTGTCTTTGGCAGAGCAAAGCGTAAACATGACAATCACCGGAAAGAACGCAAAGTACAGGAGAGAAATGATCCTCACCGCCCGGGATACTTTCCGTCTGCGCATGAAAGACAGCAGATAGGTGAATCCCCCCGCCACGATCATCATCTGCACTACCATATAACATGCAATGCCCAGATTGTATGAATCCGTAACCTTGTGGACCGCACAGACAATACCTCCCAGCATCAGCACATGCACCAGCGGATGATGGGTATTGAAATTTCTGGATGCCACCTGCAGCCATTCATCCTGGGCATCATAGACAAAAAACCCCGGATAGACGGCCAGTAACACGGGAAGCCAGCATACAAGAAGGAAACAAAAAGTCAGAATATTGACATATCTGGCTGCTTTCTCCGGTGCACCGGGAAGACGGATATGCTTTGCCAGCCCTTCCTTGCGCGCCTGCATACCGGCAAGAAAATTCCAGAATTTGCGTACCAGAATAGCAAAAAGGCAGGTCAGCACCGGCAGAGAGACCCACAGCCGCCAGTCCTTGAAATTCACATTGCCTTCCGCCTCCAGACGAACGCCGAAAAGCATTGCCGTAGTAAACCCGAAGGAAAGCACACCGGCGATCAGCCAGCCCCTCCGGTCTCTCAAGTCAATCGTATGCAGCGACCAGTTCACGGCATACAGAGAAAGTACCCACACAAACACAGAAAAAATGCTGTTGGTAAAAGCAAGGGTATTCCCTTTCAGATTTAAAACCTGAGGAAAGCAAAGTGTTCCCGTCGTGGCAATCAGAAAGGCAATACTGTTCAGTTTTAATTTGATTTTAAATTCATTTTCATTCATCTTTTTTGTCCCGTTCCGCGTTCACACATTCTCTGATCACATACTGAGGCGAATTATTGAGCGAAATGTAGATTCTTCCGATATATTCACCGATCAGTCCGAGCATCAGCATGATCATGCCGCCCAGAATAACAACCGCCGCCATCAAGGCACTGAAACCGACAGGCACAGCCGGGTTGACAAATTTCTTGATCACCGTGTAGATTCCATAAAGAAATCCCGCACATGCAGTGAAACAGCCTGCCGCCGTAGCGATCCTGAGCGGTTTTACACTGAAAGCGGTAAAGCCGTTAAACCAGAGCCCAAACAGCTTACCAATGGTGTAACCAGACGTTCCTTCTTCCCTCTCCCTGTGATTCACTTCCACATTCACGATATTCTTCGTGGTACGCAGAACAAGCCCGATCACATAAGGATAAGGATTCTGATAGCGCAGCATCTCTTCCACCACGAACCTTCCGGCCGCAAAATAACTGGAAAGATACAGTCCCTTCGGTTTTCGCAGCATGACCCGCGTCATCAGTTCATTGATCCGGCTGCCAAAGTTGCGGAAACCGGAATGCTGTTTACGGGCATAGCTGGCATAAACCACATCATAGCCCTCTTCTATCTTCCCAAGCAGCTTGTCCACCTCATCGGCGGGCGTCTGTCCGTCGTCATCCAGACAGACCACGATCTCCCCGCGGGTATGTGCAAATCCCGCCATCAAGGCCGCGTGCTGCCCGAAATTTCTGGCCAGATTAACGCCGCATATGTCCGGCCGCTCTGCGCAAAGCCTGCGAATCACTTCGAACGTATCGTCCGGTGAACAGTCATTGACCAATATGATCTCATGATCGTATGCGGACAGCTTTGCCATCGCCCCGTCTATCTCTTCCACCACCTTGCCCACAGTCTTCGCCGACCGGTAACAAGGTATCACAAAACTCACCAGTTTACTCATGTTTCCTCCATATGTTCAAACCGTTCCCGGCTTATTTCCATGAACAAGACCTGCCGCTCACCTTGCTGCGTCATCACCGTCTCCTTACGGTCCGTCATGCAAAAACCTGCACGTTCATAACTCTTTCCGGCTCCCGCATTGTCCGCCAGATACCGCAGAAAAATCCTGTCCAGTCCCAGCCTGTGAAACCCGTAGGAAAGCGCCGCTTTCGCCGCCGCAGTACCGTACCCGCAGCCGAGAGCATCCTTTTCACCGATAAAAATACCGTACTCTGCAGTCCCGGCTTCCCGGTCGATATCCCGGAAATACACGCTGCCGATCTCCCGGCCATCGGAAAGGCAGATGATAAACTGCACCACATACCCGGTCTCCACATTGTCCCGAATCCAGGCCAGATGTCCTTCCCGTGTAAAAAGTTCCTGATATATGAAATTTTTCCGTACAAAGTCCTGATTGCGCCACGTCACGATCCGGTCTGTATCTTCCAGTGTCATCAGGCGAAGATGAATATCATTCCCCATTGTCTGCTCCGTTGTTTTTTATATGATTGTAAAGATCGGCCGTACTGCACTCGGATCATGGTATCCCTGATTTTATTTCAGTCCATTCTCCATAATACGATATACCCCATAGGTACTGCCGATGGCATCGGTCTTCTCCACTTCCGCTTTTTTCCCCAGCCCGTCATAATATGCTGTGATCCATTCAAAGCCCTGTTCCTGCGCCTCCCTGTCAGACATGATCAGGTACACATTCTCTCCTGCAAGCAGCGCTTCCTCTGCAGAGTCGATGCCACGAAGGCTTAATTTTTCCCGGTAAAGCGGGCTTTTGCACATCCATCCGCCAAGTATGTCATAATTGGCATAGCTGTTATCTCTGTCCGCAAACAGTTTCTGCGAAAAAGCCACTGTGGAGTACACATCCTCAAAATAGAAGTTTTCCCCATGGGTTCTGCAATAATCATCGATCTCATGCCAGTTTCTGTTGACCTGTTCCCGGCTGCTCTGATCCGCACGCACATATGTCACATTCCTCGTCAGTGAAATCAGCATGAAAATAAGCCCCAGCGCCATTATGCCGCGCAGCATCCCCCGAAGTACAGGGGCACCACACATGCTTCGATTACCGCCCTTTTCGTCAGACGAATCATCACTCTTTCCGTAAAATCGTATACCACTCTTTCCACCGGAACGTAAAAGCGTCCACACAAACATACCCGTCAGCAAAGCAGACTCCACCAGATATAAAGAGTGGGTGATCCGTTCCGGGTCCCGCCCCCGCAGCAGAATAAATATCCAGAGTGCACTGCGGACAGCCGCCAGAAGCAAAAGCTGCCAGATCCCGGTTCCCCGTATTCCCATGTCGCCTGAAGCATCCAGCCGGTGCCGGTATAATCCCGCCCCCAGTACCGCCCCATAAGCCAGCAGAACCATAAAATTATAAGGTGCATCTCCACCGTGAAAAGTCCGGTAAATATAATCCCGTGCTGCCTTATGTGCAATCCCTTTCCAGTCCTTCGCCGCTCCCAGCTCCCCCGTTGCATGATCCGCCAGCTTCGCAAGCGCGTCTGCATCCATTTTATCATCCAGACCAAAATTATAATTGCGCAGCAGCGTCTGCCTGTACGGCGCCACCCCAAGCTCCGTGAGCGTTTCGCCGTAAGCCTCATCAGTGACCAGCTCCGGGTAGAAATCATAGACCGTCGTTCTTGCATCAAAAAAATCTCTGAATTCCTTCCACGCTTCACTGCCGTAAGCCATATGATCTGCTATGAAAGAAAGCGCCATTCCTGCCAGAATGATTCCCAGCACCCCGCCGTACCGGTACAGATTCTCCTTCACAAAGATTTTCTTCTCCCCGGCCAGCCGATACAAACCCGCCAGACAAATAAACGGAAATGTCAGAAGAAGCATCTCCGACCGAAGCTGAAACGCCCCGACCACCAGCAGCACAGAGGGAATATTCCATCGTAGAAACTGCCCCGGATCAAGTCCCTCCGGCGTAGTAAGAAACAAAAAAACCGCCGCCGCCGACATCACAGCGCAGGTGACCGTGTATTGTATATTGATCAGATGCGGCAGACAGACACCCCACATGTACAGTGACAGCCCGACCAAAGCCAGAAGCTTCCACACCGCTTTTTCAAACGGGCGTAAGCATTCACACAGTCTGACTCCCACCAGATAAAAACTGCCGAACTGGCACAGGCACAGAAACAGCCCATACCACGGAACCGTCCTGCACATCCTGTAGCACAAAGCAATCAACGCGCCCAGCGGATAGAGCGTCTGCATATTGTGCCCGTCAGGCGTACCGGTATAAATTCCCGCCATAATATCGTGCATCATGGTATCATCGTTCAAATCATAATAAAAATCAAAGCAAATACCCATCAAAAACACATTGACTGCCATAACAGCCAATGTCAATATGATGTTTCCGGCACTGCCGGGGCGCAGAGCCGGAACGCAGATATTCTTTTCATGTCTTTCAAGTCTTTTTCCATCCTTCATGAACCATGGTCCTCTGTTCCACCGGACTCTGCTCCGGCCGTCTGTCAACACCGGTCTTTAGAAAAATTACAGCCCTAGCCTGCAATCCCTTGTTTCCTTTATTTTTCCTATTTTTCCTATCTTTGCCGTCTTTCCTACTGTCTGTAAAATGCTTTTACCTGCTCCCCGATATACCCGGTCTCCTCTGCCGTCAGCTTGTAGAACATAGGCAGACGCAGCAATCTGTCACTCTCCTTCGTCGTATACCGGTCCTCTCCGTGGAAACGTCCGAATTTGAGCCCGGCAGGCGCAGAATGCAGCGGTACATAATGAGATACCGCCATAATATTCTTTTCTTTCAGAAAATCAATCAGTCTGGTTCTCTCTTCCAGATCCTTCGTTTTAATGAAAAACATGTGACCGTTATGAGTACAGTGCTCCGGTACATAGGGTAATTCGATCAGTCCCTCTTTTGCAAGAGGCGCCAGCAGTTCATAGTACTGATTCCACCGGTCCAGCCGGGCCTGTGTGATCTCTCCCCCAATCTCAAGCTGTGCATACAGATAAGCTGCATTCATATCACTGGGCAGATAAGAAGATCCGTAATTCTGCCAGCGGTACTTGTCCACCTGTCCGCGGTAATACTTGCTCCTGTCCGTACCCTTTTCCCGGATGATCTCCGCGTCCTCAATGTAATTCTCATCCCGTATGAGCAGCGCACCGCCCTCTCCCATACTGAAATTCTTCGTCTCATGGAAGCTGAAACATCCAAACTCCCCGAAAGTGCCAAGCGGCTTTCCCTTATAAGATGCCATGATCCCCTGTGCCGCATCCTCCACCACCATCAGGTTATGCCTCTTAGCAATATCCATAATCACGTCCATCTCACAGCCCACACCTGCATAATGCACCGGCGCAATAGCCCGCGTGCGCTCCGTGACCGCATCCTCGATCAGCTTCTCGTCAATGTTCATCGTATCCGGCCGGATATCAACAAACACAGCCGTAGCTCCACGCAGCACAAAAGCATCCGCCGTGGAAACAAACGTATAAGACGGCATGATCACCTCATCCCCCGGCTTAATATCCACCAGCAGCGCCGCCATCTCCGTGGCATGAGTACAGGAAGTCGTAAGCAGACACTTCGCCGTCCCCGTCTCCTTCTCGATCCACTCACTGCACCTCTTCGTAAAAGGCCCGTCCCCGCAAATCTTCTGATTCTCCACAGCCTCCCTCATATATTCCATTTCCTTCCCCGTATAAGGAGGCACATTAAAATTAATCATACCCATTTCCTTCCCGGCCGCTCCGCCGTATCTTACACCCCAGAAGAATGCCCGCCCTCCAGCGCCATTCTCCCAGACATGACTTAGTTATACTTAGACACTCGTTCCCAGCCGAGTGGGAAGAATGCTCGCCCCCGGCGGCATTCTTCCAGACATGACTTAGTTATACTTAGACACCGTCCTTCGGTGTCTTAGTATAACTTCATGTCTTAGTATAGCACAGTCCTACTCCCCTGTCACATACACCACATACCTTCCATTGCCGAACGCCTCTTCATAAGCGTGTTCCTCCATATATTCTCCCAGCACCTGCAGCTTTTCATCCTCATCCATGGTTTCCCGCTCCACGCCAAACCAGTTCATTCCATCCGCATCTTCGTTGAGATAAGCGGCCACCGGTGAAGCGGTTATGATAACCGGCGGCTCTTCAAGTTTTTCCATATCCCGCTCAAATTCCACCATACGGTAGGAATCCAGATCAGGCCAGAATGTAGACAGTGCAGACGGCATTTCCAGCAGATACCCCAATCCCGGTATATCCCCGTACAGAATAACCTCCCGTCCCGCAAGTCCGTTTTCTTCGGCATACACCGCCAGTTCCGTAAACCATGCCGCATTGTCACTGTTCGTATAAACGCCCGACACTTTTGCCGGCACTGTCAGCTTCGTATCACGAGCCTCCCCGTTAATACCGTCCTGAAAAGAAAAGGTCAAATGAAAACACACGCTCTGAATCAGGACAAATGCTGCCAGCATTGCAAAAGGTATTCCCCACACCACAGTAAGGTTTTCTGCTTTGCCGGACTGCAGCCGTCCCCATGCGATCCAGAGCACAAACGGCGCAGCAAGAAACATATTATTAATGATCGGATACAGCAGATTATTGCTCCCCAGGGGCGTCACAAAAATCTGTACCAGCACAAGCACTGCCATTACCTTCTGCTCTTTTCCCGCGCTTTTTCCGGCCAGACACCATACCGCCGCATAGACAGCCGCCAGCAGAAGCAGTACCGCCGGATAATAGATACTGCTGTATTTATAATAGAGGAACGTGAATACCCCCTGTCCCCAATAAACCCGGAGCAGCACAAGAAATACTGCCGCGTAGAGCATACGGCAGGCAGCCTTCCATCCCCGCCGGCCCTCAAACCATCTGCGCTGCATCTGAAAAAGCACCCACCCGCCGGCCATGCACACCGCCGCAAGTACCAGCCAGGCAGATCCCCGCAGGTAATCACCAAACATCCCCGTCAGCATGGATGTGGGCTTATAGTCCGTTGCTTTCTCTGTCATGGCAAACATAGTCTGTACCATGGCTGGATAGGCCGTCACACCATATTTCACGCAGATTGCGCCAAGAGGCAGGGCAAACCCGGCCAGATAGCCCGAAACGCACCAAAGCGTATCCGACACAATCTCTTTCCATTTCTTCCCGCAGACCGCCGCTGCATACCACAAAGCCACGATCAGAGCCGCCTGCACTACATTGGGCATACGCACGCCCACATTGAGTCCCAGACAGACACCGGCCACCCCATAAAAGCCGCGTTTTTCCTCCAAAATACCTTTGTATAACAACACAGTTCCCGCACACATCAGCAGATAGGTGAGATAATTGTACAGGATGATGGACGGGCACCAGCACAGTCCAAGGGCAATCAGTTCTCCTGCAAACAAAACAGGAGCCGGAATGCGTACCGGCATGTGCATCCACAGCTTTCCGCGAAAGACTCCATAAACGCCCAGCGCGGTCACAGACTGGATCAGTGCCGTATAAAAATACATTCCCGTAAGCGTCCCGCCAAAAGGCAGATGCATCAGCAGATTCCCCACTCCGTTAGCCAGAAACGTTGCCACCATCCACGTACCTTCCATTTCAGGAAAGTACAGGAAATTTGACAGACTGTATGCAGCGTCGGACACATCCAGCCCCTGTCTGATCCCGGTCAGCGGATAAAAACCCAGAATCAGCGGAAAAAGAATATTTTCTATGAAGTTTTGATATCTCTGGTACACATCCTTTATTTTTTTCATGGATCCCGCTCTTTCTCCCGGCGTTTCGCTGTTATGATCCCGCCTTTTTCTTTCTAATCAATTCTCCCCCACCCTGAAAAATCCGTGCCCGCACAAAATCAACCGCCGTGCCGGCTGCATACACAAGCAGTACACAGACTATCATATGAGGCAGAAACAGCCAGCTTCCCCGCACTTTTTCCACTCCCAGCCACTGCAGCCACCGGTAGCGGATCAGTATATGCTCATGAAACAGGTATACGCCAAAGGTATACGGTGCCAGCCGCCTGATCATCTCCGCTGCCTTTCCTTCCCGAAAATCCATATCCTTAAAAGCCATAAAAAGTCCCACCGAGCCAAGCAGACACAGAACATGATTGTAGGTGGCCGGCATATTCATATAATACTCCAGTGAAGGCACCCTTTCCGCCAGAAAGCCCGTGGCCGCCGACAGCAGAAAAATGCTCAGACTCATGCACACATACAACAGCACGGCATTTCTTTTCTTTTCCAGCCCCGGACACCCGTACAGCCGCAGATATGCCGCGATCAGGAACAGGCAGATAAACCAGCCGTAATCATACCCGTAACGGTCCGTAGCAAGGGCGGCCGGTACAATAGATTTCCACACGGAAAAAAAGAGCAGCAGGATGCCGATGATTACCTGCAAAGTCTTTTTATCCAGCGCTTTTACGCCCGCCGCCAGAAGAGGCGACAAAACATACAGAATCAGATAAGCCGTGGCGAACCAATAATGCTCCGTCTCCACAGGCAGTACAAAATTCAGCCAGTCATACACTGACAGTTCTCCCGCCGGAATCATACCGGTACAGATCAGGACAACCGGTATCAGAATAGAATAAAAAAGAATCTGCGCCGCCAAAGACACCACCCGTCCCGGTTTCCACACAGACTCCACCAAAAAATACCCGCTGAGCAGTACATAACAGTTTACCGCAACAAGGCAGAACGCCTCCGCCAGATGCGCCCCATAATTGACTGCGGAATGCTCCTCCGTATACAGCAGAATCAGATCACTTTTATTCAGATAATGAAGAGCAATGATCATCAGCATTGCCACGATACGCAGCAGTTCGAAATTCGCCTGTCGTTTTCCCTGCATCCGTTACTCCTCCATTCTCCTTTTCCTGTTATTTTCCGGGTCTGTTTCCTGTCTGTACCGGTTCTATCCCTTCCACATAACAACGCCATACTGCCATGTTCTGCTCCTCTGCGCTGCCTGCAGTCCCGCTTATCATAGTATCTGCCGCCGGATCACTTCTTTTTCCTTAAAGGTCTACAGCTTGCCATAGTATCTGCTGCCGGATCACTTCTTTTCCTTAAAGATCCACAGCTTGCTCAGGAAATAGTTGGCCAGGATCACGACCATCTGACAGACAAATTTCGACAGATACTCATTGATCCCCGCAAGATCCACCATCACAAACATCATGCCAAGTTCCAGAAACTCTGTTGCCACCCGTGCACCAATGAAGGATGCAAACTCTTTGCCCAAAGACTGCACATCCTTGTTCTTGCTCTTAAAGACAAAGGTACGGTTCGTCCAGTATGCAAACACTACCGTCAGCACCCACGAAAGCGCCGTCGCAAGCATATAATGCATATGCAGCGTGGATGCAAACAGAAAATACAGTATATAATTCAATACAAACGCCAGAAATCCGAAGATCAGATAATTGAATCCCTCCTCGTGCTCCTTATACAATCCCCAGCCCCAGTTCCAAACCTTTTTTATCATATGACCTGTTCCTCTCCTGATACGTTTTTCTTATCTCTCCCGCGCGGCCTTCCCGTTCTCAACCCGATATACCATATCGCATTTCTCGATGGTCTGCAGCCTGTGGGCTATGATGATCAGCGTTTTGCGCCCGTGCAGCCTGTTGATGGAATCCATGATCGCCGCCTCCGTCTCATTGTCCAGCGCGGAAGTGGCTTCATCCAGCACCAGCACTTCAGGATCTTCAAAAAGCGCCCTGGCGATTCCGATTCTCTGCCTCTGCCCGCCTGACAGGCGGATGCCCCGCTCTCCGATCCCGGTATCCAGACCTTCCGGAAGCCCTCTGACAAACTCGTCAAGCTGGGCCTCTTTCAGCGCCTCCCACACTTTATTGTCGTCAATGTCTTCATCCGCACAGCCGAAAGCCACATTTTTGCGGATGGAAGAATCTATCATAAAGATCGTCTGGGGAATATACCCGATGTTTTTCAACCAGGAAGCGTAATGTTCCCGCACATCCACATTGTCCGCAAGGATTCTGCCCGTCTCCACCTGCAGAAGCCCCAGCATGATATCCACGATAGTCGTCTTTCCCGCGCCAGAAGTGCCGACGATCCCCACTGCGTTTCCAATCGGTATGACCATATCCGCATGGTCAAAGATCAGCACATCCGTGTTCGGATATTTGAAGGTGATGTTCTCCAGAAGAATCTCCTTTTTGATGGGAAGCTTTTCCACATCCACTTTTTTCTGATAAGTCTCCTCACCGTAGTCAATCTTGTCGTCACGGATCTCTTCCTGCAGATTATCACTGACTCCCATGAAAAAGGGTTCAAAATACGCGATGGACGTGAGGTGGTTGTTGATCCTGTTGGCACATGGGATAAGCCGCATCGCCACAAAAGCCAGCATCGTAAGCTGAGGCATGATATCTTCCACCTGAGTGCCGTTCAGAAGCTGGATCATCATGTACAGGATCATACCCGCGATAGCCACCGTCTCGATCAGCAGTCTGGGCGTTGAATTAAACAGATTATAGCGCTGCACCGCACCCACATAGCCGGCCCCGCATCTGGAATATTCATTGATAAAATAACTTTCTTTGTTGGCAATTTTAATCTCTTTGATTCCCATAACGGACTGGTCAATCCATTTATACAGCCCGCTGTAATACTCCTGATTTTCCTCTCCCGCCTTCTTCATGATCGGCTTTAGGACACATTTAATAATAAGCAGGACGGCGATCAGCAGGATCGTGATCGTAATGCTCATCCACACATCTGTCAGCAGGCACACAATTGCCAGAAAAACAAACACAATTCCCTCGCTGATCAGCTGCAGCAGCGAAAGAATCAATCCGTACATGTTGTTGACATCCGAAGTAATGCTGCGCTGAATCACTGCAGTATCCGCATTCAGATAATACTCATAAGGACGTTTCATGAAATTAATCATCATTCTCCTGGACGTGGCAAATTGATTCGTGTACACGAAACGAAGCTGCATTTTCTGCTGGAAAAAGAGAAAAACATTTTTGACCGCAAAAATCACCGCCAGCGCCACCATCACAAGAATCATCAGGTCTCTCGTGTCATTTATGTGAAAAATATCGCAGATCACCTGTAGATATACATGCTTCTCCACTGCATTTTCTTCCACCACCACAGTCATCACCGGCACAATCATAGAAACACCCAGCGTCTCAAGTATCGCCCCGATGAGCATAAGAAAAACAAGCAGCACCATTTTTTTCTTCTGCTGCCTGTCCAATAAAACCATCAGTTTTCTGTATATTTTCATCATACCGATAGTATGTCCTTTCCTGTAACCCCGGATGTATCACGAAAATCATTTCCCTGTCACTGCTCTTCGATCTCAGTGTTAAACAGCCTGATCTCCACGATTCCCTATATCTTCACAGAATCATATCCCATAATATGGAAACATCTGAAAATATCATTTTATTTTAGCACAGCCGGACGGAAAAATGCAAATTTTGTTTCCCGGCCATGTAACAGTTCCCGGCTATGTAACAGCCAATGCATTCGGCACCCTTGTCAGGCTGTCTATATCTGCTCATTCTGTCTGTGCAGTTCCGGCGCCTCATACCTGTCCAGAAAATCCTCACCCAGAAAAAGCACCTCCTCCGCAAATCTGATCCCGTTGGGTACAGTCAGCACGGAGATCACACGTTTAAAGCGCAGATCAGGTATAAAATTCAAAATTTCCATGGGAAACATACCGCTTAATACGATATGACCGGAAAATTCCTTCCGATAATCCAGTACGTCTCTGGGGTGGGGCTTGATCAGAATCTGTCCTTTCTTTCCATCGATCTCCCCATATTCCTGAATGATATCTGAAAAAATCTGTTTTCGCACATCCAGATCACACAGCGGTTCCGACAAGATCAGGATCTTATCCGCCGCACCGGCCTTAAGCTGTCCCTGAAGCCTGTCAAGATCCTCGATAAACAAGCGGATCAGAATATCCTTGTCCTCCCGCGTCAGCCTTTCCACCAGTCCTGCACGGGGTACTTCAATATATTTTTTGCACGGATAAGGCACCACGCTCTTGTCATTGATCTCCATGTTCAGGCAGTACTTTCCGTAACCGTTCTGGATAAAGATCAGATTGCGGGCCGCCATCCATGCTTTCAGTTCGAAATGCCCGCGGTTATCGTAGCGTGCGGTATCATAATACTGGATACAGTTCAATCCGTCCTCCACCGCATGATAATATATTTTCTCATAGCTCAGATAATAACCGATGGGATCGGAATCACAGAATACGTAAATATCCTGATACTGCCTGAAATCCACCGGCACATATGCCTTCTCAAGCCTGCCAAGCAGCTTTGTATATTTAATGCGCGCCAGCATGTTGAGGACGATATTGCCTCTGTCCATATGGTACTTTTGCAATTCCGGAAAAAAAACATCCTCTTTCTCATCGAACATCACCACTTCTTCAAACAGCCCGCATATCTCAGCGCGTTCCTTCAGATTCCCGAAGTTGTTCGACATGGTGCTGAGAACCAGCGTGGCCTTTCCCTGTCGCTCCTTCGGCAGCGAAAGTTCTTTCAGGCACGTAACATATACATGGTAGTACGTATGGCATACATAAATTCTTTCTTTCATCGTTATCCGGTCAGCCTCCTGTCTGCTCTGCCGGTTTCCCCGCATGGTGCGGCCCGGCAACCTCTATCAAATGTCCGTCGGGATCATAAAGTCTGACTACCTTGCGCCCGCCGGCATCTCCTCCGGTTTCGGGCGGATTAAGATAACGTACCGGCTCCGGATACCCTTTTATTTTTTCCAGAAAAAAATCCAGATCATTCTCCTCAAAATACAATTCCGCATCGCCGTCGCCACGGACAGTCTTTCTGCCTGTCAACGCTTCCCAGGCTGCCCGCTCCTGCAGAACCAGCCCTTCTGTGAGTATCACATTTCCCCCGAAATCCTTCACCGCCCTCAGACCGAACAGATCATGATAAAATTTCTTAGAACGTTCCATATCATCTACAACGATGAGAATGTTTTTCAGTTTCATAGGATTACCTGTTCCTTTTCAAAAATGTTCACCTTGTCAATTCATTCAATATCTGATTTAGATTTTACTTGACATATTTCCGAAATCAAGATATGCTGACAAAAAGGAGATGGGTTTTGCGACCGTACAGCTTAGTGCTCAAGCGGGGTGCTCGTTTCCTTTTTTATTCTTAAAATATCATATAAGTATTTTTTTCCATCTTCTGCACATCTTATTAAGATACGCCCCCTAAATATATTGTATCTTTCAATGTTTCCCGACTCATCACATACAGGCAGTGCAAATCTTGAATCATACCGAAACCACCCATATTTAGCATCATGCATATGCTTCTTTTCATAATTATCCGCAAACACCGGTCTTGTTGCAATTTGAATTATTTGCGGTATAGCTTGTACAGCATTAGCTTTCGCTTTCGCCAGCATCCCTTTTAAGCTTGCTGTATCTTTTGATCCAACATATTCATCAGGAAAATCTTTCGCAATATGTATTATTTCAGATGTCTCTGCAATAGTATAGCTTTTTCCAATATATTCTTTAAGATACCCCTCCACCTCTTTCCAGTTTATTCTTCGTTTTCCTTTAAATTCAATGTGATTGATCAATGCAACTTTATTACCAGTTATATCCTCTATAATATTGGCATATTCGCTCAAACGGCTTCTCCTTTTGCTCAATGAATCCATATCAAACTATGCATTTTGTATAATAAACATATTCTTTCCACTTCCTCTATAGTTAGAGGCTAAAAATATTAACTCCACTCCATCGATAAGCACAATATTTCCCATACATTCACTTCATTAAAATCATAATTCAGTATATATAACATAGCATTCAATATATTCACCGTCAATTTAATTTCACCGGAACACGCGAAATGCACAAATTAATTTTCACGCCCGCAGCCCATGCCAGCCAATCTTTTTGAACCGCCCCATTGTATCTGACCCAAAAATAGGGTAAGATTATTTGCATAATAATCCCCATGCATATCGCAAGCCCGTTTGCGATACTGCTTAAACAGAAAAATCTAATCCCCATGTCGGAGCAGTTTGCTGCGATGACATGCGTATGTCCAACAGAAAGGCATTCACATGACTGGAAATACAGAACAACCGAAAACTCCTTATTTTGTCATAGACGAACCCGTTTTACAACGCTATTATGACATGCTCACCGGCTCTCTGGCATCTGCCTGGGGCAATTATCTGGTAGGCTATTCCTTTAAAACAAACTCCCTTCCCTGGCTGGTTTCTTTTGTGAAAGACCGGGGCGCCTGCGCGGAAGTGGTGTCTGAGGACGAATACAGCCTCGCCCGCTATCTGGGCTACCTGGACAGCGAGATCATCTACAACGGCCCTTATAAGGGCGAACGTTCCTTCTGCGATGTGCTCCTTGCCGGCGGCATCGTCAATCTGGACTCTATGCAGGAGATCCGGTGGCTGGCCGATCTGGTCAGCAGGTATCCCGACAGGACTTTTCAGGCAGGCATCCGTGTCAATTTCAATCTGGAAAAAATGTGTCCCGGCGAAACGACCATGGGGGAAGAGAGCGGCAGGTTCGGTTTCTGTTACGAAACCGGCAGATTTGCCGAAGCGCTAAAGCTCCTGCAGGAGATGCCCGGCGTTTCCGTGACCGGTCTGCATCTGCATTCCAGCAGTAAATCCCGCAGTGTCAATATTTTCCGCGCCATTGCCCGAATGGCCTGTCAGCTTCAGGAGGAATTTAACCTTAAACTTTCCTATATTGATCTGGGCGGCGGGTATTGCGGCGGCATGGCCGGAAGGCCGGAATATCCCGACTATTTTCCGGCGGTTGCGGAGGAACTTCGCAGACGCTTTTCCCCGGAACAGACCAGACTGATCGTGGAACCGGGCATTTCCCTGATTTCCAAATGTACCACCTTTGTCACAGGCGTTTTTGATACACGGGATATCAAAGGCACCCGCTATGTAATGACGGACGGAAGCCGTTTTAACATCGATCCTACGATGATAAAATCGTCCCATTTGTATCATGTGGACTATACAGATGTTTCCGCTGAAATTTCTTCTGAACATAACTTATCCGGCCGCAAGCCTCTGACCCGGCAAATCGTCAGCGGCTTCACCTGCATGGAAGTGGACCGGCTTTTTACCTGTGAAGACCAGCCCGAACTGATACCCGGCGACCGCATCATTTACGAAAATGTGGGCGGCTATACCATGAGCCTGAATCCCCTTTTTATTCAGTATTTCCCTGCCGTATATGTTCGTAACGGGAATAAACTGCGGATGGTTCGCAGGAAGTGGACACCCGCCGATTATGTACAGGGAAGTGAATTTTAAATACCGGATTGACTCTGAAATACAAGAAAGGCATGAACACCCATGGACAACTCTGTAAACATTCTGATCTTAAGCTGCGGCACCAGAAATCTTCTGGTACGCTATTTTAAAGAAAAAGAAAACGGCATCGGTAAAGTCGCAGGCACCGACTGCAGTCCCCACGCTCCCGCACTGTATGAGACAGATGCTCATTATATCGTGCCGCGCATGACCGCCCCCGGCTATCTGGATACCATTCTCGATATCTGCCGCCGGGAAAACATCGACGCTGTACTGCCGCTGCAGGAAGACGAACTTTATCTGATTGCCGCGCACCGCCGTCTGTTCACGGATGCCGGCATAACGCCTATTGTATCGGATGCATCTTCCGTTGACCTGTGCCGCGACAAATACGCCTTCTACCGGTTTTTGAAACAGCACGATCTGCCCGCTGTTACAAGCTGTATCAGCTTCGAGGCTTTTCAGAAAGAATCTGAACAGGGGCACATGAGCCTCCCAGTCTTTATCAAACCCAACCGGGGCTGCGGCAGCATCGGCATACAGAAAATAGACCGGCCGGATCTTCTGGAAGTTCTCTGCCGCATACAGGAGGCACAGGAAGATTCTTATATCATTCAGAATTATGCTGACGGGGAAGAATTCGGCGCAGATATTTACGTGGACATGCTGACCGGGAAACCTGTTTCCATTTTTGTAAAAAAGAAACTCCGTATGCGTGCCGGAGAGACGGAAAAATCCGTTTCCTTTCACGATGAAAAGCTTTTTGAACTGATTGAGAAAACACTGGAACCTCTGTCTCTGGCAGGTCCCATCGACATGGATATCTTTCGGGTCAACGGACAGTACTATATCTCCGAAATCAATCCCCGTTTCGGCGGCGGCTATCCTCATGCCTACAACTGCGGGATAGACTTCCCGAAAATGATTGCCAAAAACATTCTGGGAAAAGAAAACAAACGGCAGATCGGCAATTATGAAGCCGGTGTCTGCATGTTGAAATATACGGATCTGATGATGCTGAGAGAATAGAATATCTCAATGCATTTGCACCCTCCTGCAAGGCAGCAGAGCATCAGATCCTCGCGGCCGGCATTCGCCTCATTCCATCAGTTCCCACTTAAGCGGCGTTCCCTTCTCAATATCGCAGACCGCCGTCTTCCCCAGGACTTCTTCATAATGCATCGTATGCAGTCCGTTGTGAGGACGTATAGAGCGCACGTTGTCCGGGGTCAGCCTCTCTCCTGCCCGGATATCCTGCACCGCAAACAGTGACCGGGATCCCCCGTGTTCCTTCTCCTGCTTCTCAGTCAGACCGTACTCCGGCACGCCCAGCGCCTGCTCCACAATACGGATCTGATCCACCATTTCCTTAAATTCTTCCGGTTCCATGGAAAAAGCGCCGTCCGGGCCGCCATCCGCCCGCCGCAGTGTCAGATGCTTCTCCACCATCTTGATTCCCAGTGCGGCCGCCGCCACCGGCACCACACTTCCCATGGAATGATCCGAGAGTCCTACCGGACAGTCATAAGCCGCCGCCAATGTGGGAATCATTCTCAGGTTAATCTCTTCATAGGGCGTGGGATAAGCCGACACACATTTTAACAACATGACTTCATCATTTCCGGCCTCCCGGCATACCGCAAAAGCCCGCTCGATATCCTCCCTGTGAGCCACCCCTGTGGCAAAAATCATGGGCTTATGCATCTGCGCCGCTCTGCGGATCAGAGGAAGATCATTGATCTCATAAGAAGCGATCTTATAGGCCGGCATGTCACATTCCTTCATAAAATCCACAGAGGCAAAATCAAAGGGCGAGGAAAAGCATTCCAGTCCAAGGCTCTTTGCAACCTCCTGCAGCCTTGGCTGCCATTCCCAGGGTGTCGACGCTTCCTGATACAGCTGGTATTCCGTCATGCCGTCCCACAAGCCGCCGCGGTTCATAAACCACTCCTTATCGCTGTCCACGGAAAGAGAATCCGCCGTATAAGTCTGCAGCTTGACAGCATCCGCCCCGGCTTCCTTCGCCGCATGGATAATTTCCACCGCTCTGTCGTAATCTTTTAAATGATTTCCGGACATTTCCGCCACACAGAAACAGGGATGTCCTTCTCCCACCATCCTGCTGCCGATCTGAAATTCTTTCTTCATTCTTATTTCGTTGTTACTGTTCACTCCGTTTCCTTTCCTGCCGTGGCAAATCCGGATTTCAGCTTCCATCCTGCAAAGTGCTTCATCCGGTGTTATTCTTCTCTGCCCTGTCATTTTCCCTCTTTTTGTTGCTGTCAATACCGCTGTTTTACAGTCCTCAGATACCGCCGGTATTTTATCTGTTCATCATCCTGCGGTATTTCACTTCCGCAATTTCCCAGTCATCAGGATTGTCAATATCCTGCACTTCCAGTTCGCTCATGATCACAGGAACCATATGTGGCAGGTCCGTAGTCTTATATTCCTTAAAAAGCGCTGTCCGGCAGCAGTAAAACTGGCCGCAGTCATGATAGTACGGTTCCAGATCCTGGGAGCGGGTTCTGGCGTGTTCCGGCCATTTCATCCGAAGTTCTCCCGCTTCGTTCAGCACCATGCACCGCTGCGGCGGAAAAGAAAACGCCACCACGGGCATGACAGAATCCGCTTTCTCCAAAAGTCCCATGGCATCCTGCAGCTTCTGCGCCGTCACAAAAGGCGCCGTGGGATAAAGACAGCAGAATGTCTCAAACTCCCGATCCTGTTTCCGGTACGCTTCCAGTACCTCCATGATCACATCGTCAGTGGAGGCATAATCCCCGGCGCTGGCGCTGCTGCGCATAAACGGCACCTGCGCTCCGGCCTCCCTGGCGATCCTGGCGATCTCTTCATCCTCCGTAGAAACCATAACTTCATCAAACAACCCGGACTGCAATGCCGCTTCAATGGAATAAGTTATGATCGGTCTTCCGCAGAAATCCCTGATATTTTTCCGGGGAATCCGTTTGCTGCCGCCCCGGGCGGTAATGATTGCGATTGATGATTCCATCTCCTGTCTCTCCTCCCATACATCGTCCATTGCCTCAGCCCTTCACGCCGCCGATCCAGAAACCGTATTCAATATCTTCCTCCGCACTGATATGGTAAGGCGGCTCCACATCCGCTCCCCAGCTATCAATGCCGCCCACACCCCGCACCGCGCCGAGCACGGTGAGCACCGTCCTTCTGGCCGGCGGAAGTTCCTCCTGATGGGAAGCGTTCTCAAGTTCCATTGCGGTATAAGGAAGACATGCAAAAGCCAGATCGCCGCCCTCTTCCGCACGGAAGCACAATCCCTTCTCTTCCCCGTCTTTACGGGAGTTGTCCAGTGTGCTGCTCCGGTATATTTCCACCCACTTCGTCTGCATATGCACACCACAGTCCTGGGGAACCAGATAAGGTGTCACCGGCAGGCCCTTGACCTCATAAAGTCCGTACACTCCGCCCGCCATCCGGTCGGGGTAAGTCTCCCCTGATAATCCTTCATAACAGTATCTGTCCGCACAGGTAGGCATGATAAACCGCATCCCGAATACCGGAAGTTCCGGGAGTCCTTTTTTCCCCTTATAATGAACCCGCACATGGATATCTCCGCCTGTAACGACTTCATAACAAACCTCAACCTCCGTTGCAGGAACAGTAACAGTCTCATAAGTATAGGCAATCAGCACATGCTCCGCCTCCAAAGCTCCCTCATACATGTTGTTGGCCGGTGCAAGCGGAACCCCAATCTCTCTGCCGTCCACGCTCACCACCACCCCGGCACATTTGATGAAACAATCTGCACCCATCCACATGGCGCTCTTTAAAGCAAATTTATTTCCTCTGTCATTGTCCGTCAATGCCCGCCAGAAGGCCGGCTGAGGAGTCCGGTAAAGCCATTCCGCGCCATCCCTCACAAGGGACTCCATTCCAAGCCGGACGGTGGAGAAAAGATAGGAAAAATTTTCTCCCCGCACACCCACGGACACATCCCCCATGATCACCTGCAATTTATTCGTGCAATCCATAATAATATCTTACCTCCTGCATAGCCGGTTTCTCCGTCCTGTCTGCAAAAACGATTCCATTACCGGAAAACTCATAATCGCTGGGGCGGTCGTCAAAGTCACCACCGTAACACAGTCTTCTGCCGCCTGTCACCGGATCTCCGGCATAGACAGCCTGGTCAATATAATCCCATATAAACCCGCCGTGATACATCTCGAAACGGTCCAGCAGGTCAATATAAGACTTCATGCCGCCCATGGAGTTGCCCATATCATGCATATATTCACATAGCAAAAAGGGCTTCTTCGGATCATTTTCCAGATATTCAATAATTTCCTCCGGTCTGGCATACATCCGGCTCTCCACCTCAGATACAGAATCCTCGTATGCCCGGTTGTGAAATACACCCTCATAGTGCACCAGCCTGCCGTCATCTTTCTCCTTGAAAAAGCGCTGCATTGCCCCAATATCATCACCCACGTAAGACTCATTGCCTAACGACCAGAACAGAATCGACGGATGGTTTTTAAATGTTTCAAAATTGCTCCTGGCTCTGTCAAGCACCGCCTCTTTCCACTGCGGCAGGCTGCCCGGCACGTTCCAGGAGGGCTCCGTAAATGCTTTCTGCCAGGATCCGTGACTCTCAAGATTCGTCTCAGACATCACATAAATCCCGTTTCTGTCACACAAGTCATACCATACAGGCTGATCAGGATAATGACAGGTACGAACCGCATTGATGTTATTATGCTTAAAGCACTGAATATCCCATTCCATATCCTTAAGTGTGATACATCTGCCGCCCTCCGCACTCCACTCATGACGGTTGACCCCGTTGATGACCAGTTTCCTGCCGTTAAACAAAATAACCTTGTCCCTGATCTCAATACGGCGAAATCCCGTCTCACAGGAAACGGCTTCCACCACCTCTCCCGACTCATCCCGCAGCATGACCGCCAGTTGATACAGATACGGATTTTTGTTTTCCCAGAGATGAGGTTCTCTCACCCCATCAAAAGATACGTCCATCGTTTCTGCCGCTGTCAGCGTCTTTTCCGCAACCACCAGTCCTTCCTGATCCTTCAGGGAAAGGGTTACCTGCCCGCCCCTCTGTATTCCTTCATCCTTTTCCCCTGACAGTATCAGTTTCACACTGACACTGCCCTCTTTCAGATCATCGGAAAGCACCGGCTTCACCCACAGATCCTCCACATGCAGTTTCGGTTTTGCGTACAGCGTGACATTTCTGTAAATTCCCGAAAAACGGAAGAAATCCTGATCCTCAAGATAAGCCGCCGTGCTGTTTTTGTATACTTCCACCGCCAGCACATTGCCCCTGTCTTTTATATATGGGGTCAGATCAAACTCCGAAGGTGTAAAACTGTCTTCCGCATAGCCTATAAACACATCGTTCAGCCACACATACATGGCCTGCTCCACACCTTCAAAGCAGATGCAGACTCTTTTGCCGCGAAGTCCCTCATCCAGATCAAAAACCTTCCTGTAGGATCCCACCGGATTGTAATCAGCCTCACTGAAAGATCCTGCCTCTGTCCTGTTCTCTCCCAGTGCATAGGCAGGACGGCGAAACACCTTCCCCTCCCAGGGATACATCGTGTTGACATACTGTATCCTATCATAACCTGCCATCTGAATATGACAGGGCACTTCAATCTTCCCGAATCCACTCGTATCATAGTCCGCGTGATAAAAATCCGCCGGACGCTCTGCAGGATTCACAGAATAAGCAAACTGCCACTTTCCATCCAGTGACTGCCGCAATGAACTTTGCTGCCGCTCCATCTCATTTTCATTCGCATAAATCTTATGATCGCTGTGCGCCGCAAGCTGTCCTACCCGGAATACCTGCGGGTCGTCCAGCCATTTTATGTCAGCCTGCATCGTATATCCTCCTCTCCTGTCTCCAACCGGAAACCGCCTGTGCCGCCGGTCCTCCTGTCGCTTTTTTATTGTAGCAAAAAACTCATGCCGCGTAAATCAGATTTGCGTTTTTACGTTGGAATATATATACTGGAAGCATGATCTCATTCAAAACCCCGGGAGGCTTTCCATCATGACAAACTGCAGTTCAGATTCCACACTCAATCAGGCAAAACAGACACCGGCCTCGACCGATGCACCGCACATCTATTTCAGAACAGACGGCAACAGCGAGATTGCCACGGGACATCTGATGCGTTGTCTGGCCATTGCCCGTGCCTGTGCAAAAGCGGGCGCAATGGTTTCCTTTATCCTGTCAGACAAAGAAAGCCTTTCTCTTATAAAAGAACGGTTTGCTTTCCCCGGAGAATTTGAAACGCACTGTCTGGGCAGCGACTACAGGCAGCTTCCCGGAGAACTGCCCGGCCTGCTTTCCTATCTTCAAAAAAAAGAGTCCTCAGTCATCGGATCTGTTTCTTCCAGACCCTGGCTCTTTGTGGACTCCTATTATGCCACTCCCGCTTATCTGGAAGCTCTCGGCCGGGTCTGCCGCACAGCTTACCTGGACGATCTCAGGTCCTTTGACTGTGCCGTTGACCTTGTGATCAATTATGATACAGAGGAGGACTGCCCCTGTTATGCCCGTGCCGCCCACAAACTGCTGGGCGTGCAGTACACCCCGCTGCGGGAACAGTTTCATTCTCCTGCATACGAAGTGCGCCCTGAGGCAGCCCATGTGCTGCTATCCACCGGAGGCACCGACCCCCTGGGTGTGGCACAGCATTTGCTGGAAACCGTCTGCTCTATGGACTCGCCCGGCACTGCACTGCAGTCTCTCCACTACCATATTCTGACCAGCCGTTCAAACACCCGCTACGATGCTCTGACCGCCCTGGCTGACAAGTATCCCTCCATTCATATTCATGAAGGGATTACGGATGTGGCTTCCCTGATGGCATCCTGCGATCTTGCCGTCTCCGCAGGCGGCACCACCCTCTGCGAACTCTGCGCCGTGGGGGTTCCCGCCGTAAGTTATATCATGGCCGACAACCAGCGTACTGCCGCGGCATCCTACGCAGACCGGGGGCTGATTCCTTGTGCGGGAGATATCCGTATGGTGCACGGACATAAATCAGAACAGCCTTTGGTAAACCCGGAAACCGTGGCAAATATTTTCTCTTTTCTGACAACCATGTCACAAAATTACGCCGCACGCAAAGAAAGCTCCCAAAAAATGAGAGCTTTCCTGAATGGCTCCGGAGCAGATCTGATCGCCCGGGCACTCTTATCCTGAATGATATCGTACCATGTCATGCTTCCTGTGTCTCTTCTCGGCCTTCCTCTGAAGCGCTTTTCCTTCTCCTTTTCCATGCCTGCAGGACAAACGCCGCAATTGTCAGTGCCGTAACCAGATTCGCCAGTACAAAGGCTGGCACAGGGCCGTATCGGATATTGATCTGATGCTCCATACCGTCTCCCTTGACCGTAAACCGCATTCTGGCACCCAGTCCCCTGTCTATCGTCACCCTGTCTCCATTTTCATCGTAAGCACGATAACCGAGATAACCCTGAATCGGAATCTCAATATAAGCGCCCTCTGCATCCGCCGTATAGACCAAAACTGCCTTTGTGCCCTTTTTCCGGAAATCCTTCACCGTGACATGTTCGATGTCGGATGTGACCACACTGAGAGCCATCTCATCGTCACCTGCACCTTCGATCCGCCATTCAAAGGCATAGAACAGGCCGATATTGGATGCCATCTTGCTCTCATGCCCCTTGGAAGCGACAGACTGTGCGTTGGCGTAAGGCATATGGCTGTTATCCGAAGGCACAGAAACGATCACCAGCAGATTCAATCCCACCAGAAGCGCAAACAGCTGGTTTCGATGGGGCTTCAGAATCTGCGATTCTGATAAGCCAATCACTCCCACAAACAGAAAACATGCCGATGCCGGTCCCAGAAAACGCCACGGAAACTGCATCATCGTGGCAATATTGTGAAACAGACTGTTTGCCAGCATCGCCCTGCTGGGAAAATACCCCGTTGTCATAAAAGCCAGCATAACCCCCAGCACAAGCAGATACAGCAAAAAACCATCCCGTTCTGTTTTTTTCCTGTCCCGCTCACACAGCAGGAAAATCACCCCGATTCCCACACACCCAAGAAGCGCCAGTCCAAAGGAAAAATACTGCTTATTGTAAAGGCTCAATGTCTGGGTAAAGTTGGAGGGATTGATGGACTGCTCAAAATAACCGCTCCATCTGAGCACCTCCGTACTCAGATCTTCCTTGAAATAATAGTAGACAAAAGGTACAAGATACCATATGTTCAATAAAATCGTCACACCCACTGCCTTAAGGATCTGCACATACCGTCGCTCCCGCAGGATTTTCACGCACCACACAAGCGCCGTAACCACGCAGAATGCTGCCGCGTAAGCCGCACTCAGGATATGGCTCTGCAGGATTCCGCTGAATCCGATCACCAGAAAATACCAGTACTTCCTCTCTCCCATAATTACATGATAAAGTCCGGCGATCAGCAGCGGCCAGAAAACCAATGCCAGCGTCTCCCCCAGATCCCCTCTGGAAAAAATATTCGTAAACCGGTAAGGCATCAGCGTATAAATTACCACGCCCAGAATAATGCTTCTACGGGATCTGCACATGGATCTGACCGCAGCATAGGCACAGACCGCTGAACCAAGATTCGCCAGAAAGATCAGAACCTTGTAAGACAGTCCCAGAGATACCCGGCAGATCCTTAAGAACGCGCCGATGTACAGGAACAGATAAGGATACATCGCATTCAGATATCCATTCCCGCCCAGTCCTTCCGGCTGAATATTCACCGGAATCTGGCCATCCAGAATACCATCCTTCAACCCTTCCAGGCGCGCCAGATGAAAGCACAGATCGTCTCCATTATAAAGAAATGTCTGCATCATCGGCGTGGTGGCGAGCAGCGCCACTCCCAAAATAACGCTGTAATCCACAAGCTGTTCCTGCGTCAGTCGTTTTTTACCGTCACCGGTCCAGTACTTCCATACAGCCAGGCTGCACAGAAAAAAGATCAGAAGGAAAAAATATGTATCCGTATAGAACAGTGTGCGCGGCATCAGACTCAGCTTTTTGATGGTCAGCGCACCTTTTCCGCTGTAATTGACCTGCAGCTGCATCTGCTTGGCATCTTTTGACAGTGTAAACTCCTCAGTCATTTTCGAACGCAAAGGATCCATGGGCCAGGCTGCCAGCTTCCGTCCCTGTTCCCACAGTTCCAGAACAGAATCTGCTTCCTCCGCCGCATATTCCAGCGTGAACGTGTAAGTCCCCCTGTTCATGACATATTGAGGCGTGCTGGCAACTACGCCGTTAACCGCCACAGATTCCCGCAGCAAAAGGCTGTCCTCCGAATCGATCAGTCCCACGGAATGCTGAAGATGTGATCCCGCATACTGCAGCGGACACCTTCCCTCATCTCCCATCCACAGCAGCAGCCCGATCATGCATACTGTGACAAGATAGATTATTTTACTTTTCATGGATATTTCTGTTGTCTGCATTCATGTCCCCTTAATTTTGCTCTTTTCCGCTCTCTCAGCGTTTCAGTTTCCTGCGCAGCCCCCGGTATCCCCACAGCAGTTTATAATACAGTATAAAGAATGCTGTAGATTTCAGCTGCATCCGGACAAGCTTCTTCTCCTCGGCTCCGATACGCTCCCTGTAATACACATTTTCCTGAAATGCCGGGAAGGTCTCTGCCATCTCCCGCCCCAGCCGCTTCACGAATCCGTACCGCACCGGCCGCACACCCTGCATATAGGTAAAAAGCGTATTTACATAGAACAGGGTTGCAAAAGTAAATTCCAGTTCCCCGTGATACTGCTCCAGATATCCGTAGTCTCTTGCTTCCTGCAGCATGATCCGCCCCGCCTCCATGCGGTCCTCGCACCGTTTTGCGGTGATCGTATGAACCGTGGATGTATCATGCTGGTAATAATAGTATAACGGTTCTTCGATATATTCAAAATGTTTTGCCCGCAGCATCCATGAATTGGCCAGTGCATTGTCCTCATAAAAAATACCCGCCGGAAAACGTCCCGGATGATCGATAACAATCTCTCTGCGGTATACCTTCACCACAAGGCTTCCACTGTCCAGAATAAGCGACCGATACTTTTCCTCATTCAGCACACCCGTCTGCTCCTGCTTGTTGTTGTGCACCACCCGGCCGATCTTCATACTGTGCTCTCCGGTCAGATGATAGTCACAGCCTACCATATCCGCACCGGTCTCCTCGCCTTTACCGATCAGCCGTTCATAGAAATCCGGCGTGATCCAGTCGTCACTGTCAATAAAGCCGATCCAGTCGCCTTTCGCCAGTTCCATGCCGATGTTTTTGGCTCCGCCCTGTTTCTGATTGACCCCGGAATGAATGGCGTGGAACTTTTCAGGATATAATTGCTCATAGCGCTGTAAAACCGCCCAGGAATCATCGGTGGAGCAGTCGTCCACCGCCAGGATCTCATAGTCCTCTATGGTCTGCGTCACCAGTGAATTCAGACAATATTCCAGTTTCCCGTCTGCCGCCATATTATACACCGGCACAATGATCGATAATTTCATAACATCCCCGTTTCCATTCCGTGTCCGCTTATACAGCCTGCCTCAAAATTACGATTATCTGCAAAAAGAACAGGTTGTGTAATTGCTTCCGATGCCTGCCTTACTCTGCGGCATAATATTCCGCAATCTTCGTCACAGCCCGGATTACACTCTCCACATCCTCATCGGTCATGGCATAGTAAAGCGGCAGGGAAATAATCTCCTCATACAGTTTCTCCGCGTTGGGACAGATCCCTCTGCGGTAACCCAGCTTTTCATAATAAGGAAAAAAGTAAGTGGGAATATAGTGTACGTTACAGCACACATTTTCCGCCGCCAGAGCGTCAAAAAACTGCTTTCTGTCAATGGCCAGCTTCTCCGGTACAATACGCAGGATATACAAATGTCTGGTGGTATCTGACTCCGGAATCTCCCGCTGCACGAACAAAGACGGCAGTCTCCCGAAAGCCTCATCGTACCGCGCCACGATTTCTTTCCTCCGTCTGCTGAACATGGGAAGCTTATCAAGCTGGCTGATGATCAGCGCCGCCTGAATATCTGTCATGCGGTAATTGTATCCCAGATCCACCTGTTCATAATACCATGCGCCCTCCGGCTCATGCACCATCAGATCCCTGTTTCTCGTAATTCCATGGGAACGGTAGAGCAGAAGCTTCTGGTAAAGGGACTCGTCGCTGGTCAACACCGCACCCCCTTCTCCGCCGGTAACCGTCTTAACCGGATGGAAGCTGAAAGTCGTCATATCAGCGATAGAGCCGTTGGCTTTGCCTTTATACTTCGTACCGATCACATGGGCACCGTCCTCAATCAGCGTAAGTCCATGCTTTCTGCAGATCTCCCTGAGCGGATCCAGCGCCGCCGATTGTCCCGTGTAGTCCACGGCAACCACCGCTTTCGTCTTCTCTGTGACTGCCTCCTCCACCTTCTGCGGATCAATATTATAAGTCTCCGGATCAATATCTGCGAAAACCGGCCTTGCACCACAGTACAATGCACAGTTTGCAGATGCCGCAAAAGTTATGGGCGTGGTGATCACTTCATCCCCTTCACCAACTCCTGCGGAAAGCGCCGCAATATGCAGCGCCGCCGTACCGTTACTGCATACCACCGCATATTTCGCCCCGGTCAGTGCACAAAGCTTGTCTTCCAGTTCCCTGATCTTCGGCCCGCAGGTCAGATCTCCGTATCTGAGCACCTCCACAACAGCCTGCACATCCGCCTCGTCTATGTATTGGTGCCCGTAATAAATTTTTGTCTCCCTGACGGGCATCCCGCCCTCAATAGCGGGTTTATCGGTCTCCTGCCGGTTTCTTATCATTTTCTCTCCTTTTACGGTTGTCTGATCCATCTTCTGACTGCTCCCTTTCCCTTCCTGTCACCACAAAGGACATGCACCTGTCATGCATGTCCCTCATTCAACCATTCTGCCATAAAACATCATACATCCCAGGTGCACGACAGCATTCAACCTGCTATAGTCATATACCGGACATCCTGAAGAAGCATCTTATTTCTCCAGTTCCACATCCTTAAGAAGTTCTCTGATATCTTCCACCGACAGCCACTCTTTGTTCGTACCGGAACTGTAGGAAAATCCTTCCTCCACCTTCTTACCGCTCAGATCGGGCTGCTGCCTGTCATTCCATGTCATCTGCGGATAAACGATAAAATGCTTGTCATACTCATAAGTCGTATGGGAATCCTCCGGCGTCACCATGATCTCATGAAGCTTCTCGCCCGGACGGATCCCGGTCTCCCTGATGGTGCATCCCGGCGACATCGCCTCCGCCAGATCCGTCACCTTAAAAGACGGAATCTTGCTGATAAATGTCTCGCCGCCCTTGGCCTCTGCCAGTGCTTTGATCACCAGTTCCACGCCCTGGGTCAGACTGATCCAGAAACGGGTCATACGCACATCCGTCACCGGCATCTCCGTAATCCCTTCTTTGACCAGCTTATGGAATACCGGAATGACTGAGCCGCGGCTGCCCGCCACATTGCCGTAACGTACAATGGAAAAATTAATATCTTTAGCGCCGGCATAAGCATTGGCTGCCACGAAAAGCTTGTCCGATACAAGCTTTGTGCCGCCGTAAAGGTTCACGGGATTGACCGCCTTATCGGTGGACAGCGCCACCACCTTCCGCACACCTGTGTCCAGCGCCGCGTCGATCACGTTCATTGCACCATGAATATTGGTCTTGATCGCTTCATTGGGATTATATTCACAGGCCGGCACCTGTTTCAAAGCCGCCGCGTGAATGATATAATCCACGCCCTCGCAGGCTCTCTTCAAACGCTCCACATCACGCACGTCGCCGATAAAGAACCGAAGTCTGCTTTCATATTCTTTAAACTCGTCTGCCATAAGCCACTGTTTGAACTCATCCCGCGAATATATAATAATTTTCTTAGGATCATAGTGGGTCAGCACGTATCTTGTAAAGCATTTACCAAAAGACCCTGTCCCCCCGGTGATCAGTATCGTTTTATTATTTAACATGAGGTTTCCTCCTTACATTGTTTTTAAGTATAGCATAGGGAAAATTTGTTTGCAATCTTCTCTCTTCTTAAGTTTATCCTGAAATGAATGCCTGTATAACTCTTCCTTTACTTACTGCCACCGATCAGTACCTTCTTCCCGCAAAAAGCAAACCCGTATTTTCGGATTCTCTCCGCCGGAATCCCTTTCGCTATGAGATTCGCCTGATAATCCTTCCCCTCAATCTGCCGAAGCGCCGTCTGCACCGTATCGGAAAGTTCCTTTTCATCCTCATCCTGCACCTTGAATTCTATGATCACGGCATCGCGCCCATTCCCGCCGGCGCCGTCCGGGCCTCCCATGTCTTCTGATGCGCATGGTATCACCCTTGGCTCCAGCATGATATCGTATCTGCCAAAACCGCTCTCCCGGTTCGAGGTAACTGCATACCGGTCAGTCAGTTCCACCATCAGTCCCAGCACAAACCCGTGGTAGAACCGTTCCGGCTCCGCCCCCGACGGCTGATTCCCTGTGTCAAAATAGCTGAACACCTCCACCGTCACCCTGTTCATATAAATGTTCATCGCCCTGACGTCATCCAGAAGCAGCGCTTTGATAAAATCATTATAATAAGACGTGACTCTGCCGAACCATTTCCGGATCATCCCCCGGAACATGGTTTTTACTTCAAAATTGGTCAACTCCAATTCATACTTTTCTTTCCATTCGCCGTACTGTGATTCACAGACTTCATGCCTCTTTACCTTTAAGTACCCGCTTGCAAGCAGCAGGCTCCACACCGCCTGCTCCTCCTGGTCCAGATTGCTGAAGACGATCTGCTCGTCAAAGCTCGTTTCAAAGCTCTCCCCCTGCAACAGCCGCTCCATGGTCATCTTGATCTCCGGGCTTCCCTCACGCACCAGTTTCCCCACCAGACTGTTGGCGCTGGTATTCGCCCAGTATGCCCCCACCTTCTTCTCGTCAAGGAAGTTGATGATCGACCATGGGTTATAGATGTCTCTTTTTCTCCCGAATGTAAAACCGTCATACCAGTCTTTTACCTGCTGTTTCATGCCGGATAATCCGAATTCCTCCAGCGCGTTAAACACTTCCTCCTCTGTAAATCCAAAGCAGTCCGCATAACTATCAGAAGTAGTAGTCACTACCTTCAGATTATTCAAGTCAGAAAAGATCGACTCCTTGCTGATCCGCGTGATGCCCGTCATGACGGCTCGTTCCAGATAAGGGTTCGTCTTAAAGGTGGAATTGAACAAACTTCTGATCAAAGAGGCCATTTCTTCCCAATATCCATTCACATAGGCCTCCTGCATGGGCGTATCATACTCATCCAGCAGAATAATAACCTTTTTCCCATAGTATCTGCCGAGAAAATCCGACATCTTGTGAAGCGCCCACACTGCCGTTTCCTCTGCCATATCGAAAGTCACGCTCCTGAAGTAATCCTTCTCATTATCTGTCAGAAGATCCCCTTCCAGCAGGAAAATATTTTTGTTGTAAATGTCCTCTAAAATCCTGTTGATGGACAGCCTTGTCCCCCGGTAACCCGGTTCTTTCACATTGGCAAAGCTCAGAAAGATCACCGGGAAGGTACCCTGAAGCCTGCGGTATTTTTCCTCCTGCCATACGGAAAGTCCGTCAAACAGTTCCCCGCGCCCGGCATACTTGACAGAAAAAAACTTCTCCAGCATACTCATGTTCAGCGTCTTGCCGAAGCGCCTGGGACGCGCGATTAATGTTACGCCGTCTCCGCTTTCCCACCATTCACGTATCATCTTCGTTTTATCAATATAAAAATAATTTTCCTGTCGTATCTTTTCAAAATCCTGAATTCCGATGCTTACTGTTCTTGCCATATCAATCCCCCTGCATATCGCAAGCCGGCCTACGATACTGCTTCATGATAGAATCTCTCCGTTCAGCCGACTTCGGACGGCAGTTCCTTAGTTACAGTATATCCGTTTCCTCCCGCAAAATCAACGAACTCTTTGAACGCCTGGCTTTGTACCGCCGTAGATGGCATCCTTATCCTGGCCGAATCCGCTGATAATCTCCTTACCGTTATAAATCTGATTGGCAATCTTATCTACCATAAAAGTTGATATCTCCATCTTCGGATCACGCAGCCTGTAAGCTTACATTTCAATTCAAAGCAATTAATATACAACATCGCCATGCCTTATTTGAATAACAGATATGCAGGAGGCCCGTGATAAAAGAATGAGCGGGTTGTTATACCCTCCGCAAAATACAAGCAGTAACAAAATCCTCAGGATAAAATTACACGGAGCACAATTCTATAAGCGGAAATAAAATATATTTTCGCAAGAAAAAAGATGCCGCCAAATGATCTGGTGACATCTTCTCCGGAATCTCTCCAACAATATAAACTTCCTTAACTCTACCAAGTAATTTTTGCAGTTACAGCCAGAGTCTTATCTGATTCCTAACCGGTTACTCTTTTCCCTTTTCGTTTTTTGCCGCTTCTAATAAGCTAAATATGGCTTTTCTTTCCGTACCTCCTAAAATCTGAGCCATAACCACCACTTTATCTACATTGGTCTCACATTCATCCAGTACACGCAAAAGCAAATCGCTCTGCTGTGAACGCTGCGAAAAAGATGTGTTGATAATAAAAAATGCTTTCTTAATCAAATGTCTGTTCTTATTACAACATTCCATGTACGCTTCATTGGACATTTTCATGCCCTCACCCAATTGGAAATATGGAATTCTGCTATCCCGCCAAACCCGGTATAAGGCATATATCTTCTCCTTATCCGTCTGCAGAAAAGTATTCCCGCAAATCCCGTCCTCCCAAAGCCGTCCATAAAAATCTTCCGTTGAAATATTTTCGGATAAAAGACTTTCCAAAACTCCCTCAATCAAAGGCTCGCATTTCTTTTTCAGGCGTTGGATCTCGGTTGCCGTAAACACCTGATCAGGTTCTTTCTCTTCTGTAGAATCTATTTCGTCTGCGTTCTCCAGAAAATATTGAAATGCTGATTTAGGTTTCTCTTCCTCTTGAATTCTGTTGTAAATTAACGCTGCTATATCCAGCTTTTCTCCTTTTAACTTCCCGAGAACATCTCCAAGCCATTCTGTAAAAGGCTGTCTTTCCGTTGATTCGTGTAATGTAATTTCTGTATCCATTCATTTACTCCTACTATGGCTTTTACAGGCCATTCATAACTAACCATATTAAATATTTCTTCTCCCCGACGGTAATTCATAATATCCGGCACACCCAAGCTTATACCACTCCCTACGTCCAAGCCACTTATTACCTTATCATATACATACTCTGTACTGCCATTATTAATGCTGATCGCTTTGCGCGGCTCTGTGTAACTGCCGAGTACCTTTTTGTTCGTACTCTTTAATTTTCCCAGCAGTTCTTCTCCTTGTGGTTTTAAAAAATAATATTTCTGCCTGCCGGACAGGCGATGGCTGATCAGATAGTCAATGTCTTCATCATCCATGATTTGCGTCAAACGTGAAGCGCTGATCTTTCCTTTTTGGGCAAGTTCCTTATGAAGAATACCCGGCCGCGATTCGATTGCTTGAAAAAGCCAGTCTTTATCTTTATACTTAGGTATAAGCATCTTCATTCGATCCTCATCCCTGATCTTTTGATATCTGCATTCAAAAGATCTGACGCTCCCCCACAGCCCGCCATAAAAGAAAGCCTGCTCGGATGATAATTTCTTCCATTCCCGATACCGCCATGCCTCACCCAGCATAAAACTCAGCTTCCTGTACTCTTCCGGCATATCCGGTAAATCTTTCGGTTCCTCCGCCGCCAGCTCATCCATAAGTGAAAGCACCTGATCCTCTGTTATGCCCTGACGGGATCTTAAATGATCCGTAAGCCTCCTGCATACAGCCCTTAACGGTGATCCTTTTCTCATATGCATCCCCCTGACTAAACTATTCCTAAACAATATTATAAACGAAAAACAGCCTCCATATCAAGCAATTTTTGCCCACTTGCCAAAAAAGCCTGCAAAAAATTACAATCTGTTTTGGGTAATTTTACCGACAATTTTCCCCTCATCTACATCTTGAGTCTCAAAGGAAAAAGGTATACAAAATATACATCCCGTACATTTCTCACAATTCGCCGGTTTACTTTTCATAATTTTAACATTCGCCTCAATAATACTGCCATTCTTATACGGAGTGATAACATGTCCTCTCGCGCGCTCTTTACCGTCAACCACAGCGCTGCAGCAATTACACGTCAAAGAACTGGTAAGCATATTCATCTCCGTGATATTGCCAAGCTGCTTTTCAAATCCGCCATGCAGAGATTTGCTCCATGCCGTCACAAGCAGAAAATCAATTTCAAAAAAATCCGCCATTTTTTCTGTTTCATTTCTATTTGAAACGTCTCTGCAGATAGCCGTCATTACACTTCCGATTTCCGGAATTTCAATGATCAAGGATTCCTTTCCGGGATTACGCAACCCTTCGATCCATCTCTCTCCATCTTCGTCCTCGCCGTCATAAGGTTCCTGTTTATACTGCTCGCCTAATGGTTTACCACTGTAACTGTATATTCGTGCAACATTGTTATCATCTTTTGTCCAGCCGCTCCCCGCAACCACTAAAAACAGATTTTGCAGTTTTTTGGGATTCGTATAATACATCACTTCCAGATAATCGCCTATTTTTTCCTGCATTTCCGGAAAGCACACATATTCCGGGAAAATTATAATATTTGCTTTCAGGCGGATGGCTTTCTCCAGCAGCTGCAAAGCTTTTATAACCGCTGCTTTTTTCTGCTGTTCCATATATGCAACATAAAACGAATTGCCACGCCCGTCTGCCATGATCATTCTCTCCTATATGCAGTGTTACCAGCTTAGGAGGATTCATTCCTGATGACAATTCTGATTTCTCTAAAAACCTTATACACTTGAAATTATGACGAATCTCCGTTGTCTTTATCTTGCTGCGAAAGTTCAATTGATCTGCCGCTTTCGTGAGTATACTCCCGGCATTGCTTCGATAAACATATGACTTTTTTTGATATTTTTTATTTAATGGTTCATCCAGACTGCCCGCCGTCCCGTTCTCCGCATACAGATCTACGGCCTGTAACAGATAATAAGCAATTGCCGCCTCATTATAAGTTTTCTTCTCATAATTTACTAATTTTTGTTTTACGCCTGATATACCCCACAATGTTCTTTCTACGATTTCGTCCATTGAATATCTTTTGTCTTTTTGAAGAAACATGGCAGAAAGCCTGTAGCTGAATTGATTCAGCATTGAAAAATTCGGATTATTTTTTTCCGCATTTTCCGAACATTCTATATATTTCGCAAGAAACTCCGCCTGATTATGAATCTGCACGCACAATTGATCATAGCAAACTGCCGCCAGATCATAAATCGATGCTATCTTTGCTCTGTTTTTACTGATTCTTTCGTATATATCCATCTTCCTATCCTCTTAGTTGATGTCTATATAGTACTACACAATAAATTAACTTACAACATCCTTTCTATCTTTTATGCAGACACATTCCTCAATACACTGCTGTCCGGCAATTCACTCTGTATCAGGTCTCTGCTTCACAAACACCTGTCACAACAGCTTCCAGAAACAGCCAGCACTCCCCTACAATCCACCCAATTCATACACATCACAATACTTCTCCTCAAACACCAGCCGACAGTCCTCTTTCTTCAGAGCGCCCTCAAAAATCCGGCTTCTGTACATCTCCCAATCGATGCCCTTAGCCACATATACCACCACTCTCTCCGCATTCCGTATCCGTTCATCGGTAATCCCGTCCGCTCCATCCGCCGCGGCAAAATACACCTGCGGATATGCCAGCAGTTCGTTCGTCACATCCCAGATGCACCACTCCTCACCGGGCTGATACAGATAGACCACCGGCACATTTTCTTCTGCACGCTGCGTTGCAAATTCCGTCTGCTCCCTGTCTTCCGGATAAAGAAATACTACGTTCTCGGACAGATATCCTGACACAATCAATAAAAGGCAGCAAAGGGCAGCCGCCGGCTTCAATCCGTTTTCAAGTGTCTTGACGGCCGACCGCCCCAATTGAATGTTCCTTTTTTCCATACTGAACGGTTCACAAATTCGTTTCCACAGTTCCCGGACAGTCAGAAATATGAGAAGCACAATCATGCCGTATACCGGAAGCTGATACCGGTTAGACGTCTCCCCCAGCAGCAGTGCAGTCTTGGAAACCGTCAGAAAATATCCTGTCACGGCAAAAAGCAGAATATAGAATCCGATTCCTGCTCCGGCGCACTCCTTCCCTTTCTTTCCGTCAGCCATTTTTCCGTTTCCGACTATTGTACAATTCACGCGCACACCGACTCTGTTCTGCCGATACACCGTCACCCCAAGCAGCACAATGACCAGCAGTAACAACCATAACCCCCGCCCGAACACAAAACGATCCAGCAGATCGGTAAAAAAACGGATCCGGTCAAACGTATTGGACAGATCAAAGAAATTCTCCGTAGCCTGGGCTCCCCGCTGTCCCCGGAACATCTGCCCCAGACAGGAGGGATAAGTCAAATATGCCAGCCCGAACGCCATTCCCTGACTCATGCCATACTTTACGCAATTCCACAAATTCCGGTCACGCCAGAGCAGCCATATACAAAATGCAGCCGCCATATAAAAAAGAAAAATAAAATAATAATACTGCGTCAAAAATCCCATGTAAGTTACCAGCGCCATGGGCACAAGATATTTCCGCACAGACAACCGGCTCTTTGGCTCACCGGCCTGTGCCGCGCTTACATGCAGGATGCCGCACAGCAATACAAACGTGGTCAGCATCTCATACATTCTGATAAAAACCACACCGCTCATAGCGGCAGGCGTAAATCCGTAAAAAAGCATGGCCCAAAGCGCCGGCCGCCGATCCCGTCCTCCGGCCAGAAATGACAAATATGCCAGTAAAACAAGATTAATGCCATGGAAAAAGAGATTCACTGACAGTCCGATCCACTTCGAGAATACATCGGGCACAAAGGACGCGGCCGTGTGAAATACCCAGTAGTACATCGGCGGATGTACATCCCAGGACTGCACCAGCTTCACCAGGCCATACTGAAAGCGTTGATCCGGCAGCACTACAAATTCATTGCGAAAGGTTTCCCTGTCCATCCACTGCCCGCTTTCCACATAAAAACCATTGGTGCGCGCAGTAGAATAGTAGGTGTAATATTCATCCTCATGAAATCCCTGTTTTTGTGTACAGAAATAAAAGGCGGCTGCCATCTGCACCACCCAAACCACCAGAAACCATATGATGTATTTTTTATCTGTTGCTTCTTCTTTTCCGCCTGTCACAATATGCCACTCTCCGCATCCGCCAAATCCTGCTTCGCCGTCTCTGTACAATCGGTCAGGCCGCCCACCTGCCATATCCACTCCGGCCATCTCCCGTCAAACCGGATATCCTGTCCATCCAGCCGGTTTACGTTCCATCAAACCGTCTCAATCCTCTCATGTCCGTCCGCTTCGCACCTTCATCGTCCATCCGTGCACTCTTCTGACCGTCCACGGCGCAATCGTCAGCAAAATCAGATACACCTTGTTTTTTCCCGTGAGATAGGGATTTCTCACAGTATCGCCCACATGTCTGCGCAAATACCCCTTAACCTGCCGGTAAAATGTATTACTGCCCGTCATCTGGGAAAGGGGCACGTGGAGCAGATAGTCAAGCCTCTGGTATAAATTAAACCGCACCGCACAGACATGCAGCGACGGATATTTCTCATCCACCAGTTCCTGCATTTTATCCGCATTATCCACGATATCCAGAAAAACCCTGGAAAAACTGTCCCGGGTCCTGCTGCGGGTAGTACTTGCGGCACGGCAGACCACATGATAACACTGCTTCGGCAGGATCGTGATACCGTCAATCTCCTGCAGCAGCTCTACCAGCAGGCTGAAATCCTCATTCAAAACCCCTTCCGGAAATTCATGTCTGTCAAACACTTCCCGCTTCACCAGCTTGGTGCAGAAGGAACAATCCCCCCGGTGCAGAAGTAATTCTTTCAAAAAATCTTCCGATCTGCAGAAGCACTCCTCTTCCGGCGGCACACACACATCCGGCTGCCGCTGCCCCTTTTCGTCCACCTCGTCCCGTGAAATCTGTACCACCGCTGACTGCCCTTTTTTCATGGCGGCCATCATCAGTTCATACATATCCGGCTCAATATAGTCATCGCTGTCCACAAATCCCAGATATTCTCCCGTGGCAAGCCTGATTCCCATATTGCGCGCCGAGGAAGCCCCGCCGTTTTTCTTATGATAAGTGCGAATCCTGCTGTCCTGTACAGCCAACCGTTCACACAGCTTTTCTGTCCCGTCTGTAGAGCCGTCATCTATGAGCAGGATTTCCAGCAGCGGGTAAGTCTGGGCGCAGACAGATCTCACGCACTTTTCCAGGCAGTCTATGGAATTGTAAACCGGAACGATCACACTGATCTTCTCGTCCATCTTCTTCCCTTTCCGTCAGGCACCTTCATGGTTGCTGCTTTTCGTTTTTTTCCCCGGAACACATACAGCCGTCCAGACATTGCCTTCTGTTTTTCCCGGAAACGCATACAGCCGCCCGGATGTTGCCCTCTGTTTTCCCCTGGACACATACACCTGCCGCTGGCATCACCCGTTCTTCCTTCCGGTCATAACTTCATACATCCGCCCCGGCCTGACCGGCCGCGCCACGCTTAAGGGTCCTTCCTTCGCCGGAACGATCTCGTCCCGTAACACCCCCTCCGCAAACCGCAACAATTCCGCCGCCGCACGCTCCGCATTCCAGATGTCCCGGATGGTCTCATAGGCCGCCCGTCCCATCTGCCTGCGCTCTTCCCAGTGTGCAAACAAATCCAGCATTAACGCTTCCATCTTGTCATACCGGTCATCGGGATAGACCAGACCGTTCTCCCCATGCCGGATCAAATATGGCGCTGCCCCCACCTGGGCATTGACCACCTCCACGCAGCCGCTGTTCATGCCTTCATTCACCACCGCTCCCCACCCTTCCAGATGATTGCTCGTAAAAAGGTGAATATGACACTTTTCCATCACGTCCCGCACCTGTTCCGGTGCCGTATAACCATAAAAGCGAAAACAAGACGACAGTCCTGCTTTTTCCACATCCTGTCTGATCTGCGGTTCCAGCTCTCCATCTCCCAGCATGTGGATGCAGAACCGGTATCCCCCGGCCTGCAGCCTTTTTGCCAGCCTTACCACATATTCAGGGTGCTTCAGCGGAATAAACCTTCCCGCCCAGACGATGTGTAACGCCCCGTCCCGAAATTTCATCTGTTCAAACTGCTCTTCGCTGTATGTACGAAGCGCCGTAAAATATCCCCACTGAAACATTTTTCCCGGATAAGCGCCAATCAGATGAAAATCTGACGCCGCATAGGCTCCCGCGCACAGCATACAGACATTCCTTCTGCGATACTGAATATGTTCCCGGTATTTTGCCGCCAGTCCCCGCGGCGAGACCGCCTTCCACTGTCCTTCCCGGTAAATCCGCTCGCTCACCCGCATAGTAGCCTTTCCCGTGGAAAGTCTGGATGCCGCAAGTTCCTCCCGCTCCGTCCATCCGAACAGCACAACGTCGCTCTCCGCGATTCTTTTCAGGCAGTCGTACTCCTCCTCATACAGACATTTTACATAGGGAAGCTTTTGCACATCCACGCCCCATCCCATGGCAAGTCGTTCCTTTTCCATGGGCATGGTCTGAATAAAAGTAAAGTCCTCCCCCAGATTCCGATAAAGCGCATCACACAGCGGAATCTGGTGATGATTGATGTAATTGGACGCAAAAGTAAAGGTCATGACATGATCTCCCGGTAAATGTGTATCAGGCGGTAATAGTTCTGCTCCGCATCATGGTTTACACGGGCATGTTTCCTGGCATTATCCGAAAACCGCTCCACAATGGCCTCCTTCGTAAAAATTTCCATGATCCTGTCCGCCAGAGCCTCCACATCGCCTGCCGGATACAGCATACCGTCACCGCCGTCCGTCAGCAGGTTATGTATGCCGCCCACATCCGCCGCCACACAGGGCACGCCCAGCAGCATGGCCTCTCCCAGAGAATTGGGGGAATTTTCCAGGGCCGAAGGCATCACAAAAAGGTGGCTCTGCAGATACTGTGCCTTCATCTCCTCCGCACTGAGCCTTCCCAGCATGGTAACATGATTCTTCAGATGATTTTCCTTTATCAGCTTTCTCAGATATTTTCCATAAGCGGACAGTTTCATCCTGTCCCGGAAGCTCCCGCTCTCAATGATATTATTTCCCGCTACGTAAACATGTGTTTCAGGGAACTGTTCCAGCACCCTCGGTAGCGCCCGAAGCAGATAATGAAATCCCTTCAGCGGATAGTCTCCCTGACACAGAAAAATACTGTACTGCCTGCAGGCATTTCTTTTCCATCTGTCATGATAAAAAATTCCCCGCAGCGTTTCATTCAGATAATGATACTGCGCCTCCGGATTGATCTTCGCAGTCTGTGTGCGGTCAAAATCCGTCCGGCCCGCAATGTGCCCCGTTAAAAGCAGCGCTTCCTTCTCATGTTCACCGCGTTTCCTGAATTTTTTCTGTTGCTGCCTGATGCTGTCTTTTCGGATACGGTCACGCAGCGTCACCTGCCGCTGTACTTTCATAGGCAGGTCCGCCATATACTCCTCCGCAATGGCTCCGCACAGTCCCTGCATACCGATCAATGTCCGCTCCGGACGGCCGTAAACCTTGACACATGCAAGGGTATGCGGAAATTCCGTGCCAAACACATGCAGGATATCCGGTGCAAAATCATCCAGGATCTTCTGAAACTGCCCTTCTAGTTCCGTATCGTAGTGTTCGGGTGTATCCAGTTTTTCCACAAACCCGTAACAGTGGCAGGTGGTATTTTCCCCAAGCTGCATATTTCGGTGAAAGTCTCTCATATCTTCTTCCACAGGAAAAGCGATCCCCAGCTCGATATGGTTCCATCCCTGCTCCTGCACGACCCTTTCCAGCAATCCGCTCAGCCAGCCTTCCCTGTTGCTGTAGGAAATCCCAAGCTGTCTTGCGATTGTCGGAAGCATAATATTACATACCCACAGTACTTTCATGTCATTCCTCCATTTCGAAGCATCGCAACAGTTCATCTCCCGGCCCACTGCCATACCTGACCCACAAAGCTGATCTGTTACGAATCGTTCCATGTTCCTACGTTGCTCTGTTATTTTTATCTCTCGTCAAACGCCCACCATAAAGCACACTTTTTATTTTCTGATAAACACCCGCCGTAACCGGGCTTTCTGCAATCCGTCTCCGGACCGGCGCCAGCGTCACAATCATCAGCAGCCTGTACTTCAGCACCTTTGCGGCAGGCATATACCTGTTCACGATCTCCCTGTGCTCTCTTGCAGAGCGTTTCGCGTTTTCCCTCGTCTCGGAAAAACCGCCGCCCTCATATGATGCCACCGTTACAGGAAGATATACGGTCACAGCACGGGCTCTGTAATAGCACCAGAGAAAATGTTCGTAATCCGCTCTCACGATATATCCTGTGTCAAATCCCCGCTCCCGAAGCAGTTCTGCCCCGTAAAAACACGCCTGATGACAGGGCACATTGCGGTAGCACGCAAAATCGTCAATGACCGGATTCGACTGAACCAGAGTTCCTGTCTTCTGTTCGTATATATTTCCATAGCAGATCACCCTGGATCTGGATATCATCTTCATCCGGGTCATTCCATCCCTGACCTGCTCCAGCACACGGTCGTCATAAAAGCTGTCCCCGCAGTTTAAAAAAAGGACGAAATCGCCGCACACATACCGCACCGCCTGGTTCATGCCGTCGTAGATTCCTCTATCCTTTGTGCGGTACACTCTGATCTTCTGCCGGGACTTCGGGGTTCTTCCTGAAACGCCACCATCAGTCCCCTCTCCCTCACCGGCTAGTCCTTCTTCCCGACCCGTCTCCTCCGATCCGCACATTTTTTCATACTGCTCTAAATATTTTCTCGTGGTCTCATCCGTGGAACCGCCGTCTTTCAGGATAATCTCATAATCCTGCTCCGTCTGGGCAAGAATACTGTCCACCGTCTCCCGCAGCTTTTCTCCCGCGTTCAGACACACAACAATGATACTGAAAATCATATGTTTCCCCTCTATCTGCCGCACAGCCTGCCTTAATTCACATCCGACAAAATATTGACCATATCGTTGAAGAAAAAAGTCTTATAAGGCAGAATCAACGTCCCGTCATTGCCCGCCCGGCTCATATACATGGCAAAATACAACATTGCCGCAAGCAGAATCCCCAGCCGGAACAGCCTCCGCCACCGCTTATTTTCAACCTGTCCAAGCAGCATAGGCAGGAATAGTATATGGCTCACCGTCAGATAATATCCGATTCGGGATATGATTGGAAGAAAAGAGCAGAACACATACAGCACCAGCGCTCCCAGATTCAGATAAAAGTAAAATCTGAACCGCCGCTCTTCCTCCATCCCTTCACGCTTCCTCATATACCAGACGATCCCGGCAAAAACCAGAACCGCCAGACACCGCAGAATATTGATATAACTTGTACCGCCCTCAAGATACTCTGTATCTTCATAAGTGGGATATAAAAACACCACCAGCTTCAGATAAAAATCCTGTGCAAACAGAAACGTGGTGCAGAATACCGCCCCCAGGCCAAGCTGCCATTTCTTCCATCTAAGAGACGCAAGAAAGTACAACGGAAGTACCACCAGCAGCGACTTATGGAACGCAGATCCCAGCAAAATCAATGCAGCAAATCTGCCCCACTGCCGGCGCATCACAAATTTCATGGAATAGAGAGCCGCCGCCAGCGCCAGATAATACCGTACCGTGCTGAATGTCTGGAAATAATATCCCAGCATCATAAAAAGAAAAAAGGTCAGCGGAAAGTCATCACTCTGCTCGTACATTGCCAGCAGAAACAGAAAAACCGTCACGAAGGCATACACCGCAAACACCAGAAGATAATTCTCAAAACCGGACAGCCCGTAGATTATTTTCACCAGCAGATTAAAGCCGATCTCCGTAGGCACATAGGCATCGCAGTTCACAAGATGCATAAATTCCACATATTTGGCATAGTCATTGCCCACATTCAACCTGCATGCAGACAGCCCGAAAAGAATCAGAAAAACCGCCGCCAGACAGACCCGGTTGCACATCTGCTGTCTTGTGACCCGATATGGTTGTGTGATCGGACGGCTGCACACCATGCCCGCAAGCAGTACCGTGACTGCCGCCACCGTGATATATAAGATCATCGACTGCCGTTATCCTTTCCCCGAACCTTTCCGGCCTCGCGCACCCCAGCCCGCATCCATGCAAAGGCGCGGCGCAGCGGCACTTCCTTACACATTTCTTTCCTGTGTACCCATAGAAAACGAAAAGCAAGCGGCAGGGCAAGCCATCCGTACAGATAATGATACAGTACGCCTCTGTCCCGGAAAAATTTCTCGTGGTAGCCGCTGAACCATGTAGATTCCCGCTCCACTTCCTCTCCGATACAGACTGTGTGGGCATAAATCTTCATCCCCGCTTTCAGACAGTCCTTCAAAAAAAGACTGTCTTCTCCGTTGCTGTATCTGGCACCCCCGCCGAATAACAGGGAGTAATGCACATTTGCCCGAAGCAGCGCCTCCCGCCTGACTGTAATGCTGTATGCCGGATACCGTCCGTAATTACGGTAATTGATCCGGTGAATATCTTCGTTCCAGTAAGTACGCCGGGAAGGCGCTACTTTCACATTGACCAGAATCATATCCGCCTCCGGCAGTTCCTCATAAGCTTTGAGGATTTTACTCTCATAATCCCGGTCCAGCACAATATCCTCGTCCGAAAAGACACAGATATCCCCGCCGGCATGGAGCAGCGCCGTATTTCGGCTGAGACCCACTCCTCTTTCCGGCATGGAAAAAACCTGAACCCTGTGCCCCCCGACAGTGATCTCCTCATAACCGTACCGGCCGCACTGGTTCACGATTACGGCCTCCGTCGCTATATGCATTTGTCTGACCAGAGCGGCGGCATCCTTGTCCACCGCCGATACCAGTAACTGTATTCCCATGACTACCCTCTGCCTGAAACCACCCGGCCGTAATACCGGCCAAGAAACTTATCATCCGCACCGCTGACCGCTGTACCAGCAAGAGAACATCCCCTGACTTTAAGCTGCTCAATGGCATAGGACAGATAAACGGCATGTACGCCCCCATAGGGGACAACGATAATGACATTTTCCATACCGGCTGCCTCCTGCCATGCCGTCACGGCCTCTGCCTGTGAAGCGGCTGCAGCTTTTCCTGGCTCCACAACAGGCGCTTTCGGCTCTGATCCTCTGTTCTGCATCACGTCCAGAACCGTCACTTTCCCCAGACTCTGCCGCAGATACGCCAGGTTTCTCTCATAATCCCGCCCCGGCTCTCCGTCTGCACCGGCATAACCGATAAAGGGCAGTTCCGTCACCCGTTTCAAATCCCCCGCCACAAAAATGCGGTCGTCCAGCACATAAAAAAGCAGGATGCCGATCAGCGCCGCTGCCACCGCCAGCGCAAGTCCCACAAGCGCAGCCTGCACTGTTCTGGCATCTGCCGTCACCTGCTGCGCCTCCGTAGTCTGTATCACCCGGATCCGTCTGAACTCCTTATCCGTATCCCCGCGCATTTCAAGAACCTGCCCGGCCGCACGCAGGATGGCATCGCACCTTTTTGCATCATGCGTTGTCACCGTAACTGTCAAAAGACGCAGATCCGACAAAATCTCTGCTTTCACGGCCGCCGTAACCTCTTCTCTGGTATAGTCCTCCGGCAGTTCTTCCAGCATCGGTTCCATATAAGGATCTGTGGCCATCAGGTCATTCCACGTATATCCGTTGTACTGCTGATAAATCTCACCTGTCTCATCCGGGGCAAAATCCAGATATACCTTGGACACCGCCTGATATTCCCGCTCCGATTCCGGGACAGTATGGGCTGCGATGTACACCACACTCCCGACGGTGGCACCGATTACCGCCGCCGCAAGCAGCATCCAGCTCTTCTGTAAAAAAAAGAGCACAAATTTCTTCATATCCATGCCCTCATCGGCATATCTGATCTCCCGCATAGCTTTCGAACCCTTCCGAATCTTGTTTTAACCCGCACATACTCCATACACTTTTTTGACACGGCTGCCTATTCCTCCGCACCCTTCTCTTCCCCGGCGCTCTTCCTGATCGCCGTCGTCTGGCTGCTGTCCACGCCCTCCGTGCTCTCCGGCTTGATCAGGATCTTCAGCGTCAAAAGCATCAGCTTCAGATCCAGCCACACCGTATACTGCTCGATGTATGTCAGATCCAGTTTCAGTTTGTCATAGGGCGTGGTGTTATACTTGCCATATACCTGCGCATATCCCGCCAGCCCGGCTTTCACCTTCATGCGGAATGCAAATTCCGGCATTTCTTCCAGATACTGGTCGATGATCTCCGGCCGCTCCGGTCTCGGCCCGATAAAAGACATCTCCCCCCGCAGAATATTAAAAAGCTGAGGCAGTTCGTCAATCCTCGTGGCACGGATGAATCTGCCGATGGGCGTAATACGGGAATCATTCTTGGAGGCCAGTCGCGCCACCCCGTCCTTCTCCGCATCCACCTTCATGCTTCTGAATTTCAGAATATAAAATTCCCTGCGCCCCATGGTGCACCTGATCTGCTTATAAAGAACAGGCCCGCCATCATACGCTTTGATGGCGATGGCCGTGATAAGCATAAACGGCGACGCAATGACCAGAAGCAAAACCGAGCAGATCAGATCAATAAAACGTTTGGCAAGCCGCTGTTCGATCTTGAGCGCATATTCCCTGGTCAGATAGATGGGTGTGTCAAACAGATGAAGCTGATCTGCACCCTTTACAAGCACGTCTGATATTTTCGGCATCATATAAACCCGGACGGAATTGCTGTAGCAGAATTTTAAAAGATAATTTCTGTCAGACACCGGAATATCCCAGAGCACCACCGCACCGTAGTCCTTAAGGATCTCCTTCTTCACCGCTTCCATTCCTTCGGATATATTCATACTTCTGCTGATCTGATATTTCTCCTGTCGTGACTCAAACTTCGCCACAATATCGTCAATGGGGCGTTCCCCGTGAATGATCAATATGTTTCTCGGCGGAAAAGCCTTATAATAGCATTTATTACATACATACACCCACACAATCGAAAAAACAGTCTGTATGAGCATGACCTTTCCGATGGGTCTGACATTTACCACCCAGTTTGCCATCAGCGAAATCTGGAAATACGAGATCACATTGGCAAACAGCAGTGAAAAAAACTCCGAAATAAACACATCCACCGGTTTCAGATACCCGATCTTTAACACGCCATACGTACTTGCAAAGAAAAACAGCAGCACAAAATAGATCAATATGATCAGCAGATGCCCGTTGCGGAAGAAATTTGCTTTTCCGTGAAAACGCAGGAAAGGATAGTACTCTTCAAACCAGAAAAAAGCATAGATTCCCGTGTGAACCAGCAGTCCCAGAAAAGACAACTGTAATATAATCAATCTTTTTAAAGATTCGATACGTTTCATCATCATACCTCATTTGAATGGCAGTACCGCAGTACATTTTCTGCATTCATATCTGTGCCGCCCACATGCAGCACAGACAGCTTTACATGATCCGTCTCAATATAACACGAATGCCTGCCTGATACCTGTCTCACAGCCGCCTCATAGTCGCTCTGTACGCCCATGGAATAAAATATCTGAAAGCCGCCGGCACCGACAGTTTCTCCTGTCTGCGGTACAGATTCCAGATCCGCCTGACAGCCGTCAGCTTGTTGGAAGATAACGACTTCGCCGGACGCCGGTAGACGGCCAGCACCTCATCCAGACCGAAAGCACAGTAGCCGCTCCTCAGAATCTGCCACCAGGATGCCGTATCTTCACTCTCCACCAGAGGCATTTTCATCAGCCCGGCCGGAATCACCGTCCGGTCAAACAGCACTGTGGTGGTAAAAATCACCGTTCTCGACAGCGCCTGCCTGTATGTGAGTTTCTGCGGTACATGCACTACCTTGCCGGTAGGGCGCGCCTGCTCATCTCCAAATTCATAAGCGGTAAACACGAATCCCGCCTGCCTGTCCCGCATAAACCGGAGTTCCTTCTCAAGCTTTTCGGGATACCACACATCATCTGCATCCAGATACGCGATATATCTGCCCCGAGCCAGATCAAGCCCGGTGTTGCGCGCACTGGCGGCGCCTTCATTGTGCTCCTTGCACACCAGCAGGACTCTGTGCCCCGCCTCGTCCGTGTACTCTTCCACAGACCGGAATCCGGCTGCCCCACCGTTTTTCCCGCCTGCCTTTTCCAGAGCCGGTATCTCCCGCGGCTCTGCGCTGTGCCGCCAGTCTTTCAGTTCCCTGCGGATCACCTCTGCGCTCTCATCAGGAGAACAGTCTTCTATAAGCAGCAGTTCCCACGCCAGGTAAGTCTGCTCTCTCACCATTCTGATCGTCTCGGCAATATAGCCGGCTGCACGATACACCGGCACAATCACACTAACCAGCTCGTCCATCTAAAAATCCTCTTTCACAAGATAAATCGGCCGCTTCTTAACTTCCATGTATGTCTTGGATAAGTATTGCCCCACGATGCCCAGACAAAACAGCTGTACGCCGCTGACCAGCATAATAATACATACCAGAGACGGCCAGCCGGAAGTTGGATCACCGAAAATCAACGTCTTCACAATAATCACAATAATAAGAATAAACGCCAGAATACAGAAGAGCGCCCCCACCAGAGCCGCCACCGTAAGCGGCACCGTGGAAAAAGCCGTAATCCCCTCTAAAGAATAGGCAAACAGCTTCCAGAAGGACCACTTCGTCTCCCCCTTTTTCCGCTCGATATTTTCATATTCCAGCCATTTCGTCTCAAAGCCCACCCAGCCGAAGATTCCTTTTGTGAACCTGTTGTACTCCGTCATGGCCAGAATGGCATCCACCACCTGTCTGGTCATCAGCCGGTAATCCCTGGCGCCGTCCACCACCTCGGTTTTGGAAATCCGGTTCATGATCCGGTAAAACATCCTCGCAAAAAAAGACCGGATCGGCGGCTCGCCTTTTCTTGTGACACGCCTTGTCGCCACGGAATCATATCCCTGTTCAATATAGCCGTACATCTCAGGCAGTAACGACGGTGGATCCTGAAGATCCGCATCCATCAGCACCGCCATATCTCCCTTTGCTTTCTGAAGCCCGGCATAAATCGCCGCCTCCTTGCCGAAATTTCTGGAAAAAGAAAGCATATGGACACGCTCGTCCTGTGCGCGCAGCTTCCGGATCTCTTCCACAGTTCTGTCTTTGGAGCCGTCGTCTATATAAATCATTTCGATTTCTATCTCTTTTTCTGTAAAAAAAGAAGAATTTTTTAACAATTCATCGTAAAAATCCCTGATGTTTTCTTCCTCATTGTAACATGGTACGATAACACTGAGTAATTTCATGTAAATCCCTGTGCCTTTCATCAATTAACTGCCAAAATCCGGCGGTCTTTGTATATTCTAGCATAAATGCACAAAAAAAGGAAGAGACGTCTCTCTTCCCTTCTCCCGATGTGCAGCAGTCCAGCCTGCGCCGAACTGTTATCATGCTGTTATACCAGGCCGTATTTCAGCCGGATGAAATCTGCCACCGTAGCAATATACTCACTGTTAGTCGGTCTGTTGTTATCCCATGAATTACAGTAGCCGAATAGCTGCTCAAATAAAGAGCTGTTTCCCCTCTCCCACGAAACTTCGATCGCATTACGGATTGCACGTTCAATCTTTTGATCTGTTGTCTGATACATTTTGGCCAGATCCGGATATAGCAGTTTGGTAACACTTCCTACCAACTCCATGTCTTCCGCGCACATCTCCACCGCACTCCTAAGATACTGATAACCTCGTAAATGCGCAGGTATGCCCAGTTCCAACATAAAACCGGATATTGCCTGCTCCAGTTCCTGTCTGGACACAACATTCTCCTGTATCATTCCCTTTTTACTCCTTTGCGCATCAGTTTATTGGCGTAGTTCCATTGCTTGACTACATCATAACAGAAGGATCAAATGAAGTAAATAGTAAGTTATCGCCCGCGCAAAATACAATCTGTTTACATTCTGGCCGAATCTACATTTTCTTTAAACCACTCATAGGCAAGGCCGATCCCCTCTTCCAGTTCAACCTTATGCTGCCATCCCAGTTCATGAAGTTTAGTCACATCCGTAAGCTTACGGGGTGTGCCGTCCGGCATATCGCGGTTCCATACGATCTCTCCCTGATAACCCACGGCCTTCTGCACTGCTGTGGCAAGTTCTTTAATGGTAACCTCCTTGCCCGTCCCGATATTCACGTGCTGCTCCCCGCTGTAATTTTCCAGTAAGAACACACAGGCATCCGCCATATCATCCACATAAAGGAATTCCCGCAGCGGTGTACCAGTCCCCCACAGTTCCACCGCAGGCGCACCGTTCACTTTAGCCTCATGGAACTTGCGGATCATGGCCGGCATAACGTGGGAGCCTTCCAGATCATAGTTGTCGTACGGGCCATAAAGATTCGTAGGCATACAGCTTATGAAATCATCTCCGTACTGTCTCTTGAAAAATCTGCACATCTCAAGCCCGGCGATCTTGGCAATCGCATAAGCCTCATTTGTCTCTTCAAGGGGTCCTGTCAAAAGAGCGTCTTCCGGGATAGGCTGGGGCGCCATCCGCGGATAAATGCATGTGCTTCCGAGGAAAAGCAGCTTCTTGACATGATAATCGTGACAGCATTTGATCACATTACACTGTATCTGCATATTTTCATAGGCAAAATCCGCAGGTGTCGTATTGTTGGCATTGATGCCCCCCACCTTGGCCGCAGCCAGCACTACCACATCCGGTTTCTCCGCCTCAAAAAAATCCCTCACCGCCTGCTGGTTCGTCAGGTCCAGTTCCCTGTGCGTCCTGCCGATCACATTGTTAAATCCTTTCGCTTCCAGATTCCTGACAATGGCACTGCCTACCAGTCCTCTGTGTCCCGCCACATAAATTTTGTCTGTACGGTTCATCCTTCTTCCTCATTCCTTTCTTTCACCCGGAACATGATTTGACAAAACATCTCCCATGTTACGGGGCAATATTCTCCGAAACGTTTATTCATAATTCACTTCATTTCAGCGCTTCTTCGTGTTCATAATCGAGTTTGTGGCAAGCAATGTGCAGACACAAATCCCGCGATTGAAAATTTCACTTTTCAATCTTTTTCCTGTTTATTATATCAAAAACAGAAGGGTTTGCAATTCTTTGACATTTTTATTTCCCGGCCTCCGTGCCCTCCGACCGGATAAAAGGATTCCGCCAGAAAGCCGCCAGCAGTTCCGCCACCATAAAGCACCATATGACCGGTTCACAGAAAATAACAGCCATATACTGGTATCTGGGGATCATGACCGCCACAAACAATATTTTTCCAAAAAGTTCGATCACGCTGGAAAATAACGGCAGTATCTTCTGTCCGATAGCCTGCAGCCCCATTCTGGTGGGATTTAAAATCCCCAGAATCGCCAGACACGGTGCCACCACCCGCAGATATAACGCACCGTTTTGCAGTACCACCTGCTCCGAAGAACCGGAAAGCAATCTCACCGCCGCCGGTGCAAAGAAAAGCATCAGCACCGATGCCACCAACGCCATCACAGCGCCATATAAATAGGCATACTTTACCGCCTTTCTGATCCGCACTACCTGTCCTGCACCGCGGTTTTGCGACACGAAAGTACTGACCGTCTGACTCATGGCAATAAAAGGCATCATCAAAAACTGATAAAGCTTCCTTGCCGCCGTGTGACCCGCAATCACCAGATAGCCCAGACCGTTGATACCGGACTGCAGGATTGCCGTCCCCGCCGTGACGATACAATTCATAAATCCCATGGAAAGTCCCTGTGAAAGCATTTCCAGATACAATTCCCTATCCCGGACAAAATGAGCCCTTTCAGGAATCAGTATTTTCACTTTTTTCCCGATATAAACAAGACAGGCCGCCACCGACACCCCCTGAGCGATCACGGTGGCCAGCGCAGCACCCTGTACGCCCATATGCAGCCTTCTGATAAAAAACAGATCCAGCGCTATATTCAATATAGAAGAAAGAATCAGAAATACCAGCGGCATCACACTGTTTCCCACCGCCCGCAGCAATCCCGCACACAGATTATACGCAAACATGACTACAATAAACAACGTGATCGTGGAAACATATGCATAAGACTGGTCAATAATTTCAGGCGGCGTATTCAATACTTCCAGAAAAGGATATAAAATAAACCGTATCAGCACCGTAATGATCACCGTGACTCCTGCCCCGATCACCAGAGACGCAGCTACCGATTTTTTCAGATGTTCCATGTCTCCGCTTCCGAAACTCCGAGCCGTCACGATGGCCAGACCGTTCCCGATGCCAAAAGCAAATCCCATCAGCAGATCGTATACCGCACCCGCCGCACCCATGGCCGCCAGAGCCTCATCCCCCAGCGTATGCCCGATGATCACTGTATCCATCGTATTATAAAGCTGTTGAAAAACGCTGGAAAAGAACAACGGTATCATAAACATAAGCATGGACTTTAAAATCGGCCCGTGCAGCAAATCTACAGACGCATTTTTACGTGTCAGCCTTTTCATTTGTCATATTCCTTTCTGTCTTACTGCGCTGCCTGGAATCCATCCCTGATATCTGCACCGAGAAACTCCACTTCCACCTTCGAGGGTGCGGAGGGAAACGCCTCATATCCTGCCTGATCTCCCTGTACCGGGTAATAAAACGTAACACCCTCGATCTCATAGGGCAGTGTCTCATAGTTCTCATAATCCTTCTGTACGATCCAGTAGTCATTCACATAAGATGACACAATTTCCTTACCGAGAGCCGCCATTTTGTATACCAGTAAAAGCGTGACAGCCGCCGCTGCGCACAGACTGAATATTTTTCTCCATCCTGAGACCGTGCCGCTGCACCGGGAATCACCTGCCTGCCAATCCTCCGGCCTGCTGCCCTCACTTGTATCACCGGCACTGTCAATCCGGAAAGCTTTTCTGCTGCATCTTACGCTGCCAGTCCAGGTGGCTCTCCTGCTGCACCCCACGCTGCCAGTCCGGGTGGCTCTCCCGCCGCACTTTACGCCGCCAGACAGCACTGCATCATATATGCCGCCGAATACCACAGCCGGCGTCAGATACACATAGACACATCCATACCGGATCAGAGGAGAAGTGCACAGCCAGAACAAAAACGATCCCGCCGTCACCGCCTGCACCAGCAAAATGTTCCAGCGCCGTTTCCATAATCCGCACAGCATACCGATGCCATAAACAAACAGTACACCCATGGCCGTCACCGCCGCAGCCGTAAACAGCTTATCGCTGCCCGCCAGCGACCGGAACCATCCCGGAAGCCACTCTTTCACGGAAATGTCATATCGGGTCACATCCGTGTAACCCCGCCCCCAGACCTGAATCTCTTTCGCATCGTAATCCGCCAGTCCCCGTGGAATCTTCCACACCACATCAAACAGATCTATCCGGGTAAAAGGATACACCAGCCACCCCGAAAGCAATACATTTCTGATAAAGAACGGCAGTGCCGTCACGATACCCAGCAGGAGATATTTTCCGATCTCTTTCCACCGTTTCTCCCACAGCAGAAGACAGGCCGGATAGATCACCAGCAGCAGAATCAGTGCCGCCGAAAGCTTCACTGTCATCAAAAACACGCCCAGTACACAGAGCATTCCATAGGGTAGAATTTCTTTTGTTTCCTCTTCCAGCAGTCCGAGCCACCTGATCACAATGTAAAAAGCGATCAGCACCATAAAATAGTCGGAAGCCGGTGAAACCATTTCGTCAAAAATATTTACCAGATAATATATGCCCATCACTCTGGCAAAGTCGCTGGTCCGCAGTCTTCTTTTCCGCAATGATCCCACAGCTTCCAGACAGACACCAGAAAGGATGAGCGCCAGAAACCCCGCCCCGCAGTGAAAAGACTGTCCTCCCAGAAAAGCCATGCTGTAAAGCGCCGACAGCGCAAAGGAAGAACTGTTATATGCCAGCCGGCAGTGCAGATTTCCCAGCCCTTTTACCACACCGTACTCTTCGATCCACCGGATACTCTGGGCGTGATAAAGTCCTGTGTCATAGTGAATCATTCCCCTGGACGCACCGTATGCAAATAACAAAAAGAGGAAGCCTGCCGCAAGCATTTTTCCCCTTTCCCCTGATTTGTTTTCCAGAACAGATTTCCATGTTTCACGTACCTGCCCGGCAAGCTCCCGCCGAAAATACCACGCCGTCAATACGCACCAGAGACAGAGCAGCAGATTTGCCGCCAGTCCAACAGGGCCAAACAGGCTGAAAAACTGCGCATACACTGCAACACCTGCCAGCCCGCAGACCAGATAAGCGTCCTGATGCCTGACCAGGTAGGGTGTCGCTCGCGTGACCCCGCGCAGGATACCATACCCGGTCAGATAAGTTGTCAAAAACATGTAACTCCATATTAAGATTACTGAAAGCATTGATTTCCATGCCTTTCCATGATTCCGTGCTTTTACCGGCTTGTGACTTCACCACAGCGTCTGACATTTTTCACGGTTTTCTTTCGTCATCTTCCCTCATGTCAGCCGGTCTTCTTTCTCCGGTTTCAGCCTGTCCGCATGAATCTTCCTTCTTTCGCGGGTTTCAATCTGCTGCATCAGACGACTTTCCTTCACTACATTCATTCTGCTGTGTCAGACGCTCTTCCTTCACTACATTCATTCTGCTATGTCAGACGCTCTTCCTTCACTGCATTCATTCTGCTGCATCAGCCAGTCTTCAATCTTTTGCCGCCGTCCGTCTCTCTTTATATTCTCCGCAGCTCATGCCCGCGATCTCCCGCAGATCCGCGTCCATCATCATAGCCACCAGCTTCTTAAAGTCCACGTCTCTCTTCCAGCCAAGCTCCCGCTCTGCCTTCTCACAGTTACCCCAGAGGAATTCCACTTCCGCCGGACGGTAAAATTCCGGATTGACATCCACCAGCAGCCTGCCGTCTGCCGCATGATATCCTTTCTCGTTCACGCCGCTTCCTTCCCAGCGGATCGAAATACCCAGTTCCTCAAACGCCGCCTCCACAAACTCTCTTACAGTGTGGGTCTCATTGGTAGCCAGCACATAATCGTCAGCCTTGTCCTGCTGAAGCATCAGCCACATGCCTTTCACATAGTCTCCCGCAAAGCCCCAGTCACGCTTCGCGTTCATGTTGCCCAGCGACAGTTTCTCCTGTCTGCCCGCAATGATATTGGCAATCGCCAGCGTAATTTTTCTTGTAACGAAATTCTCGCCCCGCCTGGGTGACTCATGATTGAACAGGATGCCGTTGCAGGCGTACATATTATAAGACTCCCTGTAATTTACCGTGATCCAGTAGGAATACAGTTTCGCCGCACCATACGGACTTTTGGGATAAAAAGGCGTCTTCTCGCTCTGGGGCGCCGTCTCCGGAATCCCTCCGAAAAGCTCAGACGTGGAAGCCTGATAGAACCTGCATGTCCCGCCGTTGACACGGATCGCCTCAAGAAGCTTCAAAGTGCTCACGCCGGTAGCCTCCGCCGTATATTCCGGAACGTCAAAGGATATACCTACATGAGACTGCGCCGCCAGATTATAGACTTCCGTGGGACGGATTTCCGCGATCAGACGCATCAGATTGCTGGAATCCGTCATATCTGCAAAATGTAAGAAAAACTTAACTTTATGATAATCGGAATTGATCAGATGATCGATTCTCGCCGTATTGGAGATGCTGTGCCGGCGGATCAATCCGTGCACCTCATATCCCTTCTCCAATAAAAACTCGGCCAGATAAGAGCCGTCCTGTCCTGTAATACCTGTGATTAACGCTGTTTTCTGCATATGCTGTTGTGTTCCTTTCTCTCAGATTATTTTCCTTTTATTCTCTGGTTTTATTTTTTGCAGTTTCAATTTTCTGTTTTTGTTTTTCTGCAGTTTCAATTTCTGCTGATGTCTTTGCTTTTCTGTTGTATCAATTTCCGCTGCTGTCTCTGTCTTTCTGCTGTTTCAATTTCCGCTGCTGTCTCTGCTTTTCTGCAGTTTTAATTTCTGCTGCTTATGCTTTTCTGCTGTTTCAATTTTTACTGCTGTCTCTGCTTTTTTGTTGTTTCAATTTCCGCTGCTGTCTCTGCTTTTCTGCTGCTTCAATTTCCGTTGCTGTCTCTGCTTTTCTGCTGCTTCAATTTCCGCTGCTGTCTCTGTTTGTCTGCTGTTTAGATTTCTGTCACGATTTTTTCTGCTGTCATCACATACATTGCAGCTTCTATTCTTACAGCTTGATCACTTCACTTCCTGCAGATATTGCGCAATAGCATCATGCCAGTCTGCGAACATAAAGTTCGTAGTCATCTTCAACATATAATTTTCCAGAATGGAATAAGCCGGACGCTTTACAGCCGCACCGTATTCCTCCGAAGTAATGCCTTCCACAACGGTATTTTTGCCGGCCAGCCGGAAAATCTCCTCCGTAAACTGCGCCCAGCTGCAATCCCCCTCGCAGGTTCCGTGAAAAAGCCCGTAATTCTCAGTGGGTAGCAGATAAGCGATGGCCCTGGCCAGTTCTGCAGCACTGGTGGGCGAACCTACCTGGTCTCTCACAACCCTGACCTTGTCATGATCCTCCGACAGCCGCAGCATCGTCTTCACAAAGTTTTTACCATCCCCGTACAGCCATGCGGTACGCACGATAAAATGCCTGTGGCTGAATTCTTTGACGAAATCTTCTCCGGCAAGTTTCGTCCTGCCGTAAGCACCCTGAGGGCCCACCGGATCGGTCTCCCGGTAAGGTCTTGTGCCGTTACCGTCAAACACATAATCAGTGGACACATGCATCAGCTTCGCGCCGGTTTCTCCGGATGCAATGCTCAGGTTTCTTGCCCCGATGGCATTGATCCGGAATGCAAGATCCTCTTCCTTCTCGCAGGCTTCCACTGCCGTGTACGCCGCACAGTTAATGATCGCGTAGGGCTGTACTCCGCGGACAAATTTCATTACGCTATCTATGTCAGTAATATCCAGTTCTCCCACATCCGTGTTAATCAGTTCATACTCCGTATTTCCCGCATACTGCATGTTGATGGCCCGTCCCAGCTGACCGTCGGCGCCTGTCACAATCAATTTCTTCATGTTTCCCTCCGTAACTCTATCGTTCCTGCTTCTGCTTTATGCTGTCGCACATACAAAGCTGTTTGTTTTATGATATAGGAAATTCCTACGCTTATTCGAGTCCGCGAAGCGGATCTCGCAAAGTTAATTTGCGAAGCAAATTTACTTTTTTTATTATCATACAACCTATGGCAGAATTATGCAATTATATTCAGAGAAAGCCCGTAAAAATCCGGCCGGAGTGTCTGTAAAACAAGCAAAAGTGACTATACACATTCCCAAACTTTATGTAAGAAGCCCTTAACATTTTGTCTATTTTTTCAATTTTTTTCTAGTGACTGGCTCTTTTCCTTATGATATACTAGGAACAGTTGGGTTATTCCCGAATAAGCAGGAAAGAGAGGTTTTTTGATGAAAAGATTACAAGTAATTCTTCTTGTAGCTTTATCTTCTACTCTTTTATTATTTGGTTGCGGTAAAGAAAAAGAAGTCATTGAGCCTGTCGTGGAACAGGTAATCGACGACTCTGACATACCAGAAACTGTAGAAGAGCCAGAAGATACACAGGAAGAAGCCGGCGAAGACGTTCCTCCGGAAGCAGGTATGGTTCGAAGCCGTATTACCAACGAATGGGTTACTGAAGAAGTAAACAACACAAGACCGATCACCGTTATGATCCCCAACACCAAAACTGCAGCGCAGTACGGGATCTCCCAGGCGGATGTATTATATGAATGTAACGTAGAAGGAAGCATCACAAGACTGATGGCTCTTTTCCAGGACTGGAGCGATTTCGACAGACTAGGCAACGTAAGAAGCTGCCGTGATTACTATGTATACTGGTCCTTTGAATGGGATGCCTTCTATGTACATTTTGGCGGTCCCTTCTACATAGACGAGGTCATCAACCGGCCTGATACGGAAGATATTGACGGTTTGTCCAGCAGTAACTTCTGGCGCGCCAGCGACACAAACAACTCCACCGATAACGCTTATGTTGATACCACCGGCCTGAAAGCCGACATCAACAAGCTCGGTTACGATCTGAACTACCGGAACGGCTACGCAGACGAGAAGCATTATCTGTTTGCTCCTGCGGATGCGCCTAATACTCTGGATCAGTACAGCAATGCAATTACCGCCAACAAGGTGGACATGTCCCCTACTTATCCGGTAACAAACTGCTATTTTGTATACAATGCCGAAACCGGCTTGTATGACAGATTCCAGCATTTATCCGGCGAAGGCGACGGCCCTCACGTGGATCGTGCCAACGGCAAACAGCTTGCTTTCAAAAACATTCTGATTCAGAACACTTACTATGAAGTGCGTGACCAGAAAGGTTACCTTGCTTTCCAGTGCCACGACACCACGAGGGACGGCTGGTTCTTCACCAACGGCAAAGGTATCCACGTAAACTGGAAGAAAACTTCCGACTACGGCGCTACCAGATACTATGACGACAATGGCAATGAGATTGAACTCAATACCGGCAAGACCATGGTATGTATTGTAGAGGACGGCGATTCCTTCCTTGTGGACGGAGAGAAGATCGGTTCCTCAAATTAATAACCGGACAGCGATTTTAAAAGCGGCAGATCGTATTTGATCTGCCGCTTTCTTATGACAACGCTTTATTCCACCGCCTCAATGGACTCCACAATGCTCATTCTTCCAATCCCCCGCAGCGGAACCGCCGTGGCGATCAGGCAGGCCGCCACAGATACCACAGCAGCTTCCAGAACCGGCACTGCCGGAAATGCACTGAGTGTTAAACTGTCATTCTCGGCAGCCGCCACGAAGACCGTACAGATATACCCGCAGATACTGCCGACCACGGAGGCGATCAGCCCATAATAAGCCCCCTCCCACAAAAATGTCTTATACAGGCTTCTGTTGCTCATGCCAATGGCCCGCTGCATTCCGATCTCATTGACTCTGGTATGAATGTTTGTATAAACCGTATTGATGATGTTCAGAATACCGATCAGCCCGATAAACAGGATCAGTCCCCAGCACAGGAGCCGGATCTGTTCGAAGCTCTCCGCTATCTGCGCGTCCGACTGCCGGTAGGACAGCCAGTGGGTACCCGGATTGTCACTGCACCAGCCATCCAGCCATGCTTCAAACACTTCCGGATCAGCCTCCTCCCGCAGAGCAGGATACAACTCTGCATACCTATCATCTCCCACCAGTTCATCATAGAGCGCATCCACGCCGATCACCTGTACACCATTGATAAAACCGTCATTGTTGACGCTGACCGGCGCTGCTGTCACACCTGCCACCCGCACTTTCCTGCCGTTTATGGTAATGATGTCTCCTTTATGAAGCTCTGTCCTCGGTACCTCCTGTCCCTCAAAGGAAAAAGCTATGGGATTCACCACCAGGCAGGCTTCTCCCCGCAGGATTGCCTCCAGATCTTCTGCAGTCAGTTTCGTCTGCAATTTATACCCCGCAATCCGCGCCTCATCCAGCGCCGCGATCTGGAACGTCTCTGCCGGCTGCAGAGAGATATCCAGATCGATAGGCATTTGGTTCGTCTCGTCCGGACTATAGACGGTAAGCTTCGTGGTAGACAAGGTTTCCACATCCTCCTGCTGTTCCATTTTTGCCGCTTCCTCCGGCGTGATTGCCGCTGCATTGCCGCCTACACTATAGTCTCCAGTGTGCATTGCACGCACGCCGCTTGCCGCATCCAGCAGACCGCTAAAACTCTGTAATGTCACGAAAACCGTAATACTCATTACCATGGAAAGAATAGTGATTACCGTCCTGCCGCGATTACGCCGCAGATTCAGCCGGGCATAGAACGCCTCAAAATTGCGGATTTTTCTCATCTTACGGCGCCGCCGCTTCACCCTGACCTGCTGCCCGCTCATGGCAACCGTAGGCGAAACACGAGACGCATATACCGCCGAAGGGTACGCCGCCAGCACCGCAAACAAAAGCGTCACCACCACGCTAAGCAGCAGCGGCAGTATTCCTCCCGTACCGCTCCCCGCAATCATCTCGTTTAACTGCTCCGTACTGTCCGCCATAAACATTTCCGGATTCAGCATCCCTGTGGCTGCAATCAAGATTCCCCTGGACAACAGGACTCCCGCCAGCATGCCCGGCGGAAGGCCGATCACGCTAAGCGCTATGATCTGCACCGTAACCAGCGCATACAGCTGCGTGCGCTCCCCACCCATGGCCCGCAGTGTGCCATACTCTCTGATCCGTTTCATCACGGCAACCTTCAGGATATTGTAGATCACCAGGCCGGCTGCCAGCAGAATCAGTGCACCCACCATAATACAGGCCGCCATCATAAACGGGAAACCTTCTGTCTGTATATTTCCCTGTTTATCCGGATATTCAATTCCCATGGCATCTAATAACACCCAGTTGTACTGTACCTGCCGCTCCTGTATCCCCAGTCTGTCTCTCAGTTCCTCCGTCACTGCCAAAAGCTCCTTCTTTCCGACCGTCTTATAATCCGTAGAATAGCTCAGATACCGCTCCGGCAGCAGACTTTCCGCCGTGCCCTCGCCCACGATGCCGCTCAATGTACCCGATGCATAACCCAGATAATTATTTTCCAGAATACCCGTCAGCACAAAATCCGCCGTATATTCATACTTGGGCTGATCGTCGATCAAAAGACCTACTTCCAAAGGCAGCCTGATTTTTTCTCCGATCTTTTCTTCCAGTCCCAGATATTTCAGTGTTTCCTCCGACAGTGCGATTTCTCCCGATGTTTCCGGCAGACGCCCCTCTTTGACCGCCTCCATACTCGGATAAGCTGACAGCGCGTCCCCGTAATACTCCCGCAGGAAAAGGGTCAGCGAACTGTTCTCTAGTTCCAGATCCCCTACGTTGATCCAGGTACCCACATCTTTTAACCGCGTATCCTCATGCAGTACCTTGCTCTGCTCCCGTGTCAACTGGTGAAATGTGGCGTAGCGGTCGCCGTTCAATCCCGCCGCCTGCTCCCTGCGCATAGACTGCAGGATTCCTACGGACTGCCCCATCACCGTCGTCGCCACCGTAGACAGGATGACTGCCAGCAGGATCAGCACAGATGTTACCTTCTGCGCCTTTAACTCTTTCCATGCAAGACTTAAATATGATTTCATACCCTGTGTTCCTTTCCTTTTTCTCTTTCTTTTTTCCACTTATCACAATTTACAACGGCCGGACGCTGTCCTTCTCCATGACTACCCCGTCCATGATCACGAACTGCCTTCTGGCCCGCTCTGCGATCCGGTTGTCATGGGTAATGATCACCAGCGTTTTTCCCATTTTCCGACAGCTGTTCTCCAACAGTTCCATGACCTCCCCGCCGCTTTTGCTGTCCAGATTCCCTGTCGGCTCATCGGCAAATATAATATCCGGCTTTGTAATCAAAGCTCTGGCAATCGCCACCCTCTGCTGCTGCCCTCCTGAAAGCTCGTGAGGCAGGTGTGTCAACCGCCCGCTGATTCCCAGAAGCTTCGCCAATTCCTCCAGATACTGCCGGTCCGGCTGCCTGCCGTCTAACAGCATGGGCATCATGATATTTTCCTGCGCGGTCAGTACCGGAAGCAGATTAAACTGCTGGAAAATAAACCCGATCCGCTGTCTCCGGAAAGCCGACAGTGCCTTGTCGCTCATTGCGTAGATATCCTTTCCGTCATAAGTCAGACTCCCCGACGTAGGATGATCCAGCCCCGACAGCAAATGCAGGAGCGTACTCTTACCGCTGCCCGACGGCCCCATAATAGAAATGAAATCTCCCTCCCGAATCTCCAGATCCGCCTTGTCTAAGGCAATGACCTTATTCTCACCGCTGCCGTAGATTTTCGATAATTCTTTTGCCCTGATATTCATAAAAATCCTCCATTCCTGCTAGACATTCTCATTTTCTAAGCCTGAGAAAAGTCTACCGGATAAATCTCAAAGAATTCTCAAGGAATTTTAAATTATTTACAACGCAAATCAGAAATCTCACCCGTACGGGTATCTTGACGAAATCATGCTTTTATTCCAGATCAAATGAATAAAGCAGAAGGTTTCGTTGAGAGAAGTGCCTTCTGCAGAAGGAGGTATTTACCAATGGGTAAGAACGACTTTCGAATGCCAGCATTTAGATCCGGAAACATACTGGACCCTTGGCATCCTGTTAAATACCGGAAAACTGAAAGAAATGCTGCCGCAGGCAGAAAGAAAGGAGCACGATATGGCAAATAATGTAATTGATGAAATATGGGAACATGCTATGGAAGAGGGTATAGAAAAAGGAATCGAGAAGGGTATGGAAAAAGGAAAACTAAAAACCTTATATGACCTCGTTCATGACGACCTGCTCTCCATCAAAGACGCCGCCGCACGAACCTCCATGACGGAAAGTGCTTTCATGGAGGAAATGCAAAAGGCCGGATATTAATCTGAAAATCCGGTATCTATATCTGAAAAACCGCTATGGAGCTGGCGCCGCCGCTTTTTCCACTTTCCAGAAAAAGCGCCCCGCCATGCTTTTGGCACAACATCCGGCTGGTATACAATCCCATGCCAAAATGCACCGCGTCCTCTTTCATTCTCCCGAAGGGTTTCGGCCCCTCCTGCACCAGTTCCGGCGGATATCCCCGGCCGTCGTCTGTAACCGTCATAATGAGAAACAGGCCGTTTTTCCTACCTTTATAATAAGAAAGTCGTTCCCCCTCACCCACTGACAGTTCCACACAAATCCTGCTCTTCGCATACCGCGCCGCATTTCCGATCAGATTCTCCGCCACCGTCAGGAACAGTCCGTGATCCACCGGTACACTTTCCACTGTACACTCTGTACCGTCACCCGGGCTTCTCCCCTCCGTGATCCGGGCTTTCCTGGCCGATAATGCACGCCCATCGCTTCCGAAAGCCTCCGGCATCCTCTGCGTCGCGCGGCCCACGGCCACTTCCGCATTCACGCCTGGCGCAAGCAGCCGCACCGTCTCTTCCACCTCATCCCGCAGCAGCGACAGCTTCACTTCCGTCTTCTTCACCGGCAGCTGTTCCAGACGCTGTACACTGCTCATTGCTTCCACATACTGCTCCAGCCGCAGCACATAAGTCTCCATCCGATCCAATACATGCTCATCTGCCGCCCCTTGACGCAGCAGTTTCACGGTTCCTTTCAATACCGTCAGGGGATTACGCAGGTCATGGGAAAAAGCCGCATTCAGCCGCTTACGCTCCTCCGCCTGCCGCCACAATTCCTGATTCGTCTGCAGCAGTTCCCCCCGCATCGTCTCAAACGCCGCACAGACCTGTCCCAGTTCGTCCCCCGACACTTCCGGAATCGTAAAGTCCAGATCATGCTCCCTGATCCGCGTCGTACCCGCCTGCAGAACGGTAATCGGTTTTTTCAGTTTCCAGCGGTAAAATATCATACCGGCAAAACTCAGGCATACCATCGGAATCAAAATACATAAGAAAAGCCTGACTCCTTCCACCGCCTGCACAATAAGCCTCTGCTCCTCCGTCGGATTCGGCAGTTCCTTTATCACGCCGTCACTGGTGATAACCACACCGCCGTTGGGGTACTGCGCGCTGATCCTGCCGCAAACGTAAAACACACCGCCGATCAGAAGCAGTGCAGCCGCCACCCCCACTGCCGACAGCAGCACGAAAGATTTCTTTAATCCCATATTTTTCAGCCATTCCATTTATACCCGCACCCCCAGACCGTATCGATGTAACTGTGCATTGTATGTCCCGCCAGCTTGGCGCGGATCTTGCGGACATGTTCCATGACCGTATCGCTGTTTCCGTCACCGTCAATCCCCCAGACCCGCTCATAGATCCGCTCTCTGTCAAACACCTGACCCGCATTTAAGGAAAGCAGTTCCACGATATCAAACTCTTTTCTGGATAAAGAGACTTGCTCCCCGCCGACCATCACCGACCGTCCCGAATAATCAATTGCCAGTTCCCCGAAGAAACGGACGCTGCCACTCTCCTGCCGTCTTCTCTCCCGCCGCAGATGTGCCGCCACCCTGGCCGCCAGTTCATCCAGGTCAAACGGCTTCACAATATAATCGTCCGCACCTGCCTGAAAACCGATGATCTTGTCGGAAGATTCCACCCTCGCCGTCAGAAAAAGAATCGGGCAGCTGACATATTCCCTGATGTTCTGACAGACCGTAAGCCCGTCCATCCCCGGCATGTTAATATCCAGCAGAATCAGATCCGGCTTTTGCGCCGCCCTGACCATTGCCTCTCTGCCGTTATACGCTGTCAGTACATCATACTGCCGTTCGAAATAACTTTTCATCATCTCAACAATTCCCTGTTCGTCATCCACGATCAATAATTTCTGCCGCATACATGCCTCTTTCTGCTATCACGCATTCTAAGCGCCGCAATCATCATACTCCCAAGTATATTCTGTCACATAAATCTCAAGAAATTCTCAAATTTCATCCATCGGCTGTCCTGATTTTCTTATTCTGTTTAAGATATCAAACGGTACTTTACCGCCTTAACCTTAACTTCATTCCCACACCGCTCACACCATGAACCCGCCCGCTTATGACACCGGATCAAATTTACAGCCGCTTAAACCGATATATTAGGAAAAGCTATCTCTACAGATAAGTTTCTCACACCAGCGCCCATCCGCCGGGTCGCATCAAACTTTGCAAAGAAAGCAGGTAACCCTATGCTTATGATCGCAGTCTGTGACGACGAAATACGGGAATGTGTCCACCTCAGCAGGCAGATTGGGACCTTACTGGAACAATTAAACATCCCGCACATCATAAAACAATATAACAGCGGCAGGCAGTTGTTACAAGCCCCGGAAACCTTCGACATTATTTTCCTCGATATTATGATGAGCGAAATGGACGGTATGCAGACCGCTGAACTGTTCCGTCAGAACTTTTCCGACAAGATTCTGATCTTTGTATCGTCCAGCAGACAGTATGTTTTTGACGCCTTTTCCGTGGAGGCATTCGATTATCTGGTTAAACCTGTAGATGAGCGGAAGCTACGCAGCACACTCCAAAGGTGCAGCGCTAAACTGAACCGGGCCTCAGAAGACTATATGATCATATCCAGGGACCGCCAAACCCGCAAACTTTATCTCGACGACATCAGATACTTTGAAATCCGCGGCAGATTGATAGAGGCACACGGCCAAAATACCGTTTTCTCATGGTACGGTCAAATCGGCTCTCTGGAAACAGCGCTTTCCGGCAAAGATTTCTTTCGCTGCCACAAAAGCTATCTGATCCATTTAAAATATGTGGACATCTATAACAAAACAGAAATTACCCTTGATAACGGTGAGAAAATTCTGATTGCCAAACGCAGATATGAATCATTCTGCACAGCGGTCCTCGAATACATGCGCAGAAACGGAGGCATTTCAACGCTATGAAAACGGAAATATTATTGTATCTTGAAGTCAGCTTTACCTTGCTTTGCAGTATCTGTTACACATGGGCAATGCATCACTTCTGTACCGGACATTTTATCTGTATCCGCAGCCGCAGAAACCTTTTTCTTCTGCTATTGGCAGCGGCGCCCCCTGTTGTAACCTGGCTCAGGCTTTACTGCCTCCTCCACGGTCCTGGGGTTTCCGGTACTTTACTTTCTCTCGAAGACTGGTTTCTTCTGCGCATTACAACGATGTCACCCTTCCACAGCCTGCTGCCCCTACTCTCGCAATGCCTGTTTATCTTCTGGGTTCTGCAATTATATGCCGGACATAAGCCTCAGAAAATGTTCGCGGTTTCCATTCTTCTTACCGCTGTTTCCCTGTTGTCACATTTTACGGAATCCTTTCTGAGCTGTCTGATTTCGGTGATCCTGCACACAGCACAGATAGAATATACGCTTCTGCTCTCTTACGTTCTGGAATATCCGATCGTCATTATCGACACCATCTGTACCGTCAGCGTTATCGTTTTTCTGACGAAACGCATGACAGACTTATTCGCTGATCATCTGCCCCGCTGGTATCTCACGGTATCCATACCGTTGTTCGGCATTGTCATTCTATGGGATTTTATTGATCTGTGCGCAAGCCGCGGTATCCTGCTGCGCGGCAGTGATTCTCTCAATCCGTATTATAACGAGCTTTTCAGTTATGCAGGAATCTGCACCCTGTCAGCCCTCTGCATATGCGGAGTATGTTTCTACCTGTTCGGCATGAACCGGATCGACATCGAGCAGAAGCAAAAAGACCGGTACCGCTCGCAGGTCCTTTTTTATCAAATGCTGGAAACACAGTACAGCAGCCTGGAACGGCTCCGGCATGACATGAAAAATCATATCATCGGATTGCAGCGGCTTACAGATCATCAGGCATGGGATAAAATGACTGATTACCTGCGCCAGATGTCAGAAGCCGGCGCGCTGCAATATGCTGACGATATGACCGGTAAGAGCATTGTAGACGCTCTGCTCTATTACAAAAAGTCGGACCTCTCAGACTCCGGCAGCGTCCGCTGGGAATGCGACGTACACATTCCACATGACTGTCCGGTGGATGACTTCGATCTCTGCGTGATCTTCGGCAATCTGCTGGATAACGCGCTGGAAGCCTGTCAAAAACTGCCCGCTGATTCGAATCCTTTTATTACAGTTCATGCACATATGGTTAAAAAATGCCTCCTGATCGAAATAGCCAACAGTATGCCGCAGTCCGGAAACAGAAAAGACGGAATCGGACTGCGTAATGTCAGAGAGGCCACAGAGAAATACAACGGTACGCTCCAAATATCCGCCCGGGATGATATTTTTCGCGTTACAGTTCTGCTCGCGCCGGCTCCGTGCATGGGGTGATCCGTTCCTTCCGGTCAGAACTGTCTGCTGCTATGATACGCAATACAATTTTGCACTCTGCCTGCAGTATTGCGGTTGCCACATATGCATGGCAGAGAACGACTTTAAAGCCAAGATGCAGAAGGCTGGATATTGATCCGCCGCTGATGCTTACCGTATATGACCTCAAAATGTCTATATGATACATATAGCTTATATTCCCCTTCGACTTAGTCGAGAACATAATTACAGAAGACGGTCACTGCACTTACGCAATGCCCGTGTATTCTCTGCAGGCATTTACACATCGCTCACACTGTCTTGTGTAGGAGGACTGTGTGAACAGTCTGCCATAAACTAAGAAGAGGAGGTACTACGATTACTATGCATACCAAGACAATGGAAGGTCTCATCGGCGCGCGCACCAATATGGATATGACAAATGTTCCCATGAGAGTGTTTAAGGAAGCCCGCCGCAAAGACGATACCGCCACCATGGAACGGGCCATGGGCTATGTCAATGACTTCGAGAACCGCGCTGACCAGTATAAGAATACGGCCGAGGAAGGCATGAAGGAAGAAGCCAAGGAGGCGAAAGAGAAAGCAAAACAGGAACTTGAAGAAAAAATTGAAAAAAGCCGCGAAGAACGTAAAGAACTGGAGGCCCAGAGAGAACAGGCGCGAATCGAATCGCAGAAGACGCCGGCGGATCACGCAGTCCCGAACGGAACGACCAGTGTTGACACAGCGGTTAATGCCTCCGACGACGGAAATATGCCCGGTGAAACCGCTCCTATACTTCCGAAAGCGGATACCGTAGAAATCAGTTCCGAAGGACACTCACTGTCTGCACAATCCACTGGCGGCAGAACGGCCGCCCTTCCCGACGGTCCGGTTTTCTATTCCTCTTCCGGCACAGCCAATGCAGCCGACATCACACAGAGCAAAGACGTTAAGTTAAATGTCTCAATATGAATTACAACTGGACGCTGAATATAAAAACAGGCAAAACCCGTTATATTCAGTGTCCAGTTCTAATATTTTTCATCATGTGCTTTTGTTCTTCCTCTGTGCCGGATATTATTGCGCACCATTTTCCTCTTCCTGCAATAGCCAATCAACTATATTGTAAATCTCAATACCCTCATAACCATATTTCGGGTGTCTGGTCCTGGCAATGACCTTTTTGGGATAAGCATCCCGGATTTGCAGTAATGGAAAACATTCTCTTTCAAGAGTATCCTGATCCGAAATATTGTCACTGACCTGAATATAGATTTTCTCGCTCCCTTTTTGCGCTACAAAATCAATCTCCTTCTGATACAATTTTCCGACATACACATCATATCCCCGGCGGAGCAGTTCAACGCAAACCATATTCTCATATACTCTGCCGTAATCCATATTCCTGCTTCCTAAAATAGCATATCGGATACCTGTATCACACAAATAGAATTTTTCAGAACTTTCCAAATACTTCTTTCCGCGGATATCATAACGCTTTATGTCATAAAAAAGAAAGGCATTGCACAAATATTTAATATATCTACCAACTGTTACATGATTCGTTGTTGTCTTATCCGCTGTCAGCAGCTGACTGACCTTGTTTGGAGAAGTAAGGTTGCTGATGTTATCCATAAGGAATTCGCTCAGTCTCTGCAAAACCAACGTATCCGGCAAAGAATATTTCTGCACAAGGTCTCTCGTGACGATTGTTTCATAAACTTCCTTAATGTAATTTATTCTATCCTTTTCCGTTCTGTAAGCATAAGAACCTGCCAGTCCTCCCTTTATGGAATACTCATCAAAAAGTTTTTCCTTATCGCCAGTCTCATTATAATACTGGCAGTATTCCTGAAAGCTGAATGGAAACACATGAATCTCGATATAACGTCCGGTAAAAAGAGTTGCCAGATCAGCACTTAATAAAAAAGCATTAGAACCCGTAATATAAATATCATATTTTCCTTTGGAATAAAGACTGTTGATTGCCAATTCAAATTTTGGACACATTTGAACTTCATCCACGAAAAGGTAATTTGCTTTTTCCTCTTGAAAATGTTCCTCTACATAAGCATGAAGTGCATGATACTCTCTGATTTCTTCATATATCAGATCCATAAAGTCAATAAAGATAATATTGATATTTTCATAATGATTTTTCAGGCACTCAATATATGCCTGCATCAATTTTGACTTTCCCGAACGACGAATACCTGTGATGATTTTAATATCAGGAGTCTGGTTCAACTCAATTATTCTATTCAGATATTTTGTTCTTGTTATTGTCTTCATATAATCGCTCACTTTCAAAAAATAAATTTTTTTATTTTTTTGAAACCGCATTGCAATTCCTATTATACCAGCACAAAATAGTATATGCAAGGGACCAGTTTCAAAACAGCAAAATTTTTATTTATTTGAAAGCACTTTTTCTATGGAGCGCCTTACCTGCGTATGATCCCAATAACTGCTCATAGATTTTGCAGTCGCTGTCTTTGAATACATTAAAAACCACCTCCGGACTGTTTTGATTTTCCTTTTGATAGTCCTGTACCGTCTGTACTGCTATTTCGGCAGCTTTTTCATCGGGAAAATGAAACTCTCCCGTAGAGATACAGCAAAAGGCGATACTTTTCAACTGATAGGCTGCTGCAAGTTCCAGACAGGAACGGTAACAGTCTGATAACAGGTTTTGGTCTTTCACGGTAACTGCCCCGTGAATCATCGGGCCGACCGTGTGAAGAATGTAACGGCATGGAAGATTATAAGCTTTTGTAATTTTTGCTTTTCCCACAGGTTCTTCTGTTTTCTGCTTTTCCATGATACGGGAACATTCCAGACGAAGTCCTATGCCTGCGGCAGAATGGATCGCATTGTCTATACACCCGTGACAGGGAACGAAACAGCCTAACATGGCGCTGTTAGCCGCATTTACGATAGCGTCTACGGACAGACGGGTAATATCGCCCTGCCATAAATAAATTCCCGGTCCGGCCGGTGGAATGTCTGATAATGAAATAATACCTTTTTCCATACATTCTTCCTGTAAATATGCGTCCTGCACATCCAAAAATTCTTTTGAAACTGTTTTAGGCGGTCGAATGTTCATAAGAGAACGTAACAGACGTTTCCTTGCTGTGTCCTGTGCAGGAATATCTATTAATTTTAATTCGCTATTTTCACTTATAAGATAGTTGATCAGAAAAGTAAGCCTTTCTGTCTGTGTCATAGTGTCCTCCTTTTTTGCGGCTTGTTATTTTCCCGCCTGCAAAATTATAATATATCCGTAAAAAGAAAACGTAAAGTAAGTACTTTATTGTGCCATAGTTACCAAAAAGAAAACTCCGAAAAAGCTTCGGAGTTTTCTTTATAAGGTGACTGCCGGATTTGAACCGGCGATAACGGTGTTGCAGACCGGGGCCTTACCACTTGGCTAAGTCACCATAAGTATAAAATTGTTGTAGAACTCAATGACTCCAACGGGAATCGAACCCGTGTTACCGCCGTGAAAGGGCGATGTCTTAACCGCTTGACCATGGAGCCTTGTCATTTCTTTCCGGCGCTTCTGCTATATCATATGCAGCACCCGCGTAAGTGATAACCTAACGGAGATTATCTTATCATACTCGGGTGCGTTTGGCAAGAAAAATTTATATTTTCATGCTTTTTTTCACTATGCTTTTCCGTCTAAGCCGACGCCATGCAATTTTACAGCATGAAAACGGGATTAACACCTGATTCTATTTATTTAAAGCCTCTTCCTGTAATTTATCAAACTTAGCCATGCATTCATCCACTGTAGCGCCGCCCAGCAGATCCCGCACGATCAGACACGTATTTCCCCACTGTTCCACATTCATGCCGGCGTTTGAACCGAGAACATAAACATTATCCTGTATCTTGTCGTTAAGCGGCTTAAGAGCCGGAATGCACTCTACTTCAACATTTTTGGAAGGAGAAATGACCCTGTTGGTCTCCGCATAAATCTGAAGCGCTTCATCAGAAAGCATCACATCCAGAACCTCCATCGCATCTTCCCCGTGCTCTGCATTAATACCCACGCCAAAGCCTGTCATGGGCATGACCGGCATCTGTCCGCGTTTTGTAGGAAATCCGATGACCTGCATCTCAAAATCCGGATTGCCATAGGCGGTATCCGTATTGGCCGCTCCCCAGTACGCCATGACAATGGGGGTCTTCTGCGCCAGAAAATCCTCTCCCTCTCCCTCGATCGCTTCACTCACAAGAGCTTTTTCGGCATCCACATAGCCTTTATCAATCAATTCTTTTAAAAACTCAAATCCAGGACGCATATAATCGCTGTATTTGCTCTCACCGCTGTTTAATGCCGCAATTTCTGCCTCTGTATTTCCGCCGTTGTACAGATCCGCATATGCCTGTGCAAGGACAAAAGTTTCCAGCCACCACCTGTTGGCGCCTACCGGTGTCTCGATTCCGTTCTCCTGAAACACTCTGCAGCACTCTAAAAATTCCTCCGGTGTCTCCGGAAGTGCGAGATGATACTGGTCAAACATATCCTTATTGACAAATAAACCGTAAGCTACCACCTCCTGCGGAATTGCAACCAGCTTTCCGTCAATGACGTTTGCTGCTTTCACTACATCCCGCAGATTTTTGGCGCTGTCCAGTTCCGACAAATCTTTCAGCTTTCCTTCTTCTCCAAGTACGCGAAGAGTATCCGGATTCAAAAGATATATATCGTCCATATCATTCCGCGCCCGGTCAAGTGTCACATCATCATAGGTTTTATCCTGATAGTCTTCTGCCGTATACGTCACATACTCGACTTTCACACCAAGCTTTTCTTCTGCCAGTATAACAGTCTTATCCGCCGCACTTCTGGCAGTATTTTCCACGTCAGCTTCCGTTTTCTCCATGGGGCTGAACAAATTCACAGTCTTTTCATCCTTGCTCTCCACAACAATCAGATTGTTGTCTGATTCACCTTTTCCCCCACATGCCGTCATCATAATAACTGCTATTCCAGCAAGACATGCCGTCCCCATTTTTCCGATATTTCTTTTTCCGGATAAACTCATACTCTCCTCCACTGCCCAAAATATAACATTCTATCCCTAAAGCTAATCTTCCTTAATGATCTTTCTGGTCATCTTTCTTTGCATACTGCCTGATTACCTGCTTCAGCAGTTCTACGTCAATCGGTTTTGCCAGATGGACATTCATGCCCGCATTCAGAGCCTCTTTTTCATCCTCTGCAAAAGCATTAGCCGTCATCGCTATGATTGGAATCTCACGTGCATCCTTTCGATCCAGTGCCCGGATTGCCCTTGTGGCATCATATCCATTCATAACCGGCATCTGAACATCCATCAGAATTGCATCAAATTCATCTTCCGCAGACTTCTCAAATCTCTCTACAGCCAGCTGCCCATTCTCAACAATTTCACATCCGGCATTTTCAATTGAAAGGATTTCCCGTAATATTTCCGCATTAATCTCATTATCCTCCGCAGCAAGAAAATACATTCCTTCAAGATTATCATCATAACCTTCCTTAATTTTCCCGCCATTCGCGGTCTCATCCTGCAGTTCCAATATTTTCTCTTTGAAAGCTGACACAAAAAACGGTTTCCAGAGAATACCCGTATTCTCCATTCGGAAAACATCCTCCCGGTCCGCTTCATCATGACTCATCAAAAACAGAACCGGAAGTGTATCATGCGTCATCTCCCTGATTCTTTCAACTGTATGCTGACTGTATGCATCCGGCATATTCCGTCCCAGCAGAACGACATGATAGCCCTCCGCCGCATTCTTTTGCAGCAAAGCTTCCAGTTCTTCCATTCCGGCCGCCACATCCGTCTCTACGCCTGCATCTCCCATGAGCATCTGAATATTTTTGCATGTTTCTGCATCATGGTCTGCCACCAGAATGCGGGAAATCCCTTTTTCCGTCCAGAACTGCTTATCCGCCTGTCCTTCCGGTATACGGAATTCCAGTTCTACCCTGAAAAGGCTTCCCTGATCCACTTCACTGAAGACCTCAATTGTCCCGCCCATAAGTTCTATGATATTCTTGGTAATCGCCATCCCCAGCCCGGTGCCCTGAACTTTATTGGTGGTGCTGTTTTCGGCTCTCGTAAATGCATCAAAAATTGTCTTCAGATACTCCTGGGTCATGCCGTATCCATTATCCTGCACTTCGATTCTGATGTGCTCATACTGGCTGGACCGCTGCTTAAGTCCAATGATGCGCAGCCAGATCTTCCCCTCCATAGGTGTATATTTCACGGCATTGGACAGAAGATTGATCAAAATCTGATTGATACGCGTCTCGTCACCCAGCAGGTATTCATGCTTTACCCCTGTTACCTCAACAGAAAATTTTTGTTTTCTGGCCTCCGCCATCGGGCGTATGATGGCATCCACAGAAGAAACAAGATCATTTAAAGTAAATTCTCCCACATTAAGCACGACTTTTCCGCTCTCAATTTTTGACACATCCAGAATATCATTAATCAGGCTGAGCAGGTGCTGGCCGGATGCCATGATTTTCTTTGTATATTCCCGTACTTTATCCGGATTCTCCGCATCTCTGGCAAGAAGTGTTGTAAAGCCCAGGACTGCATTCATGGGTGTACGGATATCGTGGGACATATTGGAAAGAAACATCGTCTTCGAATTACTTGCTATCTGCGCGGCCTGCAGCGCTTCTGCCAGCCTGCGGTTGCTGATCTCTCTTTCCTCCTCCCTCTCTTTTCGTATTTTATTCTGCTGTCTCTGGTTAAAATAATATATCGTACAGCACAGGAAAAAGGCAATCAGCATGATCGCAACAACGATGAGAATATTCTGGTTAACAGTACGTCCCTCCTGCTGTATCGCATCAATCGGAACGTATCCGATCAGATAAAGTGTCCCGTCATTGACCGACCACATATAATTCAAAGAATCTTTATTCCTGATGTCATGATAAAACATAATATTTTGGTTATTTCTCAGGCATTCCTCAACCTGCCCCTGAAGCCCGTCTTCCTGAATTGCATTGGCCCGGTAGAAGTCCGTCAGATTCAGATGACCGGCACTCCGCTCACCCATCCCCTTAGGCTTCAATACAAAACGCTCCGTCTCGGCATCCATGATATAGAGCATGGCCTTCTTATTATAAAATCCTTCCGGAAGCGATTTATCAAAGGAATCATAAACATACTCCACATAAAGCGATGCAATTTCCTGATCCCCCTTCACAACGGGACACTTTATGCAGTAAGCCCAGGTTCCCATATAATTCAAATATGACTGTGATACCGGAAGCCCGTCAATGGTTCCGCCTGCCGAAAAATCCAGTTCCTCCTCGGTAAACACTTCTCCTGTGCTGGAAACGCCTTCTGTTTCACCGGATCGGATCAAAGCGATCTTCATCATCGTGTCGCTTCTTGTATAATTACGGATATATTCTTCCGGTTCCTCCATGACAGCAATTCCCCGTGCCATAAGTCTCTGGTATTCGGCCTCTTTATTTAAGATTGCCTCAATGGTACATTGTATCAGATCAAGACTCTCATTCAGATTCTGTGTCGCTGACGCCGCCATCTCCCTTGAAATCTTGCGTGACACTGAAAATACAATAATTCCCAAAAATAAAAAGACCAGAATAATGGAAATAAGCAGCGAAAATCCTATATCTGTCTTTCTTTCATTATGCTTCTTTCTCATCTTTGATCCCCGTCCTACTCTTACAACCCTGGTAAACGCCATAAAAATTTCTGTCCCTGGATCCTGCCTGAGCCATATGTGGAAGCTTTCGCAAGACCCACTGAATATTTTAAATGTCGTTGCCTATAACTTAATACTTGTTCATTCTTATATCAGGCGACTTCGACGTATTGCCTGTTCTTACATTATTATATTCCATTTTTTTTATAAAGTCAGCATAGAAAAATGAATAAATTTGTGCTTTCCGATCCCGTAATTTGCAGCAATATTAAAAGAACCTGTAAACATTACTGTCTACAGGTCTCATATCAAATAACCAGACTGCCCCGGCCGGACTCCCTTTTATAACTGCTGTCCTGCCATAATCACTGCCCCCACAGCCGCAGTCTGTTTCGGTACAATACATAAAAAATCCGGCATGAATTCCATCAAAGCCTCCTGCAAAAAGCTGCGGTAAACCGTGTCACTCTCTACCAGGCCGCCCAGCAGGACTGCTTCACCCCTCTCCATCTGCAAACGTTTTGCAGTGGCCGCCGCCTGTCTGGCCAGCGCCTTCGCATTGTTCCGCAGAATGGCATTTGCCACGGCATCACCTGCCTTGGCCTCCCGTTCTACGATACGGGAAAATGCCGCCACAGCGCTCTTGTCATTTCCATAAACATAAGCAACCAGCTTTTCATGGGTATCAAGCTTCATTTCTTCTTTCACTGCTCTTGTTAATGATGTTGCTTCCCCGTATCCGTCCCAATGGCGGGTCACAGCCGACAGCGCATCTCTTCCAAGAGCATATCCGCTTCCTTCATCGCCGATCAGATGCCCCCAGCCGCCGGTTCGCAGACTCTCCCCGTTGTCATTTTTTCCAAAGCAGAAAGTTCCTGTGCCTACCCCCAGACAGATTCCCGGCTTTCCTTCCAGCGCGCCGCTCAGGGCGATCTCATGATCCCCCACCAGCTTCCAGTTGACAATGCCGGCCCGTTCCATGGCCGCTTTCACCACTTCCTGCATACTGGGGTTGCTGCATCCCGCCGCGCCGATACACAGCGCCGCGCACTGTCCCATTTCCTGTAAAAATGCACAGATTTCTTCCATCAGCGCGGCAAATCCTTCTTTTCCGATGCTGTTTACATTAAACGGACCAAACTTATGTTCTTTCAATATTTTTCCATTCAGATCACTGCAAATGACGATCGTCTTTGTACCGCCGCCATCAATTCCGGCTATAAATTTCATAAAAACCCCCATTCCTGCCCGGCCTGCGAATCCTCTCATTCTTCTCCCAAAATACAGGCCATGCCGCGCTGCAGCGCTTTATCCCAGAACACCCAGTCATGGATGCCCTCCCAGTGCTCAAAACGATTTCCGGCACCCTTCTTTTGCAAAAACTCTGCAAACCGCCGATTTTCCGGAAACAGGTCGTCGCTTTCACCGCAAGCTGTATAAATCCTTGGCAGCGCCCCGGCATCCGCTTTTTTTGCCAGGGCAAACAGGTCATTTTCTTCCGCCACCTTCAAGTCCATACCGAAAATAGCCTGAAATTCCTTCTTCTCCTCCTGCTCTGCCGCCGCCACTCTGCCCGGCATATCCGTAACCGCCGAAAAAGCCGCACATCCGGCAAAATACTCTGGTTTCCTCAACATACATTTCAGCGCACCGTATCCGCCCATGGACAATCCCATAATATAATGAAAACGCGGTGCATCCGAAAATCCGAAAAATCTGCGGCACACGGCAGGCAGTTCTTCCAATATATAACTGAAATACTTCACACCCATCGCCATATCCGTATAAAAGCTTCTCTGCACTTCCGGCATGACCACCGCCACATTGTGCTCTCTCGCATACCGTTCCACCGATGTATACCGCGACCACCCGGTACAGTTGTCCATAAGTCCGTGCAGCAGATACACAACCCTGATCTGATCCATCTGCACCTGCTCCGGCAAAATGACCGTCAGCGACGTATTCATCTTCAAACATTCCGAACTGAATGTACAGGTTAAATGTGCCATGTCTATTCCTCCCCTATCGCAGCAGATACCTTACCGTCATTTCGCTCCAAAAGAATCCTGGCTTCCTCCTCACCAAGTCCCCGCACCAGCATCACGATGGCGGTCTTCGGACGGTAATCACATTTTTTCAACACCGCCTTTGCCTCCTCCTCCGTAACACAGGCGGCTTCGCTGACAATTCTCTGACAGCGGTGTATCAGTTTTTCATTGGAAGGTTTCACGTCCACCATCAGATTACCGTACACTTTTCCAAGCTTGATCATCGCCCCTGTGGAGAGCATATTCAGTATCATTTTCTGTGCAGTACCGCTCTTCATTCGGGTTGATCCCGTCACAACCTCCGGCCCCGGAGTGGGCGTAATGGCTACCTGTGCTTCCTTCTCTATCTCTGAACCCGGTGAACAGGATACGCCTATCACCGGCGCACCGCAGGATTTTGCGTATTTCATGGCACCGATCACATAGGGCGTCCGGCCGGATGCCGCGATACCCACCAGAACATCTTTGTCACAAAAGCCGATCCTCTGCAAATCCTCTGCACCCAGTTTCTCATTGTCCTCTGCGCCTTCCACCGCCTCAAACATGGCATCTCTGCCGCCTGCGATCAGACCGGCCACCTGCCCCGGATCAGTGGAAAAAGTCGGCGGGCACTCTGCGGCATCCAATACCCCCAGCCTGCCGGAAGTGCCGCAGCCGCTGTAGATCAGCCTTCCGCCTTGCCGCAGCTTTACCGAAATGATATCAATTGCTTCGGCAATATGCTCTAACTCCCGCTCCACGGCATACGCCACTTTTTTATCCTCCTCATTGATCAGACGGACCATCTCCAATGTCGAAAGCCTATCAATTTTCTCCGTATTACGATTTTTTTCCTCTGTAGCTATCTGTTTCCAGTCTTCCATAGCCATTCATCCTTTCCATTCTCCGTATAGAATCAATTTGTAAAGCTTACGATATCAGCGCTTTATTTTTCCAGTTCCCCCTGAAATAATATATGTAATACACCGTCAGCACAATGATCCAGGCATATGTCTCACTCCACCAGATCGCAGTATAGCCCCAGTATTCCACAGTGGACAGCGTATAAGAAAAAAGAATCCGCAGCGCCAGTGCCAACAGCGCATAAGCAGTCGCATGAACGCCGTCCCCCACTCCCTGAAACATGCCGTTCATTGGAAAATACGCCGCATACATCAAAATCGACGGTACCATCACGCGCAAATGCGTGACGCAGATCCGGGCGGCTCCGCTGTCTATGCCAAATCCCTGTACAAGAGGATTCATAAAGCCGTAAATCACCGCCGACAGAGCCATTGTAATACCAAGGGACATGCCCACAGACTGCCATAATCCCGGGGGTATCCTTTCTTTTTTTCCCGCCCCCATATTCTGTCCGGCATAGGTCAGCATAGTGCTCTGAAACCCTTTGATGGGAATGGTTAGAAATCCCTGTAAGCGCACCACTACCGTAAAAGAAGCAATCATAGCCTGCCCGTAAGTGTTTACCAGCCTCTGCAGGATCAAAATACCCATGGAAATTACACTGTACTGCAGTGCCATAGGCATTCCCGTCCGCAGTACATCAAATGCCTTGCAAGGTTCAAAAGACAACTCCCGCAATTTAAAACGAAGCACCCTGTACTTCCTGTTCATATAAATGCCGCCCGCCGCACAGGCGCAAAGCTGAGAGATCCCCGTAGCGGCCGCCGCCCCTGTAACACCCCATATCCTTACAAATACCAGATCAAGCAAAATATTGGCCGCCGAAGAGATCAGCAGAAAATACAGTGTAGATTTGCTGTCTCCAACAGCCTGCAGGATTGCCGCAAAAATATTGTAGCCAAACTGAAATACCAGTCCCAATGCGTAAATCCTGAAATATTGAACGGCAAGTCTCTGCATGGGTTCCGGCACCTGCAGCACATTTTTTAAAATAAATTCCCCGGCCATAAGCCCCGTAAGCGAAACTACGATCCCGATTCCCGTCATCAGCCAGATCGCGGTGGACGCATATTTTCGAAGCCTCTCCTCCTGGGATGCCCCGTAACACTGGGCAATCAGCACACCCGCTCCAATGGAAAAGCCGATTGCCAGCGCCGTAAAAAGCTCTGTCAGACTGGCGCACGCCCCCACTGCGGAGAGTGCCTTCTCCCCCACCAGATTTCCCACAATCAGCGTATCAGCCGTATGATATAACTGCTGCAGCAGGTTTCCTGCCATAAGCGGAACTGAAAATGACAGTATGATCTTCCATGGCGCACCGGCTGTCATATCTCTCATCATAGGTTCACATCCCTGTTCTCAACAGAGGTTGCACGCCACAAAATGTCCCTGTGCAATCTCCCGTGTCACGTTGTCTTTCTTGCATTTATCCGTCGCATAAGGACAGCGGTGTGCAAAGCGGCATCCGGGTTCCGGATCAATGGGATTGGATACTTCCCCCGTCAAAACAAAACGTTCCTTTTTACGGCTGGACAAGTCGATGGTAGGTATCGCCGCAAGCAGCGCCTTTGTGTACGGATGCGCGGGATTCTCAAACAGTTCCTCTGTCTTTGCACGTTCCACCACCTGGCCCATATACATTACCATGATTTCATCGCTGATATGCTTTACCACACACAGATCATGGGTAATGAACATATACGACAGCTTCTTCTGTTCCTGCAGATCCATCAACAGATTTAAGATCTGTGCCTGGATCGACACATCCAGGGCGGACACCGGTTCATCACATACGATAAACTTCGGATCAAGGGTCATTGCCCGGGCAAGACCCACGCGCTGCCGCAGTCCGCCGTCCAGTTCATGGGGATAGAGATTTGCATGGTTGGCAGGCAGCCCGCACAGTTCCATGATCTCCTCCACACGCCTGTTTATCTCCTTTTTATCCCTTATATCCCCGCAGGTTTCAAGGGGTTCCGAAATCAGCCCACGCACGGACATTCTGGGATCCAGGGAACTGTAGGGATCCTGAAATACCATCTGCATATCGGCTTTTACCTTTTTCATCTCTCTTTTATTGCATTTTAAAATATCTTTCCCGTTGAACAGCACCTGGCCGGAGGTTGCCGGATGCAGGCGCAGGATGGTACGTCCAAGGGTAGATTTTCCACAGCCGGATTCCCCTACCACGCCAAGGGTTTTTCCTTCTTCGATCTTTAAATTTACTTCCTCCACGGCATGGAGCATCCCCTTGCCGGTTTTAAAATATTTTTTCAGATTTACTGTCTCTATCAGAGGTACTGACATTTATGCTCCCTCCTTTGTTGTAAACAGATGACACAAAATTCCGTGCCCCTCTTCCTCGTATGCCGATGGTGCCTTGCTCTTGCAGATTTCCATACAGTGCCCGCAGCGCTCCGCAAAACAGCACCCCTGTGCAACGATTCTGGGATCAGCCATTCTTCCCTCGATGGGTGTCAGTCTCTCGGTTTTTACGCTCAGATCGGGAATACAGTTAAAAAGTCCCGCCGTATAAGGATGATTCTTGTCTCTTTCATAAATCTGCTCCACGGTTCCGTATTCCACTACCCTTCCGCCATAAACCACCGCAACACTGTCGCAAAACTGCGCCACCACACCCAGGTCATGCGTAATCAGAATAACTGCTGAATTATATTTCTCTTTCAAATCCCGCATCAGTTCCAGAATCTGTGCCTGGATCGTCACATCAAGCGCCGTCGTCGGCTCATCCGCAAGAAGCAGTTCCGGTTCCGCTACAAGCGCCATGGCAATCACGATCCTCTGTTTCATGCCGCCGGAAAACTGATGTGGAAATTCATTTTTTCTCGCAGGCGGGATTCCCACCAGCGTCAGAATCTCATCCACTTTCCTGTTCTTCTCTTCCTTTGGCATCTCATGGAAATGCAGATCCAGTACTTCCAGGATCTGATCCCCCACCGTATGCGTCGGATTCAGACTTGTCATGGGATCCTGAAAGATCATGGAAATCTTTTCCCCTCTCAGCCCCAGCATAAAACTCTCCGGCTGTTTCAAAAGATCGTCGCCGTCATAGATAATGGACCCTTCCGTGATCTCACCGACGCCTGCCGGCAGAAGCCTTAAAACTGATAACGCCAGTGTTGTTTTTCCGGCACCGGTCTCTCCGACCAGCCCCATCTTTGCACCTTTTTTTACTTTCAGGCTCAGCCCGTTTAACGCATGTACCACGGCGTCATCTGTATTGTATTGCACGTGGAGGTCAGAAATTTCCAGTAAATTATCTGATTCCTGTGCTCTGTCCTTCATTTCTTTACTCATGGAATTCTGCCGCCTCCTTAATTCTTTGTCTTTGGATCAAACGCATCGCGCAGACCGTCGCCGATAAAGTTAACTGCCATAACTGCCAGACAGATACAGATACCGGGAATCAGTCCCAGATACGGATATGTCCCGATGTTCATCTTGTTTTCCGATATAATGGTTCCCCATTCCGGTGTGGGCGAAGCCACGCCCAGTCCCAGATACCCCATGGATGAAATACTAAGTATGGTCTGACCAAGGGTAATGGTTGCAGATACAATAATCGGGCCAATGCCGTTAGGCAGGATATGTTTCAAAATAATCTTTAAAGAACTGGCACCGAAACATCTGGCTGCTTCCACATATTCCACATTCCGCAGCGTCAGCACAGAAGCCCGCACGGTACGTGCAAAACGTGCCACCTGTGATACTGCCAGAGCTATGATCAGTTTCCAGACACCGTTTCCGAGTGCGGTAATGATCGCCATCGCAAGCAGTACCGACGGTACGGCCATCAAAACATCTACCGCACGCATCAGGATCGTATCCACCCTGCCGCCCAGATAACCGGCTGCACCACCCATAATCGCACCGATCACAAATGCAATGCCGATTACTGCAAGCGATGCAAACATGGAAATACGTCCGCCATATAAGATACGCGCAAACAGATCCCGTCCAAATTCATCCGTACCGAACAGATACTTCGCACTGGGAGACTGAAATCTGTCCGCCATGTTCATTTCCACCACCGCATCATAGGATGAAATAAGCGGTGCCAGCAAAATCGTGATTACGATGATCGACAAAAGTATCACGCCAAACATGGCAAGTTTATTCTTGCGGAATCGGAACATAACCAGTTCGCCTGTGCTGTATTCTGATAAAGATTTTTTGCTTTTTTTGACAAACATCCTCGTTCCTCCTTCCTAAGATGCGAAATCAATACGCGGATCAATCAGTGCGCAGACGATATCGACTACCAGATTGATAATGCCCACAATAATAGTAACGAAAATAACCGTACCCATCACGATCGGTACATCACGGGCCTTTACCGCATTGATCAGCAGCACGCCCACACCCGGTATTGCAAAAATATTTTCCGTTACTACCGCACCCGCAATAACGCCTGCAAAAGTAATGCCGATCTGCGTCACGATAGGAATCAGGCTGTTTCTCATGGCATGATGCATGATCACTTTCCACTCGGACGCGCCCTTTGCCCGGGCTGTCCGTATATAGTCCTGCCGAATCACATCCAGCAGACTGGTACGGCTCATCCTGATCATCGATGCCAGCGTATTGGCCCCCAGAATAATAGAAGGCAGCACATAATGTTTCCATGTCCCGACACCCGATACCGGCAGCCACTTTAATGTCAGACAGAAAAAGATCTGACACATCGTCCCCAGCCAGAAAGCCGGCATGGAAGTCAAAAGCATGGCCACAAAGGAGACACCGTAATCCATCAGACTGTACTGCCTGATGGCAGATCCGATTCCCAGAGGACAGCCTATCGCCACCGCAAACAGAATCGAAAGTACCGCAACCAAAAGTGTAAAGGGAAGTCTTCCTAAAAAGAGTTTTGCAATGTCCTCACCACCAAACCAGGATGTGCCGAAGTCCAGATGGCACACACCCAGCATATATTTTCCATATCTCACCAGAAGCGGCTGATCCAGCCCCATCTCCGCTTCCAGCTGTGCAATTTGTTCTTCCGTGGCATCTTCCCCCAAAATCTGCCACGCCACATTACCGGGCGCAAAGGACAGAATTACATACAGGATAAATGTCACGCATATGATCACCGGTATCAACATCAGTAATCGTTTTAGTGTGTATTTTAACCAGCTCAATCCAATACCCTCCTCCATTAGCCAAAGGATGTTCAAGGTTTATCTGCGTTTTTACCAGGAAACGGCCGCACCAGTGTCGGCCGGCCGTTTTTTTGTTTCTAATTTTTTAATCTATTACTCTGCCCATGAGTAGTAGTAGAAGTTATAGTTACCAAGACAGTGTGCCTGCATTCCCTGCAGTTTTGTATTGTAAGCAACTGTGACAACACTGTTTACCAGCGGAACATCATAGGCTTCTTCTGTGATGATGTCGCAGATTTGCGCGTAAATCGGTTTACGTGCATCGCCCTGTGTCGCACGTCCTTCCTGAATCAGATCCCAGATTTCAGGATCACGGGGACTTCCCTGTACTGCAGGATCCCACCAGCTGTCCATACTGTGATAAGTCATGAGACTGTCTGCATCCACTACAGAAGAAAGGTTGTCTGCAATGATCGCATCCCATTCTCTTGCCTTGTATTCTTCCATATAAGATGCATTGTCCTTTGCATCCACTACACAGCTGGTAATGCCGATCGACATAAGCTGTGCCTGAATCACTTTTGCCCCGTTCTCATAACGGCTGCCGGACTGTACCAGAATCTTCCACTCTCTGCCATCGTAATTAGAATCCGCCAGATACTGTTTTGCCGCTTCCACATCATACGCGGCAACCTGATATGTTCCTGCATCCGGACATCCGCCGTAGCTTGCACAGACATCAATGTCCAGAATCTCCGCTTCACCGCTGTACATTGCTTCGTTGACGTCGTCTTTGTTTACCGCTGCCTGAATGGCTTTTCTGAAATTAATATCCTTGCCCGGACCTTCCTTCCAGGAATTCATATACATTGTTACACGTCCTACGGAATTTTCTTTTGCCCAGGTAACACCCGGATCATTTAACCGTAAGCAGACATCAATCGCAGGATCACGCACTACATCATAGTCACCGTTTTGCAAACCAAGAATCTGTGTATTGGTATCCGCTACTGTCTGGATTACTACATTCTTGATCGCCGGCGTTCCGCGCCAGTAATCTTCATTTGCTTCCAGTGTGGTGTGATCACCTTTGACATATTCCACAAATTTGTAAGGACCGGTTCCCACAGGAGCCGCATAGTATCCTTCCTCTCCCACCTCATCATAGTAGGATTTGCAGAAAATACCGCCGATACGGGAAGCTACACCGTAAGGAAATGCTGCATAGGCGCTTGTCAGATGGATATCCACCGTGTAGTCATCCACGATATCACAGCTGTCATAATTTACAAACAGCGCTGAACCGATGGGACCTGCCGCACCCGTGTCAAATGTCATCTTCACATCTTCCGCCGTCATCTCCTCGCCGTTGTGGAACTTTACACCCTGACGCAGATGGAAGGTGTAGGTAAGGCCATCTTCAGAAACATCATAACTCTCTGCCAGTGCCGGACTTAAGCTTCCATCCGGCTCCAGGAACAGCAGACAGTCGTAAATGTTGGAGAGCGCCAGATTATCATCGCCTGCACAACTCTGAGAACCCTGTGCAAAAAATCGATACGGTTCGCCGGAAGTCGCAAGAATCACTGTATCCTTTGTCCCGGCTGTCACTTCCGCCGCACTATTCTCTTCGCCTGCAGAACTCTCCTGTGCCGGTGTCTGAGTTTCAGCGCTCTGTTCCACATTATTCGCATTGCCGTCGCCACAGGCGCACAGTCCGAAAAGCATAGATGCGGTAATTAACATCGCAGTTACTTTTTTCATCCTTTTCATATAAATCCTCCTTTTAAGTTGATAATCATATTGTATCTGTTTCAAACTTTTTTTCAATTATTTCACCTCTATTCGGTACAAAATTTCATCCCTTGACATGGTTTTTGTGCTATTTACACAAAGCTATTTTTTATGGTATAAAAAGTTTCTACGCTAATTCGAGTTCGCGAAGCGAATCTCGCAAAGTTGTTTGCGAAGCAAATTACTTTTTTGTTTGACAAGTCCTACAAAACTCGCTATACTTTCAGATATATTTTTGTGAACTATCCATATGAAAGAGGGATTCTATGAAGAGTGTCTTAGTAAGAATCAAACAATATCTGCCGGATTCGACCATTGCCGAACAGGGGGTTCTGAACTATATTCTGTCCAATCCGGATAAAGCTGTGCAGCACAATATCCATCAGCTTTCGGAGTATTCCTACAGTTCCGCTTCCACGATTGTAAGGCTCTGCCGCAAGCTGGGTTTCGAAGGATACAGAGACCTGCAGAATTCCCTGTTGAGCGAACTGGTAGTACAGAAGCAGGACAGGCAGCAGCGGTTTCAGCATATGGATCCCCATGACCAGCTCACGGAAATGGTTGACAAAATAACTGCCAAAAATATTTCCTCTCTGGAAAATTCCATGCATCTTGTGGATATGAATGTCCTGAAAGAAAGTGTGAATACCATCTGTAACAGCGATATGGTTCTTCTTTTCGGCATCGGCGCTTCTTATCTGGTGGCACAGGATGCCTACCAGAAATTTCTACGGCTGGCAAAACCCTGTTACTGCAGCGAAGACATTCATTCCCAATATTTGTATGCCCAGAATGCCCGCCCCAGCGATGCCGCCATTATCATCAGTTATTCCGGATGCACCCAGGAGATGATACACTGCGCCCAGCAGCTTTGTGAACAGAAAACTCCCATCATCGCGATCACACGTTTTTACAACTCTCCGCTCGCCAGACTTGCCACCCGATGCCTCTTTGTGGCTAATGAGGAAAATCTCTTTCGCAGCGGTGCCATGTCTTCCCGCATTTCTCAGCTCAATATGGTAGATATTCTGTATACCGCCTATTTGAACCGAAATTTTGACAACAATACGCAGCGGCTTGAATTCAACCGGATTCCCAAAAGTAAATCGGATTAACGTCATTCACCCATATGCGTAGAGCAACTCACGTTTTTTTACAAACACAACATCTGGATCATTGCCTGCGGAAATAACCCTCCCGCCCGCATAGTCCAAGTCCACATCAACTATAACAATATAAGGAGCAGATCATATGCAGCATTTAAAACTTTCCTGCGCAAAAGGCGCAAGTATCACATGTTACCTTCTAAACGACAGACCTTCCCGCAATCCCGACAGATCCCCCCGTCCGGGCATACTCCTGGTTCCCGGAGGCGGCTACCACTGTGTGGTCGATCATGAACAGGAATGTATTGCCGTCCGTTTTCTGGGAATGGGATATCACGTCTTTATCCTTGACTACACAGTCAACGAAGACGGTACGAACCCGATACATTCTCTCGCTCTTGAGCAGCTTGCGGAAGCTATGGCACTCATTCGAAACCATGCCGGAGACTGGCATCTTGACCCTCACCGTCTGACTGTGGCAGGCTTTTCTGCCGGAGGACATCTGGCGGGATGCCTTGCCGTCCACTGGCATCGTGACTGGCTGCACAGGCAAACCGGACTTTCCCCCGAAATCATACGTCCGGATGCCGTTATTTTAGCCTACCCCGTTACCACTACAGGCTCCTTTGCCCATAAAGGTTCCATTGATCATCTGCTCGGCAGTGATGCCTCTGCGGAAGAACTGTATCTCTACAGTCTGGAAGAACAAGTGACGGAACAGGTTCCCCCTGTTTTTATCTGGCACACCCAGGAAGACGAATTTGTGCCGGTAGAAGGAACACTCCTTTTCGCTCAGGCATGTATCCGGGCAAAGGTATCGACCGAACTGCATATTTTCCCGAAAAACCGCCACGGTCTTTCTCTGGCCTCCAAAGAAACCGCATGGGAAGACACCTCTTCTGTGGATCCCCATATCGCAAACTGGTTTCCTCTGTGCGCAGAGTGGCTGGATCTGATCCTGAACAACTGATCAAATGCAGAACTTATTCTTCCTTGTTCATTACATTTATTTTCTCCTGTTTTCCATGATCTAAATCATGGAGAATGACACCTTTGTCCTGTCATCTGCGTTTTATCAAGTGTTTTTTGAGTTATTGACGCAAGACGGATTGTCGGAACGGGGCAAAGTGCAGATTGCTTTTCGTTGCTGGACATGGTATGATTTTCTCCAATATAAACCGACAAACCGATATTTGTGAGAAAAAGCATATGATTAGAATAAGACCATATAAAGCTTCAGATGTAGATACGATATTATCGTGGTGTCAAGATGAAAAAGCATTTTATCAATGGA
>CAJUJP010000002.1 GCA_910586615.1 uncultured Lachnospiraceae bacterium
AATCGGAATAATCAGAGAATCGGAATAATCTATATTATTCCGATTTCAGAATAATGTGGATTTGGTTTTTTATAATTATATTCTGAAGTGTTTTGTTGTGATTGATTTAAAAACAAAGAAATTGACACATCAAGATATAGGACAGATGGATATGTATGTCAGAATGTTTGATGACTTAAAAAGAAGAGAGGATGATAATCCGACAATTGGAATTATTTTTTGTACAGATAAGGATGAAACAATTGTAAAATATTCGGTGCTTCATGAAAGTCAGCAGATATTCGCTTCAAAATATATGACCATTTTACCGACAGCGGAAGAGTTGCAGAAAGAATTGGAAAGAAATCAGTTGATTTATGATAGTGGAAAATAAAGATATTTCTAATTTAAATGATATAGAATACGAAACGGAGGGACTATTTTGTAAACACTTATGACTACAAATTTGTGACTTTCATTCGTGTAATTATAAAAGTTTGCCTATAGGCCAAGCTTAAAATGAAAATCTACACGAAATTATTTCTAAATTATACGAATTTTATGGTTCATGGTAGTTGAAGTAATTCCGTGAAAGAGAGGTTTTTATATGTCAAAATTTAAACTTCAAGCCCCATACAAGCCCACCGGCGACCAGCCCCAGGCCATAGAGGCTCTTGTAAAAGGATTTCGGGAAGGCAATCAATTCCAGACTTTACTGGGTGTTACGGGTTCCGGTAAGACCTTTACGATGGCGAATATCATACAGCAGTTACAGAAGCCGACGCTGGTGATCGCCCACAATAAGACACTTGCCGGACAGCTTTACGGCGAGTTCAAGGAATTTTTTCCGGAGAATGCGGTGGAATATTTTGTGTCCTATTATGACTATTACCAGCCGGAGGCTTATGTACCGTCTACAGATACTTATATTGCGAAGGATTCCTCCATCAATGACGAGATTGACAAGCTCAGACTGTCAGCCACCGCATCTCTGACAGAGCGCAGGGACGTGGTGGTGGTGGCCAGTGTGTCCTGCATCTACGGTCTGGGAAGTCCGGAAGAGTATGCGGGCATGAGTATGTCGCTGCGTCCGGGGATGCAGCGGGACCGGGACGAAGTGATCCGGGGTCTGATCGAGATGCAGTATGACCGTAATGATCTGGATCTTGGACGCTGCTGTTTCCGGGTGCGCGGAGATGTGGTGGAAGTCTACCCGGCACAGGGGGGTGACTATCTGATCCGGATTGAGTTTTTTGGAGATGAGATAGAGCGGATCGCGCAGACGGATCCTCTGACAGGGCAGGTTCATGCTACGCTGGAACATGTCATGATTTATCCGGCGTCTCATTATGTGGTAGCACAGGAGAAGATTCATGCAGCCTGTAAAGAGATTGAGAAAGAACTGGAAGACCGGGTTAAATATTTTAAGAGTGAGGACAAGCTGCTGGAAGCACAGCGTGTATCAGAGCGCACAAATTTTGATATTGAAATGCTCAGAGAGACAGGTTTCTGTTCCGGCATAGAGAACTATTCACGCCATCTGAACGGAATGGCGGAGGGAGAGCCGCCTTTTACGCTGCTGGATTACTTTACGGATGATTTTCTTATTATCATAGATGAGTCCCACATGACGATTCCGCAGATCAGGGGTATGTACGCCGGTGACAGGTCGCGGAAGAATACACTGGTTGATTATGGTTTTCGTCTTCCTTCGGCATTGGATAACCGGCCGTTGAATTTTGGTGAATTTGAACAGCATATTGATCAGATGCTGTTTGTGTCCGCCACGCCCTCAGAGTATGAGGCGGCTCATGAACTTTTCAGGACGGAACAGATCATCAGGCCCACCGGACTGCTGGATCCGGAGGTGGATGTGCGCCCGGTGGAAGGGCAGATCGATGACCTGATTTCTGAGATTAATAAGGAAGTGGCAGAGCATCATAAGGTGCTGGTCACGACACTTACGAAGCGTATGGCGGAAGACCTTACAGCTTATATGAACGATGTGGGCATTAGAGTGAAATATCTTCATTCTGATGTGGATACATTGGAGCGTGCGGAGATTATCCGGGATATGCGTCTGGATGTTTTTGATGTTCTGGTGGGTATCAATCTTTTGAGAGAGGGTCTGGATATCCCGGAAATCTCGCTGGTGGCGATTCTGGATGCGGACAAGGAAGGCTTCCTGCGTTCGGAGACATCCCTGATTCAGACCATCGGACGTGCAGCGCGTAATTCCGAGGGACATGTCATCATGTATGCAGATAATATGACAGATTCCATGCGGGCCGCTATCACGGAGACGAACCGGAGGCGGGAGATTCAGCAGAAATATAATGAAGAGCATGGGATCACGCCGCAGACGATCAGGAAGGCTGTCCGTGACCTGATCAGTATTTCCAAGACCATCGCCAAGGAAGAAGTGCGGTTTGAGAAAGACCCTGAATCCATGAGCAGGCAGGAATTGGAGAAGCTTGTCAAGGATGTGGAGAAACAGATGAAGAAGGCGGCTGCAGATCTGAACTTCGAGGCGGCTGCGGATCTGCGTGACCGTATGGTGGAATTGAAGAGCAGGCTCAGAGATTTCGATAAGTAGGGACTGCGCGAAAAGAATCCGGGAGCGGGGAGGAAGCAGGCCCTTTGGAAGAAATTAGGTGAAAAGAGGAAGCAGACCGCCTGTTAAGAGATCGAACAGAAAGAACAGGCAGGCCGTGCGGGAGAAGCCGGATGGAAAGAGGAAGTAAACCCACGCAAGAAAACGCACGCAGAGAAAAGCAAGTCAGACGTAGAGAAGCCGGTCAGATGGAACAGGACTGATTGGCAGATAAACATAGGGAGACAATGGAGGATTAACATGTCGGATACAGTTAAGATGCGCCCCCGTGAATATATTAAGATACGGGGGGCAAATGAACATAATTTAAAAGGATTGAATGTGGATATCCCGCGAAATGAGTTTGTGGTGCTCACAGGGTTGTCGGGTTCGGGTAAATCGTCCCTCGCTTTTGACACGATTTATGCGGAAGGGCAGAGAAGATACATGGAATCTTTGTCTTCCTATGCGAGACAGTTCCTTGGACAGATGGAGAAGCCCAATGTAGAGAAGATTGAAGGGCTGTCTCCTGCAATTTCCATCGATCAGAAATCTACCAACAGGAATCCCCGATCTACTGTGGGTACGGTGACAGAGATTTATGATTATTTCCGGCTTTTGTATGCCCGGATCGGCATTCCACACTGTCCGAAATGCGGCAGAGAGATTAAGAGACAGACAGTGGATCAGATCGTGGATCAGATTCTGTCCATGGCGGAAGGGACAAAGATACAGCTTCTCGCACCGGTGGTACGGGGAAGGAAAGGCGAACATGCCAAAGTGTTCGAGCGTGCCAAGAAAAGCGGCTATGTGCGTGTGCGTGTAGATGGAAATATGTATGACCTGTCCGAAGAGATTCCGGTGGAGAAAAATTTCAAGCATAATATAGAGATTATTGTTGACCGGCTGGTAGTCAAAGAAGGAATTGAAAGACGTCTGACGGATTCTATCGAAAGTGTATTTGCACTGGCGGAAGGGCAGATGATTCTGGATGTGATAGACGGGGAGTCAATGAATTTCAGTCAGAATTTTGCCTGTCCCGATTGTGGAATCAGCATAGGGGAGATCGAGCCAAGAAGCTTTTCCTTCAACAATCCTTTTGGCGCCTGTCCCGATTGTTACGGTCTTGGGTATAAGATGGAATTTGATATTGATCTGATGATCCCGGATAAAAGCCTGAGTCTGCACGAAGGTGCGATTGCCGCAATGGGATGGCAGTCAAGCAGAGATGAAGGTAGCTTTACCAATGCAGTGCTGCAGGCTCTTGCCAAAGAGTATCAGTTCAGCCTTGACACTCCTTATGAGGAGCTTTCTCAGGAGGCACAGGACGTTATCTGCTATGGAACGGACGGCAGGAAGGTTGACGTATATTATGAAGGCCAGCGGGGCAAGGGGGTTTATCCCGTTGCTTTTGAAGGGCTGGTCAAGAATATGGAACGGAAGTACCGGGAGACGGGCTCCGACATGATCAAACAGGAATATGAAGCCTATATGCGCATCACGCCGTGTAAAGAATGTAAGGGTATGCGCTTGAAAAGAGAATCGCTGGCGGTGACAGTATGTGATAAGAACATTTATGAGATCACGTCCATGTCCATTATGAAGCTGCATGCTTTTATAGGTGGTATGGAATTGACGCCTCAGCAGCAGATAATCGGTAAACAGATTTTGAGGGAAATTCGTGCCAGAGTCGGGTTTTTGATGGAAGTCGGCCTGGAATACCTGTCTCTGTCCAGGGCCACGGCTACTTTGTCCGGTGGAGAGGCACAGCGGATCCGTCTTGCGACCCAGATTGGCTCAGGACTTGTGGGGGTATGTTATATACTTGACGAGCCCAGTATCGGTCTGCATCAGAGAGATAACGACAAGCTCATCGCGGCTCTTAAGAATCTGAAAGATATGGGGAATACGCTGATTGTCGTGGAGCATGACGAAGATACCATGCTGGCGGCAGATCATGTGGTGGATATCGGGCCCGGAGCAGGTTCCCATGGAGGTGAAGTGGTTGCACAGGGTACGGCGGCGGAGATCATGCAGGTTGAGGAATCCATTACAGGACAGTATCTGAGCGGTAAACTGCAGATTCCGGTTCCGTCACAGAGAAGAAAACCCGCGGGATATCTGACCGTTAAGGGGGCTCAGGAAAATAATCTGAAAAAAGTAGATGTGAAGATCCCGCTGGGTATCATGACATGTGTAACAGGCGTGTCAGGTTCGGGTAAAAGCTCCCTTGTCAATGAGATCCTCTATAAACGCCTGGCGAGGGATTTGAACAGGGCGCGGTGTATTCCGGGAAAACACGCGAAAATCGAGGGAATTGACCAGCTTGATAAAGTTATAGATATCGACCAGTCCCCCATCGGCAGAACACCCAGATCTAATCCGGCAACCTATACAGGCGTTTTTGATCAGATCAGGGATTTGTTCGCTTCAACTCAGGATGCCAAGGCAAGAGGGTACAAAAAAGGCCGTTTCAGCTTTAATGTAAAAGGCGGGCGCTGTGAAGCCTGTGGCGGTGACGGGATCATCAAGATCGAGATGCATTTCCTTCCTGATGTCTATGTGCCCTGTGAGGTATGCGGCGGCAAACGTTATAACAGAGAGACACTGGAAGTCAAATATAAAGGAAAGAACATCTTTGATGTTCTGGATATGACGGTGGAAGAGGCAGTGCCTTTCTTTGAGAATCTTCCTTCCATACGCAGAAAGATAGAGACCTTGTATGATGTGGGTCTGTCTTATGTGAAGCTGGGACAGCCGTCAACAACCCTGTCCGGCGGTGAGGCGCAGAGGATCAAACTTGCGACGGAACTGAGCAAGCGAAGCACCGGAAAGACAATCTATATTCTGGATGAGCCTACTACGGGACTGCATTTTGCCGATGTCCATAAGCTGGTAGATATTCTGCACAAGCTGGCAGAGGGTGGCAATACTGTGGTGGTCATCGAACACAATCTGGACGTGATCAAGACGGCTGACTATATCATCGACATGGGACCGGAAGGCGGGGAAGGCGGCGGAACGGTCATTGCCGAGGGTACACCGGAGAAGATTGCGGAGGATCCGAATTCTTATACTGGTATATATATTAAGAAAATGCTTGAGAAATATGAGAAGAATATGAAGTAGCACAGAGGTCCGGTGGCAGATGTGGATCGTGCCGATACAGCCAGAACCCGTGCCAGTACAACCAGGGGCCGTGCCGGTACAGCCAGGATCCGTGCCGGTGCAGACAGTGCCCGCGCCAGGAAGGCGGATGTCGCCAAAAGTAGAAAAACTGACATGAAAGCCCTTATAGCCGGCTTTATGCCAGAGAGGCGTATGACGATATATTAACCGAGGGGTAAATGCGATAGATACAGACAGCCTGTTTGCGCTGCTGGATCAGTCGGCGTAACGGGCGCAGCCGGGTGAACCGGTTTATGCTTCGTAACCATATACAATCCGGGAGGTCATGCCTATGAACATTAATATACAGGGGAGCAGTACAACTATATATGGCGGCAATCTGCTTTCGAACCGCGGATTAAAAAGCACGCAGCAGAAGATGGAACGTCAGGCCCAGCGGGACAATCAGATCGCTTTTTATGAAGAGCGGAAACAGGGCCTGAAAAATATGAAATGCGAGACGGTGGAAGAGATTGCAAGGAAACTTGATCTGTTCCATACATATGAGGATCAGATCGCTGCGGCGAAGGCGGCTTATAACAGTGAACAGATGTGGCATATGATGGATGAGTCACAGGAGATCGGTGAGAAGATTGCCGAGGCGGCAGAGAAAACGAAACCGAAGACACCGGAAGAGAGAATGGAAGATCTCGTGGATGAGGCTATGGGAATCGAGAGTGACGGGATCATGGATGAACTGCAGGAAGCTGTTGAGGAGGCACTGGAAGAGATCGAAGAAATCCAGGATGGCATGAAGGATGTTCTGCCAGGAGAATTGACAGAGCAGATGCCGGACGTCCCGGCAGGCGAGACACCGGATCAGGCGTCAGATGTCCTGCAGGCAGAGATGCAGGATCAGGTATCAGATGCCTTGTCAGCAGAGGCATCGGGTCAGGCATCAGATGCTCTGTCAGCAGAAGCACAGGATCAGATATCAGATGCTTTGTCAGCAGAAGCACAAGGCCAGGTATCAGATGTCCTGTCAGCAGAGATGCAGGATCAGGTATCAGGTGCTTTGCCAGAGGAGACTGCTGCAGGAGAGACGATGCTGCCGGCACAGGAACTGCCGGAGAACGTGCCGGGCCAGATGAGGCAAAGTTCTGTGCTGACTTCGTACAATGTAATGACTGAGCAGGAAGAGGCCAGGCCATACAGCCCTGTTGACATTCGTCTTTGATGGAATGCGGGTGCTTTTGATTCAGGCTTGATATTTTTTTATAAACAGGGTTAAGAAATACCGGCAGAGAACCGATAAAGTATTCGTAAGGCATGGATGCCAAAAACAGGGCGGAAGGAACCGTTCTGTTTTTGGTGTTTTTTAATTTTTTGAAAAAAAACAATAAAAACCTTTGAAAAACCATTTCTTTAGGTTATAATATATCCAGCATATTGCGCTTTTTTGAAAGAAACATTGAACGATGACAGCCGGATCCGGCACAGGGAAGCAGCAGGAACCGGTGCAGAGCGGAGAACGGCAGCGTGGGAAGCCATGCGGATTCAGGCAGCATACTTTGCAGTGTGATGTACAATGAATGTTTACTTTGACAGCAAATGGAGATGATTATAGAGAGACCACGGGAAAGGGGATCGAAGGGAAATGCAGTATACGGATATCGGAATTGATTTGGGGACGGCGAGTATATTAGTCTACATCAGAGGCAAGGGCGTCGTTTTGAAAGAGCCTTCTGTTGTAGCTTTTGATAGAGATACGAATAAGATCAAGGCGATCGGAGAGGATGCCAGGCTGATGCTCGGCAGAACGCCGGGTAATATCGTTGCGGTGAGACCGCTTCGTCAGGGTGTTATTTCAGACTATCAGGTTACAGAGAAGATGATGAAGTATTTTATCCAGAAAGCTCTGGGTAAGAAAACATTCCGGAAACCCCGCATCGCGGTATGTGTACCCAGCGGCGTTACGGAAGTGGAGAAGAAGGCGGTTGAGGATGCAACCTATCAGGCAGGTGCCAGGGAGGTATCCATTATTGAAGAGCCTATTGCGGCAGCAATCGGCGCAGGCATAGATATTTCCAAACCCTGCGGCAATATGATTGTGGATATCGGCGGCGGAACATCGGATATTGCCGTTATTTCACTGGGCGGCACGGTGGTCAGCGCCTCCATCAAGATTGCAGGTGATGATTTTGATGAGGCGATTGTCCGGTACATGCGTAAGAAACACAATCTTTTGATCGGTGAGAGGACCGCAGAGGACTTGAAGATCAAGATCGGTTCGGCGTATAAGCGGCCGGAAGTGGATTATATGGATGTGAGAGGCCGTAATCTGGTGACAGGTCTGCCGCGGACTGTGAAGGTATCTTCGGAGGAAACCGAGGAGGCACTGCATGAAACTACCGTACAGATTGTGGAGACGATCCACAGCGTTCTGGAAAAGACGCCGCCGGAACTGGCAGCGGATATCGCAGACAGGGGAATCGTACTTACGGGCGGCGGAAGTCTGCTGCGCGGACTGGAAGATCTGATAGCGGCCAAGACCGGAATCAATACGATGACGGCAGAAGACCCGATGACGGCGGTTGCAGTCGGAACGGGCAAATATGTGGAATTTCTGGCGGGTTACCGCGAGGATTGAGAGAGGCAGGATGACTTATGCTGAAAGGATTGTACACAGCTTATACGGGAATGATCAACGAGCAGCACAGGATGGATGTGCTGACGAATAATCTGGCAAATGCAGATACTGTCGGTTTTAAGAAAGAAGGCACCACCAGCCAGGCTTTTGATAATGTGCTTGCATACAAGATCAAAGATCTGTCTGAGGCGGGAAATCTTCCGAAACTGATCAGCACGCCTAAGGCTGCTGATGAGAATGAAGCAAATAATGAGAATAACGAGGACTATATGCAGAAACGTGTCAGAAGGGTGGGCATGAATCTGGGTGTCAAGATCGGTGAGAATTATGTGGATTATTCCGAAGGTCCCATTAAGGAGACGGGCAACACCTTTGATCTGGCGATTTCTGACAGAGGTTTCTTTGCAGTTGAATATACGAACAAAGCAGGTGAGACGTCTACCAAGTATACCCGGGATGGTAATTTGACCATGGATCGTCAGGGGAATCTGGTGACTCAGGACGGAGATTTTGTTCTGGATGATACCGGCCGGCGGATCAGAATGGATACCGCACTTCCTGTAAGCATAGACCGGGGCGGCAATATTACGCAGGACGGTAATCATGTGGCGACCATCGGTTTGACAGATTTTGAAGATTATAATTATCTGGAACGCTTCGGCGAGAACTATTTTGAAACAGTTGAGGGTGCAACGGAGACAGAGACGGAATCCGAGATTTATTCCGGCTATCTGGAACTTGCAAATATCTCTGTTGTGACTGAGATGGTGAATATGATTGCCCTTCAAAGACAGTATGACAGTAACCAGAGGGTGATCACTACATTTGATGAATCACTGGACATTGCAGTTAATCAGATTGGCAAGATAAGATAAGCAATAGGAGGCGCTAGATTATGGTAAGAAGTTTATGGTCGGCAGCGACCGGTATGAATGCACAGCAGGCAAATGTTGATACGATTGCCAACAACCTGGCAAACGTTAACTCGGTGGGATACAAGACACAGGTGGCACAGTTTAAATCACTGCTGTACCAGAATCTGCAGACGGTTACCACAACGGCTAACGGAAATCCGAAGCCCACGAGTTCACAGGTGGGACTTGGTGTCCGTACATCATCCATCAATTCTATTTTCGGTCAGGGAAGTCTGCTTGATTCCGAAAGTGATACCGCATTTGCAATTGAAGGAGACGGTTTCTTTGCAGTTCGCGGTGAAGACGGCACCAACTATTATACGAGAAATGGTGATTTTACATGGGCATTAGCCGCAAACGGCGGTATGACATTGACAAACGCTGACGGTCTGCCGGTAATGAGCGCCGAGGGACGGCCGATTGCACTGCCTCGTACATATATCGCCAGCAGGCTTTCGATCACGGAAGAGGGTGAGATCTGCTATCCGGATGAACAGAATAATCCTCAGCCTATCGGAGTGCGTATCGGAACATTCCAGTTCAGCAATCCCGGCGGCCTGAACAGAGTCGGCGACACATTGTTTGCCGTGACAGATGCCAGTGGACGTGCGCTGAATGAAGATACTACGCCGGATGTACCTAAGAGCAGGATCGTTCAGGGATATCTGGAAGGTTCTAATGTGCAGGTTGCAAATGAGATGGTTAACCTGATCGTTGCCCAGCGTGCTTATGAAATGAATTCCAAAGCAATCACGACTTCTGATTCCATGATGGAGACAGCGAACAATCTGAAACGTTAATTTTTTTTTATGTGTGATACATTTTAGTGTATGATACAGAGATGAAAGATTCGGAGATCAATAGAAAGGAAAGTTGCGCCTGCCGGATTTATGCACGGGAAGCTGCCGAAAGGAAATTGTTGATTATGGCAGTATGACGGCTATGGGCAGAGACATCAGGTGCCGGAAAACAAGATCCGGAGTTGTCAGAATACAGCGCAACAGGGACGGAATATGGATTTAACAGGATTGGGCAAGTATACAGATTATATGACGGATACCAACAGGGTGGTGACCGAGAAGCTGAAAAGTCAGTTGGAGAATACCGCAAACGCTGAAAAAGTGGAAGATGAAGCGCTTTTTGATGCCTGTAAACAGTTTGAGGCTTATCTGTGGGAGCAGGTTTACAAAGAGATGCAGAAGACAGTAGATCTTTTTGGTGATGACAAAGATCAGGATGGCTATGCTTCCAATATGGTAGACTATTTTAAAGACGGGATGCTCCAGCAGATTTCCGAGCAGACTGCTTCCGAGAAATCCAATTCTCTGGCGCATATGTTATATGAGCAGGCGAAACGAAACTATAATATGTAGGCGAAACCTGTGAGACGGTTATTGTTCAGGACTTTACAGTGTGAATCATAACGGAAATACAGCGGATTAAATATCTGAATATCATATGAGCTGCCTGTGAGGGCAGCTCATATGTTTATGGGACAGGATTCGGGTGAAGAGGTGTCAGAGGTAGATTGAGAGAACATATTGCACAAAATATTCGTGTGTGCCGGCGGGGAGCGGGCTGGACTGGTGAGCTTTCTGCACGGTACTGGCATATACTGGAAGTGCAAATTGGCGGTAATGGGAATATAATAAAAGATGGATAAGATCAAGGGGTACATAGAACATATCATATATCGTAACGCTGATAACGGCTATACGGTTTTAAACATGGTGAGCGGTGAGGATGAGGTTACCTGCGTGGGCTTTTTCAAGACTATGGATCAAGGTGAGACCATAGAAGCAGAAGGAAACTATACGACTCATCCTGTATACGGTGAACAGTTTAAAATTGAGCGCTATGAGATTGTGCCGCCGGAGGATGAGGTGAGTATAGAGCGGTATCTGGGTTCCGGAGCGATCAAGGGTGTGGGCGAGGCGCTGGCGGCCAGAATCGTGAAACGCTTCGGCAGGGATACCTACCGTATCATCGAGGAGGAACCGGAAAGACTGGCGGAAGTAAAAGGAATCAGCGAACGCAAGGCGCGGGAGATTGCCGTGACGGTTTATGAGAAAAGGGATGCCAGGGAGGCCATGACTTTTCTGCAGAAATATGGCATATCCAATACACTGGCTATCCGCATCTATGAGTCTTACGGAGCGAATCTGTACGGGATTTTGAAAGAGAATCCTTATCGGCTGGCGGAGGATATTCAAGGCATCGGCTTTAAGATCGCAGATGAGATTGCCTCGAAGATCGGTATTCACATGGACTCTGATTACCGGATCAGAAGCGGCATTCTTTATACGCTGATGCTGGCCGGTGGAGAAGGACACTGCTATCTGCCGCAGGATATATTGCTCCGAAAGGCGGGAGAACTGCTTGAATTGAAACCTTCTGTGCTGGAACCGAATCTGGCCAATCTGGCCATGGATAAGAAGCTGGTCATCAAGAGACCGCCGGCGGGTGAGACGGAGTGCAGGGTGTATTCAGCTGCCTATTATTATGCGGAACTTAACTGTGCAAAGATGCTGCATGATCTGAATGTGTCCGTGGAGGGGGAGATTCTTCCTTCCCAGGAGGCTGAAATCGACAGAAAAATAGACCGGATTGAGGAGGAACTGGGAATCGGGCTGGACGAACTGCAGAAGAAATCCGTGCGGGAATGTGCAAAAAACGGTATCTTCATTCTGTCCGGCGGACCTGGTACGGGCAAGACCACCACGATCAATGCGATTATCAGATATTTTATGGCCGATGGGATGGATGTCTATCTGGCGGCACCTACCGGCCGGGCGGCCAAGCGCATGGAAGAGGCAACAGGTTATGAATCCAGGACGATTCACCGGATGCTGGAATTAAACGGTGCGGTTTCGGAAGAAACGAAAGCGGTCAGATTTGAGCGGAATGAAGACAATCCTCTGGAAGCGGATGTGATCATTGTGGATGAGATGTCCATGGTGGATATTTTTCTTTTCCAGGCACTGTTGAAAGCGGTTACGGTGGGAACAAGGCTTATTTTCGTAGGAGACGTGAATCAGCTTCCGTCGGTGGGGCCGGGACAGGTGCTTCAGGATCTGATAAGCAGTGAGCGGTTTCCGATGGTGATTCTGGAAAAAGTTTTCCGGCAGGCCGGGGAGAGCGATATTGTTTGGAATGCGCACCGTATCCATGCCGGTGAGGAACTGGAACTGAACAACAAGAGCCGGGATTTCTTTTTTCTGGAAAGAAATGACACCGATGTGATTTACAAACATATGATACAGTTGATCACAGAAAAACTGCCGCCCTACGTAGGCGCTCAGCCTTATGATATTCAGGTTCTGACGCCTATGAGAAAAGGTAAACTGGGTGTGGAGACACTGAACGGTATCCTGCAGAAATATCTTAATCCGGCATCGGAAAGCAAAAAGGAATACACCGCCGGGGATACGCTCCTGCGTGAACATGACAAAGTCATGCAGATCAAGAACAATTATCAGCTTGAGTGGGAGATTGTCAGTAAGTACGGGATACCAATTGATAAAGGCTGTGGTGTTTTTAACGGTGATACAGGCATGATCATGGAGATCAATGAATATGCTCATGAGGTGGTTGTAGAATTCGATGAGCACAGGCGGGTGACCTATCAGTATGCACAGCTTGATGAGATCGAACTTGCCTATGCGGTGACCATTCATAAGTCCCAGGGCAGTGAATATCCGGCGGTCATCATGCCGCTGTTATCGGGACCGAGAATGCTCTTCAACAGAAATCTGCTCTATACGGGTGTGACCAGAGCCAGAAACTGCGTGACGATTCTGGGCAGCCGTAAGACAATTCAGGAAATGATAGACAATAATCATCAGAACCGGCGTTACACCGGCTTCTCAGAACGGATGAAAGAAATGATTCCGCTGTAAAGCGAAGGAAACACACATATGAAAAAAACACTTCCCGGGATGCTGCTGGATCTTCTCTATCCACGTCGGTGTCCCGTCTGCGACAGGCCGGTCCGGCCTTTTGGCAGTCTCGTCTGTGAGACATGTGAACAGAAATTTGAATATATTGATGCGCCATACTGTATGAAGTGTGGTAAGGAGCTTGGGGAGGAGTCTGCTGAATACTGCGGGGACTGTATGCGGCACAGACATGTTTTTGACAGAGGCCGGGCGCTTTTTGTCTACAAAAGCATGGCGGATTCCATTTACCGGTTCAAGTATAAAGGAAGACAGGAATACGGAGCCTATTATGGAGCCTGTATTGGAAAACATCTGGGGAGCTGGATCAGGCACTGCCGGCCGGATGCGCTGGTGCCGGTTCCGATCCACAAATCCAGGCTGCAAATGCGCGGATACAACCAGGCGGAGGTTCTGGCAAAGGAGCTGGGCACTGTTCTGGGAATTCCGGTATACTCAGATTTGATCAGAAGAGTACGGAAAACGGATCCTATGAAAGATTTATCTGTAACAGACAGACAAAATAATTTGAAAAGGGCTTTCAAAATCTGTCGGAATGATGTAAAATTAAGTACGATTGTAATTATCGACGATATCTATACAACGGGCAGTACGATAGACGCAATGAGTTATGAGTTGCGCAAAGCAGGGGTGAAGCACGTCTATTTCGTGACTCTTGCGATTGGTAAAGGCTTATAGAAGGATTTGTTTATCACAATCATAACCATAGGAGGGTAACAGCATGAACGCGAGAAACTGTAGAAAATGTGGGAAATTATTTAATTATGTATCGGGACCGCCGATCTGTATGGCGTGCAGAGACGATCTGGAAGCTAAGTTTCAGGAAGTAAAGGCATACATTCAGGATCATGTCCAGGCATCTATTCCGGAAGTATCCGAGGCATGTGATGTGTCCAAGAATCAGATTCAGCAGTGGCTTAAGGATGAACGTCTTCAGCTGGCCGAAGGATCCGGCATTACGCTCCACTGTGAGAAATGCGGTGCGGCAATATACAGCGGCCGTTTCTGCGAGAAATGCAAGAGCAGTATGGCGAATCAGCTTCATGAGAGCATCCGCCAGCCGGAGGCACCCAAGCCGCAGCCTAAGAAGGACACGAAGGACAATCCGAAGATGCGTTTCCTTGGTTAGGAGATCTGTATGTTAAATGAAAAGAGAATAATCCTGATGACGAAAATGGCATCCTATGAAGCAAACGAGGGAAAGAAAAACGTTGCCATAGGAAGCTATTTTCGGAGTGATTATATAGGATGGCAGGTATTGAAGTCCATTATAAGTGCGACCATTGCATTTGTAGTGGTCTTTGGTATGTACATTTTTTATGATTTTGAAATCTTTATGATGGACATCTATAAGATGGATCTGATAGAATTTGCAAAGCGTACGCTGTCCCTCTATCTGGGAACAATCGGGGCATACGCTGTGATTTCTTATATGGTTTATACGATACGCTACAGCCGCGCGGTGAAGAGCCTGCGGGTGTATTATTTGAATCTGCGCAGACTGGCAGAGATGTATAAACAATAAGAAATACAAAAACAGTTCAGACTGATCAGTACGTTTACTGTGCCGGCGTCTGGACTGTTACGTACGGAGAGCGAAAGGATAAATATGACTACCTTACTTGTTGCAAAGCAGATATTAATGACTCTATACAGTAAATATGAGGTATATATCACACCGCTTTTAAAGTTTTTACTGGCTTTTATTTCCTTACTGCTCATAAACTCACGTCTGGGTTATATGAACAGTATAGATAAACTCACGGTAGTTTTGATTGCGGCTTTGATGTGCTCGTTTATGCCGATGAATTTTATTGTCGTCATGTCGGCTCTTTTTACACTGCTTCATCTGTATGCATTCAGCCTGGAATGCGTGCTGGTGGTGGGGACGGGATTTCTTCTCATGTTTTTGCTGTATCTGAGATTTTCGCCGAAGGATACGCTGGTGGTGATTCTTCTGCCGATCTGCTTTTTGATGAAGATTCCCTATCTGATCCCGCTGGCAATGGGACTGATCGGGACGCCGGCATCCGTGGTTTCGGTTGCCTGCGGTGTGATCGCTTATTATATGATTCATTATGTGACACAGAATGCATCGGCGATCATGGCTATCACGGCGGATACGGAATCTGCCAAATTCTCTGTTGCCAAATTTAAATCCGTGATTGATGGTCTTTTGAACAATAAAGAAATGGTGGTCATCATCATGGCTTTTGCGGTTACGGTGATCATGGTATATCTGATCAGAAGGCTGAGCATTGATTATGCGTGGACCATCGCCATGGTGGCGGGTACGGTGGTGGATATCATGGTACTGCTGGTGGGCGATCTTATGTTTGACACGAATGTTGCCCTGTTCGGAGTGATTTTTGGCAATATTGTATCGTTTCTTCTTGCGGTGGTGCTGCAGTTTTTTGTATTTAATGTGGATTACAGCAGGACGGAGAAGGTACAATTTGAAGATGATGAATATTATTATTATGTGAAGGCTGTGCCGAAGGTGGTGGTGTCAAACCCGGAGAAGAAAGTAAAGCAGATCAACAGCCAGAGAGCGAAAACACCACAGAAAACAAGAAGTTCGCATTAATATTTTTATAAGACAGAAAGGTGCATTCCGATGAGACGGATGTACCGCAAGAAGACAGGAAGGACGGTGAAAGAGGATGCAGCAACTGAATAATTTTATAGACACCTATCTGTCCAAGCTGCATATGCCCACAATTCACTGGACTGATGTAGTCGAAATAGTTATTCTGACATTTCTGGCGTATCATATCCTCGTGTGGATCAAGAATACGAGGGCCTGGGCACTTCTGAAAGGCGTCATTGTGATTGCAGTTTTTATCCTGATCGCGGCGCTTTTCAGCATGAATACGATTTTATGGATCGTCAGGAACGTGTTCAGTATAGCGGCCATTGCCATTGTAGTAGTGCTTCAGCCGGAGCTTCGCAACGCGCTGGAAGAACTGGGACGGAAAAACTTTTTTTCTTCTATTATTCCCTTTGATGCGGGAAAGACAGAAGGTGGACGGTTTTCTGACCGGACCATCAATGAGATCGTCAAGGCATCTGTGGAGATGGGAAAAGTAAAGACGGGTGCACTGATCGTGATTGAACAGGATCAGCCTTTGCGTGAATACGAGCGCACAGGTATTGATGTGGACGGTATTGTTTCCAGCCAGCTGCTGATCAATATATTTGAGCATAATACGCCGCTGCATGATGGCGCAATTATCGTGAGGGGAAACCGTATCGTTTCAGCTACATGTTATCTGCCGTTGTCTGACAATATGGCTCTGAGCAAGGATCTGGGAACAAGACACCGGGCGGGCGTGGGCATTTCGGAAGTGACCGATTCCATGACGGTGATCGTATCCGAGGAGACCGGTAAGATCAGTGTTGCCTACGGAGGGCAGCTGGAAAGAGGGATGGATGCGGAACGGCTGAGAGCGAGACTGTCGGATATTCAGAACAAGCCGGTGGAGGATAAGAAACGGAAGTTGTGGAAAGGCAGGTCCAGAAATGAAGAATAAGCTTACCAAAAACTGGGGACTTAAAGTGGTTTCTTTCTTATTTGCGGCCAGCGTCTGGCTTATTGTCACGAATATCAATGATCCGCTGGCTCCGCTGCGTCTGTCGGATGTGCCGGTTACGATCAGAAATAAAGAGCTGATCACGGAGAGAGGACAGACCTGTGAAGTGCTGGACAACACGGATGTGATAGATCTGGTCACCATATATGCACCGCGCTCCGTGATAGATTCGCTTGACAAGGGGAATGTGGTCGCCATCGCGGATCTGAAAGATCTGACCAGTGTGGACACGGTGCCGATCAAGCTGTCTACCAACAAATACAATGAAAAGGTGGAGAACATCAAAGGAAATATAGACAGCGTTAAACTGAATATTGAAAATAAACAGACACGTTCCTTCCCCCTTCGGGTTAATGTGACGGGGGAGATCAGGGAAGGGTATATGCTGGGCGACGTGGGCACCGAGCAGAATCTGATCAGGATTTCCGGTCCCGAGTCCATTGTGTCCCAGATTTCCAGGGCACAGGCAGAGGTTGATATATCCAGCTTTACGGGTAACATCAATACGGAAACGGATATCCGCCTGTATGATTCAGAAGAAAATGCGATTGAATCAGCGAGCCTTGAGAAGAGCATTACAAGAGTGCGTGTCAATGTGGAGATTCTGGAGAAGAAAGTTCTGCCGGTTAATTATGTGATCGGTGGTACACCGGCGGAAGGTTACCGGTTGACGGGTGAGACACAGTGCAGCAAGAGCAATGTGACCATAGCCGGAAAATCCAGCCTGATCCAGAATATTAATGCCATTGAGATTCCTGAGGGCGTGATTGATGTAACGGGTGCCGAAGAGGATGTTATTACACTGGTTGATCTGAATGAGTATCTGCCTGAGGGCACGGTGCTGGCGGAAGAAGATTTTACCGGAAAGATTAATATTACGGTTTATGTGGGACAGGAAATAAGACGGACGTTCCTTGTACCCAAAGAACGGATTCATATTACCGGGGTTCCGGCAGGCTTTGAAGCTGAGATTCTGGAAGATGAAGAAAGTCAGAGCAGCATTACACTGATCGGACTGGCATCTGAACTGCAGGAGATTGACACCGCGTCACTGGAAGTAGACCTTGACATAGCTGCATGGATGGAGCGGGAAGAAAGAGAAGAGGCGGAGAGCGGTTATTTCCATATTCCTTTATCGGTTCAGCTTCCTGCGGACTCGGCTGTGGTATGGGATGCACCGGAGGTATTTGTACGGATTTCAGAGAAAGAGTAAGGAAATCAGTCATATATTGTTGTAATAAAGTAAATTCCCGCTGGCACTTAAAGCTGCAAACGGGATAAGGATGGAGGTTTTTTATGGGCAGACTATTCGGTACAGACGGCGTAAGAGGCATTGCAAACGAGGAACTGACACCGCAGCTTGCAATGCAGCTCGGGCAGGCGGGAGCATATGTCCTGACGAAAGAAAACGCGCATAAGCCTACGATCATGGTGGGATGTGACACCAGGATCTCAGGAGACATGCTGGCCAACGCACTTATGGCGGGAGCATGTTCTGTCGGGGCGAATGCAGTTTATGTGGGAATCGTTCCTACGCCGGCGGTGGCATATCTTACAAGAAAATATAAAGTTGATGCGGGCGTTGTAATCTCCGCGTCCCATAACTCGGTGGAGTTTAACGGAATCAAGTTTTTTGACGGAGACGGCTATAAACTGCCGGATTCCCTGGAAGATGAGATCGAGGCTCTGATTAAGAACAACATGCAGGGCGTGAAATTCCCCATGGGTGCAGGAGTAGGTAAAATCAAATACCGTACCGATGCCAGGGAAGAGTATATCAATCACGCCATGAAGGCCGTCAACGTGGATCTCCGGGGAATGAAGATCGTGCTGGACTGTGCCGAGGGCGCTTCCTACTATACTTCGGTGGAGACCATGAAAGAGCTGGGGGCTGAGGTGGTAGCCATTCATAACAACCCTGACGGGACGAACATTAACGCAAACTGCGGATCTACCCATATGGGTGAACTGCAGGCAAGAGTAGTCTATGAGAAAGCCAATATGGGTCTTGCTTTTGACGGCGATGCAGACAGATTGATGGCAGTGGATGAACTGGGCAATATCGTGGACGGCGACCAGATCATGGCCATAGTCGGGAACCATATGAAAAAGAACGGCAAACTCAATAAGAACACTATCGTGGCTACGATCATGAGTAATCTGGGATTTTTCCTGATGGGGGAGAAAAACAAGATTCATATCGAGCAGACCAAGGTGGGCGACAGATACGTTTTGGAGAGAATGAGAGAGATTGGGGCGAGCCTGGGCGGCGAGCAGTCGGGACATGTGATCTTTTTAGATGAAAATACAACCGGAGACGGTCTTCTCAGCGCATTGCATCTGCTGCAGGTTGTGGTGGAGACGGGCAAGCCGCTTTCCGAGTTGAAGACTATTATGGAAGTGATGCCCCAGGCGCTTGTAAATGCCAAGGTGCCTAACCATAAAAAAGAGAAATACATGGATTATCCGGAGATCGCAGATGCGATTGCTGAACTGGACAAGAAATTTGCCGGCGAGGGAAGAGTGCTGATCCGGCCGTCCGGAACGGAACCGCTGGTGAGAGTCATGATCGAAGGCAAGGATCAGAAGATGATCGACGAAGAGGCCAGAAAACTGGCGGAACTGATCCAGAATATTATGTTGTAACTATTGTGATACTTATGATAAAATGCTATAATAAAATTCAGGTTGTGGTTGAGGGGGTTCAAGCGTCGACCAGAATGCAAATTGGAGGAAAAGGGTATGGTAAGCCAAAAGGTAGTCATCAAGAACCCGACAGGGCTGCATCTAAGACCGGCAGGCATCCTATGTAAGGAAGCAATGCAGTTTAAGTCTTTAATAACTTTTACATTTCGGGAAAATACAGCGAATGCCAAAAGTGTATTGAGTGTGCTGGGTGCATGTGTCAAGTGCGGCGATGAGATCGAGTTTGTGTGTGATGGCGAAGATGAAGAGGAAGCTTTGAAAACCTTGATCAATGCGATCGAGAGCGGCCTTGGGGAATAGTGTCATCTGTTTAGCCCGTTGTGTTCAACGGGCTTTTTCTATTTTATTCATGAAGCGGAGGGAACGGATATGTTAAATTACAAACGCTACCGTAAAAATCCGGTGGTAGATTACCCGGAAAGAAAATGGCCCAATAAGGAGATCGAGAAAGCTCCTGTCTGGTGCAGCGTAGATCTGCGTGACGGTAATCAGGCGCTTATTGATCCCATGGTGGTATCAGAGAAGATTGAATTTTTTAATTATCTGATCAAGCTCGGATTCAAGGAGATCGAGATCGGCTTTCCGGCAGCGAGCCAGATCGAATATGATTTTTTGCGGCAGCTGATTGACCGCAAGCTGATTCCGGATGATGTGGTGGTGCAGGTATTGACACAGTGCCGTGAGGAACTGGTGGAGCGGACCTTTGAATCTATTCAGGGCTGTAAGCAGGCGATCGTACATATTTACAACTCTACTTCAACACTGCAGCGTGATGTGGTTTTCCATATGGATAAAGAGCAGATCATCAATATTGCAGTGGAAGGGACGAAGATGGTGAAACGCCATGCGGAGAAGTTCCCGGGTAAGATTATACTGGAATATTCTCCGGAGAGCTTTACGGGGACAGAACTGGAATTTGCTCTGGATATTTGTACCGCAGTGCAGGAGGAGTGGGGGCCTACAAAAGAAAATCCCATTATCATAAATCTGCCCTCCACGGTGGAGATGAATACGCCAAATGTATATGCGGATCAGATCGAGTGGATGAATACGCATTTTAAAGACAGAGAGAGCATTATCCTGAGCGTACATCCTCACAACGACAGGGGCACCGGTGTGGCCAGTGCTGAACTGGCGCTGCTGGCGGGAGCGGACCGTGTGGAAGGTACGCTTTTCGGCAACGGTGAGCGCACCGGCAATGTAGATATTATGAATATCGCCTATAATATGTTTTCACAGGGAATCGATCCGAATCTTGCCATCGAGCACGTAAACGAGAGCATCGAGATCTATGAGAGATGCTGCAAGATTCCCATTCATCCCAGACATCCCTATGCCGGAAAACTGGTGTTTACAGCTTTTTCAGGTTCTCATCAGGATGCCATCAACAAGGGTGTGCACGCCTTGAAGGAGCGGGGCAGTGAGATCTGGCAGGTACCCTATCTGCCTATTGATCCTGCGGATATCGGCAGAGAGTACGAGCCTATTGTGCGTATTAATTCCCAGTCCGGCAAGGGCGGCGTAGCTTTTATTATGGATACATACTTCGGCTTCAAGCTGCCGAAGGGTATGCACAAAGAGTTTGCAAACGTGATCCAGAAAATTTCCGAGAAACAGGGAGAGGTATCGCCTGAGCAGATCATGGACAGCTTCCGGGAACAGTATCTGGAACAGAAAGAACCGATTCATTTCCGCAAGCTGCGTATGGATGATCTGAGCGGTGAGACAGAGTCTCAGTTTGATACGAAGGTTACAGTACTCTATACTGATGGGGGTGTGGAGAAGACATTTGAGGCAGTGGGTAACGGACCGATTGATGCCGTGAAACGCGGGCTTCGGGAAGAACTGGATATTAACATTAAGATTCTGGACTACGAAGAGCACGCTCTGCAGAGCGGTTCCAACTCTCAGGCGGCTGCTTACATCCACCTGCTGGATGCGGAGAGCGGAAGGGTTACTTACGGTGTGGGCGTAAGCTCCAACATTACGCGGGCTTCCGTGCGCGCGATATTCTCGGCGGTAAACAGACTGGAACTGGGGCAGAATAAATAAGGACAGGAAGGGCAGTGTATGGTGGACTGCACGGCAGTCCGGCTCTTTGCTGTTTTGCAGACTCATGTAAAGGAGGTATGGCTATGGAACAGTTAGAACAGCTTCGCCGATGGGTGAAGGAGAGTGACAACATTGTATTTTTCGGAGGCGCAGGTGTGTCTACAGAGAGTGGTATTCCTGATTTCAGGAGTGTGGACGGCTTGTATCACCAGCAGTATGACTATCCGCCGGAGACGATTCTGAGCCATACATTTTACCGGAAGAGGACGGATGAATTTTACCGGTTCTACCGTGCCAAAATGCTCTGCCTTGACGCGAAGCCAAATGCGGCGCATCTAAAACTTGCGCAGTGGGAGCGCGAGGGAAAGCTTAAGGCGGTGATTACCCAGAACATAGACGGGCTTCATCAGGCTGCGGGCAGCAAAACGGTGCTGGAACTGCACGGCTCGGTACTTCGCAATTACTGCGAGAAATGCGGCGCTTTCTATGATGTGCAGTATATTGTGGATTCGGAGGGTGTGCCGGAATGTTCCTGCGGCGGGAGTATCAAGCCGGATGTGGTGTTGTATGAGGAAGGGCTGGATCAGAAGACGCTGACGGATTCGGTGCGTTTTATCAGTGAGGCAGATGTGCTGATCGTGGGCGGCACTTCTCTGGCTGTCTATCCGGCGGCGGGTTTGCTGGATTACTATAACGGCAGTAAGCTGGTGCTGGTGAATAAGACGCCTACCCAGAGAGATTCCGTTGCCAACCTGGTTGTGCAGGGCAGCATCGGGGAGATTTTTTCGCAGCTTGATTGATGAGAGACTCTATAGGGCGTGGAGACAGGCGGCTTCGAAGCAGATGTGTGGCAAATAGACTGTGATGTGATTTTGACTGAGAGATGCTGTGGTTTGAAAAGCAGACAGCAGAAAGGCCGGGAAGCGGGAATGGATATTCAGGTAGGCGATATTTTAAAATTAAAGAAGCAGCATCCCTGTGGTTCTGCGGAATGGGAGGTGCTGCGTGTGGGCGCGGATTTCAGACTGAAATGTACGGGATGCGGACACCAGATCATGATTGCACGCAGACAGGCGGAGAAGAGTATCAAAAAAATACTGCCGAAATCTTCCGGAGATAACAGAGAAAGCGCTGCTTCCGGAACGGGGGAGTAGGGCAGGAAGCAGCGTGGACATCCTCATTTCACATATGGCCGGAAGGTAACAGTTCAGCCTAGCACTATTCCGCGAGTAAAATCGCTCTGTATGCGATTTTGCGAGTTATGCAAGCGCCAAAATGTGACTTTGGAGCATTTTGTGTGCATCAGACGTGACAGTGAAGCCGAAGGCTGAACTGTTACGCCGGAAGAACGAACATCCGCAAAAAACACTTGCAGTATGCCCGTTCCTGTGGTATGATAAATAACCGTGATATACTAATTATGACTGTAAAGTCAATCATCCTTGCTCCTTTGTAAGGAAGGGGCCAGAGACCAAAAGGAGGAAACGAAGCATGAACAAATACGAATTAGCCGTTGTTGTTAGTGCAAAGATCGAAGATGACGAGAGAGCTGCTACTTTGGAGAAAGCGAAGGCTCTGGTAGAAAGATTCGGCGGACAGATCACCAATGTGGACGACTGGGGTAAGAAGAGATTAGCTTACGAAGTACAGAAAATGAAAGAAGCTTATTATTACTTTATCCAGTTCGACGCTGAGAGCAATGTTCCGGCTGAGATCGAGAGCCGTATCCGCATTATGGACAACGTCATCAGATACCTGTGCGTTAGACAAGACGAGAAATAGAAAGAGGTATTTATGAACAAGGTAATACTTATGGGGCGTTTGACGAGAGATCCCGAGGTGAGATACTCTCAGGGTGAGAACGCTACGGCAGTGGCAAGATACACGTTGGCAGTAGACCGTAGATTTAATCGTAACAACGATGATCAGACCGCAGATTTTATTAATTGTGTTGCTTTTGGCAGATCCGGTGAGTTTGCGGAGAAATATTTCCATAAAGGAACAAAGATCGCGATCACGGGTCGGATTCAGACGGGAAGCTATACGAATAAAGATGGCGTCAAGGTGTATACAACAGATATCGTAGTAGAAGATCAGGAGTTTGCCGAGAGCAAGAACAGCACCGGAAACGGTGACGGGGGATTTGCTCCTGCGAACAGGCCCGCGCCGGCAGCAGCCGGAGACGGCTTTATGAACATTCCTGACGGAATCGACGAGGAACTGCCGTTCAACTAATGGTTTGATTTTAGAAGGAGGCAATGACTATGGCATTTAATAAAACAGACAGGCCGGATTTTCCTGCAAAGAAGAAGGGCGGGATGCGCAGAAGAAAGAAAGTATGCGTATTCTGTGGTAAAGATAATGTGATCGACTATAAGGATACAAACAAGCTGAAGAGATATGTGTCCGAGAGAGGCAAGATTCTTCCCAGAAGAATTACCGGCAACTGTGCTAAGCATCAGCGTGCTTTGACAGCAGCGATCAAACGTGCAAGACACGTTGCACTTATGCCTTATGTTCAGGATTAATGAGTCATGATTTACCCGGCCGTACAGCGGCCGGGTTTTTTATGGTATGGGAAATTTTCCGCATATTCGAGTCCGCGAAGCGGATCTCGCAAGATGTCAAAAGGTACTCTATATCATGTCATTTTGTAGGGAAAAAGGTCTATATATTGGAGTGGCATGAAACGGTGAAAAATGCTATACTTAAGGTGTTGTGTAGTTGTAGAACTGAAAACGAGATTTTTAATGTCGTTAACTATATTCTTTCTCACAAAACAGCGGAACGGATGAAGGTATGATGAAAAACAGCGTGAAGTTAAAGGGAAGATTGAAGTCCTATTTACAGTCTTCTTTATATTTAGGATTTTTATTAATTGCTGTGGATGTTCTGATCTATATGATCGATTACAGGGCAGGTCTTGTGCTCAGCGGATTTATCATATTTTATATTGCGATCATTTTGTCTATGATGTTCTACAATAAGCCGGTCATCATGAACGAACTGGTCAGTTTTGCGACCCAGTACGGACAGATTCAGAGACGTCTCTTGCGGGATCTGGAACTGCCGCACGCACTCCTGGATGATAATGGCCGGATTATCTGGACGAACATTGCTTTTGAGCGGATGGTGCATCAGGATAAAGGATACCGCAAGTCTGTGACATCCCTTTTTCCTTCTATTACCAGGGACAAGCTGCCGGGTGAGAACGGAGAAGATGAAGTCGAGTTTGATGTGGAATATGAAGCGGGGAATTATATCGCGAAGATGAAGAAGATTTCCCTGAAGGAGATGGCCGAAAACAGTGATATTATTGAAGCGAAAGGGTATGAGGGATATCTGATCGCGTTATATCTGTTTGACGAAACGGCACTCAAGATTGCGCTCCGCGAGGTGGACAATCAGTCTCTTGCAGTGGCGCTGGTTTATCTGGATAACTATGATGAGGCGCTGGACAGCGTGGAGGAAGTCAGACGTTCCCTGTTGACGGCTCTGATCGAGCGGAAGATCAACAAGTATATTGCGTCCATGGACGGAATCTGTAAGAAACTTGAGAAGGACAAGTATTTTGTCATTATGCGTAAAGAGGCGGCTTTGCAGCTTCAGGAGAATCGTTTTGACCTGCTGGAAGAGGTTAAGACGGTGAATATCGGTAACGAGATGGCAGTCACCATCAGTATCGGTATGGGCCTTGACGGGCTGAGTTATTCACAGAATTATGAATTTGCACGTAATGCCATTGATATTGCGCTTGGACGCGGCGGTGACCAGGCGGTAGTGAAGATGCCTGAAAATGTATCTTATTACGGCGGCAAAAGCCAGCAGATGGAGAAGAGCACCCGCGTCAAAGCACGTGTTAAGGCACATGCGCTTAAGGAGATCATTTCCGTAAAAGATGAGGTTTACGTTATGGGACACCGCATAGGCGATGTGGACAGCCTTGGTGCTTCTGTGGGTATTTATAAGGTTGCCGAAGCGCTGAATAAGAAGGCTCATATCGTGCTCAATGATGTGACGGCATCCATGCAGCCGATGGTTGAGATGTTTACGAACAAAGAGGAATATGCTGACGACATGTTTATCAACAATTCCCAGGCGTTGGAGATGGTAGGGAGCAATGCAGTTCTGGTGGTAGTGGATGTGAACAAGCCAAGCATCACGGAATGCCCGGAACTTTTGAAACGGTGCAAGTCGGTGGTGGTTCTGGATCATCACAGACAGGGATCGGAAGTGATCGAGAACGCAACCCTTTCTTACATAGAAGCATATGCTTCTTCTGCCTGTGAGATGGTATCGGAAATTCTGCAGTATATCAGTGATAATCTGAAGCTGCGGCCGGAAGAAGCTGATTGTATGTATTCCGGCATTATGATAGATACGAATAATTTTATGACCAAGACAGGGGTCAGAACCTTTGAAGCGGCAGCTTTTCTGCGCAGAAACGGGGCAGATGTGACCCGTGTCAGAAAGCTTTTCCGGGATGATGCTGCAGAGTATAAAGCCAAGGCTGATGCGGTGAGCCAGGCAGAGATCTACCGGCATACATACGCGATCTCCGTATGTACCGGTGAAGATGTGGCCAGCCCGACTGTGGTGGGTGCGCAGGCCGCCAATGAATTGCTGAACATTAAAGGGATCAAGGCCAGCTTCATTCTGACACCCTATAACGGCATGATTTATATCAGTGCACGGTCCATTGATGAAGTTAACGTGCAGGTAATCATGGAGAGAATGGGCGGCGGCGGTCACTTGAATATAGCGGGTGCCCAGCTGGAAAACGGAACGCTGGACGAGGGCATTGCGGCGATTAAGAGAACCCTGGATACGATGATTGCAGAAGGGGAACTGGAAGGATAGATAAAGAAAGCGAGGAAGCAGCGTGAAAGTTATTTTATTAGAGGATGTAAAATCCCTTGGAAAAAAGGGAGAAGTCGTGAATGTGAGCGACGGATACGCAAGAAACTTTGTTCTGCCTAAGAAACTTGGCGTGGAAGCAAATTCCGCCAACATGAATGATCTGAAGCTTCAGAAAGCCAATGCGGATAAAGTGGCGCAGGAACAGCTGGAAGCAGCAAAGGAACTGGCGGCACTGTTAGAGACAAAGGAAGTGGTTCTCACCATGAAATCAGGAGAGAACGGACGGGCTTTCGGTTCCGTTTCCTCCAAGGAAATCGCCGCAGCTGCCAAAGAACAGTGTGCTTTGGAACTGGACAAAAAGAAGATCCAGCTTCCTGAGGCGATCAAGGCGCTGGGCGTTTATGAAGTGGGTGTGAAGCTTCACCCTAAGGTGACCGGAAAGCTTAAAGTGAAGGTCGTAGAAGAAGGGACGAAGTAAAGCAGGAAAAGCGATCGGCGGAAATACAGCCGCAGATTAGTTACCATTTCAGAAAAGCTGACGTCAGAATACACAACATGAAGGCAGGTGACAGGTATTGGAGGAAGCACTCCTTAAGAGAATATTACCCCATAGCATTGAGGCGGAACAGTCGGTGATCGGTTCTATGATTATGGACCGGGAAGCGATCGTGGTGGCCTCGGAAATTGTTCTGGGAGATGATTTTTATAATAAGCAGTACGGAGTGCTCTTCGATACAATGGTCGAATTGAACGATGAATCCAAGCCGGTGGATCTGGTCACTTTGCAGGACCGGTTAAAGGAGAAAGATGTGCCTCCGGAAGTGAGCAGTCTGGAATTCATCAGGGATCTGGTCACAGCAGTCCCCACTTCTGCGAATATAAAATATTATGCGAATATCGTTGCGGAGAAGTCCACGCTGCGGAAGCTGATCCGGCTGAATGAGGAAATAGCAAATAATTGCTATGTGGGCAAAGACAGCCTGGAAGACATTCTGGCTGATACAGAGAAAAGGGTCTTTGACCTGGTGCAGCGAAGAAATACGGGGGAATTTGTTCCGATCCGGCAGATTGTCATAAACGCTATGGATAACATCGAGCGGGCATCCCATAACAAGGGCAATGTGACGGGTGTGGCCACGGGATTTCTGGATCTGGACTACAGGACGGCCGGTATGCAGCCTTCCGACCTTATTCTGATAGCTGCAAGGCCTTCCATGGGAAAAACTGCATTTGTACTCAACATAGCCCAATATGTGGCTTTTAAGCAGGATAAGACAGTGGCAATCTTCAGTCTGGAGATGTCAAAGGAACAGCTGGTCAACAGACTTTTTTCCATGGAATCCAAGGTGGATTCCCAGCATCTGAGAACAGGCAACCTGTCCGATGCGGAGTGGGAGAAGCTGATCGAGAGCGCCGGTATGATCGGTAAATCACATCTGATTATCGACGATACACCGGGTATCAGCATCTCGGAGATGCGTTCCAAATGCCGTAAATATAAGCTGGAACATAATTTGGAGATGATCATCATTGACTACCTGCAGTTGATGTCGGGAAGCGGCAGATCTACGGACTCGAGACAACAGGAGATTTCGGATATTTCCCGTTCCCTCAAGGCTCTGGCGAGAGAACTGCATGTGCCGGTGCTCGCTTTGTCACAGCTCAGCCGTGCGGTGGAGCAGAGACCGGATCACAGGCCGATGCTGTCTGACCTGCGTGAATCCGGAGCCATCGAGCAGGATGCCGATGTGGTGATGTTTATTTACAGAGATGACTATTACAACAAAGATACAGAGAAGAAAGGCATTGCTGAGATTATTATCGCCAAGCAGAGAAACGGTCCGATCGGCACCGTAGAGCTTGTATGGCTGCCTGATTTTACCAAGTTTGCCAATCTGCAAAAATAGACGGGCAGATACTTAAATAAAAATAAATTGAAAAGCAGAGCCGCAGGAAATGCAGGCATTTTACAAAAGAGACAGGATGAAATGATTCGTGTCTCTTTTTTTGATTGCACCTGGCGGTGCACGTCACTGGTTCAGGTATCAAAAGGCGCTTATGTCAGGCATAACAGGGAGTTGGAAAAGGAAAACTACAGTGTAAGAAAGGGGAGAGGGAATGGAAGAAAAAACAATCTACTACATATCGGAGGCGGCAAAAAAAGTTCAGGTGGAAAGCCATGTTCTCCGCTATTGGGAAGAGGAGTTGAAACTGCCGATCAAGCGCAATGAGATGGGACACCGTTATTATACGGAACAGGATGTGAGGCAGCTTCAGGAAATCAAGACGCTGAAGGAACAGGGGCTGCAGCTTAAGGCGATCCGCACGGTGCTGCTCTGTCCGTCGGGTACTGACAGAGAGATGCCTGTACAGGCTGTCAGCATACCTGAAGATGAAAAAGAAAACGGCGGACAGGCCGGTAAAACAGGAAGCGGAAAGGACAGGTTGATGGATATGGTAAAAGAGCGCGTGGAAGAGAGGGCGGAAGAGATGCTGATGAACAAGACACACAGGTACATGGTAGCACTCTCTGATGAAAAAGCAGATGTGGCAATGGACGAGGAGAGAAACCGTAAAGCGGCCAGACTTCAGTATCTGCTGCAGCATATGATCACCGAGGCAGTTAAATCGGCTAACCGGGAACTGTGCACAGAAGTTAAGGACAGTATTTTAAAAGAGCTTGACTATCAGTTCAGAATGCAGGAAGAGCGTGATGATGAGCGCTGGAAAATAGAGGAGGAGCACTACAGGAAAATAGACGAGATGATCCGGGAACGCCACAAGCCGAGAGAGAAGCTTGGGAGAGGCCGGAAGAAAATTCAGGACAAATAAATCACAAAACCGAAAGATCTGCCAGGTAAAGTGTGTTAATTTTTTGGATCTTTGGATTTGCCAGGTAAAGTGTGTAAGTGTTTGGATTCTCAATTTTCAAGATAAAGTATGTAAACTTTTGTGCAAAATAAAGCTGCTCAAAGACGTTATCATAAGATGTCTTCGGGCAGCTTTATTGTATTCACATAAGTATAAATTAACCCTGTGAGATAGAACCTGTAGGACAAACACCTGCACAGGAACCGCAATCGATACATTTTGCAGGATCGATCTCGAATTTACCATCGCCCATGCTGATCGCGCCAACAGGACACTGAGCCTCGCAAGCGCCGCAAGATACGCAAGCGTCACTGATTACAAATGCCATAACCATACCCTCCTTATGTTGTAAGACTATGCGTAATTGATATAAATTGTAACAGTTCAGCCTTTGAATCATATAAGTCTGAACTGTTATTAGAATTTTATCAATTCACTATGTCTCTATTTTAATATAAAAAGAACTAATATACAAGTGGCAAAGTATAGCTTTTTTGGAAAGCCGTATTCCTGTGGATTCCGGCTCATATGCCACGTTTCACTGCCGTTTTGTGGAATTTTATACAGTAAAAATGCTGCCTATGACTGAGCATTGAGTTCCTCACGGCGCTTCCGGATGCCGTTCAGGATCACCTGTTTCTTTTCTACAAGTTTGTTCTTGTCCATTGGCTCGATGCCTTCCAGTTTATATGCCATGCCAAGCTTCTCATACTTTGGCTTTCCCATAGTATGGTAGGGAAGCGCATCCAATGCTTTCAAATTGGACAGACCGCCGATAAAATAGCCAAGCTGGTACAGATATTGATCATCGTCGGTAATTCCCGGAACAATGACGTGGCGAATCCAGACATCCACATGTTTTTCATCCAGATACTCAGCAAAAGCCAGAATGCCTTCATTAGGCTGGGAAGTGAGTTCTTTGTGCTTTTCCGGGTCAATATGTTTGATATCAAGCATCACCAGGTCTGTCAGCGTCATCAGTTTATCCAGTTTGGCAAGCCATTCGGGATTGGCATTTTTTTTGTAGGCAATACCGGAGGAATCAATACATGTGTGCACATTGGCCGCCTTCGCAATGGTAAACAGATCAATCAAAAAGTCTACCTGCATCAAGGGCTCGCCGCCGGTGACAGTGATGCCGCCGCCTTTGTAAAATGCCTCATTGCGTTTATATTGCTCAAAAATGTATTCCGGCTCCATTAATGTACCGCCATTCATTTCCCATGTATCGGGATTGTGGCAGTAGGCGCACCGCATCGGACAGCCCTGTACAAAAACTACGAAACGCGTTCCGGGCCCGTCTACTGTTCCAAAGCTTTCTAATGAATGAATTCGTCCCTGCATATTGTGTGACCTTCTTTCATGTTGTTTTCGAGTTTGGCATTAAAGCAAAACTCGCACATTAAGTCTCGGAGAGACTTACACAATGGTATTTTAATTTCGAGTTTGCGAAGCAAATCTCGTACAGTAAGTCTCGAAGAGACTTACACAATTACATTCGAACTTCGAGTTTGCGAAGCAAATCTCGTACAGTAAGTCTCGAAGAGACTTACACAATGCTATTCTAACTTCGAGTTTGCGAAGCAAATCTCGTACAGTAAGTCTCGAAGAGACTTACTGTTATTATAACAAAAGGAGTCTTGCTTATGCAAGACTCCTTCGCAATTGACTTTCACAATTAGTAACAGTTCAGCCTTCGGCTTCACTGTCACGTCTGATGCACACAAAATGCTCCGAAGTCGCATTTTGGCGCCTGCACAACTCGCAAAATCGCATACAGAGCGATTTTACTCGCGGAAAAGTGCCAAGCTGAACGTTACCACAATTATACTGACTCGTGGAATGTACGAGAGATAACGTCTGCCTGCTGTTCCGGTGTCAACTTGATGAAGTTAACAGCATAACCGGATACACGGATCGTCAACTGAGGATAGTTCTCAGGATGCTTCTGCGCATCTAATAATGTATCTCTGTTGAGTACGTTTACGTTAAGGTGATGACCGCCTTTTGTTGCATAACCATCTAATAAAGAAACTAAGTTATCTACCTGAGCATTTGCTGCCATTGTATTGTCCTCCTATTATATTATTTTTATGCTTGATCGAGTCATTACCCGTAAATGAACCGGGCATACCTCGACGTTTACTTATAGTCATCCAGACCCTCATGAAGTGTCGGGACACTGCAGGCTAACGGGGTACGGGAGCAATCCGTGCACCCCATTGTCTGCACATTTTTACTGGAATTGTCAGCCTTGTCATCGACATCTACATTCACATGCCCGACACCCTGTGCCATGCCGGAATCCATCATCTTGACAAAGTCTTCAATCATCTGATTGTTATCCATAGATTCATCTTCCTTTCCTGACTGCTGTGTTTATCTCTATATAGAATATTATACACGAAACAGTACCTGTTATCACTCGGAAAAATGCGCCATATATGGATTATTTATTCAAATCTAATTCGATATCGCCTGCAAATACCTGATCCTCTTTACCAAGAGCGCCCGGAATGATGGTGAAGGTATTGGAGATACCATCCTGTGCATCGTTGAACGGAAGCTTGGATACGGAAGATAAGGAAGCTACTGCACCGTGAGTATCACGGCCGTGCATCGGGTTAGCACCCGGAGCAAAAGGCTGGCCCTTCTTACGTCCGTCAGGTGTGTTACCTGTAGCCTTACCATAAGTTACGTTAGAGGTAATGGTAAGGATTGAGGTTGTAGGAACACCGTTTCTGTAGGTGTGATGTCTTCTGATCGCTGTCATGAACTTGTGAACGATCTCCTGAGCGATCTCATCTACGCGGTCATCGTCATTACCATATTTCGGGAAGTCGCCGGTTGTCTTGAAGTCAACGATAATACCGTCTTCATCTCTGATCGGCTCAACCTTAGCATACTTGATAGCAGATAAGGAGTCAGCCACGATTGACAGACCTGCAACACCTGTTGCGAAGTAACGCTTAACGTCTCTGTCATGAAGAGCCATTTCTGCTCTCTCATAGCAGTATTTGTCATGCATGTAGTGGATGATGTTCAGTGTATTTACATACACGTCTGCCTGCCACTCCATCATGTCAAGGAACTTATCCAGAACATCATTGTACTCAAGAACATCGCCGGATACAGGACGATATTTCGGGCCAACCTGCTTCTTGGTTACTTCGTCAACACCGCCGTTTAATGCGTAAAGCAGACATTTTGCAAGGTTAGCGCGGGCACCGAAGAACTGCATTTCCTTACCAATAACCATGGAGGATACGCAACATGCGATACCGTAGTCATCACCGTGTGTCACTCTCATCAGATCATCGTTCTCATACTGGATGGAAGAAGTCTGGATGGACATCTTAGCACAGTATTTCTTCCAGTTCTCAGGAAGCCTTGTGGACCACAGAACTGTCAGGTTCGGCTCCGGAGAAGGTCCTAAGTTGGTCAGTGTGTGCAGATAACGGAAGCTCATCTTCGTTACCATCGGACGGCCGTCAACGCCGACACCGCCAAGGGACTCTGTTACCCATACCGGATCGCCTGCAAAAATCTGATTGTACTCAGGTGTACGTGCAAACTTGATCAGTCTTAACTTCATGATGAAGTGATCAACGAACTCCTGAATCTGCTGCTCTGTGAAAGTTCCGTTAGCCAGATCTCTCTCAGCGTAGATATCAAGGAAGGTGGATGTACGTCCAAGGGACATAGCAGCACCGTTCTGCTCTTTTACGGAGCAAAGGTATCCGAAATAAGTAGCCTGGATAGCTTCCTGTACGTTGGTAGCGGGCTTGGAAATATCGCAGCCGTAGGAAGCAGCCATCTCTTTCATCAGCTTCAGAGCAACCATCTGCTCGGATAATTCTTCACGAAGACGGATCACATCATCGGTCATAACGCGGCCTGTGGAATCCTTCTGAGCCTGTTTGTCCTCGATCAGTCTGTCGATACCGTACAGAGCAACACGTCTGTAGTCGCCGATGATACGTCCACGGCCGTATGCATCCGGAAGACCTGTGATGATATGGGAAGAACGGCAAGCTCTCATCTCTGCATTATATGCATCGAAACAGCCTGCGTTGTGTGTCTTTCTGTGTGTGGAGAAGAACTCGCTGATCTCAGGATCTACTTCGTAGCCGTTGTCAGAACATGCCTTCTCTGCCATTCTGATACCGCCGTAAGGCTGTAAAGAACGTTTGAAAGGCTTATCTGTCTGGAAACCTACGATAGTCTCTTTGCTCTTATCTAAGTAGCCGGGGCCGTGGGATGTGATGGTAGATACCACCTTTGTATCCATATCAAGTACGCCGCCTGCTTCACGTTCCTGCTTCTGTAAGTCAAGAACCTGTGCCCATAAATCTTTTGTGTTCTGTGTAGCCTCAGCCAAGAAGGACTCATCACCGTCATAAGGGTGATAGTTTCTCTGGATGAAGTCGCGAACATTGACTTCTTTGTCCCACTTGCCGCCTACAAAATCTTTCCATTCTGGTCTCATTTTGAAATAGCCTCCTGTTCAATGATTATTTTGTTAAATTTCTGACATTTTTAAAAATGCCGAAAAATGCTTATCCAGTACACATATTATATGTTATGCCAAGTGTCAGAGTCAAGTCGGGCTTTGTACTTTTTCTCATACAAATGGCGTATTTTTATGAAATATTTGTGAAAAATGTATGTAAAAAATATATTGTTTAAACAATGGTGAAATTGAGTCGGAGTAATCGTGGAAGCAAAGAGGTTCCTGTCCGGCAAAAGTCAACAGTGAGGGCAGAGAAAGCATGGTGTGCGGCGCATCATTGACTAATGAAAGATATGACTTGCAGGAATTCTTTTTTCCTATTATACTAATGAAACATAAAGGCATGTGAAATAATACATGTTAATGACACTAAAATAAATTGTTCCGCCTGAGCGGGATGAATGGAGGTAAATGATCATGGCAGATATTACGAAGGACACGACAATAGGTGAAGCGTTAAGAGCAAATCCGGATATCGCACCGGTACTCATGGAGATCGGTATGCACTGTCTTGGATGCCCTTCCGCACAGGGAGAGACGTTGGAAGAGGCAGCTATGGTACATGGAATCGCAGTGGACGATTTGATGGCTAAGATTGCGGCGGTGTAGGAAGTGCTGATCTAATCACGGGTTAAGCAGGCATATGGTATTTTGTGAGTTTGGAGAACCTTTTGTACATCTTTATGCAGGATGTCATAAGGTTCTTTTTTGCGATGATAGAACCGGAGTTGAGAGCGATGGTTTTTCAAGAGTATCTCAACGGATCCGGTTCTTATGATTTTCTGGTGCATATAAGTACATACTGCAGATGCAAAAAGAGACAAAAGTTCCAAATACACATAACATATGCCGGCATAATGCACAAAACCAATCAATTAGAATTGTCCAAAAACAACAATATGACAACGAAATATGTAAAAAGGGACCAGAGTCCTATTTACAAAAAGGGACATATGTCATAATCTGGTTATACATTTTGGTGTTGGAAAACAGACAATACAAAATCATACAAAACAGGAGGAAAGAAATTATGAGAAAGAAGATTGTTGCAATGTTTCTTGCGGCCAGCATGGTATTTTCACTGGCGGCGTGCGGTTCGGACGGAGGAGGAGCCGCAGCGGACGGCGGAGAAGCCGCGGCAGACAATGGAAGTGCCGGGAGTGAGGAGTCAGGCGGATCGGATATCAATCTTGCCATGATCACTGATTCAGGCGACATTACCGACCAGAGCTTTAACCAGACCACTTATGAGTCATGTAAAAAATGGGCGGAGCAGAACGGTGTGGAATTTACATATTACAAACCGGACAGCGATTCCGATGAGGCGCGTAACGCCAGCGTGGATCAGGCGGTAGCCGGTGGTGCGAATGTGATCATGATGCCGGGATATATGTTTGCGGCAGCAGTTGTTGCACAGTCCGAGTTATATCCTGATGTTAAATTCATTGCTTTGGACGTAGGCGCCGGAGATATCTGTGAGAAGGGTGTTGGCGAAGGTTATGATTATAATCCGGATAACTGGGATGTGACGGAATATTACAACACGGATAATGTATACTGCTGTACTTATCAGGAGGAGATTTCCGGTTATATGGCAGGATACGGTGCGGTAAAACTGGGTTACAGACATCTTGGTTTCCTTGGCGGTATGTCCGTTCCGGCAGTTACACGTTTCGGCTACGGTTATGTACAGGGAATCAATGATGCTGCGAAAGAACTTGGCGTTACAGGAGATGTGGAAGTTGAATATGTGTGCGGCGGTCAGTTCTACGGTGATGCCGATATCACAGCGGCTATGGATACATGGTACGGAACAAAAGGCGTGGAAGTTGTATTTGCATGTGGCGGCGGTATTTTCACATCCGCAGCGGAAGCTGCTGTGAAGACAGGCGGCAAGGTAATCGGTGTTGACTCTGACCAGGCACCTGTCATCGACCAGAATCAGGAAGGTCTTACAGTAACATCTGCCATGAAAGGTCTGGGAGCTACGGTAAATACGGTACTTACGGACATCAAGGCAGGCAAGTGGAGCGAATATGCAGGCAAGATCGACAACCTGGGTATGGTTTCGGAAAATCCTGAGGAAAATTTCGTACAGCTTCCTTTAGAGAGCACCCAGTGGGGAGACGGTTTTACACAGGACGACTATAAGGCGCTTGTAAAATCAATCTATAACGGAGAAGTTACGATTTCCAATGATATTTCGGCTTTACCTGCAACAGACGTTAAGGTGACCGATTACGGCAGCATTAAATAACACAGACCCGTTCTGACGGTTAAGGGAGCAGGGATCGTCTGCTCCCTTTTTTTACCCAAAAACGGGCGGCGGGGAAGACGATGGAGGAGCAAAAAGAGAGGAGGTATGTAGAGGATGGCCGGGTATGCAATTGAGATGCTGAATATTACGAAGAGATTTCCGGGGATCATTGCAAATGACAATATCACTTTACAGCTGAAGAAAGGTGAGATCCATGCTTTGCTGGGTGAGAACGGAGCCGGAAAGTCAACGCTTATGAGCGTGCTTTTCGGACTGTATCAGCCGGAGGAGGGTGAGATCCGGAAAGACGGAAAAAAGGTTGCGATCAATGATCCCAACGACGCAAATGAACTGGGAATCGGCATGGTTCACCAGCATTTTAAACTGGTAGAATGTTTCAGTGTTCTGGACAACATTATTTTGGGGGTAGAGACAACAAAGGGCGGACTGCTGCAGAAAGATGAAGCGCGCAGGAAGGTTCTTGCGTTGTCTGAAAAATACGGGCTGCTGGTAGATCCGGACGCTCTGATCGAGGACATTACGGTGGGAATGCAGCAGAGGACAGAGATCCTTAAGATGCTGTACAGGGATAATGAGATTCTTATTTTCGATGAGCCTACTGCCGTACTGACGCCGCAGGAGATCCAGGAACTTATGATGATCATGAAGAATCTGGCGGCGGAAGGCAAAAGTATTCTTTTCATTACGCATAAGCTGGCAGAGATCATGCAGGTGGCGGACCGGTGCAGCGTTCTGCGCAAAGGAAAGTATATCGGCACGGTGGATATCAAAGATACGACACCTGAAAAACTGTCGGCGATGATGGTGGGACGGGATGTTAATTTTGTGGTGGAGAAGAAAGATGCCAGACCGGGTGAAGTGGTACTGGACATTCAGGGAATGACGGTTGAGTCGAAGCGCCACAAGAACAATGCGGTAAATAATGTATCCTTGCAGGTGCGCAGAGGCGAGATTGTCTGTATTGCGGGTATTGACGGCAATGGACAGACGGAGTTCGTCTACGGGCTGTCGGGGCTGGAACCTTTAAAGAGCGGAACCATTAAACTGAACGGTGTGGATATCACTCATACAGCCATACGGGACCGGCTGACTTCCGGTATGAGCCATATTCCTGAGGACAGACATAAACACGGACTTGTGCTGGATTATTCGCTGGAGGACAATATCGTCCTGCAAAGATATTTCGAGCCTCGTTTTACCAATAAAGCAGGTTTTCTGAAACGGAAAGAAATCAGGGAATATGCCAACGGATTGATCGAACAGTACGATATCCGGTCGGGACAGGGAGCTGTTACAAAAGCCAGATCCATGTCCGGCGGTAACCAGCAGAAAGCAATCATTGCCCGCGAGATCGACAAGGATCCGGAACTGCTGATCGCAGTCCAGCCTACGCGCGGACTTGATGTGGGTGCCATTGAATATATTCATAAGCAGCTCGTGGCACAAAGGGATGCGGGTAAAGGAGTGCTGCTTGTCAGTCTTGAACTGGATGAGGTAATGAACGTATCGGATCGTATTCTGGTTATGTTTGAAGGCGAGATCGTGGGAGAGTTTGATCCGAAAAATGTTACGGTAGAAGAACTGGGACTTTACATGGCAGGTTCCGGAAGAAAGGGGGCAGGAGGACATGAATAAGAATCAGGGAAAGAAAGAGAGTCTTTTGCGCAACAGCGGATTTCAGACGGTCATAGCTTCGCTGCTCTGTATTATCATCGGCCTTGTGATCGGTTATATTGTGCTGCTGATCATTAATCCGAAGGGAGCCGGCGCGGCCATTGTCGCCATTGTAAAGAACTTCCTGTATTATCCCAGCGCGGCTGCGGCTATGAAATACTTCGGCACGACGCTGGTGAAGGCGTCCGCGCTTTTGATGTGTTCTTTGTCAGTGCTGTTTGCGTATAAAGTCGGCCTGTTTAATATCGGTGCGGCAGGACAGTATGTTGTGGGAGCGGGAGCCTGTCTGTATTTTGCCCTTCAGTTTGGAATGCCCTGGTATGTGTGTCTTCTGGCGGCCATTGTGGTGGCGGCGCTGGCTGGCGGCGTGTCCGGTGCACTCAAGGCATATTTTAATGTGAATGAGGTTATTTCCTGCATCATGCTGAACTGGATCGGACTTTACAGTGTCAATATGCTGCTGTCTCAGGTCAAAGAGCAGTCTACGCCTTACACGAAGACATTATCGAGTACAAACAGCAGTGCGCTGCTTCCGAATGTGGGACTGGATAAACTTTTTTCCAAAAATGAGTTTGTGACGATTGGACTGATACTGTCGGTTGTCATGGCGGTTATTGTATGGGTCGTTCTGGAAAAGACGAAATTCGGCTATGAGCTGAAGGCGACCGGAATGAATAAGCAGGCGGCAAAGTACTGTGGTATGCGTGAAAAGAGAAACATTATCCTGACGATGATGATTGCCGGCGGCCTGGCAGGCTTCGGAGCAGGTATTTTCTATCTCACAGGGATCGAGCAGTGGATGGTTCAGCAGACTGCTGTTCCGGCAATGGGATTTAACGGGATTGCGGCGGCTTTCCTTGGCGGTCTGAATCCCATCGGAACTGTTTTTGCATCCTATTTTATCCAGCATATTACAAGCGGAGGCACTTATGTGGATAAAACCATGTACTGTACGCAGATTTCTGATCTGATTTCCGCATTTATCATTTATCTGTGCGGCTTTGTTCTGTTCTTCCGTCTGTGGCTGAACAGATTTCTGGACAAGAGGGAAGAGAAACAGAATGCGAAAGAGCAGAAAGGGGGCGAAGCATAATGTTATTATTGATTCAGTATACATTGATATTTGCTTCTGTTCTGGTGCTGGTGGCGCTTGGCGGATGCTTTTCGGAGCATAGCGGCGTGATCAATATCGGCCTGGAAGGGATCATGGTGATCGGAGCATTGGGCGGCGCTCTCATGATGAAGTATATTTCAGCCGGACTGGCGGCACCCGTTATCATTCTGCTGGTCATTCTTGCCAGTGCCCTGGCAGGTATGCTGTTTTCACTGCTGCTGGGTGTTGCGGCGATCAAGTTTAAGGCGGATCAGACGCTGGTCGGGACGGCACTCAACCTTCTCGGATCTGCGGCGGCTGTAGTTCTTGTAAGAGCCATTAATACGGCGGAAAGTGTGGATAATGTATCCTCCACTGTCGCCTACGGCCAGGCAAAAAAAGCCTTTGTCATAAACATCGGACGGTTTGAGTTTAACTGGTTTATGCTGGTTGCACTGCTTTTGCTGGTGGTATCCTATGTGGTGCTGTATAAGACCAGATTCGGTTTAAGACTGTGTGCGTGCGGCGAGCATCCGCAGGCGGCAGACTCGGTAGGCATCAATGTTTATAAAATGCGTTATGCAGGTGTCCTGATTTCCGGTGCGCTGGGCGGTCTGGGCGGTCTTGTGTATATCACCGCGGGCGTGAGCGAATGGAAATTTGAGAACGGCGTGGCAGGTTTCGGTTTTCTGGCGCTGGCCGTTATGATCTTCGGACAATGGAAACCTGTGAATATAGGACTTGCGGCACTGCTTTTCGGTCTGTTCCGGGCGCTGTCCAACGTCTATACGGGATTTGATGCACTGGTGGCGTTGAAGATTCCGAGCACCATCTACAATATGCTGCCCTATATCATTTCGCTGATTGTACTGGTATTTGTGTCTGGAAAGTCACGGGCTCCGAAGGCGGAAGGAATACCTTATGACAAGGGACAGCGTTAATACGGGAGATATGGGTTGAGAAATCAAAGATTTTACAACGTTTTATTGAAACGGTATCGCAAGCAGGCTTGCGATATGCATGGAGGTATGAAATGAAAAATTATTCAGAAGATGCAAGCAGGCAGTATCATATACAGGTGGCAGAGGGAGAAGTTGGGCGGTATGTGATCATGCCTGGCGATCCGAAGAGATGTGTAAAGATAGCACAGTATTTTGACGATCCCGTACTGATCGCAGATAACAGAGAGTATATCACCTACACGGGAACTCTGGATGGCGTGAAAGTCAGCGTGACGTCCACCGGAATCGGCGGACCGTCTGCGTCCATCGCCATGGAGGAATTATACCGGTGCGGCGCCGATACTTTTATCCGGATCGGAACCTGCGGCGGTATGCAGACGGAAGTTAAGAGCGGTGATGTCGTTGTGGCTACCGGTGCGATCCGCATGGAAGGAACCAGCAGAGAATATGCGCCCATGGAGTTTCCGGCAGTGGCGGATCTGGCAGTGACCAATGCGCTGGTAACGGCGGCGAAAAAGAAAGGATTTCCTTTCCATACGGGCGTTGTGCAGTGCAAGGATGCATTTTACGGACAGCATGAGCCGGAGACAAAGCCTGTAAGTTATGAACTGATGAACAAATGGGAAGCGTGGAAGAGACTCGGATGTCTGGCATCTGAGATGGAGTCGGCGGCGCTGTTTATCGTGGCCAGCCATCTGCACGTGAGAGCCGGTTCCTGTTTCCTTGTAGTGGCCAATCAGGAGCGGGAGAAGCTGGGACTGGAAAATCCGGTGGTTCATGATACGGATATGGCAATTCAGGTGGCAGTGGAAGCGATCCGCGCGATGATCAGGGAAGACGGCGCGCAGCAGTAAGCGTTCCATGGAATTGATCAGTGAAAAGGGCGCGGTGCAGTAAATGTTTCATGCGATAATCAGAAAAGACGGCGTGCAGCAGTAAATGTTCCATGTATTTATCAGCCTGAGCCGGGAAGAATAATAAATTATGTATCGCAGACAGACTTGCGATATGCATGAGGATTAGCGTGAAATTTCAGGAAAGTATAATGGAGGTATGAAAATATATTATGGATAAGAAAGAAATTTTAAAACATGTTGACCATACGCTGCTGCTTCAGGGGGCAACGTGGGAGGAAATCAGGCAGATCTGCGACGATGCGATGGCATATCAGACGGCTTCCGTCTGCATTCCGCCCAGCTACGTGAAGCAGGCAGCCGAGTATATGCAGGGCAAAATAGCTGTCTGCACGGTGATCGGATTTCCCAATGGAAATATGACCACAAAAGCGAAAGAATTTGAGACGAAAGATGCGCTTGCAAACGGCGCTTCCGAGATTGACATGGTCATCAATATCGGCTGGGTGAAGGACCGGAGATATGACCTGGTGGAAGAGGAAATCCGCACTTTAAAGGCGGCCTGCGGGGACAAAATATTAAAGGTCATTATCGAGACATGTCTGCTGACTGATGAGGAGAAAGTGGAGATGTGCAAGACGGTTACCCGGTCCGGAGCGGATTATATCAAGACATCCACAGGATTTTCCACAGCCGGCGCAACTTTTGAGGATGTAAAGCTTTTTGCGGAAAATGTGGGACCGGACGTAAAGATCAAAGCTGCCGGCGGAATCGCTTCTCTGGATGACGCGGAGAAGTTTCTGGAACTGGGCGCCGACCGTCTGGGAACGAGCCGTATCATCAAGCTGGTCAAGAACGAGGAAGCAACCGGGTATTAAGAAAATCTGTGAAGAGCAGGAGAGACCGGCCGTTTTTGAGGACTGTGGAGGCAAAATACGGGAAATATTCAGATCTGTACGAAGCAGAGAAAGAGGTAACTATGGAACTGGACAAAGCGTTGATTGAGGAATTGATTGATACGGCCGTGGGGGCATTGCAGTATTCTTACACGCCCTATTCCGGCTTCAAAGTAGGAGCGGCGCTTCTGGCGAAGAACGGGCGTATCTATCAGGGCTGTAATATTGAAAATGCGGCATATACACCGACAAACTGTGCAGAGAGGACGGCTTTTTTCAAGGCTGTGAGCGAGGGTGTGAAAGAATTTGACGCAATCTGTGTGGTGGGTGGAAAAGACGGCGTGCTGACGGAATATGCCGCCCCTTGCGGCGTGTGCAGGCAGGTCATGATGGAATTTTGTAATCCGGAGACTTTTCAGATCATTCTTGCGACGGGAAAAGAGCGGTATGATATTTACACATTAAAAGAATTGCTGCCGCTGGGATTCGGTCCGGCTGATCTGGCATGAGGAAAGCAGGTATCAGAATGAAAAAATATAAGAGAATTTTTGTGATCGTCCTTGACTCTCTCGGAATCGGAGCGATGCCGGATTCGCCGGCATTCGGAGATACAGGCGTGGACACATTCGGGCATATCCTGGAGAAAATGGGAACCATAGAGATCCCTAATCTGGCAAAACTCGGTATGCTGAATCTTCATAAGGCGGGAAAAATGGAAGAGGAGCCGGCGCCGGCGGGACGTTATATGCGGCTTGGAGAGGCCAGCAACGGCAAGGACACGATGACAGGGCATTGGGAAATGATGGGCATCAGGACGGAGAAACCGTTTAAGACATTTACGGATACAGGATTCCCGCCGGAACTGATTGCCGAACTGGAAAAACAATGCGGCAAAAAAGTGATCGGAAACAAGAGCGCCAGCGGGACAGAAATCATCGAAGAGCTTGGCGAGGAAGAGATCAATACGGGAGCGATGATCGTTTATACATCGGCCGATTCCGTGCTGCAGATCTGTGGACAGGAAGAGTTGTTTGACCTGGATAATCTGTACCGCTGCTGTGAGATCGCACGGGAGATTACCATGAAGGACGAGTGGAGAGTGGGACGTGTCATCGCCAGACCCTATGTGGGAAAAAAGAAAGGCGAGTTTAAACGGACCAGCAACCGCCATGACTATGCTCTCAAGCCAACCGGGCCCACGGTGCTGAATGCCCTGAAGGATGCCGGACTGGATGTGATCGGCGTTGGCAAGATCAATGATATTTTTTGCGGAGAGGGTATTACTGAAACTTATCATTCCGACAGTTCCGTGCATGGCATGGAGCAGACGATTGAGATCTGCAAAAAGGATTTTCACGGGTTGTGTTTTGTCAATCTGGTAGATTTTGATGCGTTGTGGGGACATCGCAGAGATGTTAAGGGATATGCACAGGAGATAGAGAAATTTGACAGAAATCTGGGTGTGCTGATGGAAGAACTGCGTGAGGATGATCTGATGATCCTGACGGCGGATCATGGCAATGATCCGACTTACACCGGTACGGACCACACAAGAGAGTATGTGCCTTTTATAGCATACTCAAAACAAATGGCGGAGGGCGGACCCCTTGAGAATGAGAAAACTTTTGCGGTGATCGGCGCATCTGTAGCGGATAATTTTGACGTTTCGATGCCGGAAGGCGCCATAGGCAGTTCTATTCTGGGCAGACTGATGTGATTGCGCCCGGCACAGCCGGCAGGCCGCATAGATGCCTCCGCCAGACAATATCTGATGACAGGAAGGTAGAGTTCATTGAAAAAGGATGTATGTATTAAGCTGGTTTTGTCGCTGATCGGAATTTTGCTTGTGGGAACAGGAGTGGCGTTTAATGCTTCGGCAGCTTTGGGAAATGACCCTGTGGGCATTGTGTATGACGGAATCAGAAGCGCGGCGGACCTTTCTCCCGAACAGCTGGGGGCGGCGTCGAATATTGTAAATATCGTGCTGGTTATCGTTGTGTTCTGCCTGAACCGCCATTACGTAAACATCGGGACTTTTATCTATATTATCCCTTATGGTTCTGCAGTCAGCCTGGGAGGAAAACTATATGCGGTTTTGTTTCCTGCACAGACACTGGCCGCGCAGATTACCGGAGCGGCGGTCGGCTGTACACTGCTTTATACAGGAGTGGCCATGTTCATTGCGGCGGATATGGGACTGGATCCTTTTACGGGACTGGTGATGGTGATCCGGGACAAGGCAGGCAAAGAGTACAGAACGGTGAAGATCTGTTTTGATATCGGCTGCATCCTGTGTGGATTTGCTTTGGGAGGCAGGCTTGGAGTGATTACTGTTGTCACCGCATTGACAGCCGGACCGGTGATCCAGTTTTTGTCCGGAAAGATCGGGGTGTATTTGAAGACCGGAGCAGAAGCTTGAGGATATTGATGTAAGAGAGGAGGCCGGCCATGGGCCATGGAGCATTATATGAGGAATTCCCGTTTCTGAAAGAAATCAGCAGGGAAAGACAAAAACAGTTTGAAGAATATTTCAAAACTGCGCCCCTGTGGCTGATGGATACGATCCAGACGGAAAAACTGAAAAAGGAAACGGTTTTTATTAAAGAGGGCGAGCCGGCGGATACGATTTATATTCTTGTAAAAGGAGTCATAGAGGCCACGGATTACAGAGTGTACGGCACACCCTATAATTACATGAGGTTTGACCGGGTCTGTGCCTTCGGGGGCATGGAATACATTATGAATCTCGATGTGTACAGAACCACACTGCGGACGGTGACGGACTGCATTATTATGAAGCTTTCGAGAAAGATTTTCGAGAAGTGGATGTATTCAGATATAAGAGCCATGAAGCACGAGGCCATGCAGATTGCTGAATATCTGCTGGAAGAGGGCAGAAACAGCCGCCTGTTCCTTTTTTTACAGGGATCGGACAGACTGGCGCTGCTTTTCGTGGTGCGCTACGAGCGGTATCAGAAAAACGGAACACTGCATGTCAGGGACAGCCGGCAGAATCTGGCTGATGAGACGGGACTGTGCCTCAAAAGCATAAGCAGAGGTGTTAAAAAATTTATAGAGGACGGCCTGGTTTCAAAGGAAGGCCGGCGTATCATGATCGACCGGAAGCAGTATGAAGGACTGCGGGAGATCGTAGCCCGGAAGATAGATCTGGATTGATGAAGATGGAACAATAAATGCGGGAAAGCGTAAAACAGTTTTTTTTTAGTGAAACGCTTCGGAATGGAGGTCAAAATGAACGAAGTATATCATAAACTGAAGACCTGTCTGGAAAGCATCAGGCAGAAAACAGATTTTGTGCCGGAAACGGCATTGATCCTGGGATCGGGACTGGGTGATTATGCAGACGGAATCCAGGTGGAGCAGACCATTGACTATACGGATATCGAGGGATTTCCGGTTTCGACGGTGACAGGGCATAAGGGCAGGTTTGTATTCGGCTATGTGAAGGATGTACCGGTAGTCATCATGCAGGGAAGGGTTCATTTTTATGAGGGTTATCCCATGACGGATGTGGTGCTTCCCACCCGTCTGATGGGCATGATGGGGGCAAAGAAGCTGATCCTGACGAATGCGGCCGGCGGCGTAAACTTTGACTATAAACCGGGAGATTTCATGTTGATCACGGATCATATCACAACGGGAATTCCCAGCCCCCTGATCGGCGCAAATCTGGATGAGCTGGGTGTCCGTTTCCCGGATATGAGTGAAGTGTACAGCCGGCGCATGAGGGATATCATCAAGACAGAGGCACAGAAACTGGGAATCTCTCTGCAGGAGGGTGTTTATGTACAGCTGACCGGACCGGCATACGAGACGCCGGCAGAGATCCGCATGTGCAGAAGCTGGGGCGGAGATGCGGTTGGTATGAGTACGGCCTGTGAAGCGATGGCGGCCAGACATATGGGAATGGAAGTGTGCGGGATTTCCTGTATCACAAATCTGGCAGCAGGCATGTCGAAGGTGCAGCTTGACCATAAAGAAGTACAGGAGACTGCAGACCGGGTTGCAGGTCAGTTCAAAGAGCTGGTAACAGCAGTGATTGCAGGGATATAGACGGCTGTATCAGTCGTGGATGTCAGCAGACGGGAGGGTCATGGCACATGAAAAACTACAGATATCTGGATATGGACAACTATAACCGGAAAGACCATTTTGAATATTTTAACAGTCTGGCCTATCCTTACGTCGGGGTTACGGTCAACGTGGATTTTGATCGTTTGTTGTGTAAGATCAGGGCGGAAAAGCTTCCTTTTTTTCTGACGGTCTGCTACTGTGTCTCAAGGGCGGCGAACCGGATTCCGGAATTCCGGCAGAGGATCGAAAACGGAGGGATCATAGAATTTGACAGATGCAGGACGTCCTACACGACAGCGCTGGATGACGGTACATTCTGCTACTGTACGCTGGAAGATGATACGATGCCCTTTAGCGACTATATTACATATGGGGAAAAAGCCCAGGAAGAGGCGAAGAGAAACGCATCAATCAGTGAAGAAAAAGAAAGCGTGCAGGATCTGTTCTTCATTTCCACGCTTCCATGGATTTCCTACCAGTCTCTGGTCCAGCCTGTTCCGTCTCCGGCGGACAGCAATCCCCGGATTACATGGGGCAAATACTTTATGCAGGATGGAAAGGCTGTGCTGCCGGTATCGGTGCTGTGTAATCATGCGCTGATAGACGGAAGGCATATGGCGGATTTTTACAGTATGCTTGAGGAAGAATTTTCCAGATTGTGACAGGTGCTTTCAGACGTAAAATTTCATAGACAGAGAATATATTCTTAAAATTGGAACCACCGGTTTAGCCGGTGGTTCTGTTTATTGATCGTTATTGTCTTATGGAACAGAGGCTCAGATCTGCGCTAAAGCCTCGATTGCGTGATCCTTGATCAAAGGTTCGAAATGTTCTTCCAGATAGGCTTTCGCTGAGATGACTGCCTTTTCCGGCCGGCCGTACTCCGAAATCAGGTTGCAGATCCGGTTAAAGTCGGCAGCATTCTGTCCGGCCGAGCTGATCAGCAGCAGGTAGCCGCCGGTGGTCTCGTTTTTGTACAGGGTATTGCCGATTTTGTAATAAGGAGAGATCACATGGGCAAGTCTTGTCACATCATGCAGTGTGCTGAAGGAAAAGAGCTTGCTGGAAGGCTGGGCCGATGGTGCGGTTTCTTTGGATACGCTGTCCTTTGCAGGAGCGGTATCTGCGGGGGCCGGTGTTTCGACGGAATCTTCGGATATATCCGAACTGCTCATCTTACGGAGCATGTTCAGGACTTCGTCGGCACCGTCGGAAAGGATATCTGCCAGATCTTCTGCATCATCCTCATCGAAGTCGTCGTCGTGGACGGAAGGTGCGAATTTGGAAAAACGGGTGTCCAGTTCCTCGGGGTCATCTACTTTTGTAATAATCAGTACGATACATTCGGAGCTTAAAGGAATCGCTTCGATCATCAGCGGGATGTCTTCCGCCTCAAAGCCGCATTCAAAAGATGCCTGGCGCATCATGTCGCGAAACAGACTCTTGGCTTTCTCGGTGCCGTAGGCAAGCTCGCTGATCTTTAATTCTCTGGTGGCCAGATCTTCCCTTGTGAGGGTACAGCGGATCTGGTGTTCGTTTACTTTTTCTATTTTCATTGAAGGTCACATCCTTTTGTCATATATATTTGCAGATGCAGTTCGGTACTGTCTGTCAGTGAGGCTGCCCGGCGGAAATTCCATGCAGTACAGGCCCGGCCGGTAATCTCCAGGCCGCTGTTTCAGCGTGGTTCCGGGAGCGTTTAATGTGTGCTGGCGTGACGGCAGAGTATAAGGTTGAGCGGTCACGCAATTTTGATATCTGTATCTTATACTTTACGCCAATTTTAGTCAATAGTGTGCATAAAGTGTTTAAAAATTTTTAATAATTTTAGAATTTACTTGCTTTTTTGTCACTTTTTGGATATAATCGTACTACAAGATGTCTCCGGTAATCGGCAAAGGAAGGAGGCAGCGTGCGTAAATTTCATAAATAACATCTTTTTTTCCGAAGCTATAGAGGAATGGTCATGAAGCTATAGCGCAGGAGAGAGTCTTATAGGCAGTGTGCCTGATCGTGAACCATATCTTGTTCTTTCCGTATTTCACAATTATAATTCACAGGGAATGGATAGGTTATACAGTTATTTTTTATTTATTTTGCATGTCGGGGATATCTTTTAAACGAACAGCACCCTATATATCTTATGCCATTAGTATATCACAATGCTCTTTTTGGCAGACTAAATTCAGGATGAAACCGGTAAAAAACCGCAAATATTTGGCTAAACATACAAATGTTGGCCATATTATATACGCAGGGCTCTGTGATTTGTCAGGAAGTTCCCGCTTCCCGGGCGCTGATGCGGGCCGTTTACCGGACAGGCAGACAGGATGGGATGCTTTTCCTGCCGAAAAATGTCAAATTATTAATGACTGAGAGGCAATAGTTTGTTATAATGAGGACGGTCAGAAAGGAGCTGGATAGATGAAAAAAATAATTCCGGTGCTAATCGCGATCGTCCTTATTATCGTGGTAGCTGCAATAGGATTTGGAGCCAAATTAGCGGAGAAATATTCTTACTCTAAGGAACGGGCGGATTTGACGGAATATTTCGGTATTACGGGCGAAGATGATGTGCCCGTTATCCTGCAGGATGAACAGGTCGAAGAACGTGCCAGACTTTGGGACGGTGTATGTTATTTTGATCTTGCCACCGTGCACAAATATTTTAATGACAGATTTTATGAGGATAAGAAAGAGAAGCTGCTGCTGTACGCACTGCCGGACGCGGTTGTCAGAGTTCCCATCGGTGAACAGACGGTATCCACAGGTGGAAACGATGGCAGCAGAGATTATGTGATTGCCAGATATGAGGGCGATGTGCTGTATATAGCAGCAGATTTTGTGAAAGAATATTCGAATTTTTCCTATACACTGTATACGGAGCCTAACCATATGCAGGTCTACACAGAGTGGACGGAGCGCCAGACAGCCACAGTCCTGAAGGATACACAGGTGCGGTATCAGGGCGGGATCAAGAGCGATATCCTTACGGATCTGCCCAAAGGGAGCAAGGTTGTGATCCTGGAAGAGATGGAGACGTGGACGAAGGTCAAGACGGAAGACGCTTTCATCGGATATATAGAGAATAAGAAGCTCAGTGAACATGCAGCGGAGACGCCGCTGCCGGTGACGGATTATGTGGAACCGGTGTATGCATCCAATACCCGCGATCATAAGATCAATCTTGCATGGCATGCAGTTGCCAGCGTGGAAGGCAATGATACGCTTTCATCGGTGATGGCGGGGACGAAGAGCATCAACGTGATTTCACCCACGTGGTTTGCCCTGAATGATAACGCGGGTAATTTTACCAGCATTGCCTCTTCTGACTATGTGGCCCGGGCACATGATATGGGCCTGGAAGTCTGGGGGCTTGTGGATAACTTTACAAATGCCGGCGTGGACACTTATGAGGTCCTTGCCGGAACGAGTACCAGAACTTATCTGATCAACGGGCTGGTGGATGCGGCGCTGCAGTATGGTCTGGACGGGATCAACATAGATTTTGAGAACATCAGTCTGGACGCTGGGGAGCCTTTTGTCCAGTTTATCAGGGAACTTTCGATACCTTGTCGTGAGCACGGCATTGTGCTTTCGGTGGATAATTATGTGCCCATGGGTTACACGGACCACTACAACAGGAAAGAACAGGGGATTGTGGCGGATTACGTGATCATCATGGGATATGACGAGCATTACAGGGGCAGTGAGACAGCAGGCTCCGTCGCTTCTATTAATTTTGTGGAAAAAGGTATTGCGGATACCGTGGCGGAAGTGCCGGCCCATAAGGTGATCAATGCGATTCCGTTCTATACGAGAATCTGGGAGACAAAGGGAACCACAGTGGAGAGCCAGGCAGTGGGTATGGAGATTGCACAGCAGTATATTGCTGATCATGGCATTACCACTGCATGGGACGAGACAACCTGCCAGAACTATGGGGAATACCAGTCAGGCGACAGCTACTATCAGGTGTGGCTGGAAGACGCGGACTCTATCCGTGTGAAATTAAATATTATGAGCAAATACGGGATTGCAGGCGTAGCGGAGTGGAAGCTTGGCTTTGAGGTGCCCTCCATCTGGGATGTGATCGAGGAGTATATGAATCAGCCGATGGGTTGATAATCATCAGTGTGCGGCATTTTCCGGGGATTCTTTTCATATGCATTTATAAAGGCATAATTGTTAGGAACAGGATATGAGAAGGAAAAAGCCGGAAGATTATGAAAGACTGTTCAGGGCAGTGCTGTCCGTGCTGATGATCGCCGCCGTCTGCATGGTCATACGGGGCGGCATGAAACGGGTTTCTTCCGTGTCTTCGGGAGAGGTGGAGACAGCGGCGGAAGATAGGCCCTGTGTAGTGATTGATGCAGGACATGGCGGGGCGGATCCGGGTAAAGTCAGTGTGGACGGAAGCCTGGAAAAAGATATTAACCTTAAAATTGCCTTGAAACTGCAGAAATTTTTGCAGATGCAGGACGTGGATGCGGTTCTGACCAGGGACTCCGACGGAGGGCTGTATGACGAGAACGCCTCCAACAAGAAGGTGCAGGATATGAAGAACCGGGTGGCAATCATTGAAGAGCGGCAGCCGGCATTGACGGTGAGCATCCACCAGAACAGCTATCATGAGGAATATGTGCACGGTGCACAGGCGTTTTACTATGCAAACAGCGAGGAGAGCAAGGAACTGGCTGAGCGGATCCAGCAGGTGATGGCGGCGGAACTGGATAAGGATAATGCAAGGCAGGCCAAGGCCAATGACAGCTATTATCTGTTGAAGAAGACATCCACGCCCATTGTCATCGTGGAATGCGGCTTCTTATCCAATTATGAGGAGGCTCAGAAACTGTCGTCTGAACTCTATCAGGAGAAAGTTGCGTGGGCCATCCATATGGCGGTCATGCAGCAGTTAAACAAAAAGTGACAGTACAGAGGTTAAGGTGGAAACGAAGATTATTCGGATCGATGAACAGCATATAGACCAGGCGCTTATCAAAGAAGCGGGGGATGTGATCAGAGCGGGAGGGCTTGTGGCTTTTCCCACGGAGACGGTGTACGGATTGGGCGGCGATGCCCTGAATCCCCGTTCTTCCGAGAAGATTTACCGGGCCAAGGGCAGGCCCTCGGATAATCCGCTGATCGTGCACATTGCGGATATGGAGACACTTGACGCGGTGGTGAGGGAAGTGCCGGAATCCGGGCGGCGGCTGGCAGAACGTTTCTGGCCGGGGCCGCTCACCATGATCTTCCATAAAGCCGGGTGCGTTCCAGAGGAGACTACGGGCGGGCTGGATACGGTGGCTGTGCGTATGCCCTCTCATCCTGTGGCAAGGGCGCTGATCCGGGCGGCAGGAGGGTATGTGGCGGCACCCAGCGCCAACCGTTCCGGCAGACCCAGCCCGACGGTGGCAAAATATGTGACGGAAGACATGGACGGAAGGATCGAAATGATTCTGGACGGCGGAGATGTGGAGATCGGACTGGAATCCACGATCATAGATCTTACGGCAGACGAGCCGATGATCCTGCGTCCGGGCTGCATTACGAAACAGATGCTGGGGGAGGTTCTGGCGGATGTGGAGGAAGACTGTACGATGATGCGGGACGATTCGGGACAGGCACCCAAAGCGCCGGGAATGAAGTACAGGCATTATGCCCCAAGGGGCGATCTGACCATCGTTGCCGGAGAGGAAGACCGGGTGGTGGAGTACATCAATACACAGGCGGCATCGGATCAGAATAAAAATAAAAAAACAGGTGTTATAGCAACGGATACAAGCGTGGCGAAATACCACGTGCAGGTGTGCCGCAGCGCCGGAAACAGAGAGGACGAAAGTACCATCGCAAGGGAACTGTACCGCATCCTGCGGGAATTTGACGATGAACAGGTAGAGGTCATTTATGCGGAGTCCTTTGATACGGCGGGGATCGGACAGGCTATTATGAACCGGCTGCTGAAGGCTGCGGGGCACAAGGTAGTCCGGGTATAGTTGAATAAGAGCACAGATAAGAAGGAGGATAAGGATATGATAGCGATCGGAAGTGACCATGGCGGATTTGATCTGAAAGAGGTTATTATTGCTTATTTGGAAGAAAAGGGAATCGAGTACCGGGATTACGGGTGCGCAGACAAAAGTTCCTGCGATTATCCGGTTTACGGGCGTGCGGCTGCCGAGGCAGTGGCTTCCGGGGAATGCGAGAAAGGAATCGTGATCTGCACGACGGGAATCGGCATCTCCATCACGGCGAACAAGGTCAGAGGGGTACGCTGTGCACTCTGTGCGGATACTTTGACCGCGAAGATGACCAGACTGCATAATGATGCAAATGTGCTTGCCCTTGGCGGCGGCATTGTAGGGCCGAACCTTGCAGTCAGCATTGTGGATGCCTTTTTGACGACAGAATTTTCTAAAGAAGAAAAGCATCAAAGAAGGATCGGGCTGATTGAATAGACGCAGTCCGGAACGATGCGGAGGATATCTATGAGAGACAGGCGCAAAGTGGCTGTCCGTCTGCTCTTTGTCTTGCTATTGGGGATTTTTCCCGTTACAGTACATGCGACAGAGGAGACCAGACAGCAGATTGAGGCGGCAGAGAAGGCGAAAGACGAAACAGAATCCCAGCTGGATGAGACTGAAGAGAATCTGAAGGATCTGAATGAGCAGCAGGGACAGCTGGAAGGGGCATTGTCGACGTTAAATACGGAGCTGTCCCAGGTCAGCAATAATCTCAGCGACCTTGAGACGAAAATCAGAGATAAAGAGGCGGAAATCGAAAGGGTAAATGACAAGATCCGGGAAGTGCAGCAGGAACTGGAAGAGGCGATCCGTCTCAAGGATGATCAGTATGAGACCATGAAGAAGCAGATCCGGTTCATGTACGAGAGAAGTGATTATCTGTATATGGAACTGTTTTTTTCGGCGGGGAGTTTTTCGGATTTTCTGAATAAGAATCAATATATTGAGCAGCTTTCGGCATATCAGCGGAAAGTGCTACAGAGTTATAAAGACGCACAGGCGGCCATGGAAGCCAAGGAGGAGGAACTTCTGCTTGCCATGGAGCAGCTTGAGGACGATAAAGCGCAGCTGGACGATTATAAAGTACAGGTGGTGGCGGAACAGAGCCGCGTGTCAGGACTGGTCAGCAAGACGGCCAATTCCATTCAGGCTACCGAGAGCCAGATTTCACAGGCGGAGGCAAAGGCCCTGGCCTACGAGCAGAAACTGAAGGAACAGGAAGAAAATATCACCGCACTGAAGGCGAAGCTGGCGGAAGAGATCCGAATGGCGGAACTTGCATCACAGTCCAGCTGGCGGGATATTTCCGAGGTGAGCTTTGCGGAAGGAGACCGGTATCTGCTTGCAAATCTGATCTACTGCGAGGCCGGCGGAGAATCTTATGCCGGACAGGTGGCTGTAGGATCCGTGGTAATGAACAGAGTGCTCAGTTCGGTTTATCCGAACACGGTAACGGGCGTTATATATCAATCGGGCCAGTTTTCACCGGTGGCCAGCGGGCGTCTGGCGCTGGCGCTTTCAGAAGGCCGGGCCACAAGCGGCTGCTATAAGGCTGCGGACGAGGTTATGAAAGGCACCACTAATGTAGGCAACTGCGTTTATTTCAGAACGCCGGTGGAGGGGATTAATCCCAAGTACACCATCGGCGGACATATTTTCTACTAAAAATAAAGCCGGTACTGTACTCTGCTCAGGAGTCAGCGCCGGCTTTTGTCATAAAAATAACGATTGTATTTTAACGGGAAATATAGTCCTCCGTAGGCTTCTGAAGCCTTGGAAAATCACCGCTGTAGATGATCTTGAGCAGATGATCCAGACGCAGCAGCGCCTTGTCAAGCATGTCTTCGGAAAGGATATCCGCTTTTCTGGCAGTGACAAGCTCATCCAGATCCACGACTTTTACAAAGCCGTCGGGATAGACGATCACGTCGGCCAGAAGGTCGGTGACAATATAGGTATCGGCAGATTCGTCATATTGGTAATCCACGATATCGCAATACCAGTAGAGCAGAGAATTGTCCGCCCGGTAGAACCGGCTCACTTTAATGCCTTCCGACAGATAATAACAGGAAAATCCGTGGTGCAGGTCCTTTCTGGGCTTTAAAGAATGCCAGCCGGTCACGATAATCTGTTCATCGCGGTGCAGTACCACGTCGTCTTTTAACAAAATACATTCTTCGGGAATAAGCCTTTTGCGATATAAGATGGGATCTGCCATAGTACCTCCTGTTAGGTAGACGGTGGGTGGGGCTGCCCGTATAAATGATAAGGGAGCGAATCTTGTAAATGGTCCTGTAAACGGACATGTCCGTTTTGTATTTTATGTAAGTAACGTTACACTGACAGGGACAAAAAGTCAATGCAAATTCTTTGTTACTTTTACACTTGTATTTTACAATTGCCGCATGGCGCCGTCTGTTTTCGTTTTTCACAATTATACTGGACATTGAGGCGCAAAATGAGTATAATTTTATTCGTAAGTGATTTTTGGCATTATATGCCTGAATTCGAGCAATTGCATAAACAAATATGAAGAAGGGAAAGGCTGTGAAATATAATAGAAATGTCTATCAGGCGCTTATGATGATAAGTCAGTTCGGTATTAACATGCTGGTTCCTATTTTTGTTTGTTCTTTTGCAGGAATGTTCCTTGACCACAGACTGGGAACGTCTTATTGGACGGTGGTGCTGTTCTTTATTGGCGCGCTGGCGGGCTTTACCAATGTGTTCAGATTTGCGAAGAAGATTTATGAGACTCCGGCGGTGACGCGCAGGCGCAGGACGGCCAGGCAGGATGACAAGAAGGAAGAATGAAAATGAAAAAGAAGATCGACCCGACTTTGTTTGACCTGTGTCTGGGAATTTTACTGTACGGCATCGTTTTTCAGGTTATATTGCTCTGTTTCTCAAGGCAGGCGTCTTACAGTCTGGGACTGTGGATCGGCGTGGCGCTGGCGGAGGCGGGAGCGGTACATATGTGGTGGTCTCTGGACAGAGGGATGGAACAGGCGGCGAAGCAGGCGGCGAAGACAGTGGGTGCCAATAATCTGATCCGCTATTTTGTACTGGTGGTGGTCATGTTTGTGCTGATCTATACGGATTTTGCCAATCCGATTTTTATGTTCTGCGGCTATATGGGGATGAAAATATCCGCATATCTGAATCCGTGGCTGCATAAGATCAGTGTCAGGCTTTTTAAGCTGTAGCTGCGTACAGGGTTGTTTGCCGGCCTGATGCAGTAACAGTGTTGTGGTTTTCGTGCTTCAGGGTTTTATATATTTTAAATAAAAACACAAGAAAATTAATGATAAGGAGGTGAAAGTATGGGACAGGGAATTCTTCTGTCGGCAGGCGCTGATATTGACTTTATGATCCATGGGGTCTTTTCCTATGAGTTGTTCGGGCAGACTGTGTGGATTACAACTACGCATGTATGTGTCCTGATCGTTATGCTTGTGATCATCGGGTTCTGTATTGCAGCTAACCGCGCGGTCAAACATGCATCGGATGTTCCGGGTACTTTCCAGAATATCGCGGAACTTGTTGTGGAGATGCTGGATAATATGATCGGCGGCGTTATGGGCAAGTTCAGTCCGAAGTTCCGCAACTATATCGGAACCATCTTTATTTTTATTCTGCTCAGCAATATCTCAGGGCTGTTCGGTCTCAGACCGCCTACCGCGGATTACGGTGTGACATTCGCGATGGGTATCATGACATTTACGTTGATCCACTTTAATAAGTTCAAATACCAGAAGGTCAAAGGCGTTATTTCAGGCCTCTGTGATCCGTGGCCGATCTGGGCGCCGATCAATGTCATCGGCGATATAGCCGTTCCGGTTTCGTTATCGCTGCGTTTGTTTGCGAACGTCTTATCCGGTACGGTAATGACCGCTCTTGTGTACGGTCTGCTCTCAAAGATCGCCATTGTGTGGCCGGCAGCGCTGCATGTGTATTTCGATCTGTTCTCTGGAGCGATCCAGACATATGTATTCTGTATGTTGACTATGACATACATTACAGATGCCTGCACCACAGAGTAGGCGGAGAAAGGTAACGCTCTGTTTATTGTGCTTTTGTTACAACAGGTGACCATTTTTCATTTTTATAATATTTTTATAAGACAAAAAGGAGGAAATAAAAATGGGAGAATTTAACACAAACTTTATCTTAGGATGTTCTGCGATCGGTGCAGGTCTTGCGGTTATCGCAGGTATCGGACCCGGTGTCGGCCAGGGTATCGCGGCAGGCCATGCGGCTGCAGCAGTAGGAAGAAATCCGGGTGCAAAGTCCGATGTAACTTCTACGATGCTTCTCGGACAGGCGGTTGCAGAGACAACAGGTTTGTATGGTCTGTTGATTGCTATGCTGCTCTTATTCGTAAAACCTTTAGTTCCCTAAATTTTTGAAAAAGACATGGAGGCCATGTCTTGGAGAATGCAGGAAACATGCATTCCCGGCGAACAAAAATTGTGTGAAGAAAGGAGGATAAGGGCTTGAGTACATTAGCGACACAGATGGTGCTGGCATCTGCGGAAATGGCGCCCAGACTGTTTGACCTGGATCTGCAGCTGATCGCTGATTCCGTTTTAATGATCATTGCGGTATTTACGCTTTTCCTCGTGGCATCTCATTTCCTGTTTAACCCTGTGAGAGACCTGATGCAGAACAGACAGAACAGGATCAAGAATGAACTCGACAGTGCGGCTGCCGATATGGCGAGCGCCCAGGCTCTCAAAGAAGAGTATGAGGCTAAGCTCAGGGATGTAGACAAGGAAGCCGAGGCAATTCTTGCCGAGGCCAGAAAGAAAGCGCTGGCGAACGAGAACAAGATCGTGTCTCAGGCAAAAGAGGAGGCAGCGAGAATTATCGAGAGAGCCGGTGTTGAGGCAGAACTGGAGAAGAACAAGGCTGCCGACGAAGTGAAGCGTGAGATGGTCGTTCTGGCATCCCTGATGGCGGGTAAAGTTGTGAATGCAGCGATTGATACTACCGTTCAGGAAAGTTTGATTGAAGAAACGTTGAAAGAAATAGGTGAGGGCACATGGCTAAGCTAATTTCAAAGACATACGGCGATGCATTATTTGAGCTTGCGGTAGAGGAAGATAAAGTAGATGTATTATTAGGGGAAATCACACAGCTTCAGGAAGTGCTTGCAGCCAATGAGGAATTCGGCAGGCTGATGAATCATCCGAAGATCATCAAGGAAGAGAAGCTTCAGGTTGCCAGAAATGTATTCGGAGGCAGAGTATCCGAGGAACTGCTGGGATTTTTCACAATTATCATTTCCAAAGACCGCTACAGGGATATCGATGCGATTCTGGACTATTTTATTGCGGAAGTCAAGAGATATAAGGGAATCGGGGTGGCTACAGTGACTACAGCGGTTCCGCTTAAGGACGACCAGTGCAAAAAGATAGAACAGAGACTGCTCGATACGACAGAGTACGCGAAGATGGAAATGCATTATAATCTTGACCAGTCCCTGATCGGCGGTATGGTAATCCGTATCGGCGACAGAGTAGTGGACAGCAGCATTAAGACAAAGCTTAGTGAACTGCAGAAAGATCTGCTGAAAATCCAGATCTGACGGACGTAAGGTTAAAGAGACGGAGAAGGCATAAGTTACAGTTCAGACTTATGACAGATCCGTAAGTTATACAGGCGCCGGAATGCGGATTCGAGGCATTTTGTGCGCAGCAGGCGTGACAGAGAAGCCGCAGGCGGAACTGTTACAAAAATTAAAGAAGAAAGGTGCGTATGATCCATGAATTTAAGACCAGAAGAGATCAGTTCAGTCATTAAGGATCAAATAAAGAGATATGCCGCGGATCTGGAAGTATCCGATGTAGGTACGGTTATTCAGGTTGCCGACGGTATTGCTCGTGTGCACGGACTTGAGAATGCCATGCAGGGAGAGCTGCTGGAGTTCCCCGGCGAAGTTTACGGTATGGTACTTAACCTGGAGGAAGACAATGTTGGTGCGGTTCTTCTCGGAAGCCAGCACAACATTAACGAGGGAGATATCGTAAAGACTACGGGACGAGTGGTAGAAGTTCCTGCCGGCGACTGCATGCTGGGACGTGTTGTAAATGCCCTTGGCCAGCCTATTGACGGCAAGGGACCGATTCAGACTGATAAATATCGTAAGATTGAGAGAGTGGCATCCGGTGTCATCACGAGAAAATCCGTAGATACACCGCTGCAGACGGGTATCAAGGCAATTGACTCCATGGTTCCGATCGGAAGAGGCCAGAGAGAGTTGATCATCGGCGACAGACAGACCGGTAAGACGGCGATTGCCATTGATACGATCATTAACCAGAAGGGCCAGGGTGTAAAATGTATCTATGTTGCCATAGGTCAGAAAGCATCTACGGTTGCTTCTATTGTGAAAACATTGACAGAGTACGGTGCAATGGCATATACCACGGTAGTTGCCGCAACAGCCAGTGAGCTTGCGCCGTTACAGTATATTGCGCCTTATGCCGGCTGTGCGATCGGCGAAGAGTGGATGGAGAACGGTGAAGACGTTCTGGTTGTGTACGATGACCTGAGCAAACATGCTACTGCATATCGTACCCTCTCTTTGCTGCTCAAGAGACCGCCGGGACGTGAGGCTTATCCGGGTGATGTATTCTATCTGCATTCCAGACTGTTAGAGCGTGCAGCGCGAATGAATGAAGAATACGGCGGCGGATCCCTGACTGCGCTTCCGATCATCGAGACACAGGCGGGCGATGTATCCGCATATATTCCGACCAACGTAATTTCCATTACGGACGGTCAGATCTATCTGGAGACTGAGATGTTCAATTCGGGCTTCAGACCGGCTGTTAACGCAGGTCTGTCTGTATCCCGTGTGGGTGGTGCCGCACAGATCAAGGCCATGAAGAAGATTGCAGCGCCTATCCGTACAGAGCTTGCACAGTATCGTGAGCTTGCAGCGTTCTCACAGTTTGGTTCCGAGCTGGATGCCGATACAAAGGAGAAGCTGGCACAGGGCGAGCGTATCAAAGAGATTCTTAAACAGCCTCAGTACCAGCCCATGCCGGTACAGTATCAGGTAATCATCATTTTTGTGGTGACCAACAAATATCTGCTGGATGTTCCGGTTGACGATATCACGAGATTTGAGCAGGAATTTTTCGAGTTTCTGGATACCAAATATCCTGAGATTCCGAATACCATCATTCAGACCAGGGAGATTTCCGGGGAGACAGATGCGGCGCTCAGGAAAGCGATCGACGAGTTTAAGGCACAGTTCAAACCAATGGGCTGATTCATAACAGAAAGTAGAAGGTGACGCTATGGCCTCAATGAGAGACATTAAAAGGCGTAAAGGCAGTATTCAGAGTACTCAGCAGATTACCAAAGCCATGAAACTTGTTTCTACTGTAAAGCTTCAGAGGGCAAAACAGCGTGCAGAACAGTCGAAAGCGTATTTTAACTGTATGTATGAAACGGTGACTTCCATGCTTGCCCGGACGGGGAATCTGAACCATCCTTATCTGCGGTCGGGAGAAAACGGAAAGAAAGCAGTGATCGTGATCACCTCCAACAGAGGTCTTGCCGGCGGCTATAATTCCAATGTCATCAAGCTGATCACCAGGGGAAGCTTTAAGAAGGAAGAACTGGCGGTCTATGCGATCGGTAAGAAGGGTAAGGATGCGTTACAGCGTTACGGGTATGATATCGTAGAGGAAAATTCGGACATCATCGAGGAGCCTTCCTATGTGGATGCCATGGCTCTCAGCAACAGACTGCTGAAATCCTATGCGGAGGGAGAGATCGGTGAGATCTATCTGGCGTATACAGGATTCAAGAATACGGTGGTGCACGAACCGAAGCTTTTGAAGCTCCTGCCGGTGGATGTTTCCGACAGAAAGGGAGCGGCAGAGGACACCGGAAGCAAGGCGATGATGAACTTTGAACCGGAGGACGAGGAAGCACTCGACATGATCATACCGAAGTATGTTACCAGCCTGATCTACGGCGGTCTGGTGGAGGCATCCGCCAGTGAGAACGGTGCGAGAATGCAGGCGATGGATTCCGCTACGAGCAATGCTGAGGAAATGATAGATCATTTATCACTGATGTACAACAGAGCACGTCAGGGATCTATTACGCAGGAATTAACAGAGATTATCGCGGGTGCAAATGCAATCTCATAATATGGAGCAGCACCTGAATAATATGAGCGAAAGGAAAAAGAGATGGCAGAAGTAAAGACAAGTGAAAATCTTGGTAAGATCACTCAGATCATCGGTGCCGTTTTGGATATCAAATTTTCGGCGGGAAATCTTCCGGAGATCAACGATGCGATCAAAATCCCGTTAAAAGGGGATGGAGAATTGGTCGTGGAAGTGTCCCAGCATCTGGGTGACGATACCGTAAGATGTATCGCTATGGGTTCTACCGACGGACTTGTAAGGGGTATGGATGCGATCACAACAGGCGCTCCCATTACGGTTCCCGTTGGTGAAAATACATTAGGGCGTATCTTTAACGTTCTCGGGCAGCCGATCGATAACATCCCGGCGCCTACGGATGTGTCCTATGAGCCGATTCACAGACCTGCTCCGAAATTTGAAGAGCAGGCTACCGAGACAGAACTTTTGGAGACAGGTATCAAGGTCGTTGACCTGCTGTGTCCTTATCAGAAGGGTGGAAAAATCGGTCTGTTCGGCGGTGCCGGTGTAGGTAAGACCGTTTTGATCCAGGAATTGATCCGAAACATCGCGACAGAGCACGGCGGATATTCCGTATTTACCGGTGTAGGTGAGCGTACCAGAGAGGGTAACGACCTGTACCATGAAATGAGAGAATCAGGCGTTATTGATAAGACGACCATGGTGTTCGGACAGATGAACGAGCCTCCGGGAGCAAGAATGAGAGTGGGCCTTACAGGTCTGACCATGGCAGAGTATTTCCGTGATAAGGGCGGTAAGGATGTGCTGTTATTCATCGACAATATTTTCCGTTTCACGCAGGCAGGTTCCGAGGTTTCCGCGCTGCTGGGACGTATGCCTTCGGCGGTAGGATATCAGCCTACGCTGCAGACGGAGATGGGTGCTCTGCAGGAGCGTATCACATCCACCAAGAGCGGTTCCATCACATCTGTTCAGGCAGTATATGTGCCGGCGGATGACCTGACTGACCCGGCGCCGGCGACAACCTTTGCCCACCTGGATGCGACCACGGTATTGTCCAGATCTATCGTGGAACTTGGTATCTATCCGGCAGTGGATCCGTTGGAGTCCACATCCAGAATTCTTGATCCGAGAATCGTCGGACAGGAACATTATGAAGTTGCCAGAGGCGTTCAGGAGATTCTGCAGAAATATAAGGAATTACAGGATATCATTGCTATTCTCGGTATGGATGAGCTTTCCGAGGAGGATAAACTGGTGGTTTCCCGTGCGAGAAAGGTACAGAGATTCCTGTCTCAGCCGTTCTTCGTTGCAGGTCAGTTTACCGGACTGGAAGGCAAGTATGTGCCGATCGCCGAGACGATCCGCGGCTTCAAGGAGATTCTGGAAGGCAAGCACGACGATGTTCCGGAAAGTCATTTCTTGAATGCAGGAAGCATAGACGACGTACTCGCCCGGTAAGCGGGTTCGCAAGGGAGCAGGTAGCATATGGCTGATGATAACAGAAATTTTACATTAAAGATCATTACACCGGACAGAGTTTTCTATGAAGAGGAAGTGTCCATGGTGGAATTCAATACGGTGGAGGGAGAAGTCGGTATCTATAAGGACCATATTCCGATGACCATGATTATCGCCCCGGGGATTTTGACGATTACCCAGGGAGACGAGGTTAAGGAAGCGGCATTACATGCCGGATTTACCGAGGTTCTTCCTGATAAAGTGACGATTCTCGCAGAGATTATAGAGTGGCCGTCGGAGATCGACCTGACCCGTGCCGAGGAAGCGAAGTCGCGTGCCGAGGAGAGGATCAGAGAACATGCGCCCGGAACCGATATGAACAGGGCAGAATTGTCTTTGAGACGTGCGGTAGCCAGAATAGAGGCTGTCCACAATTAAATAACATATGTATTGTATTAAAAGGGCGGTGTGAAATCCGCCCTTTTTTAGGTATAGGAAATTCCTTCGGATTTACGAGGCTGCGAAGCAGATCTCGCAAACGAGCTATACTCGTTTTTTGTTCGCGTCTCACGGAAAGCTGCATATGATAGAATAAAAAGATGAGGAATTGGTGCAGCATGAATCAATCCAGAATCCTGCCCTTCTATATGGCCTATCCGCTTCCGATGTATTATCAGCAGGAAGACAGCGTGACAAGGGACTTGGAATATTTACAGCAGATGTATCCTGCAGAGGCGAAAAAATACCAGAGGATTATAGCGGAGACGCTGGATCGTATTGATTATGAAGGAAGCATGATCTATGATGAATATCCGGATAAATGGCAGATTTACAGGCTCACGCAGGCAATAGTAGACAAAATCGTAAATGCCGGGGAGGAACAGCAGTCTGATGCGTACCGCAGCCGGACGACAGAGTTTGTCCAGGTGCTTTTATCTTATGAAATCTACAGAAAACGTCATTCCAACCGCAATGGAATCTTAAAATTTTAGTTGTGGTTTTCCTGTAATCTTATTAAAATAGAAGCAGAGTCTTTTCACAAGGCAGCATGTAAAAACAATCCAGTGTATGCAGAGCAATGCACCAGGGAAGATAACACAGAACTTACGCTGTCAAAAGTCAGTTTGAACGAAGAAAGAAAAAATAAGATGGAAAAACAGCTTACAGAACTTTTGAAAGATACTGTGGATGACGGTCTTTACCAGATCATCCTGAGTAACCCCCGCATCAAAGACGGGGTATTCAAGATTAAAATAAGGTCTGTTATGGTAAAAGGAAAGCTCCTTTTCCAACAGACCAGATATGACGGGACAAAGGTATTTCATGAGAATCTGGACAGAGACAGCGTGATTTGCAGCGTTGATGAAATGCTGGCAGGAACTTTCCGACAGTGCGAGGTATCCCATAAAGGCTGTAAGGCTGTGGTACTGGTCAGCAAGAAGGGAAAGATGACCGTCAGCAGAAAACAGATCGAAAGCGCAGAGCCGGCCGCGGAAGCCGGCCGCGGGATGACTCTGGCGCATAACAGAAAGAAAAGATATATTCTGGAAGAAGGAATCCCGGTTCCCTTCCTGGTGGATCTGGGCGTGCAGACGAAAGAAGGCAGGATTGTAAACGCCCGTTATGATAAGTTTAAGCAGATTAACCGTTTTCTGGAATTTATCGAGGATATTCTGCCAACACTCTCAGAAGAGAATACTGTGCATATTCTGGACTTTGGCTGCGGCAAATCCTATCTGACCTTTGCCATGTATTATTATCTGCACGACTTGAAAGGATATGATGTGGAGATCACAGGGCTGGATCTGAAGGAAGATGTGATTCTGAAATGTAATGATCTGAGCCGGAAATACGGATATGACAAACTATGCTTTATCCAGGGCGATATTGCGGAATATGAAGGACAGGGCAAGGTGGATATGGTAGTGACACTGCATGCCTGTGATACTGCCACCGACTATGCTCTTGCCAAGGCTGTCGCATGGGATGCGAAAGTGATCCTTTCAGTCCCCTGCTGTCAGCATGAGGTAAACGGACAGATCTGCGCCAGGGAACTTGCGCCGGTTTTCAGGTATGGTATCATTAAAGAACGCATCTCGGCGCTGGTTACAGATGCCGTGCGTGCGAACCTGCTGGAAACGGCAGGCTATGAGACGAATATTCTGGAATTTATTGATATGGAACATACACCGAAGAACCTGCTGATACGCGCCGTGAAAAAAAGAAGCGGCAGTATGCGCAGACAGCAGGAAAGCGGACAGACGATCGATGATGTGATGGAGTTTTTGCACATTGATCCGACTTTAAAGAGGTTATTATGAAAAAAGCGATCATAAAGGGTGTTTTGCTTGGTCTTATCTTTGCGGCGGCATTGATGGTGATCAGCGCGGTGATGAATCAGGGAAATACCGATATGACAACTGAAATGGGAGAAGCGTCTTTTCCGGTGCTGTCGATGTCTGTGAGCGGACACAGCGTCAACAGTCTGCATGGCTACGCAGACAGTATGAACAGTGCTTATCTGAGGGACACACTTCAGCCCGTGGGAAGTGACAGAAAGATTGATGTGCGGCTGGATACCTACGGGAGAGAGATCGGGCAGATCGGTTTTGAGGTGCGCAGCCTGAACGGGGACAGGCTTGTGGAGAGCACAGATGTACAAGAGTATACACAGGATGAGGATGCTATTGATTTCAGCATTACATTGAAGGATCTGATCGAGTACGATACGGAATATATGCTGGTTTTTCTTGTCACACCTGCGGAAAATACGCCCATACGTTATTATACCCGGATCATCCTGAGCGATGATCTGCATATTAAGGACAAGCTGGATTATATTGTGGATTTTCATGAGCGCACCTTTGACAAAGAGGCGGCGGCAGAACTGACCAAATATCTGGAATCCAACTCCGAAGGCGACAATACGACTTTTCACAAGGTAAATATACACAGCAGTTTTCAGCAGGTGACCTGGGGAGAACTTCCGATTGCCAAAGTCACGGAGCCGGTGATCACCATCAGGGAACTGGCGGAACAGACAGGTTCTTTTGATCTGCAGTATCTTACCGCGGTAAGAGAGGGAAGAGAGACGAAATATTTTCGGATCAGGGAATTTTACCGGATCCGGTATACACCCGACAGAATGTATCTGCTGGACTTTGAGCGGGAGATGGATCAGATCTTTGATGAGGAGGCAAATATTTACATCAATGACAAGATCGTGGTAGGTATCGCCGGAGAGGAAGTGAAGCTGTATGAGAGCGACGGGGGCAATGTGTTTGCTTTTACGGTAGCGGATAAATTGTACAGTTACAATGTGACGGATAATAAGTTGATCAGATTGTTCAGCTTTTACGGAAATATAGACGGGCTTTTTGATGTCAGGAACGGTTATGACCGGCACGACATAGAGATTCTGTCTGTAGATGAGACCGGGAACGCGCTTTTTCTCGTTTACGGCTATATGAACAGAGGGCGCCACGAAGGAAATGTGGGTGTTGCCGTGTATCATTACAACAGTATGACAAACACAGTGGAAGAACTGGTCTACATTCCCTATGACAGATCCTATGAATTGTTAAAATCGGATATACAGCAGTTGTCCTATGTGAATAAATCCGGAATCTTTTATTTTATTCTGTCGGGAAGTGTCTACGCGGTGGACCTGGAAGCACAGGAATATCAGGTGCTTGTTTCCGGCCTGAAGGAAGACGGATATCATGTGTCAGAGACCAATAAGATGCTGGTATGGCAGGAGGGAGAAGATCTGCATGCCAGCGGCAGCCTTATACTGATGAACCTGAACACACAGGAGCAGACGGCTATAAGGGCCGGATTCGGGGAATATATTTCGGTACTTGGCTTTATGGAGGAGGATCTGATCTACGGACTGGCAAGGAAGCGTGATGTGGTGGTGACCAGTGCCGGATCCACGATCTATCCCATGTACTGCGTGCGGATCCAGGGTGATGACGGCAAGGTACTGAAAAGCTATCGGAAGCAGGATGTATATGTTGTGGACAGTATGGTAATGGGAAACCAGATTAATCTTTCCCGTGTGGTCTGGGATGAGGAAAGTGCATCGTATATGCCCACCTCGGACGATCAGATTATGAGCACAGAGGAAGTCCGGGCGGGAAGCAACACGATTGATTTTGTAGTAACGGAGAATTATGAGACACTTTGCCAGATCGTGGTAAAAGACGAGATCGACAGCCGCAGCCTGCAGCACTTATCGCCCAAGGAAGTGCTCTTTGAGGGTGACCGCGCCATTTCGCTTCCAGAATCCGAACAAACGGAACAGCGTTTTTATGTATATGGCAAAAACGGAATTGAGGGGATTTCGAGCAATCCGGGCAAAGCAGTTGATCTTGCATACCGGCTGGCCGGTGTGGTGGTGGATGATGACGGGGAATATGTATGGAGACGGGTGACCAGAAGTACCAGAAATCAGATCATGGCTATTACGGAAGATGAAATGTCGGAGACGAGAAGCTCTCTGGCAGTCTGTCTGGACACGATTCTGAAATTTGAAGGAACATCCAGAAATACGGAACGCCTTTTAAACGGAGGAGGTACGGTTTACTCCATTCTGGAATCGAATCTGCAGGAGTGTACGATTCTGGATCTGACGGGATGCAGCCTGGATGCAGTGCTGTACTACGTCAACCAGGATATTCCGGTGCTGGCGTTATTGGAAGACGGAAATGCGGTGCTGATCGTGGGATTTAATGAACTGAACATTGTGGTCATGGATCCCGTGACGGGCACTTTGTATAAAAAAGGTATGAATGATTCGACGGAATGGCTGAAAGAGAACGGAAATCGGTTTATTACTTATGCGAGGAAAGAGTAAGATTCAGATAATTCTCTGATGAGCGCGCTTCGGAATGGAGTAAAGATGAAGAACTGTGATGCGGTTATTTTTGACATGGACGGCGTTATTTTTGACAGCGAGCGTCTGGTATTGGAGTGCTGGGAGCAGATCGGCACAAAATATCATTTTTCAGGGATTCAGGAGGTTTTCATTTCCTGTATCGGAACCAACAAGGTGAAGACAAAGGAGATCCTGCTGAATCACTACGGGAAGGATTTTCCCTATGAGGAATTCAGCCGGGAGGCTTCTCTTCTGTTTCATCAGGTTACGGACCGGGACGGACTGCCTGTGAAGAAGGGTGTGAGGGAACTGCTGGAATATCTGCGGAGAGAGCAGATGCCGGTGGGGGTAGCGTCCTCCACGCGCCTTGAGGCAGTGACGCAGGAATTGAAGCAAGCCGGGCTGTATGAATATTTTCATACCGTGGTAGGCGGTGACCAGTTGAAACGCAGTAAGCCAGAGCCGGATATTTATCTGATGGCCTGTGAAAAGATGACGGTGGCGCCGGAGCGCACTTATGCCATTGAAGATTCCCATAACGGCATCCGGGCTGCTTACCGGGCTGGAATGAGACCGGTTATGGTGCCGGATATGCTTCCTGCCACAGAGGAAATGCGCGGAATGAGTGTGATCGTACTGGAAGATCTTCTTGAAGTAAAAAAGTGGTTTGAGGGCATAGATAAATAACGCCTGTAATTAATTGAGTGGGTAGTTCTGCATTGATTTTCGCGGCTGGATAGCTGATTTCGGCACGGGAAACCACAGGTTGCGGGCCGTCCAAAGAGCGGGCAACCAATTGTTTCTGATTTGGAAAGCAAAAGATATGGAACAGAGCAGACTATTTTTATATGATTGTTTTATACAAGTCAACAACCCTGCTGCAAGCAACGGGGTATGTGACCCTCGCGGCATTCGCCAAATGTCTGCTTCGCAGCCGCCTGGCTCATTGCTCGCGGGAATCATGTTTTGGAACGGAGGAATTGATGAATCTTGAAATTGCAAGCAGGCTGGTGAGCCTGCGTAAAGAAAAAAATCTGTCTCAGGAGGCACTGGCAGAGAAACTGGGGATCAGCAGACAGGCAGTCAGCAAATGGGAGCGGGCTGAAGCATCTCCTGATACGGACAATCTGATTGCCCTTGCCAGACTGTATCAGGTCTCTCTGGATGAACTTCTGATGATCTATGTGGATGAGGAAAGTGATGCAGCTCCGGCAGCACAATGGAGAGAAGAACAGCTCGGGGAAAACGGGGACGTAGTGACAGAGGGTATTATGAATCTGACAGAGTACGACCGTGAGGGAGAACAAACAAAGACGGATGAAAACACCAGGACTGAACAGGCAGAGAATGTGGAGGAAGATGTACATGTGGGTTTTGACGGTATTCATGTGAAAGACAAGGGTGCGGAAGTTCACGTGAGCTGGCGTGGCATTCATGTGTATGACAAAAAAGATGACAACGAAGTTCACATTGATAAACATGGTATTCGTGTGAACGGTGAGGATGCCTCGAAACATATTTTTTCACGAGGGCACAATGGCGGCCTGCCTCTTGGCATTATAGCGATCGTGGCCTATATTGTCATAGGAGTGTGCTTTAATCTGTGGCATCCGGGCTGGCTGATCCTGTTTCTGGTGCCGATCATCAGCACACTGATTGATGCGGTGTATCTGCGTAATCCAAGTTACTTTGCATATCCGGTTTTGGCTGTGCTGATCTTTTTGTTTGTGGGATTCGTGTATGGTGTATGGCATCCCACATGGGTGGTTTTCCTGACAATTCCGATCTATTATTCGATTGCCGAGTATATTTTACGGAGACGTAAGGCAGATGCATATGAGGAAGAGGATATGGAGCAAATGTAATTGAAGGAAAAAAGGTATATATAGTTGTATTGCAATTCAAATGATCCCCGTTCGCCGAAGTTTGTTCGGTAAACGGGGATTAGAGACTAACTGGGGGATTCCGGGAGAAAATAGGGTACAGGACGCGTAAAGGCAGAGGGTGGCTTTGTAGCCGGAGAATACTGGGATAATCATACTCATTATGTAAAATATGGAACTGAAGATTAGTTTAAGGAAGGATGTTTGCGCAAAGGAAGGTAAAAGGCAAGTGGGTCTGAATTAATTGGGCACACTTGCTTTAGAACAAGTGAAAAGTATGAAACGGAAAGTAAATCCAGTCATCACATTGTTGCTGATCACACTTTTATTTGGATTTGTTTTTTTGTTGCAAGTCAGTGCGGCATGTTTAGGGATGAATGGGAAAATAGATGAAACAAACGCAAATGACAGTATTTATCTGCAATTACAACAGGAGAGTAGTCCGCTAAAACCAGAGCCTGATGATTATGAAAATATGCTGGAAAAACTGCAGGATACGGAATTATTCAAGTACTATGAGATTTATGTACAGCCCTTATGGGTGGAGGGGAAGCTCTTTGATGAAGTGTCGGATCACGAACTGCCATGCGTGCAGATTGGTGAAAATGTTGCAGAGGATTTTGGCATAGAAACAGAGGCAGGAAGAAATTTTGCAGGTACAGATTTTGTTTTTGACTGGAAAGGCAGTATACCTGTGATTTTAGGTCATACATATAATGGACAGATTGAATTGGGCACACGGTTTCAAGGCGAATATCTGTATGATACTTATGATTTTATCGTCATAGGAATTTTGAAGGAAAACAGCCGGATCGATCTGGGATTCAAAAGTTATCTGCTGGATGAATCCGCAATTATGCCAAGCTTTGCAATAGCGGATGTCACAGGATTCACAGACGGTATGAAGATACATTATGCGAATAAAACAAGTGGTGTGATCAGGACTTCTTCCGGAGCATGGAAAGATGTTGAACGTTGTATCAAGGAAATCGTCAACCATTCTCCGTCAGGGAATTATAGCTGGTATTCCAATTCTGTCAGGATTAATTTCAGGCAGATGTTTGGGATTGATGTAATCAGCCTGATGATTTTATGTATTGCCGGCATACTTTTGATAACAGTCTTTTACCTGTTTATGATTTGCAGGAAAATGCGGTCAGGTGAACTTACATGGAAAACGAACCGCCGGAATATTTTATGGCAGGTTGTTATTTATATAGTGTTGTCGGCAGCACAATTACCGGTATTAAAAGGAACGATATATTTTATTGGATTCAGGCTGCCATATTTTGTAACGCCATTGACGGTATTGGCAATTTTATTTGCCATTGATATCATTGCATATTTTTGGGCCGGGAGAATGAAATCCGGTCATGTTCTGCACTTATAAAAACGATTTGAATCTTTTACGTATCAGATTTCTGCCTTGTTTTTTAAAGAAAAAGCTCCGCCTGCCGGAAACAAAACCGGTAAGCGGGGCTTTTTAACTGTGATGATAGACCTTATATATAGACCTTATATTATGAAGCTCAAGCCACATGCGAAAGCTTTAGCAAAACCCAAAGCAAAATCTATAATGGTGTTAATTATAATGATTCTTAAATAAAATGTTCCGGTATTTCTGCAGAGAAAATAAGAGAATCATGCCCAATACACCACATGAGATCACCTCTCCGGCACCTACCGTAAGGCAGTAATAACCGAAACACTGCAGAACAGATAATCCTTCGATCAGCAATCCGTAACCGTAGATCAGTATGAGAGGTACGATGATCGTGTTTGCAATGATAGGACAGACAGGAGCGCACCATTTCCATTTGCGCAGGCTGTAAGTGCCGATGGCGCCGATCAGGGTCGCAAGACTGCCGAATACGATGTCAGGCAGTGCACATCCCGTGAGGATATTGCTAAGCAGACAGCCTATAAACAGGCCGGGTATTGCAGCCGGCGTGAAAAACGGCAGAATTGTAAGTGCCTCAGAAAAACGAACCTGCACGGCATAGTTGGCAAGTCCGAAGGCGTTGGCGATAAAAGTCAGCACAACGTAGATGGCGGCGATCATAGCTGCCTGTACCAAAGTGGTCAGTGATGCGGGCGGGGCAGTTTTTACGGAAACAGCCTCGCTGTAAGATTGTTTTTTCATATGCATTTGTCTCCTTTAGTTTTGTTTTAGGTGAGGAAGGTCTCGAACTCACCGTGTTTATTCGTCGTCTGTCTCCGCGTTTGCGGGGATTCCAACGTTTCCAAGTATAACATGACGTGATCTGAAAAGCAAGCTGAATTCCGCCCCGGTTCAACCCCGGCTCAAACTCCCCAGTTCAAACTTATACACTTTCCGATAAACTGTTCATGAAAAGAAATTCCATTTTATTTTCCACCCTGTTGTGCTATAATAATCTGTACTGTTTTCGGATATTTTATAAAAAGCAATTTTGTCAGATCATTCTGCAGCAGATTTCATAAGAGGCAGGAATACATAAGGAGGAATCAGAATTATGCGAAGCAAAAAAAGATGGCTGGCATCGATACTTGCCATGGCAGTGGCATTTGGCGACTGCAGCGGTATGATGGCAGCGGCAGCGGAAAGCGCCATTACCGTGGAAGACTCCATTTCGGAAAACAATTTGCTTCCCAATGAGACGCCGGGTACAGATCCGGCAGAGGAGGAAACGGCAGCCCTGCCAGACACGGAGAACGTTGCGGCAGAAACGGCAGCCCTGCCGGAGACAGAGAATGCTGCGGCAGAAACGGCTGTCTGGCCGGACACGGTAAATACTGCAGAACCGAGCGATACAGACACGGAACTGCCCGCCTTACATATCGGTCAAATTCCTGGCGGCGCAGAGCTTCCCGCCGCAGACGGCACGTTTCTTTATGACTGTCCCATTTCTTTTGAGACAGAGAAAACCCTGATTCTGTTTACCAATTATACGATAGACGCAGTCCCTGACGCAGCCAAAGCCGGAACTCTGGAATGGAGCATTCTCCGCGGAGAAAAGGGACTGACCCCCGGAAGCGCAAATCTTCTTGACGCGCCGGATGACTGGAACGGTTTTGAAACAGTGACCGCCGCGCCTTATTTTACCATGGAAGAAATTCCTGACACAGAGAGCGAATATGATCAGATGATGGCGCTTACGGCCAGGGAAGCCGCGTTCGTGGCCGCTGACAATGCAGGCGATGAAACGGCAAAAACGCCTGAAGCTTATGACTATTATATCCGGGCGGCATATTATCCGGCAGCCGGAAGCGGAAAGGACGAAACCTTTTATGCTGCGTCCACGATCCCTTTTATAGCCCCGAATACGACTGACGAAGCGCCGGACGGAGCGAATGCGGATGCGTCAGAAACAGAGCAATCGCAGGAAACCGCGGCAGATAGCATCTCGGGAAATGATGTGCCGGATCAGGTGAGCGTCTCGGAAAATACCGTAGACGGTGCGGAGACGGAAATAACGGATCAAACACCGCCTGAAGAAGATATGAATCGTACCCCGGAAGAAACCGCAGTGCAGGAGCCGGTTACGGAAGAAGAAGCTCTGCAGCAGACGTCTGCGGATTCCGTCTCCGAAAACTCTGTAACCAATCAGGCTGCGGATCCATCAGCCGCGCCCTTTGCCGATGCCGAAGAAACATCGCCGATTAAGGAAAGTGTCGGCGTATTGACCTTGGATGCGGAAAGCGTAACGCTGCATCCCGCCCCCGCGCCGGACGCTAAATTTCTAGTCACTGCGGCAGTGGAACCGAAGGATATTACGACACCTATAATTTGGAGCAGCAGCGATGACACGATCGCCATGGCAGCTGTACCGGGAACAGAATCAGCGCAGGAAAACGACGGAACATCGGAACCGACGCCGGCAGTCAGCGGCAAAACCGTGGAAATTACTGCTCTAAAAGAGGGAACGGCAACCATCACGGCAACATGCGGCGATCAGAAAGCCTCCGTCCATATTACGGTCGTCCCCAAAGACGACGATGAAGTGTATGATCTCTCCGGTGATCTCTGGGTAGACGGCTTTCAGCAGGAAAGCGGTGCTTTCGTCTATACAGGACAGAAGATCACGCAGGATTTTCGCGTTTACCATAAGGAAACCCTGCTGAAAGAAAAAACGGACTATACGCTGACCTATAAAAACAATGTAAATGCCGCCGCCTGGAATACAGCCAAAGCGCCCAGCGTGACCATTAATATGAAGGGTCAGTACAGCGGCAGCATTACCCTGTATTTTACGATCCTGCCGAAAGACATCAGTAAGATCGATCCCAATCCCGCCAATGCAAATTCTGTGTTAGCCGGTTCGCCGGGCTATGAGCAGGTGGTAAATTATGCCAAAAATCTGAATATTCCGGCACCTGTTTTAACATATAACCAGAAAAAACTGGCTGTTAATAAGGACTTTATCTGTGATTATGGCCAATTGCCGTCAGATTATAAAAAAGGAGACAGCTATGATTTAGGACGACAATACTCTTATACCGTAACCGGCAAAGGCAATTTCACCGGTTCTCTTCCCATGCGGCTCGTTGTCCTTAATAAGAAACAGAATTTCAACACGGCCTCTGTTACGTTAAATGCAAAAAAATATGCTTATCACGGGGTGCCGCTGACTAAGACTGACGTAATGATTACAAAGCTGAAAATCGGCAGCACGGAGCTTGATCCATCCCTGTATGACTATGACGTCTTCAACACGAACGGACTGCAGGGCGCCTATATCAACGTTTATCCTACCGAAGCCGGAGAAGATCAGGGGTATCACGGATTTAAGCAGATCAATCTGAAGCTGGAAGCCGACCGCGCCATCAACAAGGCGGCATTTATTGAGGCAAACTGGCAGACATCCATCCCTTTCTCCCAAAAAGTCCTAACCGAAAAGGGCGGCATGTTTCAGGAAAACAAGACATTATTGACCTATACAGATGAGACCGGAAAAACCGATACGCTGGTTGAAGATACCGATTATACTACGAAATACAGCAATGCCCAAAAAGTCGGGAAAGTGACCGTTACCTTTACCGGAAAAGGCAGATACAAAGGTTCGATCAAAAAGACTTATCAGATTACGGTAAATACTGAAAAAAGCCATTTTTCCTATTATTGGAAAAATGTGGCTAAAGACGGGAACGGAAGGCTTACCGTCTCCTATCAAAAGAACGGCGCCATACCGGAATTTATCCTGCGGGATCAGGATCAGAATATCCTCAAAATCAAGACCGATTATAAGGTAACCTATAAAAATAACAAAATACCAAAGGATGCGGAAACCGGCGAAATGACCTTAGAGATTACCGGTGTCGGTAATTATAAAGGATATAAGGAATCAATCTCCCTTACGGTGACGCGCGCGAATATTGCCAACGCTGTTCTCACTGTTGCTGATAAGCCTCATAGCGACAAGAAAAATGCATGGAAGTCCGCCGTCACGATTACAGATGTAAATGGGAAAAAACTGGCGGCCGGAACGGATTACGAGAAAACTCTCAGCTATCATTATGAAGGTTATGATGGCAATGAAAACAGTGTTCCTTCGATAGGTACTACCGTTACCGTGAAAGTGACAGGATGCGGAAGCTATCAGGGCGAGATCAGCGGCACTTACCGGATTTTTGACAGCCAGAAGAACATCAGTAAATTGCAGGTTGTCATTGACTCGCAGGAATATACCGGAAAAGAAGTTACATTAAAGCCGGCGGATATTCATATTTATGCAAATGCGGCGGATAAGAAAAATGAAATAGAACTGCCGGATCAGACATCCTGCTATGAAATTGTCGGATACAAGAACAACATTAAGGCGGGGAACGCAAAGGTAACCCTGCGTGGCCGGGGGGATTATGGCGGTACAAAAACCTGTTCCTTTAAGATCCAGAAGAAAGCGTATCGAAAGAACAGCGTAGACAAGATTACATTGGACAAAAACAAGTTGTCGTTTTCGCTTCTGGATACGAAACCGGAAAGCAGAACGCTTACTGCTACGCTTACGCCTAAAGACCCGACACAAATGATAACAAACCCAACGGTAATCTGGACTACTTCAAACAGCGATATTGCAACCGTGGAGGTTTGGGAGGACTCCGGATCTGAGGAGAACAATACCACGCAGGCAGAGACTGTCCGCGTTGTGATCAATGCAAAGAAACAAGGAACCGTAACCGTCACAGCTATCGCGCAGGACGGTAATAAGAGGGCACAGTGTAATGTTACGATCACACTGCCGACCCTTACACAGAAAGGCAAAACGATAGAAGGAACTGTCGGAGATACATATCAGTTAACTTTTGTCGGATATGAAGACCCGGAGCATCCGATGGACATGGAAGGCATTGCTTTTACAAGCAGCAAACCGAACATAGCATCTGTAGACGAAACAGGCAAGATCACCATGAAAAAAATCGGACCTGCCACCATCAAAGTCTCTATGGGTAATGGACAATATGTCCAGCAGTGTTATGTTGTCGTTGCAGGCGGCGAGATCGATACGGAGAATGACCCCCGGGTACTTACCTACCATCAGGCGGAGGGCTGTAAGGATGATACGCAAGCAATCAACGATTTGTTACAAAAATGGGAAAATGAAGTAAGATATCAACATCAGGACAACTATGATTATCTCTATATCCCGGCGGGCGAGTATCATATTAATCCTGCCGCAAACCCCGGTTTCACGGCGGGTATCATGTTAAGAGACGGTCAGTCGCTGATCATGTCGCCTGATGCCAAACTCTATGCGATTGGTACAAACAGTGGGATTTATCGCATGATTTATGCTTCCGACCGCAAAGACATATACATTTCCGGCGGAAAGCTGATCGGTGAACGCGACGCGCACAAAGGCAGCGGCGGCGAGGCGGGGCATGGCATCGAAATCGTCGGCTGTACAAATGTTCATATACGTGATGTGGAAGTTTCCAAGTGCTGGGGCGACGGTATCTATCTTGGCCGCATTAGCAGTGGTAAAAACAGTAACGGCGTTACTATCGCAAACTGTAACCTGCATCATAACAGGCGAAGCAATCTGTCTATTACAGACGTATCGAATGTGAAGGTTCAGAACTGCCAGTTCAATAACGCCAATGGGACAGCGCCGCAATACGGCATTGACATTGAGCCAAACAGCGGCCAAACTTGCCAGAATGTAACAATATCCAATTGCAGTTTTAAAGGAAACGCCGGCGGAACCATCCAGATCCTCGGACAGTTGAATGGTCATATAAAGAATGTCACCATTGAAAACTGCGTCGGAGATAAAGCGCCTGTCAAGTGGTCGGGATTCGGCGGCAGCGTAAGCGGCGTAACAGAAAGGAACAATAAGTGGGGATAATCCACAGCCCGGGAACCATCAGGCAGGTAAACGATATCAGGCTCGACGGAAACTGAGAATACATGAAAAAATCAAGCTTCGCTTGATTGCCAGCTCCGCTTCGCGGACTCGAAGCAGGCCTGGACATTTCCCATAACATAGAAAAGGGTATCCCCGCGGGGATACCCTTTTTAAGATGCAAAGTGTTTAAAAAATTTGGCAGAAATGCCCGGGTTATTCCAGTTCACCCGCATTATATCTGGCCACAATGGACTGAATCCTTTCCACGGGATTCAGCAGGTCACTGATGGAGGTATCATGATTTAAAGTATCAATAATATAGGCGATATATTTGCTCATATCACAGTCGATATACCATTCACGGGCAAGCAGTTCCGGCGTCTGGTAGATCAGATTTGTGGTCAGTACCCTGCAGATCGTGCCGTCAGCATATGCCTCGTCAAAACGATTCAGTCCGGCCGTGAAAAGACCGAAAGTAGAAAACACAAAGATTCTGTTGGCTTTGCGTTCCTTCAGAGCGGATGCAACCTCCAAAACGCTTTCGCCGGAAGAGATCATATCGTCGATGATGATCATATCCTTGCCCTCTACGCTGGATCCAAGGAATTCATGAGCCACGATAGGATTTCTGCCGTTTACGACCTGCGTATAATCCCTTCTTTTATAGAACATTCCCATATCCAGTCCCAGAACATTGGCGATATAGATAGCACGGCTCATACCGCCTTCATCGGGGCTGATTACCATCATGTGGTCGTTGTCAAGCTTTAAGCCTTTTACATTACTCAGCAGGCCCTTGATAAACTGATAAGCAGGCTGAACTGTCTCAAAACCGTGCAGAGGAATGGCATTTTGCACCCGCGGATCGTGGGCATCGAAGGTAATAATATTATCCACGCCCATGCTTACCATTTCCTGAAGGGCAAGCGCACAGTCCAGGGATTCTCTTGCAGTTCTCTTATGCTGTCTGCTCTCATAGAGATAGGGCATGATGACAGTGATGCGTCTGGCTTTCCCTCCGACGGCGGCAATGATACGCTTCAGATCCTGATAGTGGTCGTCGGGGGACATATGGTTCTCGTGTCCGCAGAGGGAATAGGTCAGGCTGTAGTTGGCCACATCCACCAGAAGATAAAGATCGGAACCGCGCACAGACTGTTTGATCACACCTTTTGCCTCACCGGAACCGAATCTGGGTACATCGGCTTTCAAAATATAGGTGTCACGCTGGTAGCCGGAAAAGGCAAGGGAATCTTTGTGTTCACTTTCCCGTTCTGTACGCCATTTTACCAGATAGTAGTCTACCTTCTCACCCAAAGGTCTGCAGCCTTCAAGGGGAATCATGCCAAGGGAGCCTACCGGAATGGTTTCAAGATTTCTTTTTTCTTCGCGTCTGGTCATGCAAGAAGCCTCACTTTCTGTTCATCAATCGTTTCCTGTACATTCGGATATCCCGGCCGGACAGTTTACAGATTTCATAGTGACTGGTAATACGGGAGAAGATACGATCGGAGTATCTGTTCCTCAATTCTTCCAGTGACAGGTTGGTAGAGATCACGGTTGCTTTTTTACCCATATGCCTTTCATTCAGGAGAGAAAAAAGCTGGGAGGTAACAAACTGGTTTGTCAGTTCTGTTCCCAGATCGTCAATGATCAGCAGATCGCATTGATACAGATCCGCATAAGTTTCCCGCAGTTCGTCTCTATTCTTATAGTCAAAGGAATTCTTTGAAAGTAAATCAAACAAGCCGGTTGCACTGAAATAGATTACGGAATGTCCGGTCTCGATCAGCTCCTTGGCAACACAGCCGGAAAGAAATGATTTTCCAGTACCCACTGTACCATAAAAAAACAGATTATGGTAGTCAGAATTGAAATTTTTGATAAAATTACGGCAGGTGTTCACTGCATTCCGAAAACGGGATAAGTCGTCACCTTCATAGTATTCGTAGGACAGAGTATCGAAATTCTCCGTCCGCAGCATCTCACGGATATTTGACTGCTCATAGAGCAGTGTGATCATGGATTGTTTGAAACAATGGCATTTTGTGCCGTCGATATATCCGGTATCCTTACAGTCCGGGCATTCATAGACAGGTTCCAGGTAGTCGGGAGCCAGCCCGGCGTCTTCTAAAAGCTGTGCCTTGCGGCCGGATAATTCTGCCAGCCTGTCACGAAGATCCTCCATGGCATCGGGATCGCCTGCCAGCATCCTTTTTCCATGGGCTACGGAAACTGCTGCTACGGCGTCTTCCAATTCACGATAAGCCGGAATATGGTCATACACATATGCCAGCCTCTGCTCCACGTCGTGCCGGCTTTTTAACTGCTTCATTTCATATTGATGAAGGATCATATCATACTGGGTATTCGTCAGTGACACAAGGGTACTCCTTTTTGATTAATTGCTCAACAGTTCCTGTTCCAAAGCATCGAAATCATAGTTGTTCTGCATGAACTGATTGAATTTATTGCCGGAGGCTGTACGGGTTGTCTTTGTTTTGCGGTAATGATCATCCAGCGGCTGGATATCGTTTTTATGGTGGACGCCTGCTTTCTGCCAGCTGCCCAGAATGCTGTCAGCATACTCGAAACGGTGCTTGTCCGTGGCAAGTACGGTGCGCTCGCAGGCTTCCAGAATCACATCTTCTGTAAAGCCGTACTCCTTCGTCCAGCGTGTGACATAGGCGGCCTCCGTCTGCGTGGGCGTACCGCTCCGGCCCAAAGCCTGCATCACCGCATAAACGGATTTATCGTATTTTCCGGCCAGCCGCGCTGCCTGCTTGGGCGTAGTGATTCCCTGCTGTGCCCAGCTGATGGCAACCTTCTCTATATAGCGGAGATCTTTCTTGTCGCGGTCCACGCAGTACTGGATCAGGTAATCGATCAGATCTTCCGAAAAGCCCAGCTTGTCCGAGATAAATAACATAGTGCGCACTTCATTGGCGCTCAATGTCTTCTTTAAGTACTGTTCCGTGATAAAAAGAAGTCTGGAAGTAGCCTCGTCAGATTTAAATGCTTTCAGGTCATCCAGCGTATAATTGGGTTTGGCATAGGCATCATCTTCCTGTGGTGTCTCAGCCTCTGCCGGGATCAGCCGGGAGGAGATCGGGACAACAGAGGCAAAGGGCGCTGATGCAGTCATTGATACTGACGGTACAGGCGCTGCCGAAGCCGGAGCCGGAAGCGGTGCAAAATCCATGAGATGAATGCCCACAACATTCTTGTTTCCGTCGTAATCCAGGGACAGGAGATGGTTTTTCTCCCAGTATTTCAAGGCGCGCATAACATCCTTCTCGGTATAGTTAAAACGGTCGGCGATATCTGAAATGCTCGTAGAAAGCCTGGCACTCATCATACGAATCAGGTACAGATAGATTTTAAGCTGCGCGTCGTTGGCAGCACTCATATATTCATCGATAAAACGGTTGGAAATAACCGTAGAATCCATGTAATTGTCTTGATAGATCGTCAGACGACTCATTGTCACACCACCCTCTGTTCCTTCACGGAACGCATAATGTCCCCATAAACACATGGTGAATTATAGCATAGCGGATTGAGAAATGATATAGGCAAATCGCCATAAACGAAGTGGAGAACAAGAGTTCGCGAAATGTGGATATTGTGGATAGCATTAAAAAATCCCGTAAAAACGGGGAATCCCGCATACAGAAATATCCACAGAAAATCGAAGGATATTTCGATCAATTTCTGTGGATATTGTGAATAATTATTTTCTCAGCAGATTTTCTCCGATTTTAACCACGTCTCCTGCCCCCATAGTTATCAACAGATCATCTTTTGTGCAATTTTTCAAAACAAAATTTTCTATTTCTTCGAATGAAGAAAAATAATAGCATCGATGTCCCAGCTTCTCGATTTCGTGCTGCAGATCCTTGGAACTGATTCCCGTTGTATTTGTTTCTCTCGCAGCATAAATGTCCGTAAGGATGATCTCATCAGAGAGCGTCAGTGCACCGGCGAATTCAGAGAGAAAATTCTTCGTCCGTGTGTAGGTGTGGGGCTGGAACACGCACCAGGAGGTACGGTGGGGATAATTGCGCACGGCCAGAAGCGTGGCACGGATCTCTGTGGGGTGATGGGCATAGTCGTCAATAACGGTAATGCCGTTTACCTTGCCTTTGTATTCAAAACGACGCGCTGTTCCTTCAAAATTATGCAGACCCGCGGCGGTTACGGAGCGGGATATGCCCAGCAGGTCAGCCAGTGCGATGGCCGCCAGCGCATTATAAACATTGTGTTCTCCCGGAACCTGTAAAGAAAACAAGTCTTCTTTTTCTCCTTTATGCATAAGATAAAAAGAGGGACAACCTGAGGCGTCGTAAGTGATAGCTTCAGGACGATAATCACAGCCGGATGAGGAGCCGAAGGTGATGATCTTACAGTCAAGACCTTCTGTGATCTCCTCCGGGTGCGGGATATCGCCGCTGATGATCAGGCTTCCGTCCGCCGGAAGAAGGCTGGCAAACTCATGGAAAGAACGCCGGATATGCTGAAGGTCTTTAAAGTAATCCAGATGGTCTTCTTCTATATTAAGTATAATGCCGATCCTGGGATAAAAGCTTAAAAAACTGTTGGTATATTCACAGGCTTCCGTGACAAAGTGCTCCGAGGAGCCGACGCGGATATTGCCGCCGATGGGCTTATAGATACCGCCGATCGACAGCGTGGGATCGTCATTGTTATCTAACAGGATCTGGGATATCATAGACGTGGTCGTAGTCTTGCCATGGGTGCCGCTTATGGCGATGGGAGTCTTGTAATTCTTCATCATCTGCCCCAGAAGCTGGGCACGTGTCAGAGAAGGGATCTGCAGCCTGCATGTGGCTGTCATCTCAGGATTGTCGGGTTTGATGGCGCTGGTGTATACCACAAGGTCGATCTGCGGCGTGATGTTTTCTTCTTGCTGGCCGTAATATATTGCGGCGCCAAGCTGTTCCAGCCTGGAAGTCAGGGGGGAAGGCATTCTGTCTGAGCCGGAGACAGTAAAGCCTTCGGACAGAAGAATCTCGGCAAGACCGCTCATGCTGATACCGCCGATTCCGATGAAATATATGTGAATTGGTTCCTTAAAGTTGATCTGGTACATGGAAATCTCCCTAATATGCATTTTTATTAGTATTATACTCATTTCATAAAAAAAAACCAATAAAAATTTATAAAATGAGATTTTTAATATGGCAGGGCACAGAGGGAGAACCCGGACAGGGCGAAAAAATGAAGTCGAAAATGATTTTTATGTATAATGGATATTATGGAAATCTACAAATTTATTTTGATCAATATGGTATGTTAAAAATAAACAAAGATATTGAAAAACGCAATCCATTATTGTATATTATTAACATGTAAAAGGGATTACAACTTGAATAAATTCGTAAATAATATTCACTTTCCGGTCGAACTGTGATATAATCAAACAAAGCCACGGGTTGTCCCGATGTACTCCGAGGCTGCGAAGCAGATCTCGCAAACGAGCTTTGCTCGTTTTTTTATAAAATATATAGGAAACAAGAGGTGATAAAGATGGTTAAGAAAGAAATGATTGCCATGCTGCTTGCTGGCGGTCAGGGGAGCAGATTAGGTGTTTTTACGTCGAAAGTTGCAAAGCCCGCTGTATCTTTTGGCAGTAAGTACAGAATTATCGACTTCCCTCTCAGTAACTGTATCAATTCAGGTGTTGATACCGTTGGCGTTCTGACACAGTATCAGCCGCTTCGACTGAACACCCATATCGGAATCGGTATTCCATGGGATCTTGACAGGAATATCGGAGGTGTGACGGTACTTCCGCCATACGAGAAGAGTGCCAACAGTGAGTGGTATACCGGTACTGCCAATGCGATCTACCAGAATATGGATTACATGGAGAGCTTTAATCCTGAGTATGTCCTGATTCTGTCAGGGGATCACATCTACAAGATGGATTACGAAGTGATGCTTGATTTCCATAAGCAGAACGGTGCAGAGGTGACGATCGCGGTTATGCCTGTACCGATGGAAGAAGCGAAGCGTTTCGGTATCATGATCACGGACAAGGACCGCAAGATCGTCGATTTCGAAGAGAAACCGGAGAATCCGAGAAGCAACCTTGCGTCTATGGGCATTTATATCTTTAACTGGAAGACGCTTAAGGAAGCGCTTCTTACCAATTCCGAACAGCCGGGACTGGACTTCGGCAAACACGTGATTCCGTATTGCCATGCAAAAGGTGCACCTCTTTACGCCTATGAATTTAACGGTTATTGGAAAGATGTGGGAACATTGAACTCATACTGGGAAGCAAATATGGAACTGATCGACATTGTTCCTGAATTCAATCTGTATGAGGAATACTGGAAGATTTACACAAGAAGCGAGATCCTGCCGCCTCAGTACCTGTCTTCCGACAGTGTTGTAGAGAGAAGTATCATCGGGGAAGGCGCTGAGATTTATGGTAAAGTATATAATTCGGTGATCGGATGCGGCGTCACCATAGGAGCCGGTACAGTAGTACATGATTCCATCATTATGAACGAGACGCGCATTGGCAGCAACTGTGAACTGTATAAGACCATCGTTGCGGAAAATGTTGTGATTGAAGACAATGTCAGGCTGGGCATCGGTGAGGAAGCCGAGAATGAGACCGATCCGCATATTTATAATCACGGTATTGTTGCAGTCGGGGAGAAGAGCTTTATCCCGGGCGGAGTTTCCGTAGGGAAGAATTCAGTTGTTTTCGGTGTGACAAGTGTGGAAGATTACGGAGACGGAATGCTTCCGAGCGGTAAAACTTTAATTAAGGCAGGTGATAAATAGTGAGAGCGATTGGAATTGTCCTGGCAGGTGGTAATAACCATAGAATCAAGGAACTGACACAGAAGCGTGCAGTCTGTGCCATGCCTATAGCAGGCAGTTATCGGGGCATTGATTTTGCACTGAGCAATATGTCCAATTCCCATATCAATAAAGTGGCTGTGTTCACACAGTACAATGCGGGCAGTCTGAATGAACATCTCAGTTCCTCCAAATGGTGGGATTTTGGCCGTAAGCAAGGTGGTTTGTTTGTGTTTACACCTGCTGTTACAGCGGAAAGCAACGCATGGTACCGCGGTACTGCGGACGCGATTGCGCAGAACTTATCATGGTTAAAGAACAGCCATGAACCGTATGTGGTGATTTCTTCCGGTGACTGTGTGTATAAGATGGATTATAATAAAGTTCTGGAATATCACATTGACAAGAAAGCGGATATTACGGTAGTATGTAAAGACATGAAGCCGGATGTTAATGTGGACAGGTTCGGTACGATCAAGATGAACGAAGAATGCCGTATTGAGGAATTCGAAGAAAAACCGGTCGTAGCGAAGTCCAATACGATTTCATGTGGTGTCTATGTAGTCAGGAGACGTCAGTTGATCGAAATGATCGAAAAGTGTGCGGAAGAAGACAGATATGATTTTGTCAAAGATATCCTGATCCGCTATAAGAACATGAAACGGATCTATGGATATAAGATCAGGGATTACTGGAGCAATATAGCAACAGTGGAGGATTACTATAAGACAAATATGGATTTCCTTCATCCTGAGATCAGAAATTATTTCTTCAGGCAGTATCCGGACATCTATTCCAAAGTAGATGATCTGCCGCCGGCGAAATATAACGTGGGAGCAAGTATTAAGAACAGCTTGATCTCCAGCGGATGTATCGTGAACGGCAAAGTTGAAGATTCCGTGATCTTCAAGAAAACGTTTATCGGTAACAACTGCTATATTAAAAATTCCATCATTCTGAATGATGTGTACATCGGGGACAACACGCATATTGAGAACTGTATCGTGGAGAGCAGAGGAACAATACGCGCGAATTCTTACCACAAAGGAGAAAATGGTATAGAAATTGTGGTAGAACATAATGACAGATTTGTGATTTAATGATATGATGGAAAGGCGGTTGCTATTATCGGGAAAATAATTTATTGTGTAAGAGGCATGAGCGTTATTAATTAAATGTTTATTACAAGCTACGTGGCTTGATGAGTATGACTTGTGTGGAAAAGCTTGTGAAAACCGACAGGTTACTGTTGGTATCATATGATAAGGAGGCTGAGCTTCATGAGAATTACTGATGTCCGCGTGCGTAAAATGACTCAAGACAGCAAAATGAAAGCAATCGTCTCAATTACCATTGACGATGAATTCGTAGTTCATGACATTAAAGTAATTGAAGGTGAAAAAGGACTGTTCATTGCAATGCCAAGCAAGAAGGCTAATGACGGCGAGTATCGGGATATTGCACATCCAATTAATTCTGAGACTCGTGACAGAATACAGAGCATTATTCTGGACAGCTATGAAAAGGCACTTTTAGAACCGGATGATGAGTAACAAATGCATGATGTGGAAAAGGAAAAGGACGCGATAAGCGTCTTTTTCTTTTTTTGTCAGAAAAGCTCTTTTTCATGCGAATTATAAGTAACGAAGGGAAAGGCGGTGGTTAAAGTGGAAATTAATGAAAAGAATTTTGTCAGACAATTAAAAAAGAAAAATGAACAGGCGCTTCTTTATGTCATCGACCATTACGGCTGGGTGTTGAAAACGGTTGTAAAACGGCAGATGGGGACATTGCCGCATCTGTGGGATGACTGTATGAATGATACGCTTCTGGCCGTGTGGGACAATATTGACAGTTTTGATCCGGTGAGGTCGGAATTTCAGAACTGGCTGGCTGGTGTGTGCAGGTTCAAGGCGCTGACCTATGTGAGAAAATATATTAATGCGTCGCGGGAGGACCTGGTGGAGCAGATGCCTGAGTGGGAAGACGAAGCCGCAGGAAGGGAATTCCTGCACCGGGAGTATGAAGAGGAAGTCAACAGGATTCTTTCATACCTGAAAGATGAAGATGCAATGATATTCCGGCTGGTTTATCTGGAAGAGCTGACTATGGATGAAGTGGCAAGGCGTATGAATATGAGCAAGACCGTGATCTACGGGCGTATCAGCAGAGGCAGAAAACAGTTACGGCAGGCTGTCAGAGAAAGCGAGGTGTAGGAAATGTCCAGATTATATGAAATGTGCAATGATATTGATTCGACAGATGTTTTGAGGAACAAAGAGGGACTTACAGTAATAGAGAGGGAAAGGCTTGTAAAAAATATGAAGCGTGCAGGAATTATTTCCGGAGGAAGCAGAAAAAATCATAGAGGAAGAGCCGGGAAAGCGGCAGGATGGATTGCGGCGGCGGCTGTGCTTGCGCTGGTGGTCGTGCCCAACGTTTCCGCAGAGGCGGCATATGCCATGGAGCAGATTCCTATTCTGGGCAGTGTGATCAAGGCGGTGACGATCCGGGAATATCAGTATGAAAGTGAGCGTTTTTCAGCGGAGATAGAGGAAGTTCAACTGGAACAGTCCGGCGAGGCGGAGGACGCAAAAACCGACGAGTCTATCGCAGCGATCAACGAGAGTATTGAGGAGATGACGAACCGTCTCATTGCCAGGTTTGAGGAGCAGGTAGAACTGGGTGAAAGCTACGGGGGTATTTACGTGGATCACAAGGTGGTAACGGACACGGATACATGGTTTACACTGCAGATGAATGTGTGTGAGGTTGCCGGCAGCGGAACCCAGTATCAGTATTATTACCATATAGATAAGACCACTGGTGAGATTGCGGGCTTAAAGAATCTTTTTAAGGAAGGGGCAGATTATATCACGCCCATCAGTGAAAATATTATCAGGCAGATGTGGGATGAAATGGCCGAGGACGATTCAAAATTCTATTGGGTTGACCCGGAGGGAGAGATTGGGTTTCACTTTGAAGCCATTAAGGAAGACCAGAACTTTTACCTGAATGATGCAGGACAGATCGTGATCTGCTTTGACGAGTATGAAGTCGCACCTGGTTATATGGGGCTGGTGGAATTTGTTGTGGAAGACGAGGCGGTTGCGGCGATTCGGAAGTAGACTGGCATTCTGGAGTCGATACTTGTATCATGCGTCAGATGCATGGTGTGTGTGGTGCAGGCATGAGAAGCAGCAAAATGATTTGTGCCGGAGATAACCGCGTGATTGATAATGGCGTGTCTCCGGCACTCTGTTTAATGTGGCGGTTCCGGGCAGACAGAAAGCTTTTGCCTTTTATCAGTTACTTGTTAGAAAAGCAGCCGGCTGCTTTGGCGGGCGGCGGCTTTTCTGATGGTTCTGCTTTCACTTTATTTTCCATTATGTATTCCCCCGAAATACAGGAAGTTCTCAAATGTAATCATCTGGCGAAAGGTGAATCCATTAATTACAAACAATCCTTGTACGAACCCCAAAATATTGATAGAATAGAAAAACGAGCGAATCCTGTTTATGGGATTATAGGTAAAAATCTGGCAGATGCCATTCAGAATCGAGGAGACTATGTACATTATTGCAGGACTTGGAAACCCGGACAGGCAGTACCGGAATACACGGCATAATATCGGCTTTGACGTGATTGATTTTATTGCGGATCAGAACAATATTACGATAGGGGAACGCAAACACAAGGCACTGATCGGGAAAGGTTTTGTGGGAGGACAGAAGGTGGTTTTAATCAAGCCCCAGACATATATGAATTTGAGTGGTGAAAGCGTCAGGGAAGTCATAGACTTTTATAAGATAGATGAGAGAAGCGAACTGATTGTGATCTCGGACGATATCAGCCTTGAAGTGGGACAGATCCGCATCCGCAAAAAAGGAAGTGCAGGCGGGCATAACGGCCTGAAGAACATCATTCTGCATTTGGGGCATGACGAATTTCAGCGGATTAAAATGGGTGTGGGACAGAAGCCGGAGGGATATGACCTGGCGGATTATGTGCTGGGGCATTTTTCAAAGGAGGAGCGGGAGATCATGGACGAGAGCGCAAAATATGCTGCAGAGGCAGTTACGGTTATGATGACCGAAGGCGCGGATGCGGCCATGAACCGGTATAACAGAAAGACCGCAGGATAAACGGATACAATTTGGAGGTAAGATGTGAGGGCTTTACTTGCTCCCCTGGAAGAACTGGGAGAATATGAAGAGATTAAGAAAATGCTCGTGAAAGAGCAGGCTTCGGTGGCCTTAAGCGGGTGTGTGGATTCACAGAAGCTGCATATGATCTACGGGCTTGGCGAACAGTTCCGGTATAAGGTGATCGTGACGTTCAATGATCTGCGGGCAAAAGAACTGTATGAGGACTACAAGTTTTATGACAGAAATGTGATGCTCTATCCGGCCAAGGATCTGATCTTTTTTCAGGCGGACATCCATGGTAATCAGCTGACTATGGAACGGATCCGGTGTCTGCGAAGACTGATGGAGGGCAGACCCGTTACAGTGATCACCACCTACGACGCACTGATGACGCCGCAGGCACCTCTGGAAGCGTGGAAAAATCATGTGATCAGCCTGGATAAGAGAAGCACCGTGGAGGAAAATGAACTGGCGGTGCGTCTGGTGGAGCTTGGCTATGAGAAGAATTATCAGGTGGAGGCGCCGGGGCAGTTCAGCATACGCGGAGGCATCATAGATATCTTTGACTTGACGGAGGAAAATCCCTACAGGATCGAACTTTGGGGAGAGGATGTGGAGTCGATCCGAAGTTTTGATATCCTGAGTCAGAGGTCTATTGAACAGCTTGAATCCGTGACCATCTATCCTGCGACAGAACTAATTTTGTCTGAAAAAGAACTGCAGCAGGGAATAAATAAAATTCAGAAAGAGTGCACAGCATATGCGGCCGGGCTTAGGAAGGAAATGAAAACCGAGGAGGCGCACCGCATTGAGACACAGGTCAGGGAACTGACGGAGCAGCTTCTGGAATTGGGTCTGTCCCGCAATGCGGTCAATCTGGAAAGCTATGTAAAATATTTTTATTCGGAAGTTTCAACGTTTTTGGACTGTCTGGAAGGAAATCCGGGGCAGGCCGGCAGACAGGGCAGAAGCTGTGTTTTCATTGAGGAGCCGCTGCGGGTCAGAGAGCACGCTTCGGCGGTGGAGATGGAATTTCGGGAGAGTATGATGCATCGGGTGGAGAAGGGATATATCCTGCCCGGACAGATGGACATCTTATACAGCGCGGAGGAGACGGCGGCAAGAATCGCAAGAGGCAGAGTGGTGACTCTTTCCATGATGGATGGAAAGAACCCTCTTTTTAAGTCCGACAGGAAATTTGATATCCAGACCAGAAGCATGTCTTCTTATAATAACAGTTTTGAGGCGCTGGTCAAGGATCTGAGCAGCTATAAAAAAAGAGGCTGCCGCATTTTGCTGCTTTCCGGTTCCAGAACGAGAGCAAAGCGTCTGGCGGAGGATCTGCAGGAACAGGGAATCAGCGCATTTTACAGTGAGGATCCCATGCGGGAAGTGCAGCCGGGAGAGGTCATGACCTTTTACGGCAGAGTGCTGAAAGGGTTTGAATACCCGCTGCTGAAGTTTATGGTCATCTCGGAGAGCGATATTTTCGGGGCGGAAAAAAAGAAAAAGAAGAAGAAAAAGCTCTATCAGGGGCAGAAGATCAATGATTTCAATGAACTCAAAGTAGGCGATTATGTGGTGCATGAGAGCCACGGACTGGGCGTTTATCAGGGCATCGAGAAGGTGGAAGTGGATAAGATCGTCAAGGACTATATGAAGATATCTTATCGGGACGGCGGAATCCTTTATGTGCTGGCTACGGGGCTGGATGTGATCCAGAAGTATGCTTCCGCGGATTCCGGCAGCAAGCCTAAGCTCAATAAACTGGGCACTCAGGAGTGGAACAAAACCAAGTCCAAAGTCCGTACTGCAGTGGATGAGGTGGCGCAGGATCTGGTGGAACTTTATGCGGTGCGGCAGCAGAGCCAGGGATTTAAGTATGGTGCAGATACTGTCTGGCAGAGGGAATTTGAGGAGATGTTTCCTTTTGAGGAGACCGAAGATCAGATCAGTGCAATTACCGCTACGAAAGAGGATATGGAAAGCACCAAGATCATGGACCGGCTGATCTGCGGCGACGTGGGATACGGCAAGACGGAAATCGCCATCCGGGCGGCTTTCAAGGCAGTGCAGGAGGGTAAACAGGTGGTATACCTGGTACCGACCACCATTCTGGCGCAGCAGCATTATAATACGTTTGTCCAGAGAATGAAGGATTTTCCGGTGCGTGTGGATCTGCTTTCCCGTTTCCGGACGGCGGCGGAGCAGAAGAAGACAGTGACAGACTTGAAAAAAGGCATGGTAGACATCGTGATCGGCACCCATCGGGTCTTGTCGGCGGATGTGCAGTATAAGGATCTTGGGCTTCTGATTATTGATGAGGAGCAGCGCTTCGGTGTGACTCATAAGGAAAAGATCAAGAAACTGAAGGAGAATATAGACGTTCTGACGTTGACGGCCACACCTATTCCCAGAACACTTCATATGAGCCTCATCGGCATCCGGGATATGAGTGTCCTGGAAGAAGCGCCCGGGGACAGACAGCCTATTCAGACTTTTGTCTGCGAATATAATGAAGAGCTGGTGCGGGAAGCCATTGTCAGGGAATTGTCCAGAGAAGGACAGGTATACTATGTCTATAACAGGGTAAACAATATTGCTGATGTTTCGGCGGCCATCCAGAAACTCGTGCCGGAGGCGAACGTGGCTTTTGCCCATGGACAGATGAAGGAGAGCGAACTGGAACGGATCATGTACGATTTCATCGACGGGGAAATCGACGTGCTTGTTTCCACGACTATCATTGAAACAGGACTGGATATTTCCAATGTGAATACGATGATTATTCATGACTCCGATCAGATGGGACTGTCCCAGCTTTACCAGCTTCGGGGACGTGTGGGGCGTTCCAACCGGACGGCTTATGCTTTTCTTATGTACAAAAGAGACAAAATGCTGAAAGAAGTGGCGGAGAAACGGCTGGCGGCGATCAAAGAGTTTACGGATCTGGGCAGCGGGTTTAAGATTGCCATGCGGGATCTTGAAATCCGGGGTGCGGGAAATCTGCTTGGAGCCAGACAGCACGGGCATATGCAGGCGGTGGGATACGACCTGTACTGCAAGATGCTGAACGAGGCCGTGAAAACCCGGAAGGGCATTTCAACCATAGAAGATTTTAACACCAGTATCGACCTGGAAGCGGATGCCTATATTCCGCCCTCTTATATTGTCAATGAGGTGCAGAAGCTGGATATTTACAAGCGCATTGCAGGCATCGAGAATGAAAAAGAGTGCGAGGATATGCGAGAAGAACTGCTGGATCGTTTCGGCGGGATTCCCAAGTCGGCGGAGAACCTGCTGCGCATTGCACTGATCCGGGCCCACGCCCACAGGCTGTACATGCCGGAGATAAAGGGAAAGGATGAAATGATCCGTTTCCTGCTCAGAATGGACGCGCCCATCAGGGTGGAAAACATTCCCCGTCTGCTGCAGGCTTATGAGGGCAGGATGACCTTTGACCCCAAAGGGACACCCATGTTCCGCCTGCGCTACCGGAAGTGCGGGGTCATTGAGAAGGACGAGGAGATGCTTCTGGCATTGACGGAGGCGGCGCTGATGGATATGGAGGAATTGCTGCTGTAAGGTGATGCGCAGCAGAAACTGTATCAGAAATACAGAAAAGCTGCCATAGAGTGCGTGCGGCAGAAACGGCATCAAGAGTTACATTTTACAGACTTTGGCATTGGTGACATGTGCCATTGCAGGAAACGTGTCCCTACATGGAAAGGATTCATATGATTTACCTGGATAACGCGGCGACCACAAGAACGGTACCCGAAGCAGTAGAGGCCATGCTGCCTTATTTTACGGAATATTATGGAAATGCGGGGAGCATTTACAGGCTGGGAAGCGAGAGCAGGAAAGCAGTCATTCAGGCAAAAGAGACCATTGCAGCAACCCTTGGCGCAGAACCCAATGAGATCTATTTTACTTCCGGCGGAACGGAGTCGGATAACTGGGCGTTGAAAGCGGTTTACGAGGCGTACCGGGAGAAAGGGAAGCACATCATTACTTCCAGCATCGAGCATCATGCGGTTCTGCACAGTTGCGAGTATCTGAAAAGACAGGGGGCGGAAATCACTTATCTGGATGTGGATGCGGACGGCCTGATAAGCGTGGAACAATTGAAACGGGCCATACGGCCGGACACGATTCTGATTTCAATCATGTATGCCAACAATGAAATCGGAACGATCCAGCCTGTCCGGGAAGTTGGTGAGATTGCGGCCGCTCATGACATTCTTTTTCATACGGATGCCGTGCAGGTTTATGGGCAGTTTCCCGTTGATGTGGAGCAATGCCATATTGACCTGCTTTCTGCCAGCGGGCATAAGTTCGGAGGCCCGAAAGGTGCGGGATTTCTTTATGTCAGCAAAAAGGCGAAAATTCGTTCGTTTCTACACGGCGGGCAGCAGGAAAGAGGCAGACGGGCCGGGACGGAGAATGTGCCCGGAATCGTCGGGATGGAAGCGGCGGTGAAGCGGGCGTATGATACGGCGGACGGGAAGCCGGCTGCCGGAAAGCTGGAACGGGTAAAAATGCTGCGGGATTATTTGATTTCACGAATTGAGCAGGAAATACCTGGGGCTAAGCTGAACGGACACCGCACAAAGCGCCTGCCCGGGAACGTGAATTTCAGCTTTGAAGACGTGCAGGGGGAGTCTGCACTGATTATGCTGGATATGAAAGGGATCTGTGCCTCAAGCGGCTCGGCGTGCACCTCCGGTTCTCTGGAACCGTCCCATGTGCTTCTGGCGGCCGGCCAGCCGCCGGAACTGGCGAGAGGATCTTTGCGCATGACGCTGGGTGAGGAGAATACCATGGAAGAGATGGATACAGTGGTTGAGGCACTCAAGGAGATTGTTGAGAGGATCAGGGTGTGCAGGTTGTAGGGGACAGACTATTTGTAAAATGTATTCTGCAAGCTTAAACAGGATGGTGGAGAATGAAATTCTTGCTGAAATATTTAATGGAGTCCAGAATATCGGACTCTATTTTTTGTATCCTTATATCAGATTAGAACAAAAGTTCGAGAAATATTTGATAAAGGAGGCAAAAGCTATGAAAGGTTACACGGTAGAAAGCGGTTACATGGGATATGTCAACGGAGAGTACATGCTCTTTGCCAGCGAGATGGATTACGAAGACTACATGGAGAAATGATAAAGAATACAATAAAATGCAAAAAAGACCGCGCTGCATATTGCCCCGGACTCTCTGTTTACAGTACAATAAAACAGTATGTGCAATGTGATAAAGCCATATTGCTTAAGACAACAGAAGTTTTATGACAGTTTATGCCGCTGATTGTGCGGCGGAATGGAGACTTACGATGAAAAAACGGATTACGGTCTGGCTCTTTGCGGCGGTCGTGGCAGTCACGGTTATAGGATGCGGCAGAAATGCAGGAGTTAACTCTGAGGCAAATAAGTTTGTGAAAAGCATGAAAATCGGGTGGAATCTTGGCAATACTTTTGATGCACATTCGGAGCAGAATAAATCGGATGAAATGGCTTATGAGTCTGAATGGTGCGGGATCGTTACCACCAGGGAGATGATTGATGCCGTCAAGGCGGCGGGTTTCCAGACAATACGGATTCCGGTGTCGTGGCACAACCATGTGTCATCGGATGACAGTTACACAATCAGCGAGACATGGCTGAACCGCGTACAGGAAGCAGTTGACTATGGGATTGCCAATGAAATGCATGTGATCCTCAATATACATCATGATAACGGGACTGGTTATGTGTATCCGGCATCGGAGTATATGGAGCAGTCAAAAGCATATGTTAAGGCGGTGTGGTCGCAGATAGCAGAGCGGTTTGCCGATTATGACGAGCATCTGATTCTGGAAGGTTTAAATGAACCCCGTCTTGTGGGCACGAGTAATGAGTGGTGGCTTGATCTGGGCAGGCAGGAGTGCGTGGATGCAGTAGGATGCATCAATGAACTGAACCAGATATTTGTTGATACGGTGCGGGCATCCGGCGGAAATAACCAAAAGCGTTATCTGCTTGTACCGGGGTATGCGGCATCGCTGCAGGGAGCAACGAATGAATATTTTGAACTTCCTGAGGATGTCAAAGGAAATAAGAACAGGATTCTGGTTGAGGTACACGGTTATACGCCTTACAGCTTTGCACTGCAGGCACCCGGTGAAAACGGCAGTACCGATCAGTGGAACATTGGTGATGCTGCATCCACTGCGGATATTGACAATATGATGAATACACTGTTTGAAAAGTACGTACAGAACGGTATCGGTGTGGTGATCGATGAATTTGGGGCAAGGGATAAGAACGGAAATATCCAGGCAAGAACGGATTTTGCGGCTTATTATGTATCTGCCGCCGCAAAGAAGGGCATTACCTGCTGCTGGTGGGACAATAATTCTTTTTCGGGAGGCGGAGAGAACTTTGGTATCTTCCACAGGGCATCCTGTGAGTTCCTGTATCCTGAACTGGTGGAAGGCATGATGAAGGCCTGCGAATAGATCACGGGCATATATGGTGAAAATCCGGTAGGGATTTGACAGGAAACTGCCGGTTGTGTATGTGCAGGGCATTTTTTACACAGTGCATGGCAGAAACATAATTGCCAAATGATGGGCATAGGTATATGATAGTAATTGTTTGACTTAATTGATAATATACAGAAAGCATACGGAGAGACCGGTGGTTAAGAAAATTGATTCGATTACAGTAAATTATATAGATGAGGGTGAGGGAGACGTGGTACTTCTTCTGCACGGCTGGGGAGCGAATATTACGCTGTATGCAGGCGTGATCAAGATTCTCTCGCAGACGCATAGAGTGATTGCTCTTGATATGCCCGGATTTGGCAGGACTTCTGAACCGCCTGAGCCCTGGTGCGTGGATGATTATGTTGATTTTGTCATGAAGTTTATAGATTCCTTTGAACTGAAGAGATTCAGCGTGGTGGTACATTCCTTTGGCGGCCGGGTATTTTTTAAGATGAATGCCAGAGAGAACCTTCCTTATATGATTGAACGGGCGGTACTGATGGATAGTGCGGGTATCCTGCCGAAGAAAAGTTTTAAGCAGAAGGTGAGTCTGCGGTGTTATAAGATCGGGCGGGCGGTTATGAGCACGAAAGTATTGCATTTTTTGTATCCCGATGCCGTGGAGGACATGAGACGCAAACGGGGATCAGCAGATTATAACAGTGCTACACCTACAATGCGCGCGACGCTTGTGAAGGTAGTGAACGAAGATCTGGAACCGCTTATGCATCTGGTTCAGTGCCCTACCCTGTTGATCTGGGGCGATAAGGATACGGCCACACCGTTGTCTGATGCCAGAAGGATGGAAGAACTGATTCCGGATGCGGGACTTGTGATCTGTGAGGGAGCGGGACATTTTTCTTTTGCAGAGCAGGCTCCTAAGGTGCACGGTGCGCTGACGGCATTTTTCTCTTCGTAGAACCGGAAACAAATATAAGAATGAATAGGAAGTCAACATGAATATTGTCGTGACGAGCATATGGTTTCTCACGTTTCTGGTGGGTGCCGTCTGGTATGAATTATATATTGTGCATATGTTCCAGCAGAATTCTTATAAACCGAGAGAATATATGGAATGGATGCAGGTACACAGCAATGTGGGAAGGCTGCTTGGGAAGAGTCTGTATGCAATAGCAGTGATTCCGCTTGTGCTGACAGGCAGTACAGGCTGTCTGACTGCGGCTTGTGTTATGAATGCGATGACTATATTAGTCAACAAACCCCGCAAGGCCAAAAAGCCGCTTGTCTATACGAAGCGTGTACAGCGGATGCTGGTTACTACGGTATTGCTGTATACGGCCGGGATTTTGATATCCCTTGCGGCGGGAGGAGAAGAATACAGGCTTCGGATCTGTGAAGCGGTTTTGGCAGGAATGTTTCTCTTACAGCCCTTTCTCATTCTTCTGGTAAATTGGATTAACCATCCGGTGGAAAAGGCGGTTGACCGTTATTATATCAACGATGCCGCCAGGATCCTGCATGAAATGCCGGATTTGAAGGTGATCGGTGTGACCGGAAGCTACGGGAAGACCAGTGTGAAGTATTTTCTGAACACGTTATTGTCCGTACAGTATAATGTACTGCATACGCCGGGAAACTATAATACGACACTGGGAGTTGTGAGAACTGTCAGGGAACAGATGAAGCCTTTTCATGAGATTTTTATCTGTGAGATGGGAGCCAGGGAAGTGGGCGATATCAAAGAGATCTGCGATCTGGTACATCCTGATTACGGAATTATCACTTCCATCGGGCCTCAGCACTTGCAGAGCTTCCATACCATTGAGAACATCATCGGTACGAAGTTCGAACTGGCGGATGCAGTGCCGTCAGCGGGCAGTGTATTTCTGAATTACGATAATGAGTATATCCGTGCACATAAGACGGATAAAAATGTCGTAAGCTATGGTACAGCAGGCGAGGATGTTATGTATCGGGCTTATGATATAACGGTGTCACCCAGAGGATCAGCCTTTAAAATGAAGGATCGAAACGGGGATGAACATGAATTTCATACAAAGCTTGTGGGCAGCCATAATGTGCAGAACATTGCGGGAGCGATTGCCGTGGCACACACATTGGAGATATCCATGGAGAAGCTGCGCTATCCCGTGAAGCAGCTTGAGAGCGTTCCTCACCGGCTGCAGCTTGTCAGACAGGGAAACAGGATCCTGCTTGACGACAGTTACAATTCCAATAAGAACGGTTTTAAGGCGGCCCTTGATACATTGGCCATGTTCCGTGAACTTCGCATTCTTATGACACCGGGCATGGTGGAACTGGGAGAAAAGCAGTACGCGGAGAACAAAGAGGCCGGTGTATATGCGGCTGACAAGTGTGATTATGCCGTACTGGTGGGAAAAGAGCAGACAAAGCCCATTCAGGACGGACTGCTGGAAGCCGGATTTGCCGCAAACAGGATGATCGTGGTAGACACACTGCAGGAGGCATTCCAGATGGTTAATGCGATTCCGGACGAAAAACAGAAGGTAGTGTTGATTGAAAATGACCTACCGGATAATTATGCATAAAAGCGGCATGTGACTGGAATTCAAATCCAAAGAATATGTAAAGACGGTTGAAATCAAGGATTGGTATATTAAATAATATTTCTACATGCAAATTTGTGCCGGAGCGTCACGAATTTGTCTCATGGCAGACGCAGTTTTGATATTTGCACCGGCCGACACATAAACGCTCTGGAATGGAGATTAGGATGAAAATTCGAGTAGGTGTATTTTTTGGTGGTAAGAGTGTGGAGCATGAGGTGTCTGTGATTTCCGGCCTGCAGGCATACAATTCTTTTAACAGAGACAAGTATGATCCGGTGCCGGTTTATATCACAAAGGATAATGAACTTTATACGGGAGAAGCCATCGGAGATATCGCCAATTATAAGAATATTCCGGCGCTTCTGCATAAGAGTACAAGGGTATTCCTGATCTGCGACCAGGGACAGGTGCAGCTGATCCAGTATCCGGTAAAGAAGCTGGGCAGTTCAGTGGCGGCACAGATTGATGTGGCTTTTCCGGTGGTGCACGGTGCGAATGTGGAGGATGGTTCCATACAGGGATTTTTACGCCATTACAACATTCCTATGGCGGGTTGTGACGTGACTGCATCTGCTGTTACGATGGATAAATATGTGGCCAAGACCGTATTGAAGGACAGCGGTGTGCCGGTACTGGACTGTGTGACATTGAATGCCCGTGAATATGAGAGGGATGAGAAGGCTGCGTATGAGAAGATTGAAAGCCGCATTGCCTATCCGGTCATTGTAAAGCCTGTTAATCTCGGATCCAGCGTGGGGATCAAAGTGGCGAAAGATCAGGAAGCGCTGAGGGAGGCACTGGAATACGCATTTACTTTTGGATCCAGGGTATTGATCGAGCGTGCCATTATGAATCTGAGAGAGATCAATTGTGCGGTGCTGGGCGATTATGAGCAGGCACAGGCTTCCGAGTGTGAGGAACCTATATCCAGTGACGAGATCCTGAGCTATGAGGACAAATATGTGGCCGGCTCCAAAACAGGTTCCGAGGGAATGCGTACTGCAAAACGTGAGCTTCCGGCGGATTTGACGCCTCAGAAACGCGAGGAGATCCGGCAGATGGCGGTCAGAACTTTTCAGGCTTTAAACTGCAGCGGCGTATCCAGAATTGATTTTATGATTGATCGTGACACAGATCAGGTATATGTCAACGAGATCAACCCCATCCCCGGTTCCCTGGCCTTTTACCTGTGGGAGGCATTGGATAAGCCTTATGCGGAACTTTTGGATGATATGGTGAACCTGGCGCTTAAGAGGGAACGGGAAGAGAAGAGTATGATGACCTCTTTTGACAGCAATATTTTGCAGAATGCAAATCTGTCAGGTGCAAAGGGAGTTAAGAAATAAGAGTCAGAAAAGCAACAACAGAAACAGATAGAAAGTAAAAGCGGGCATTAGAAAACAAAAAACAGAAAGCAAAAGCAAGAGTAAGAAGGAAAACAGAAAACAGAAACCGGCCATTTAAATTCCATATTTACATGCATATAATTTCCACTGTTACAAATAATAGTAAAAACATAAAGGTTAATAAAACTATTACGCGGTAAGGCAGCCGCGATTTGCAGATGGAGGTTATATAATATGAAGGCAACAGGAATTGTTAGAAGAATAGATGATCTCGGACGTATTGTAATTCCCAAGGAGATCCGCAGGACACTCCGGATCAGGGAATCAGATCCGCTGGAAATATTTACCGACAGAGAAGGCGAGATCATACTGAAGAAGTATTCTCCCATTGGTGAGATGGGAACATTTGCGAAACAGTATGCCGAGAGTATGGCTCAGGTATCGGGGCATATTGCGATGATTTCTGACAGGGATCAGTTTATCGCAGTAGCCGGCGGTATGAAGAATATGCTGGGTAAATCGATCAGCAGAGAACTGGAAGAGAAGATCAACCACAGAGAGAGTGTGGTTGCGGCCAAGGGCGACCGCAATTTTATTCAAGTCAGCAATGATCAGGATGAATTTCACCATGAGGCGATCAGTCCCATTATCTGTGAAGGTGATGTGATCGGTTCGGTGCTTCTGGTAGAGACAGACCATAAATCCAAGATGGGTGAGGTGGAGCAGAAACTGATCCAGTCTGCGGCAGGTTTTCTGGGAAGACAGATGGAACAGTAGTTAAGCGCGGTATATGCTGTCAGGCAGTTTCAGCATATATTTCAGCATATACAGGCTGGGGTGTCATGAAGAGGCAGGCATTTAGAGGCGATAAAAGGCGGGGCAGAACAGGAGTCTGACCTCGCCGTTTTACTGATATGCATAGAACGAGCGGCGGATCGCATTGCTTTTTTGTTTGAGGGTATGCTATACTAAGTCGATTGGAAAAAAGAGGAAACACTGAAAAATATTGACAGAAAATCAGGCGGGAAGTATAATCCCACATAAAAACTGATTAGTCTGAGGAGAGAGTATGAAAAAAATGATAAGAACAATGGCGGGTCTGCTTTTAGCGGCGGTGATGGTGTCCGGTCTCACGGCCTGCGGCAGCACTGATAACAGTAATGCAGATGCCGGCGGCGGGAACGGAACCGGGGAAGGAGAAATATTCGATCAGTATGCAGAAGGAGAAGGCCCGGCGGTGGCGCAGGAGGGTGAAAAGATCATTAATATCGGTGTCACGGACAGTCTGGGCGGGGTGAATCCTTTTGCGGTGGATCAGACGGAGATCAATAAACATGCGATAGACCTGATGTTTCTGCCCCTGATGGAACTGGATAAAGATTTGAATTTCCAGGGGATGCTGGCGGATTCGATTACCACTGAGGATAATATTCACTTTACAGTGCATGTGGATGATGAAGCGGTGTGGTCTGACGGAACGCCGGTGACGGCATATGATGTGGAGTATTCGGTGCTGCGTTATGCCAGTCCGGTGGTTGGCAACACCAGTCTTTTGCTGTATGCCTTTGAGGGGACGGATGATGCCACCGGATTTGTGGAAGAAGGCGCAGACTCCATGGCGGGACTTACAGTGCTGGATGATAAAACGATACAGTTTACAGCGAAGAATCCCATGGCGCTTACGACCTTTCAGAACAGCTACGGCAGATATCTTCATGTACTGCCAAAACATATTATTGAGAAATTCGGTGAGTCGGAGCTGACGACGAACAACTGGTTCAATCAGCCGGACGTGATCAGCGGCCCTTATTTCCTGACGGGCTATGATCCAAACCATTATATTTCCTACCGCGCCAATACGGAATACTGGAAAGGCGCACCGAAGATTGACAAACTGAATATTAAGATCGTGGACGGAAGCCAGATTTATGCAGGTCTGCAGTCCGGCGAGATCGATATCACCCAGCATACCATGACGGCTATTCCCCAGGAGGATTATGAAAGTATAGAGGCTCTTGAGAATGTAAAAGTAATCTACGGTTCGCCGGTAACGAATCAATCGGCATTTATCCAGACCGCAAATATACCGGATGCCAGAGTGCGTCAGGCGCTTGTTTATGCCATTGACAGGCAGCAGCTTGTAGAGCAGCTGTTAAAGGGGCACGGTGAGGTTGTAGATGGCTTTTTGTCCTCTGCCAGTCCTTTCTATGATGCTATGCTTGAGCCTTTGGAATATAATCCGGAGAAGGCAAAGGAGCTTTTGGAGGATGCCGGATGGGAGAGCAGTAAAGTGCTTCGCTTCTATGTAAATTCGGGTGACAATACTTTTGTGAACGGTGTGCAGGTCATTGCGGCCCAATGGGCTGCGGCGGGTATCAATGCGGAGATTACCACGGTGGATCTGGCGACGCTGATGTCGGTGGCGGGCACTACGGACTATGATATTATGGCGGTGCAGTATACCTATGCACCCGTGGATCCCTATCCCGATGTATCCTGGCTGTTAGGCGGTGAAGGAAGCTGGACGGGATATGCAGATGACCAGGTGTCAGAGGCGCTGGGGAAAACGCAGCAGACCAGTAACATGGAAGAAATCAAGGACTTGTATGCCGCTGTGGACAGGAAAATGCAGGAGGACGTGCCGATGTTTTCCGTCTATGTGATCAGTGCCCAGGGTGCTGTAAACAACCGTGTGACGGGCGCGGAACCCAGCGTATACGGCTTTTTGAATAACGTACACAACTGGGATGTTGCACAGTAGCCGTCAGATGATAGGATGGTTTTCACACATGTGTGTATCAGACATGACAGGGAAGTCTAAGGCGTTACTGTTCACACAGGACTTAGCATTTACTGCCAGGTCCATACGAAAACGTATATATTGCCGAAGGCTGAACTGTTACGAAATTGTGTTACAGAACCGGTTCAGTTTTAGGAAAAAATGAAATATAATGTCAGGGAGGTGACGCTATGCCGCATTTACTTGAAGTAAAAGATCTGACAACGGTTTTTAACGGCGATTACGGAATCAATGTCAGTGTTGATCATATTAGTTTTTATGTGGATCAGGGCGAGGTCGTCTGCATTGTAGGTGAATCCGGGTGCGGTAAGAGCGTTACATCACTTTCTATTATGGGCTTATTAGGGAGGGGCGGAACTGTCATGGACGGTTCTGTCCTCTTTGACGGTAGGAATCTTCTTACCATGACGGAGAAAGAACTGGATCAGATCCGGGGCGATGAACTGACGATGATTTTTCAGGACCCGCTCACCTCGCTGAATCCGGTGTTCAGTGTGGGAAGCCAGATCACGGAAACCATTCGCACCCATATGCACTTATCCAGAGATGAGGCAGGAAAACGTGCCCTGGAACTGCTTGTCCAGGTGGGAATGCCGGATGCGGAAAAAGTAATGAAAAAATATCCTCACACTCTTTCCGGTGGAATGCGCCAGAGGGTCATGATCGCGATGGCGATTGCATGTAATCCAAGGCTGCTCATCGCGGATGAACCGACCACGGCTCTTGATGTGACAATTCAGGCCCAGATCATGAAACTGCTCAGGGAACTGCAGCAGCAGAAAAATATGTCCATGATTCTGATTACCCATGACATCGGCCTGGTGGCAAATACCGCGGACAGGGTGCTGGTCATGTACGCGGGACAGATTATTGAGGAGGCGGCAGTGGAGGAGCTTTTTGCCAATCCGAAGCATCCGTATACACAGGCACTGCTCAATACGGTGCCTACGATTCGGGATGACAAGAACAGAAAACTGCAGGCCATTCCCGGTATTGTGCCGGAGAGCTATGATGATATTGCAGGATGCCGGTTTGCGGATCGATGCCCTTACCGCCAGGAAGTGTGCGGACAGCCGCAGGATGCTTATTCTTTCGGGGAAGGGCACAGGGCAAGATGCATTGTGGCAAAGCAGGAGCAGCAGAACGGCAATGGAGGAAAAGTATGTTGCTTGAAAAAGAGAGATTTGCGGAAACAGAATCCGCCCCGGTAAAAGAGAGGGTACAAATTCAGGAATCTGCCATGGCAAAGGAGGCGGTACGAACTCAGGAATCCATACCGGCAAAAGAAACAGTACAAATTCAGGAATCCGCCATGAAAACGGAGGGGGAAAAGGAAATCCCTCTGATCCGGGTGGAAAATCTGAAAAAGTATTATCCGGTAAAAGGCGGCATTATCACCCATACCACCGGTTACGTGAAGGCTGTGGACGGAGTCGGTTTTTCTGTCATGCGGGGGCAGACGCTGGGGCTTGTGGGCGAATCGGGCTGTGGAAAATCCACCATTGGAAGACAGCTTGTAGGACTGGAAAGACCCACAGAAGGCAAAATTTATTATAATGGCCGGGATCTGGCAGAAATACAGAAAGATAAAAGGGAGATGCGCCGAATCCGCACAAAACTGCAGATGGTTTTTCAGGATCCGTATTCATCTTTGAACCCCAGAAAACACATTTATGAGATTCTTGCACAGCCCATGCTGTATCATCATATTTCCCGGAAAGATACGGTGAGGCGTGATATTCTGAAGATTCTTGATATGGTGGGATTGCCGAAGACGGCTCTCGGCAGGTATCCCCATGAATTTTCCGGCGGTCAGCGGCAGAGGATCGGCATAGCAAAGGCTTTGTCGCTGAACCCGGAATTTATCGTCTGTGACGAGCCTGTCAGCGCGCTCGATGTCTCCATTCAGGCCCAGATCCTGAATCTGTTAAAAGAATTGCAGAAGGAACTGGGGTTGACGCTTTTATTTGTGGGTCACGGGCTGGGAGCGGTCAACTATGTCAGTGACAAGATTGCCGTTATGTATCTGGGAAAAATTGTGGAGTATGGAGAGGCCAGGGAAATTTTTGACCATCCGGCCCACCCTTATACAAGAGCGTTGCTGGAAGCGGTGCCTGTTCCTGATCCTCGGGAGAAAAAGAGAGAGCACAGGCTCCTGCAAGGTGAGATCGGAAGCAGCACAAACCCGCCTGCCGGGTGCAGATTTCATACCCGCTGTCCCTATGCGCTGGAGGCCTGTGAGCGGGAGACTCCATATTTAGAGAGTATCGGGTACTGTGAAGGGCAGGAGGATTTTTCGCCGGAGAAAAAAACATGTACACCAGAGGAAGCGGCGCAGCATAAGGCAGGAAATGACAGATCAGGCAGCAGACACAGGGTGGCTTGTCCGGCTGCCGCGGCCGGCATGAAGGAGGCAGTCAATGGGTAAATATATTCTGAAGCGTATTCTGATTGCAGTTCCGGTGCTGATCGGCATTACGGTCATCGATTATGTGATTATGTGTATGGCTGGCAGTCCCCTTGAAATGCTGCAAGGGCCTCGTGTATCGGAGGCGGCAGTGGAGGCCAGAAAGATCGCGTTAGGACTGGACCAGCCGGTCTATGTGCAGTATTTTGTCTGGCTGGGACAGCTTTTACGGGGAAATATGGGTTATTCCGTGAAATCCTACCAGTCGGTGAGCGCCATGATCGGAAGCCACATCGGTCCGACCTTGCTCCTGATGGGTGTTTCTTTGCTGGTAAGCCTTATTCTGTCTGTTCCGGCAGGCATCTACAGCGCTGTTCATCAGTATTCCAAAGGAGACTATGCAGTGGTGACAGTTTCCTTTCTGGGCAGCAGTGTGCCGGGATTTTTTCTGTCACTGCTGTTGATCTATCTTTTTACTGTGCGGCTGGGATGGCTTCCTTCCAGCGGCATGACCACGCTGGGAACAGAGGGCGGAGCGGCGGACGTGGCAAAACATATGGTGATGCCCGTGATTGTGCTGGCTTTTTCCATGGCGGGGAGCAATATCCGTTATATCAGGAGTGCCATGCTGGAAATCTTACAGCAGGATTATCTGCGGACAGCCAGGGCGAAAGGGATCGGACGTTTCAGAGTCATCAACAAACATGCGCTGCGCAATGCGCTTGTGCCCATCATTACAGTGATTGGCATGGAGATTCCGATGCTGTTCGGCGGGGCGGTGATCATTGAGCAGATTTTTTCATGGCCGGGGCTGGGGCTTATGACCATGAGTGCAATCAGCAACCGGGACTATCCGGTGATCATGGGTGTCTGCCTGCTCTCCGCCATTGTAGTGCTGGCGGCAAATCTGGTGACGGATATTCTGTATGCGCTGGTTGATCCTGCGATTCAATTGGATTAGATAATATGAAGTGCGCCACATTTGCAGCAACGTGGATTTACCTGTAAACTAGGAGGTCGGACAGATGACATCGAAAGATCCGGGCAGGAAATATGATATGGAAAAAGATATCGGCAGCGAGAGCTATTTGCAGACGGTGATCAGGCGTTTTAGAAGGCATCATCTGGCCACGGTCAGCTTGATTGTTCTGGCGGTGATCGTGGGCGCGGCGGTGCTTGCGCCTCTGATTGCACCCTATGATCCGAATGAGATTGCGGGGCCGTTTGCGGGAGCGCCTTCTAAAGATTTCTGGCTGGGCACGGATCAGATCGGACGGGATGTGCTCAGCAGATTGTTGTACGCCACCAGAATCTCTCTCCTGGTGGGGGTGATGGCAACGCTGATCTCAACGGTGATCGGTGTGGTATTGGGGCTGACGGCCGGATATTTCGGCGGGCTGGCAGATATGGTGATTATGCGGTTTACCGATATGGTCATGTCGTTCCCTTATATTCTGCTTGTGCTGGTGGCGGCCGCAATTTTCAAGCCCGGACTGTGGAACATCATATGGATTCTCGGATTTGTGGACTGGCCGGGAATCGCCCGGCTGGTGCGCGGCAATGTGCTGAATCTGAGAGAGACAAATTTTGTTAAAGGAAATATCGTGGCGGGAATGCCCCTTCATCACATTCTTTTTTCGGAGATTCTACCCAATACGGTGGCGCCTATTCTGGTCTATGCCACTTCGGTGCTGGCAGTATCTATTCTGGATGAAGCGGCGCTCAGCTTTCTGGGACAGGGTGTACAGCCGCCGGAAGCAAGTCTGGGCAACATGCTCAATGGCGCACAGTCTCTGACAGTGTTGACGAAGCAGCCGTGGCTGTGGATCCCGCCGGGCCTTCTGATCGTGATCGTAGTCATGGCGATCAATTTTGTGGGCGACGCGCTGCGGGATGCGCTGGATCCAAACAGCGGGCGGTGATACTGTGTCAGCCGGACACAGCCACCAGCAGCTCCTCTCCTGCCACATCTACCCATTCCGCCGGCTGCTCTCCGCAGGAAGCCAGATAGTAATAGGCAGACGGCCTGCCGAGCCCGCGGCAGGCATCATGCCATATCCCCCGATTAAGAACAACCACGTCTCCTGCCCGCAGGATGACCGCCCGCACATCTTCCGCCTGCGGCGGCAGCCCGGCGCGGGATTTTGCGAAGCACAGAGCCACGGGATCTTCCGCGCAGAAGAGCGCTTCCATGGTGTGGCTGTGTTTTTCCATGGACTTTAGCGTGTAGGGCGCGCTTTGTCCCATGGTGTATCCGAGATGACCCGGCGTGTCAATCAGGGGAAGCCGGGTCATGTGGTCTTCATACCGGTCGGTGATGCTGTGTATGACCTTATCCCGGTCATGGAGCATATTGTAGTAAAAACCGTATTCAGTAAAATCAAAATCTTTTATTTCTACAGCGTGGAGGGTCATACGCTCTCCTTTCTGAGTTCACCAAGGTTTGTCAGGCACATCACAAGTACCGTAATGATATAGGGCGCCGTCAGCACAAGCTGGGACGGTATGCTGAAGCCCTGAAGCCCCACGGAGAGTGCATCCGCAAAAGCGAAGATCAGGCAGGCGAAAAAGGACTTCAGGGGATCGCCTTTGCCGATTCTTGCCGCTGATACAGCGAGGAATCCTTTTCCGGCGGACATATTTTCCGTGAACATGGAGATGCCGCACAAGGGCAGGCATGTTCCGGCGGCTCCTGCCAGTACGCCGGTGACGATCAGAGATGCCCATTTATATTTCAGGACGGAGACACCGGCAGACTGCATGGCTTCTTCGTTGCTGCCCACACCGCGGATTCGCAGCCCGAAAGGTGTCTTGTACATGACGATCTGGGCGATGATAACCACCAGGAAGGACAGATATACGAGGGTGTTCTGATTATTCAAAATGCTGCCAAGGAACGGTATGCGGTCCAGAAACGGGATATGGACCGTACCGAAACTTTTGATCCTGGGATCCATGACGGAGCCTCTCGTGTGAAAAATGTTGGACATCAGCAAGGTGGTAAAGCCCCAGGCACTCAGGTTCATGGCGATGCCGATGACGATCGGGTCGGATTTAAAATGCAGGACAAAAGTACCAAAAACGGCGGACATGACAATGCCGGACACAATACCGAACACCAGACCCATCAGGGCATTTTCAAATAAATAGCTTCCCCAGGTGGCAAAGAAAGCGCTTGTGAGCACATAACTTTCCAGCCCGATATTGAAGATTCTGGCTTTATGGCCGTAGGCGCTCCCCACCGCCGCCAGAGCGATCGGGGCGGACAGGCGGATCATTGCCGACAGAGTGGAAATGCTGAATAATAGTTGAAGCATAATGCGCTACACCTCCTCTTTCTGTATGCGGAGTTTTCGTATCTGACGTTTTTCCTTGAACTGCCTGAGCAGTGCTTCATAATCTATAGCTACGAGCAGAACAAACACAGACTGTAAAACCATGACTACAAGCCGGTTGGTGGAAGTGGTCCGTTCCATCTGGAAAGAACCGGCTTTGAGCATCCCCCAGATGATGGAAATCAGAATGACAGCCAGGGGGTTGTTTTTGGCAATGGAGGCGATCATGACACCGTCCCATCCCAGATTCAATGCAAAAGCGGGGCGGAATTTGCCGAAAGCTCCTGTCATTTCTGTGCCGCCGCATACGCCGCTGATAAAACCGCTTAACAGGAAGATCATGATAAAGGTTCTCTTATAGTTGATGCCGCCGTATTTGGAGAAGCGGAGATTCTCACCCACCTGTTTCAACTCATAGCCTTTGACCGTGTAGCGGTACAGGAGAAAGATAACGACCGCAATGGCGATGGCGATAAAAAATGCTGTTGTCGCGCTTGTTTTCGGTATAATGACGGAAAGCCTTGCGGTGGGAAGCATGTCCGGTGTGGCGATGGCATCTGCCAGTTCCGAGGCGTCGAATCCCATATATTTGAATACAAGATATTCCGTAAATAAATTTGCCGCATAGTTCAGCATCAGGGTACAGATCAGTTCGTTTACATTGAGCTTCAGTTTTAAGATCGCGGGTATGAACGCGAAAGCCATTCCCGCCAGGCCGCCGATCAGCAGGCATACCGGTATATGAAGAAAACGGGGCAGCGGAAGAGCCGCACCTGCAATGGCAGCGGCGAAAGCGCCGAAATACATCTGCCCCTCGATTCCGCAGTTCCAGATACCGGACTTGAAAGCCACAACGGCGGCGATTCCTGTTATGATGCTGGGAGTTGCCCAGCGGATCGTGGTGCCGATGGCGCTGGGGCTTCCCACCGACCCGACGATCATTGCCCGCAGGGCTTCCAGAGGGCTGTTTCCTTGAGAGAGGATTATGACTGCCCCGATAACCATGACAAGAATAACAGCGATAAAGTATTTCATGATTTCCAATAGGGTTGTTTGTGATAATTTAAACTTTATCTTCATGCTTTTCTCCATTTCTATACTACTTTTTGCACATCTGCGAGTTTGAGCCGCCCAGCATATACAATCCGATGGTTTTTTCATCCAGATCTGGCGTGTTTTCCAGGTCCGCGGCGATTCCGCCATTGTACATGACCAGGATCCGGTCTGATAATTCCATGACTTCTCCCAGTTCGTGGCTGACTAACAGTACGGAAACACCCTGTTGTGCAATGTCGATGATTTTCTGCCATATAAACTCGATGGCACCTACGTCGATGCCGCGGGTGGGGTCCTCGATGATGAGCAGGTCGTTATTTTGGGCAAACTCCCGCCCGACAATGGTTTTCTGGATATTTCCGCCGGACAGATCGCCGATTTTGTTATGAATATCCTGCACCTTGACCTGATAGTTTTCTACGACAGAGCCGGTAAACGCCGCGGCTTCCTCTTTGCCAAGCAGCCAGGGTATCCGGAACTTGTGGGCAACGTGGTATCCCATAATGCAGTTTTCGATCAAAGTGCCGTTGACGTTACATCCGGTGGAAATGCGGTCCTGAGGCACATAGCCGATCTTCTTCTCCCGCTTCCGGCGCGGCGCAGCCATAGTGATGTCCTCACCTTTATAGAGGATGGTGCCGCCGGCGGGACTGCGGAGGCCGAATATTGCCTCGATCAGTTCACTCTGGCCTGAACCGGCAACACCGGCAATGCCAAGGATCTCACCTTTTCGGACAGAGAAAGAGACGTGCTTTACTTTTTCTGTGCCGTCGCTGCCAAGGGCGGTAAGATCGTCGACGGTAAGCACAGGTTCTGCAATCTGCTTTTCCTGTTTTTTTGTATTAAAAAGTACCTGCCGTCCTACCATGAGGTTGGCGAGGCCGTGTTCGTCTGTTTCATCCGGCCGGAGATTTCCGGTGACCACACCGTTTTTCAGTACCGTGATATAGTCTGAGATCTCCATGACTTCTTTCAGCTTGTGGGTGATCAGAATGACGGTTTTCCCCTGTCTGGTCAGGTATCGGATTGCCTGAAAAAGTCCTTCGATTCCCTGAGGCGTCAATACGGATGTGGGTTCGTCAAGAATGATGATCTGAGCACCTTTGTACAGGACTTTGACGATCTCCACCTGCTGCAGAAGGGATACCGGAAGCTCGGAGACCCTTTTGTCAAGAGGAATGGAAAATCCGTACTTTTCTGCAATTTCCAGAATGTCTTTTGCGGCCTGCTTTTTATCCAGAAATCCCCCGTATTTTTTTGTCTCATATCCCATCATGAGGTTTTCCAGCACGGTCAGTTCGGGAAAAAGCATGAATTCCTGATGTACCATGCCGATACCGCATTTCGTCGCGTCGTTGGGATTCCGGAAAACGGCGTGTTTTCCTTTCACATAGATTTCGCCTCTGTCGGGTTTGTAAATGCCGGAAATAATGTTCATCAATGTACTTTTGCCGGCACCGTTCTCACCGATGACGGAATGGACGGTGCCGCGCCTTACGCTGAGACTGACGTCATCATTGGCGGTAAGGCTGCCGAAGTATTTACAGATATGTTTTGCTTCCAGAATGATGTCTTCCATAACTACCTCCTCTGCTAAAAATAACCTCCGGCGGCACGGAAATGCTCTCCGGAGGTTATGATCCTTTTACGCTGCTGTATCTGCAGTGACATCAATCTCACCGGAGTTGATGCCCTCGATCACTTCCGTTACGGTGTTTTGGAGTTCTTCCGACAGGTTGTTAAATTCAATTTCCGTGTAAAGTGACAGTCCGTAGGAGAGGCCGTAAACTTTGTCGCCGCTCTCGAATGTTCCTTTGAAAGATGCGTCACCTTCCATGTACAGCGCTTCGTCGATGGGTTTTAATGCCGACCAGATGACGCAGTCGCTGACATCGCCCTGGTAGTCGTCACTTCCGATACATTTGATTCCCATTTCCTCGCAGCCGGAGATAACGCCCAGACCGCTCTGGGAGGCGGACTGGAAAATAATGTCCACGCCTTCATTCTGGATCATCAGTTTTGCAACTTCCTGTCCTTTGACCGGATCCTGGTCGTCACCCACATAGGCAACTGCCACTTCCACAGTGGGATCGGCGTAATGAACGCCGTGGATATAGCCGTCTCTGAATTTTCGGCTGACGGGCCTGTCCGCATGGGCAATAAATCCGACTTTCTTGTTTTCAGTTGTATTTGCAGCTACGATGCCGGCAATAAAAGCTGCCTCTGAAGGGTCTACGGATACGGAACTCACATTAGGCTCATCGGTCTGCATATCCACATCACAGAGTACAAAATTGGTGTCAGGATATTCCGGTGCCAGCCTGAGTGCGATCTCAGACAAGTCGCCCCACATCAGATATACCGGATTTGCGCCCATGTCTGCCATGGCTCTGACCTGATCCTCGTATTCCGCACTGTCCAGTGTTTCCACGGTTCTTAAGGTAGCGCCCTGCTCCTCGGCCAGCCGGTCCAGTCCTTTGATGGAAAGAGCGATAAAGGGATCCCCTACTGTGGCGGGAACAAGCAGGCCGATGGTCTTATCTTTTTCTTCCGGTGTGCCGGCAGGATCTGCCTCCGGCTGGTTATCCTGTGCCGGTGCGTCTGTGCTCTTTGAATCCGCGGCGGGAGCAGCAGGCGTCTGAGGCTTTGAACCGCATCCTGCCAGACAGCCGGCCATCAGTGCCATACTCAATAAAACTGCTGTGATTCTTTTACTTTTCATAATGTGTCCTCCTTATGGTGAAAAAAAGTTGCGGGGTTCCGAGTATGCCGGGATTGCAGTATCTTTTTGCATACTCATGGTCTTGCAGGCGGATTAGTCCGCTTTTGTATATTTCATGACGGCTTTTAAAGTCTTTTCGGACAGTGAAGTGATGGACTGGCTTTCCATTGTTCTCACATAGGTATCAAGCCGGTCTTTCAGAGGATCCGTAAACTTCCGGTCAAGTGCGTTACAACCCAGCATAACGCCGTATGCATGTCCGATGGGGCCTCCGGTGCAGTCATTGTCCTGTCCTGCCATCATCAATATCGTCATTGCCTTCTGGAAGTCGTTTCCGGCAAAATAGACTGCCACCACTTCTGCGGCAAGGTTCGGGTAAGTATGTACCCAGTTATATTCTTTGTATTTTGCCTCACACAATTCACACGCCTGCCTGTAGTTGTCCGATGTTTCGCAGGCTTTATAAGCAAAATCAAGTACGGAATAGAATTCACTGTCTTTCGGCACAGTTTTCACGGCTTTATACAGAACGGCCCGCATATCTGTCTCCACGTAAGCCATGGAAACCATAACTGCGTTAAAAACCTCAGCCAGAATACCGTTATTGTGGTGGGATATCCTGCCGTCCGTCCAGGCTAATCTGGCCGCCTCACGGGGATTACCCGGCGCCAGCGCTCCGCAGACCGCGGCCCGCATGGCGGCGCCGATCATCTCCCGGTAGGGGTTGGCAAGATATCCGCTTTCCGGCGGATAGATTCCGTGGCGAAGATGGTTGAGCGCCACTTCCTCGGCGGTATAGGCGAAAGGGATGTAGCCGACCCACCGGTCAGCGATATCTTCCGATGTGATGTGGAACCCTTTTTCGCAGAATGCGTCTAACAGCGCAAGCTCAAAGGTGATGTCATCGTTCAATGTCTCCGGCGGTTTCACATAATCCGTGATCTCTCCGAATACTTCCCAGATTCTGGATGATTTAAAGCCTTCCACAGCCGTTCCGAGAGCGGAGCCGATAATCTCGCCCAGCCAGCCGCCATGGATCTGCTCAAACAATTTGTCCCTGTCGGGCAGACGGTAGCCGGGATATTCAGGAAATTCCACGGCTTTCTCATACTGTTCAAAGGTCTCATAAACGGTGTAAGACCAGTAGGGATGTCCGGGGATTTTTTCCGCCTCTGTCAATGCTTTGAATACTTGTGCATTGATGATCTGCAGCCGGATCAGTTCACCTTTTGATATGGCGTCGAAAGCATCCGGGATCAGACGTTCGGCTTTCTCCACGTCGTATCCCATATTTTTCATGCTGGATATGGCTCCCAGCATTTTGGAGTAGGGCGCTTTGGATTCCGGCAGCGGTTTTTTCCATGCGCCTTTACCGTTTTCCAGCATCTGTGCCGCTTCTTCCAGCATTTTACCTTCCAGAAGACTGTCCCACTGGATCAGGTCTGTTCTGTCTTTTACGGGCACTGCCGCGCAGAACATTTCATAATCGTATTCCCATGCGTGTTTCATGTTTGTAGCTGTACTCCTTTCCTGAATGTGAATGATGGTGTAAGATTGAAAATTAAAATTTTCAATCGCGAGATTTGTGTCTGCGTGCTGCTTGCCACAAACTCGTTTATGCGCAAAAAGCAGCGCAGAAATGGTGTAAAAATGACTGTACTCTTTTTATATGCTTTCCTCCTGCATGTTCTTTAGATGGGCAGCAATGCTTCTGACTGCATATTCTGCGATGATCCTGCCTTTTTCAGCGGATGACGAGGCCGCGGAAGACAGGATGCCCGCAGGAGGTATGTCTCCGGTTTTGGGCGGGTATCTGTGGTAAAACGGGACTTTCACGGACTCCGCCAGTGCGGGAAGAGGACTTCTCACAAGTTCCGGCCTGAAATACATCATCAGTGAGGTTTCCGTGACCGCCGCATGTTCCAGATCCCATCCGGGAAAAGGTTCTTCGTCGAAGACCTGGCCGATGATTTCCTCCGGCAGACAGTCCCACCAGTTTGTCTCCCAAAGAGTAACCTGCTCTTTGTATCTGGCAGAACACAGATCCATTGCCTCCAGGATAAACGGCTCGTTTTCGTAGTGGGCGTTAAACAAAAGGATCTTTTGAAAACCGTCCCGCACAAACTCATCAATCAGATCCTGTATAAGAAGCTGCAGTGTGTGCCCGTTCAGGTCTATGGTTCCCGGAAAAAGCGGCCCGCCCCCGCTGAAGGGTTTGGATTTGTATCCGTAACTCAGCGCCGGCGCTGCCAGTCCGTTTAGCTGTCCGGCGATGCGAAAGGAAAATTCTTCCGCCAGAACAGTGTCCACACACAGGGGCAGATGAGGGCCGTGCTGTTCGGTGGAACCTATGGGGATAATCAGGATATCCCCCGTCCGGGCGGCGTATTCTTCCCAGGTCATGTTTTTCATGAGGAGTGAGGTGTGTGTGTTTGCTGTGTTGTCTCTTGTCTGATTCATTTGTTACCTCCCGGCAGCGTTGACATGTACCCGGGGTCTGTTTTCCGGTCATGTGTCAGACAGCTGCTTTTCTTATGGTATAGAAAATTTCTCTGCTTATCCGAGTTCGCGAAGCGAATCCTGTAAACGGGCCTGGCTCATTTTCATCATCATCTCCCGGTGGACCTCTTCATACGCAGGTATGCTTGGAGATGCACCGTGCCTGCCCACCGATAAAGCGCTTGCAAGGGCGGCATATTTCATGGCTTCTCCGGGCTGCTTTCCACGGGCGATGCCTGCAAGGAAATATCCTGTAAAAGTATCCCCGGCTCCGGTGGTGTCAATCACCTCTGCAGGAAAGATTTCCTGATGAAAGAATTCTTTCTCGTCCATATAGCAGGAACCCCGGCTGCCCAGTGTGAGGACGACAACGGCCTGAGGATATTTGGAGTGCAGCTTCTTCAGGATTTCATCCGGGTTTTCCGAATCTGTGCCTGCCAGCTTTCGGCCTTCCACTTCATTGAGAATGAGATAATCCACTTTCCGCAGGTCACATTGTTCTATGGAACTGCTTATGGGAGAGGGGTTAAAAACTACGGTCATTCCTTTTTCTCCGGCCTTCTCGATGGCGTAGGGCACATTGGATATTTCATTTTGTAAAAGAAGCATGTCTTCCCGGTTAAAATGTTCCAGAACTTCATCTATGTATTCCGGTGTCACGTCGCTGTTTGCGCCGCCGAAGATCATGATCTTGTTCTGCCCTTCGTGGTTGACCTGTATGACTGCGTGCCCTGAGGGCTTTTGGCTTTTGCGGATCAACTCTGTTTTCACGCCCGCCCCGGCAAGTGTTTCCGACAAAATGTTTCCGTCCTGTCCGATACAGCCTGCGTGGAATACGTCGGCGCCGGCTCTGGCCAGAGCGATGGACTGGTTCAGCCCCTTGCCGCCGCAGAATTCTCCATGGGTCGTTGCCTGAATGGTTTCACCTGCTTCTGCGTAGTGATTCACGCTGTAAGTTTTGTCGATGTTTAAGGAGCCCAGATTCAGTATTTTCATGCATCCTCCTAAGGAAAATATTTTCCGAAACAGTTTTCTTATACACAAGATACCATCAGACGAACTTATTGTCAACAACTTTTGTGCATTTTACATAATTTGTCTGTCAGTCAGAACTCTCTTTTCATTTTGTATGATTTCACTTATAATAGACTTACAGCGATAAGGAGGGACGGTTTCATGAACATACGTGAGCTTGCGGATCTGGCCGGAGTTTCGGCATCTACGGTTTCAAAGATTATGAACAACAAAGACAGCAGCATAAGTCCCTCCACGCGTGAGCGTGTACTGCAGATCGCAAAACAGTATAATTATCAGTCATATTCATCTCTGATCGAAAAGGGAACTACAACTTTGACCCTGGGGGTGGTGTTCCGGTCGGCCTCCACCATGAACATGACATTGAACGGTATCCTGGAAGCCGCGCAGGATGCGGGATACACGATTCTGCTTCGGGAGAGCGGCGGCAATATGGAGAAAGAGGCGCAGAATATATCAGTGCTCTGCTCTCATCATGTGGACGGAATCATATGGGAATTTGCAGGAGCGGACAGTGCAGAACAGATGCAGGTTCTGGACCGTCATGAGATTCCGGCGGTGATCTTTCAATCGGAACATGAGGATGCGATAAACATAGACTGTGAAGAACTGGGATACCGGGCGGCCCAGACGCTGGTCAATGCGGGGCATACGGGGATCGCCTGTATCTGTGCGCCGGATCCCGGAAGAGAGACGTTTGCGGAAGGATACAGGAGGTGTCTGTTTGAAAATCATATTCCGTTGGAGGAAGGGCTTGTTTTCAATGAGATCAACAGCAGTTTAATGCATAAGATAGCATCCCATACGATCAGCGGTGTGATCTGTGCAGGTTACGAGACGGCGGTGCGTCTGTATGATGCCGTAGGAAAGCTGCGTTATGAGTTTCCGTATGATGTTTCCCTTGTTTCCCTGCGGGATGATTCCAGGGAAAAGGATGTGAACCGGCGGATATCCACCTTTACGATTCCCCATTATGCGTATGGGAAAAATCTGTGTGGCAGGCTGATCGGGATGATAGAAAAGGGAGAGGACTCCGGTCCGGCATTTCATGAAAAGATCCTGCTGGACAATGAAGATTCCGTGGGGATTCCTTATAACCATCATTCGAAAAAGATTACGGTAGTGGGTAGTATCAATATTGATAATTACCTGAAAATGAATAAGCTTCCACGCACCGGCATGACTGTAAATTCATCACTTTCAGCTTCTTATGTGGGGGGCAAGGGAATCAATGAGGCCATCGGAGCCGCCAAGCTCGGACAGAGGGTTTCCGTGATCGGACGCGTGGGAAATGACGTGGATTCTGATATGGTATACCGTGCTCTGAATATATTCGGAATTGACTCTGTGGGGGTTAAGCGCTGTGCCGGATACAGAACCGGCCAGGCGTATATTTTTGTGCAGCAGGACGGCGATTCTATGATCTCCATTATGTCGGGAGCGAACGAGGCTCTCTCCCCTCAGGATGTCCGGGAGGCGGAGCGTATATTTGAAAATTCCGCATTCTGTCTGATTCAGACGGAAATTCCGATGGAGACGGTGGCCGAATCATGCAGGATTGCGAGAAAATACGGGGCACAGACGATTTTAAAGCCTGTTGCCTGTGGTGTTCTGCCCGGAGAACTGTTGGAAAATGTTGATATGATTGTGCCGAATGGGGAGGAGATCCATGCCATCTGTCCTTTTTCAGATGATATGGAAAAGCAGGCGCAGTATCTTCTGGATGCAGGTGTGGGGACGGTCATCGTGACGCTGGGCGCAGAAGGGTGTTTTGTGAAAACAAGGCAGGAAGCAGAATATTTTCCGGCGGTTCCTTTTGATGTGATAGACGCATCCGGGGCGGCGGACGCATTCATCAGTGCACTGGCCTCCTATCTGCTTATGGGACGCAGTTTGAGAGAGGCAGTCAGGATCGCGTCATATGCCGCAGGCTTTAACATTGCCAGAGAGGGCGTGACACCGTCGCTGGTAGATAAAAACACATTGGAGTCCTATATCATGCAGAGAGAGCCGGAGCTTTTGCGGGGTGCAGAATAAATGGGATTGAGTATAGAAGTATGACAGTGAAACAGGAACGGGAAAAGAAGGAGGCAGTACTATGAGATTATTGGTTATCGGAGGTGTGGCGGCAGGCACGAAAGCAGCCGCAAAATTCAAGCGGGTGAATCCTGAGGCGGAAGTATCCATCGTCACCAAAGGAAAAGATATTTCCTATGCAGGATGCGGACTGCCCTACTATGTGGGCGGCGCGATCCCGGAGAAAGATCAGCTGATCGTGAATACGCCGGAGAAGTACAGTATGCTGACCGGCGCTATGGTCTATCCTGAACGGGAGGTGACATCCCTTGATCCTGCGGGGAAAAAGGCTGTGGCGAAAAATATCCGTACCGGTGCAGAGGAAACGTATGAATATGATGCATGTATCGTGGCTGTAGGCGCTTCACCTGTAGTTCCGCCGCTGCCGGGTCTGAACCTGCCGGGTGTTTTTGTGATGCGGACACCCGATGATGCCATTGAGACGAGAGATTACATTGCCAGAGACGGTGTAAAACGTGCTGTAGTCGTGGGCGGCGGATTTATCGGTCTGGAAGTGGCTGAGAATCTGCTGGAAAAAGGATTAGAAGTGACATTGATCGATATGGCGCCTCAGATCATGCCGGGCTTCGATCATGAGATGGCGGATTATGCGGTACGGCATCTTGCGAAAAAAGGTATCAAGGTGATGACGGGCACGAAGCTGGAAGGCGTGACGGGAGAAGAGCGTGCGGAAGGCGTGCAGACAGACAAGGGTCTGCTTGCGGCTGATGTGGTGATTCTGTCTATCGGTATCCGTCCGAATACCGGATTTTTGCAGGATACGGGCATAGAGATGTTTAAGGGGACGATTCTGGTGGATGACCGGATGGCCACTAACGTGGCGGATGTCTATGCGGCGGGAGACTGCGCGATGGTGAAAAACCGTCTCACCGGAGAGAGACAGTGGTCGCCGATGGGTTCTTCCGCCAATATGGAAGGACGTACCCTTGCCCTTGCGCTGGGCGGCAGAGAAGTGTCCTATCCGGGTGTATTGGGAACCGGTGTGGTGAAACTGCCCGGACTGTCGGGCGGCAGGACCGGACTGTCGGAGGAACAGGCGAAGGCGGCAGGTTATGAACCGGTCTGCGTTCTGGCAGTGACTGACGATAAAGCGCATTATTATCCGGACAGCGCGTGGTTTGCCATTAAGCTGGTGGCGGACGCAGAGACACATAAGCTGCTGGGCGTGCAGGTGTTAGGGCCCGGCGCGGTCGATAAAGTGACGGATATCGGTGTGATGGCAGTGACATTCGGGGCGGCATTGGAGCAGATGACCTGCCTGGATCTGTCCTACGCACCGCCTTTCTCGACAGCGATCCATCCATTTGTGCAGGCGGTACATATGCTGCTCAACAAGATACACGGGGATCTGGACAGCTTCACGCCTGCGGAATATCTGGCCGGCGCGGCGGAAGGCTACCGGGTGATAGACGTTCATCCCGCGGGTCCCAGCATCCCGGGCGCGACTTATGTGGATCTGCTGAAAGTCAAAGGAGAAGTTCCGGGACTTGCAAAGGATGAGAAGCTCTTGCTTGTCTGTGCAAAGGGCAAGAGAGGATACTTACTGCAGAACAGGCTGAAACGGTACGGATATACGAATACAAAGGTGCTGGAAGGCGCTTCTTTCTTCAACGTGGTCAAAGCGGCAGGCACGCCAGGCGTGGTGACAATTCCGGCAGAGGAAATTACCCGTGTGAAAGCGCTTGGCTGCCTGCACAATAAAGGAACAGATAATTTCAACGTCCGTGTCATAACAAGAAACGGTAAGATTACAGCAGCGGAACATAAGAAGATCGCGGAGGCGGCGGAAAGGTTCGGAAGCGGCGACGTGGTCATGACGACACGCCTGACGATGGAGATTGTAGGCGTACCTTTTGACAGAATAGAAGAACTGCGTGCCTTTCTGGCGCAGGGAGGACTGGAGACCGGCGGAACAGGTTCTAAAGTGCGTCCCGTCGTTGCCTGCAAGGGAACGACCTGCCAGTATGGCCTGCTGGATTCCTACGATTTGTCAGAGAAGATCCATGAGCGGTTTTTCCATGGCTATGCGGACGTCAAACTGCCGCATAAGTTTAAGATTGCAGTAGGCGGCTGCCCGAATAACTGCGTGAAACCGGATCTGAATGATTTTGGCATTGTGGGTCAGAAAGTTCCGGTGATTGATCTGGAGAAATGCCGCGGATGCGGTAAATGTCAGGTTTCGCTGGCATGTCCGGTGGGCGCGTCCCAGGTAGTGGACGGCAAGCTGGTAATCGATCCCGATCAGTGTAATAACTGCGGCCGCTGCGTGGGCAAATGCCCGTTTAAGGCAGCGGAGGAGAGCGCTTACGGCTACCGCATCTACATCGGCGGACGCTGGGGCAAGAGAGTTGCGCAGGGGCAGAAGCTGGATAAGATTTTCCTGGATGAGGAAGAAGTTCTCTCCGTATTAGAGAAAGCGATTCTGCTGTTCCGCGAACAGGGTAAGACGGGAGAGCGCTTCGCGGATACGATCAGCAGGATCGGTTTTGAGAATGTGCAGGCGCAGCTTATGTCGGATGAGATTCTGAAGTATAAGGACGATATTCTGAATGCGAAGATGCATATGAAGGGCGGGGCGACCTGTTAAAAAGACATAAAGTTATACTAGGGCGGTACGGAACACCGCCTGAGTATAACTATATTATGTCTGCGAGAATGCGAAAAACATGCATTCTCGGCGACTTTCATTGTGTAAATATTGCATGTTGAATTTCCGGTGGCTTTCATTGTGCAAATATTGCATGTTGGTGCCTTAACTTGTGAGGTAAAATAACGATGGAGTGTATTAGCATCAGTCACAAGACTGCGCGGTCTGCAGACAGGCAGAAATGCTGTATTCCGAAGGAAAAAACTGAGGATTATCTGAGAGAGATTATGAAGCTGGACAGGGTGGACGGATGTGTCCTCCTGTCCACTTGCAATCGCACGGAGCTGTATGTGCAGGGCGAAGAGAACAGTTTCGGCGGACTGGAGTATATCATGGCGAAGGCGGCGGGAAGCGATGCGGCATGGCTTCGCGGCATAGTCAGAAGATATCAGGGAAAGAAGGCGATTCGGCATCTTTTCCGGGTGGTCTGCGGTATGGAGTCCATGGTCATCGGAGAGGATGAGATCCTGGGACAGGTGCGGGATGCCTATACATACGCTCAGGAGGCGGGCTGTACCGGTTATGAGTTAAACAGTATTTTTCAGGCGGCGCTGGCATGTGCCAAACGGGTGAAGACAGAGACACTGCTCTCTAAGACATCCGTATCTGTGGCGACACTGGCGGCAAATGAAGTGTTCCGGCTGCCCCTGCCGCACAAGACGGTGCTTCTGATCGGCAGCAGCGGACAGATGGGCGGCATTATCCTGAAAGATCTGTTGAGCAGAGAAGAGATTCGCGTGATCGCTACTGTCAGATCCCATAACGGGATATACCAGAGCAGTCATGCCCGTGTGGAAAATGTCGATTATCAGAACCGGTATGATTATCTGGATGAGGCGGATGTCATTATTTCCGCGACGTCCAGCCCGCATTATACGCTGACGGCGGATCGGGTGCGCCAATCTGTGAAGAGCGTGAAAGAACGGCTTTTCCTGGATATATCCATGCCGCCGGATATCGACGAGGATATTGCGGACATAGAAGGCTGCCGCCTGACCGCGCTGGATGATATCCATAAGCTTGCGGAAGAGAATAACCGATTGAAACAGCAGGCGATTGTGGATGCAGAAGAGATTCTTGAGGAAGATCTGGAAAAAATATGCAAAGCGCTTTCGTTCCACCGTTTCACGCATACCCATGCCGACTGGAAGGAAAGGTATGCGGACTGCCCGGCGGAAAAACTGATCTATCTGTTGCGGGACAGGCTTGACAGCGTGACGTTTGAGGCGGTTCTGACAGTGCTGGACAGGTAAGGATCTATACGTGCAGAACCGCTTTTTCCAGGCGCAGCAGCGACAGCTTTCTGTCGATTCCACTGGCATATCCGGTCAGGCTTCCGTTAGCACCGATGACTCTGTGGCAAGGAACGATAATAGATATTTTATTGTGTCCCACCGCGCCGCCCACTGCCTGCGCGGACATGCGGGAAAGACCTTTTTGGACGTCAATTTCTTTCGCAATTTCCCCGTAAGTGACGGTTTTTCCGTAAGGGATTCTTTGCAGGATGGACCAGACCGCGAGCTGAAAGGGCGTGCCTGTCATGTGAAGCGGCGGCAGGAAATCAGGTTCTTTGCCCGAAAAATACACTGTCAGCCATTCTTTTGCCTGGTCGAGGACAGGTGTATTCTTTTCTTCCCGTTCCGGATCCAGTCCTGCGGCATAGTATTTTGCGCCGTCAAACCATAATCCGGACAGGCCGGTTTCGTCGGCGGCAAGGAGAATCCCGCCGAGAGGGGAACGATAGTGATTGATATACTGCATCTGGCGTACCTCCTGATCATTTTGCTTTGGGTTTATAATAAGCATAGCATGATTCTTATGGCTTGGCCAGTCTCCTGGTTGCAGCCGGAAAATAGGAAGGCTCTTATCGCTGCCGCCAGCAGGCATTTGAGTGAAGCACAGAAAGCTATAATAGGAAGGAAACCGGTTTTTAACGGTTATGGTATAGGTGGCTGAGGATATGAAAATACAAATCAGGAGCATAGACGGGGACTTTTCCGTCTGCAAGGTCTCAGATTATTCACAGGTAAATCTCCGTGCAGAATACTGTTTCTTAGGGAAAACAGAGGAAGAAAATTCACTGGTCTGTCTGACAAAGGACGTCCCGGATAACGTTAGCGAGCGGGAAGACGGCTGGAAAGCATTTCGGATACAGGGCGTGCTGGATTTTTCATTGATAGGCATCTTATCTGAAATATCAACGCTGCTGGCAGAGAACCGGATCGGGATTTTTGCCATATCGACTTACAACACGGATTACATTCTGACGAAGCGCGACAATTATGAAAAGGCGATGCGGGTATTAGAAGACGCCGGATATGCGCAGAAAGACAACAGAATCAAAAACGCTTCGGACCATACGGTAGAGATCAGACCTGTTTTAAACACGGATGATTGGCTGGCAATCAGTCATGTCTATGAGCAGAGTTGGAAACATGCGTACCGCGGTATCATTCCCGATACATGGCTTGCACGGATTCCATCGGGGCAGTGGGCCAACGGACTTAAAGCCCCGGACCGCTTGTCTCTGCTGTTGATCGAGGATGGAAAGATATGCGGTTCGGCATCCTATAGTCATGCAAGAATGGAAGAGATGAAGGGGTATGGCGAGATTATTTCGATTTATCTGCTGCCGGAAATGATGCATAAGGGATATGGATATCAGTTAATGCAGGCTGTGATTTCTGCATTATATGATATCGGTTATCAGAAAGTCTATTTGTGGGTTCTGGAGGAAAATAAGGATGCACGCCGGTTTTATGAGCGGTTCGGATTCGTACAGAAGGACTGGAGGCAGATGGATATTTATGACGGAAAAGAAGTGGCGGAGCTGATGTATGTGTATGAGATAGAGTGATATAGAATATGACAGTCACTGTCATATCCTTTCCCTGATGGCGCTGTGCAGTCCGGAAAATACTTCTTCGTAACGGTTACAATCCTTTAGGCGCATAACAGTCACATGAAGTAAAAAATTATAATTCTGACAAAATATATTTACAATTTCGAAAATTATATGCTATAGTAATGAAAAGCATATTTTCTACATATAACAGATCATTAATTTCTATCATTAAATTCTAAGTTTCAGAAAATCCATGCTTTGTTCCCAATTATTAATTACAGAGGCAGGGGAGTCTGAAACAGTTCTCCTGTGCCGGACAGTCCGATTCAGTTTGAAAAAGGTCTGTCAATCATCAAAGGAGGACATTAGATGAACGCAACAGATGTACAACGTAACTTTAAAGACACAGTATTCCGTATGCTTTTTAAGGAAAAGAAAAACCTGCTGAATCTGTACAATGCACTGAACAGAACGACATACACAAATACAGATGATCTGGAAATCACGACACTGGAAAATGCAGTTTATATGAATTATAAGAATGATATTTCCTTTGTGTTTGACTTTGAGTTAATGCTCTATGAACATCAGTCTACATACAATCCTAACATGCCGTTGCGGGATCTGCTTTATGTGAGCAGTGTATTACATAATCGGGTCAAAGATGAGAATCTCTATAGCAAGAAGCTCATTAAAATTCCGACACCGCAATTTGTTGTATTCTATAATGGAGTGGACTCTCAGCCGGAACAGCAGATTCTCCGATTGTCAGATGCTTTTGAGAAAAGACAGGAGAGACCGGTGCTGGAACTGGCGGTACTTGTTTACAATATCAATTTAGGACACAATCAGGAATTACTGGATACATGCTGCCTGTTAAAAGAGTATGCGCAGTATGTGGAACAGGTCAGGACTTTTGCAAAGAAAATGTCTTTTCCGGAAGCAGTCGAGCAGGCAGTGGAACATTGTATCAGAAACGGAATACTTTCGGATTTTTTATCTGAAAACCGGGCGGAGGCGATCGCAGTGAGTATTTTTGAGTATGATGAAGAGAAGCATATACAGAGCGAACGGAAAGAATGGCGCGAGATTGGCCGTGAAGAGGGCGAGAACAAGGTTTTACAACTTATGCAGAAACTTATGGAGGCCGGTAAAACCGGGGAAATGAAGCGCGCCCTGTCCGATCCGGCATATCGGGAACAGCTGTATCGGGAATACGGACAGTAATAGTATATATACTGATAGATGTTGCGGAAAGGCAAGGTTATCTAAATGGAAGCACTTATTCTGGAGCATTACAGGGAGACGGGAACATATACTTATGCAGGGGCATATCGGGACTATTTTCGTTCTCTGCCGGATGACATTGCTAAGCTTGGCAGACTGGTCTGCAGTCAGGTAATTCACAGGGTGACGTTGAAGGAAGGCAATACCAACGCGAATGCGTCTCTTCTGTATGGAGATATGAACCGGTATCCATGGTACCGGATGCGGTGTGAAGACGATGTTCTGCTGACCGCATCGGCGATTACGGCGGAATTGTTTCGGATGGACGAGAGGGGATTTGTGCGGGAACGGGAAGTGGAGCATAAGATTGTTGTGACGTGCCGCTATGTGTCCGTACTGATGAGCGCCATTCTCAAGGCCAAAGGAATTCCGACGAGAAGCCGTGCCGGATTTGCACCTTATTTTAAAGAAGGCGTCAGTATGGATCATTGGATTAATCAGTATTATAATGAAGAAGAGAATCGGTGGATTACTTTTGATGCGGATGGGTTTTATGAAGAGGGAGGCATGCCTCTTTCCCAATATGATATGTGAAACGGCAAAAATGGTGCCGGATAATCAAAAGAGGAGGAAACGGCAATGGGATATTTTCCTTTCTTTATGGACGTAGCCGGCAAAAACGGCGTAATCGTGGGTGGCGGCGGGGTTGCCGCAAGGAAAGTGGAGAAACTGCTTGCATTTGGACCGAAACTGACGGTGATTGCGCCCAGGATTGAGGATGGCATACGGATGATGGAAGAGGCGGCAGTGCAAACCGGTGCAGCTTCCCTTATATTGAAAGAGCAGCCGTTTCAAATGTCGGATCTGACAGGGGCGGATTTTGTGATTGCGGCGACGGACGATGAAACGCTCAATGGCCGTATTTCGGAATATTGTATGGCAGAGCGTATTCCCGTCAACGTGGTGGACGACAGGGAGAAGTGTTCGTTCCTTTTCCCGGCGCTGGTACAGGAAGGGGATTTGACGATCGGTATTTCCACAAACGGCAAGAGTCCGACGGCGGCGGCGTGGGTGAGGAAGAGACTCTCACAGACGCTTCCGGAAGGTCTTGGGGAGATGATTGACTTGATGAGTCAAATACGGCCGCGCGTAATGGAGCAGACGGCGTCGGAATCAAGAAGACGGGAGATTTTGGAGAAGCTGTTTTTGTATTGTATGGAAAAAAAGGGTGATGTACCTTTTGCAGAACTGCTTCGGTGTTTAGAAGGGATGCTTGATGCTTAATGCGCGGAATGAGTATGTATGGAGATGGGAAAATGCATACGGTTTTTGGACAAAAAGAGGAAACTTGTCTATGGATTTTGAGATTCCACAGAGCGGAACTACGGAGGTTACTATGAAGAGGATTCGGATCGGAACGCGGGGCAGTAAGCTGGCGCTTCGACAGGCGGAACTGGTGCAGGAAGCGATCCGGCAAAAGGACAGCGGGATAGAAACACAGATCGTTGTTTTACATACAAAAGGCGATAAGATATTAGATAAGCCCTTGAGCGAGATCGGTGATAAGGGCGTTTTTGTGTCGGAATTTGAGCAGGCTCTGCTGACAGGAGAGATTGATCTTGCGGTGCATTCCGCCAAAGATCTGCCTATGACACTGGCGGATGGGCTGGTTATTGCGGCGGTACTTCCGCGGGGAGATGTGAGAGATGTTCTTGTGATTCCGAAGGGCGGGAGAGCGCCCTGTGCCGGGAAGGATTTAGGAGCAGCGGAATATCATGATGGTACGACGGAAGAGGGACAGCGTACCTTTGTGATCGGTACCGGCAGCAGACGGCGCAGGCAGCAGGCGACGGCTCTCTGGGAGAACGTGACATGCGCAGACATCCGCGGCAACGTGGACACGCGCCTTCGGAAACTGAAAAACAGTGGCAGAGATGTACAGAATCGTGACAAAAAAGGTGATTATGGCAGGAGCATTGATGAGATCCAAAATAATGACAGTAATGCAAAGACCGGAACAGGAAATGGTAAAATAGAAAATGACAGAGTAGAAAATTATGACGGGCTTATATTGGCGAAGGCCGGACTTGACCGGTTGGAGATGATATCCCGGTATGCGGATGATTTTGAGTTTTATCCACTTGCACCGGAACATTTTCTTCCTGCGGCCTGCCAGGGCATCATCGCGGTGGAGGCGGTACAGGATTCGGAGATCGCCGCATTGTGCAGAGAAGTGACGGATAAGGATACAGAACTCGATTTTCTGGTAGAGAGGGAAACTCTTTCACAGCTGGCAGCGGATTGTAGCGATACCGCCGCCGCATGGTGCAGACAGGAACAGGGAAAACTGATTCTGGATGTAATGTATGCCGGAAACAGGCAGCAGGTTAGCCGGCGGGAAGACTGTCCACCGAAAGAGGAAGTGCAATCCCGAAAGGCGGCAGCCCACAGCGAGGCACTTCTTCAAAACGGACTGGCAATGGCAGAGGAAGCGGCAAGATTATTGAAAGGGAAGAAGATTACTTGAAAACAGGAAAGGTATATCTGACAGGCGGCGGCTGCGGGGATGCGAGACTCTTGACCTTGAAAGCGCTGGATGTCCTGCGAGACTGCAGTGTCGTCGTCTACGACAGTCTGGTGCCGGAAGAGTTGTTAGAATTGACCAGAGCCGGCTGCGAAAAAATATATGTGGGCAAACGATACGGAAATCATGCCATGAAGCAGGATGAGATCAATGCCCTTCTGGTGCAGAAGGCGCAGGAGGGAAAGACGGTGGTCCGCTTAAAAGGTGGTGATCCTTATGTGTTCGGCAGAGGCGGTGAAGAATTTCTGGCGTTGCAGAAGGCGGGGATCTGCTGTGAGGAGATACCGGGGATATCCTCCGCGATCGCGGTTCCGGCGGTAGCAGGCATTCCGGTTACACACAGGGGACTTTCGGCGAGCGTTACGGTAGTCACGGGGACGGCGGTGGACGCAGAGGGACAGGAACGTCTGCGGATGGATTTCGATACGCTGGCGAGGCTGGAAGGCACGCTGGTGATCCTGATGGGGATGCACCATCTGCAGGAGATTGCGGACGGGCTCATAGAGGCGGGCAAAAGTCCGGATACGGCCTGCGCTGTGATTATGGAGGGAACGACGAAGCGGCAGCGATGTATGAGAACCGTGCTGTCAAGGCTTCCGGCGGAGGCTTTCACACAAGGATTCACCGCGCCGGCAGTCATCGTGATCGGGGCGGTGGCCGCGCTGGATCTGCGCGCTGGGAAGGGAGAAATACCGGAAGAGCAGAAAGAGGAAACGCCGGCAGGACGGGCAGAGGATACATGGGCGACGACGGTGACGTTTGCCGATACAGTGCCGGAAGAGCAGATGGCGAACAAGGCATGGCCGCATAAGAAAGTTACCGTGGGAGTCACAGGAACGCCGCATTTTGTACAAAAAATGTCGGCGGCGCTCGAAGCATTAAATATGCAGGCGCGTGAAAGATACAGTGAAGAAGATGAGGATATGCAGGCGTGTGATGAGAGCGCCTCAGCATGGACCGGCAGCTTTGCAATACGGGATATGGGATTTATGGAGATTCGACCCAATGATAAACCGTTTCCGGATATGAATGACTGCAGATGGCTTGTCTTTACCAGTCCAAACGGCGTTCGGGTCTTTATCGATAAGATGAAGCAGGAGCGAAAAGATCTGCGCATACTTGCCAGGAAGAGAATAGCGGTTATCGGTCCGGGAACGGCGGAAGAACTTGAGAGAAGAGGACTCTATGCGGACTATATGCCGTCTGTTTACGATGCGGCACATTTGGCGGAAGGTCTGACGCGGCTGATTCTGGCGGAACGGACAAGTTCTTTAACGGCGGAACAGACAGAGAACTATGCGGTGAAACGGGCAGAAGGAGAGAGGGATGCAGCCGGGGCGCAGTGTGTGAAGGAGAAGATTTCTCCTGCCGTATTTCTGCGGGCGAAACAGGGGAGTGACCAGCTGCCCCGTATTTTCGAGGGAAAAGGTATTCCTTATATAGAGTATCCGCTTTACGAATTAGAGGTTCGTGAGGAAAAACGCGCCGTAGTGATCGCGAAACAGCCGGATTATATCGTATTTGGTTCGGCCATGGGGGTGCGGGCTTATTTCGAGGGCATGGAAGAGGCGGGACTGTGCAATGAGAAGAGCCGCTATGTCTGTATCGGTCCTGTGTGCGCGGAAGAACTGCGGAAACATACAGAAAGGGATTTTCTTGTGGCTGAAGAGGCAGTCGCGGAGGCGATCGTGAAATGTCTGTATGAAGATATTGCTATGGCAGTATCTTGAAAAGCTTGTCATAAACCATACGTTATTATGATATCAATTGGGCAGACATGATCTGCTCAATTTGATTATATGACAATATAGGTTTGACTTTCGTGCCATATAGAGATATGATTATAAGCATAGAAGTCAATAGAAAGAAGAGGGTTATTGTGGGAGCAACTGAAGAGATCATTAAGATGGCAAAAAAGAATAATGGCACAGTTACTACTGCAATGGTGGTTGCGGCAGGCTTTTCTCGCGGGAACATCAAATATCTTGTTGATAAAGGCAGGATTGAGAAGTCCACAAGAGGCGTTTATATTTTACCGGAAGTCTGGGATGATGAGATTTTCAATTTGCAGAGTCGATTTAAAAGAGGAATTTATTCCCATGAAACGGCATTGTTTTTGTGGGATTTAACAGATAGAACACCAAACAGATATCATATGACTTTTCCGGTGAATTATAATTTGACAAAGCCAAAGGAAGATGGGGTTCGATGCGCACAGTGTAAAAAAGAGTTATATGGTTTGGGAATAACAGAAGTGACTACACCGGGGGGAAATACGGTGAGAACATATAACGTGGAGCGGACACTTTGTGACATTTTAAGACCTCATAGCCGTGTGGATATTCAGGTAATGACGCAGGCATTTAAACGTTATACAACCGGGTATGATAAAAATATTCCGATTTTATCAGAGTATGCAAAAATTCTAAAGGTTGAAACAAGACTCAGAACATATCTGGAGATATTGTTATGAAAAATGCAATGCAATTAAAGGCGATTGTTAAAAATCTTGCAAAAGAGAAACATATATCGGCACAACTTATTATGTAGAATTATATGCTGGAGCGATTGCTGGAACGAATATCTATTTCAAAGTATCAGCAGAATTTTATTCTGAAAGGTGGTTTTTTGATTGCAGCAATGGTCGGCATCGACACCAGAGCAACTATGGATATGGATGCGACAATAAAGGGCCTGCCTGTAAATGAACAGGTTGTCCGGGAAATGTTTGGAGAAATCTGTAAAATAGAGTTAGAAGATGAGGTAACATTTAGCTTTCGCAATATTGGGGAAATTCGTGATGGAGATGTGTACAAAGGATATCGGGTTTCATTATCTGCAAATTATCCGCCAATGGAAGTTCCTTTGAAGCTGGACATTACCACCGGTGATAAGATTATTCCAAAGGAAATTGAATATCAATTCAAACTGCTTTTGGAGGATAGGAGTATTTCGGTACTTGCTTATAACTTAGAAACAATAATGGCAGAAAAATTGGAGACAATAATATCCAGAGGTGATCAGAACACAAGATCAAGAGAATACATATTGGCTAAGCTGCATTATTCGAATATAGAACCTGATGCATTAAAGGCGGCATTGCATGCAACTGCGGAGAGACGTGGTTCGACAGTGGTGGTTCAAGATTATTGTAGAATTATGGATATTGTTAGAAATAGCACGATCATGCAAAAACAATGGGAAAGCTATCAAAGAGATTTTGAGTATGCAGCGGATATTTTGTTTAAAGACGCGTGCGATACGGTTGTACAATTGATGAATTTGCTAATGGATACTTAAAATTCTTATTTTTATGGTATAGGAAATTAAATCTGCAGGTTAAATATAAATTGCCGGATCTGCAGGAGAGAACAAGGAGAAAACCATGTACCGATTCAGAAGACTGCGCAGAGACGTGCGCATTCGTTCCATGATGCAGGAGACAAGGCTGCATCCGAAAGATTTCATCTATCCCGTCTTTGTGATAGAAGGGGAAAACATTAAGAATCCGGTGGCGTCCATGCCGGGAATCTATCAATATTCCATCGACCGTCTGGAAGAGATTCTGGAGCAGATAAAAGAGGCGGGAATCGGCGGTATTATGCTTTTCGGGATTCCGCGGCACAAGGACCCGCAAGGGAGTCAGGCATATGCGGCGGACGGGATCACCCAGCGGGCAGTCCGTTATATCAAGGAAAACTATCCGGAAATATACATTGTAGTGGATATCTGCCTGTGTGAATATACTTCTCACGGACATTGCGGTATGGTGCACGGAGAAGAAATTCTAAATGATGAAACGCTGCCTTATCTGGTGAAGATGGCGGTGAGCCTTGCCGAAGCCGGAGCGGATATGGCGGCGCCTTCCGACATGATGGACGGGCGTGTGGCGGCTATACGGGAAGGACTGGATCAGGCAGGATTTACACAGATGCCGATCATGGCTTACAGCGCCAAATTTGCGTCTGCTTATTACGGGCCTTTCCGTGATGCAGCCCACTCCGCGCCGGGCTTTGGCGACCGTAAGAGTTATCAGATGGATTTTGCCAACGGACAGGAGGCGATCAGGGAGATCGGGGCGGATATAGAAGAGGGCGCGGATATTGTGATGGTAAAACCCGCGCTGGCATATCTGGATGTGTTAAAACAGGCGGCGCTCACCTTTAAAGTGCCGCTCGCGGTATATAATGTGAGCGGTGAGTATGCCATGGTGAAGGCGGCGGCCGCCAACGGGTGGATCGACGAGAAGCGGATCGTAATGGAAAATCTGACAGCCATGAAGCGGGCGGGGGCACAGATCATCATTACCTATCATGCGCTGGATGCGGTGAAGTGGTTATGACATACGGCTGTGATATCAACAGGCTGAATTTACCGGAAGCTTCCTGTGGGAGGAAGGTATAGAACGGCGACGGGAGTGGAGGACCGCAACAATGATTACAACGAGGTCGGAACAACTTTTTAGAAAAGCAAAGACACTGATTCCCGGCGGGGTCAATTCTCCGGTACGGGCTTTTGCGGCAGTAGGCGGACAACCTTTCTTCGTGGAGCGGGCTGAGGGACCGTGGCTCATGGATGCGGACGGCAACCGGTATCTGGATTATGTCTGTTCCTGGGGGCCGGGGATTCTGGGACATGCCCACCCTAAGGTGATCGAGGCAGTGCGGCAGACCTGTGAGAAGGGTCTGACCTTCGGCGCGCCGACTGCCGGAGAGGTGGAACTGGCGGAACTGATCTGTACCTGTGTGCCGAATGTCGAGATGGTACGGTTAGTCAGTTCCGGAACCGAGGCTGTGATGAGTGCCGTGCGGGTGGCGAGGGGATATACAGGCAGAGATAAAATCATTAAATTTGCGGGCAACTACCACGGACACTCTGACGGTCTGCTTGTGAAGGCAGGTTCCGGGCTTATGACGCAGTCGGTACCGGACAGCGCGGGCGTACCGGCAGGTTATGCGGCGAGCACACTGACGGCAGTATATAATGATACAGAATCGGTGCGAAGTCTGCTGGAAGAAAACAGAGGGCAGGTGGCGGCGGTCGTGGTGGAGCCGGTGGCAGCCAATATGGGCGTGGTGCCGCCGAAGGATGGCTTTCTGCAATTTCTGCGAAAAATCGCGTCAGAGCATGGCGCGCTGTTGATTTTTGACGAGGTCATTACGGGATTCCGGCTGGCGCTTGGCGGTGCCACAGAGTATACGGGCGTTGAGGCAGATCTGTACACCTTCGGCAAGATCGTTGGCGGTGGCATGCCGCTGGCGGCTTATGGAGGAAGAAGGGATATTATGTCCTGCATCGCGCCGCTTGGAGCCGTCTATCAGGCCGGGACGCTTTCGGGGAATCCGGTGGCGGTAGCGGCAGGCATTGAGACACTTAAAATTCTGATGGAAGATACGGGAATCTATGAGCGGATCGACAAACGGGCGGCAAGGCTGGCCAGTGCTTTCCGTGAAGCCGGGCTTATCGTGAACCGTGCAGGATCTCTGCTTTCGGCGTTTTTTGTACCTGGATGGGAGAATGGGTATTTTGCCTGTATAGAGAGCGCATCTGGCGGAAGCGATTCAGCATTTGTACAGGAAGACTGCGCATCCGGCGGCAAAGATTTCGCCTCTGATGGATTGGAAAGAACACGAAGGATAGAAAATTATGACGATGCGTGTCAATGTGACAGAGACGCTTTTGCAGATTATTTTAACAGGATGCTTGCAAGGGGCATCTATGTAGCGCCGTCTCAGTTTGAGGCATTGTTTGTGTCGGATGCCCATTCGGAGGAACTGATTGACAAAACCTGTGAGATAATCTCCGGGAGCATAGAGCAAATGAAACACAGCTGAACAGGCAAAGCGAGTTTTGCAAACGAACGTGTTTGATATCAGGCAAATGGAGAAAAGCAGTATGGTACGGATAGCAATTTGTGATGATAACGAGGAATGCGTTTCAGGTATAGAAACGGTTGTCGACCAATTTTTTAAAACGCACTGCGTGGAGTGTGCCATTCAAACTTATCAATCCAGTGAGAACTTATTGTATGATCTGCGGGACGGAATCGGTTATGATCTGCTGCTTCTGGATATCGAAATGCCGGAAGTTGACGGAATGGATCTGGCGAAAGTGATTCTCGACACGCTGCCCGCCGCAAAGATCATCTTTATCACATCTCATTTGGAGTATGCGATTACGGCTTATGAATTTTCGGTGTTTCGGTATATTCCCAAGACGGTTATCAGCGAGAAGCTGCCGCCTGCGCTGGAAGATTATTATAAACTGTACAGTCTGGAAAGAGATGAATTCTATACGGTTGAGATAAAGAATCATGTGGAGCAGTTGCCGTACAGAGAAATACTGTATATCCTGAAAGACGGCAAGTATGCAGTCTTTTACATGACAGGCGGGAAACAGCAGCCGGTGCGAAAGACTCTGGCACAGGTCTTTGAAGAGATAAGCCGGGAGTATTTCTATTTTGCGGATAGAGGGTGTATTGTAAATCTGGCAAATGTGGCCGGCATGGACGACAGGAGTATACTTTTTGTGGAGGATCAACGCATTGCCATCAGTAAAACAAACCTTTCGGATTTTAAGACGACCATGCTCCGTTTCTGGAGGAAACAAATATGATCGGGGTTCAGATATTGGCAGAATGGCTGGCGACATTCATTGAAGTGGTGTTTTATTTTTCGATTATTCATGTACTGGCGCCGGAACAATTCAAAAGAAAAAAGCAGATGATGATGTTTCTGGTGATTACATCTATTATTACTGCCGGTGTGATTTTACTTAACTTTATTGATTTGTCTTTCAGCCTTACAACGATTATTTATTCTGCTTTTGCAATGGCGTTTGGCGCCTGTATCCTGTTTCAGGGGAACTTTATCAGTTTCCTTTTTGTATTCGTGGTTTATGTTACAGGGCTGAATTTTGTGGAAGGCCTGATCGTGATGCTGCTTGAGAACGCTGTCGGTCAGGGTTTTTCGGTGCGATTTCAAGTGGGATTCAGTACCATGCGTATCTATGTGATCATCCTGTTTAAGATAGTAGACAGTCTTGTTATGGTGTTTGTTCATTTCCTGTTGAAAAGAGCAGCATTACGGTTGGGAAAGGCGAGAATTGCATTGGCAGGTGCAATATTAGGATTTATGAGTGCAACCTATTGGCTGTCAAGGAATGCGGCAGCGAATTTGAAGGCGGATTTGACCCAGACTGTTTTAGCATTGGCGTTCGTCTTTATCATCTGTTCCGCCTATTTCTATTATCGCCTGCGGCAGATACGGCAGGAACAGGAATATACAGCTTTGCAGAATGAACTGCTGGCCAAAAATTATCAGGTGGCAAAGGAGTCCTATGAATCGAACGCCCGTCTGTATCATGATATGGGAAACCACTTTTGCATGATTCAAAACTATCTGGCAGATGGTAAAGTTGAGGAGGCGAAAGTCTATCTGGAAAGCCTGGGCAGGAACAGGAAGGCTTATTCTGTGGAACAGTATACAGGTATTGAGGCTGTTGATTATATTTTAAGCCAGAAAGCGGAACTTGCAAGGGAGCAGAAGGTAGAAACAAGAATTCACGCTGAATATCCGAAAGACTGTAACATAGATCCGGTGGACTTGTGTACGATTTTGACGAATCTGCTGGATAATGCGATCGAGGCGTGTGAGAAACTGTCGGAGACATCTGCAAAGAAGTTGTCCGTAACCATCCGGCGCATTAATCAGTTTATTATGATACAAATCGCAAACAGCTGTCTGGAAGAACCGGTGATGACCAAAGGGAACTTTGTGACTTCCAAGGCGGACAGGCTGCATCACGGATGGGGAATGAAAAATATAAAATCGGCAGTAGAGAAATATCACGGAACAATGGAGTATGAGTATAGCGGGAACATGTATACCGTAAGCGTCATGCTTTTTTATCAATAAAATTTCAGGGGCAGTTACCCACTGTTTTGAGGACAGTTGCGGCAGCTGCTTTTTTATGTGCTAAAGTACCTGTAGAGCAAAGGAGGCAAGCGAATGTGGAAATTAATTTTGGCGATTTTAATCTTAATTGCACTGGCTGTTCTTGCCGTGCTGGTTTATTTCAAGCAGAGATAGGAGGAACTATTGCATGAATGAAAATGTTATTTTGGATGTCCGGCGTCTGCAAAAGGGTTACAGGAAATCCCCCGTACTGAAAGATGTATCCTTTCAGATTAAGCAGGGACATATTCTGGGACTGATTGGAAAGAACGGAGCAGGGAAAACAACACTGATGAAGTCCATTCTCGGGCTGAACACGAATTATCAAGGGGAAATCATTTTTCATGGAAAGAAACTGATGCCATCCGATGAGACAATGAAAGCGGAAATCGGTTCGCTCGTAGATGTCAGTTTTTACGATGATATGACGGCATATCAGAATTTGAAAGTCATCATGATGCTCACAAAGGCGGTTCCTGCCGCAGAACAGGATGAACGCATCCGGGAGCTTCTCTCTTTTGTGGGGTTGGAATCATCCGGTAAAAAAAGCGTTCGCTCGTTTTCGTTCGGTATGAAGCAGCGTCTGGCACTTGCGCAGGCAATGATCACAAAACCTGTACTGCTGATTTTGGATGAGCCGTTTGTGGGGCTTGACCCTATTGGAATAGAGGATGTGAAGGAGCTGCTGCGGAAACTCTGCCGGGAAAACAAAACATCTATCATTTTTTCCAGCCACCAGCTTACCGAGGTGTGTGACCTTGCCGATGATATTGTGATCTTGAACAATGGTGTGATCTCGTATGCCGACACATACGAAAATATGAAAAGCAGCGGCTTATCCTTTGTGGAGCTAATGAGACAGGAGGGGAACTAATATGAGTTTAGCACAAATTATCAAAACAGAACTTTATAAGAACACCCATCGGAAAAGCAGTCTGATTCTGTTTCTTCCCATGGCGTTGACAGTCATTGTTACGTTGGGATATGCAAATGGAGTTGTCAAATTAAACTTGACGACTGACGGTACAGGCGTTTACTCCTGTATGGACTTTGTTTTCATCGTCTGGAACGTATTATCCGGATTGGGCATTATAGGAATTTTAATGATTCTGTTTGCTGCTTTTCAATTTTCCGGGGAGATTGAAAGAGGACAGATCAAGTTTATGCTGCTACGGATAGGGAAACGCTCAACCGTTGTTTTAGGAAAATATTTTGCCACGGTGATTGTGACCGTTGTTTCTATTGTGGGAACATTGTTAGTCAGTATCAGCGCTTATTATTTATTCATATCTGGTTCATCAGTGGGAACGGGAACGTTTGCTTCTACAATAGATGGTGTTTCTACCATGAATGTATGGTGTTCCATTGCCTTACAGATGATAATGTACCTGTGTTTGACAGGAATTACTTTTTTGGCCGGGTTGTTTGTAAATCCATTTGTTACGTTCAGTTTAACGCTGGTGATTATGTATGCTGGAAATTATCTGGCGGGTGCAGAAAATGCTGTTTCCAAATTACTTCCGAATTATTGGAGCAATCAAATGATTCTAAATGAAACCGTGAAAGCAGAGTCTGTACTAGCGTCTGTTCTTGCAATAGTGGTTCTGACTATGATTTTGCTGTCAGTGACAATAATACTTTTCCAAAAACAAGATGTACGGTGAGAAATGCTTTTGAGAAGATTCCGCATCAGAAATAATCCGAGAAATAAGCTTTCTCCACCGGAATGATACGTTCCAGCCATGTCAGCATATAATACTCGGTTTTGATTTTTTCATGTTCATACAGATAGGAAGGCCGTTTGTATCCCATAAACATGGCAGTGAGTGTGTTGACTGACAACTCCACCACATTGATGGACTGGTTATCGTCTACGCGCTCACAGACGGTCTTGCCGTCATGCCAGGAGACCATGTAATCGCCTTCATTCCAGGGTGCCATTTCATCATGTACCAGAAAATGCAGCTTAAAATCTTCCGGCTGGATCTGGAACGGATATTCAGAAAGAAATTCTTTTACATCTATGATCCGCGCCATGATATAGGGCGAGATCGTCTCCGTGATCTCACTGTCTTCGAACAGGTAGGCCATGGGTTCACCTGAATAGTTATCCCCCTGTACCTGGGTGATCATGGAAAAATGTGCACTGATATAGTTCCAAAGCCCGTAGTTTGCCTCGATATTCAGATACACCATTTCTTTGATATGAAAAATCTCATTGGCGATGTAGTAGACCACGTACCCCAGCGGTTTGTGTTCTTTGCTGTAATATACGGCGGCAATGATATCCTCGTTGTCCCAGCGCCAGTATTCTTCCCAGGACAGTGTGTCACGGATCAGTGCGCCGTGCCGCTGCAGAGCAAAATAGGAATGTACATTGTGATAGTCTTCGGAGTCCAGATTGACGCGCTCTACCATGCCGTCTACGGGGCGCGGTTTGGGAAGCTGTGTGTCCTTGACGGTAAACGACAGCTTATCGGACACGATTTCCCATCCCATTTTGCGGTAAAAAGGGATAGAGTAGGGGTACAAAAAGGAGAGCAGCATTCCCTGGCTGTGGATATAATCCAGCGCATGTTTCATCAGGGAATGGATCAGCCCGCGTCCGGTATATTCCGGGTAAGTGGCAACACCGGTGATGCCGCCCATTGCCATAATCGTGTCGTGAATGTTGACTTTCATGGAATAGACCACGATCATGGAGGCAAGTTTACCGTGATAAAACCATCCGATCACGTAGGCTTCTTCGAGAATCGGACGTTTGGCGTATTTGATCTCATCCTGCTGCCAGCCTGTCTGAAAAAGATCATAGGATGTAACCTGAAATGCATATTGGAGCAGAGCGTTGAACTGTTCCAGATCACCCCTGTCCAGTTCACGCATCATAAATTCTCCATCGGTTTCCAGATAAGTATATGTCTGACGCTGTTTTTCCATGTAAAACCTCATTCTCCCGGTTGTTCAGGTTTGCAGAAATATTTTGTAAAGTTCCTTTTGTCTGTTCCGTTGTGCCGGGAGGCGTTAAACAGCAACAGATCACATTTGATTCATTTGATCCAGCAGTTCAATTTTGATGTCGTATAGTTTGCTGGACAGATCCACATATACTTTATGCGGGTTTACAAGACGTCTTGTCTCTTCCCAGAGAGTATTCTGCTCTTCCTGGCAGTAAGTGCGGATGTCCATCACCTTCGGAGAGGTATAGCAGCACTCGCCGCCCTTGAAAACAGGCACCATCAATTCCCGAAGTGTGTAACTGCCGCCGGGAAGTTTTGTTTTTTTCCATGGTTCGTTGGGATCGAACAGGAGCAGAGGCTCTTCGGCATTGAATGTTTCATCTACCAGACAGATCAGGTCGGCCTTGATCTTTCCGGTTTCTTTTTCGTAGATCCGATAAATGGTTTTGTTGCCCGGATTGGTTACTTTTTCCGTGTTCTCGGACAATTTAATTTTCGGAATAAATCTGCCGTCTTTGCCCATAATGGCAGCCAGTTTGTAAACGCCGCCGAAGGAAGGGCAGTCTTTTGAGGTGATCATGTGGGTGCCCACGCCCCAGGAAGTGATGGCGGCACCCTGATCTTTCAGGCTCTGGATCAGAAATTCATCCAGATCATTGGAGGCAGAGATGACCGCATCGGGGAAGCCCGCTTCATCTAACATTTTTCTGGCTTTTTTTGACAAATACGCCAGATCTCCGCTGTCCAGACGGATACCATAGAAAGTAAGCGGAATGCCGGCACCTCTCATTTCCGTAAAGACGCGGATGGCATTGGGAACGCCGGATTTCAGGGTGTCGTAAGTGTCAACCAGAAGAATGCAGGCAGAAGGGTACATGTCGGCATAGGTTTTAAAAGCAGTGTATTCATCCGGGAAACTCATGATCCAGCTATGGGCGTGGGTTCCTTTTACCGGGACATCGAAAAGCTGTCCGCACAGCACGTTGGATGTTCCGATGCAGCCGCCGATCATGGCTGCCCTTGCGCCGTAGATTCCTGCATCCGGACCCTGGGCGCGCCGCAGGCCGAATTCCATAATGCCGTCGCCGCGGGCCGCATAGCAGACACGGGCGGCTTTGGTTGCAATCAGGCTCTGATGATTGACGATATTCAGAATGGCGGTTTCTATAAGCTGGGCCTGCATGATCGGTGCGATCACTTTCACAAGCGGTTCTCTGGGGAAGACCACGGTTCCTTCCGGGATTGCATAGATATCGCCGGTAAATCTGAAATCTTTCAGATAGTCGAGAAAATCTTTGCCGAAGATTCCAAGGCTGGCGAGATATTCGATATCCTCCGGCTCAAAATGCAGTTCTTTGATATATTGGATCACCTGCTCTAAACCTGCAGCGATGGCAAAACCCCCATCGCATGGATTGCTCCGGTAAAAAGCGTCAAAGATTACCGTTTCGTTCCGGTCTTTGTTCTTGAAATAACCCTGCATCATAGTCAGTTCATATAGATCCGTGAGCAGAGTCAGGTTTTGTCTGTCCATTGTACTCCTCCATTCTTGCTTAACCTGTGAATTTGGGCATAGGCACAATATTAAAACGAACTTGTTCGTTTTGGGTTTCTTCGACAGTCCTTTTCAGATTGCGGGACCATCGTTCATAGGATGTGTATACAGGGCTGTCTGCATACAGCGTATGTTTATTTTACACCAAATCGCTGTGTATGGAAAGAGTTTTACGAAAAATAGACAAGACATATGACAAGACAGTCGTTTTCGCACGGATTTAGCAGCAAATGCTAAATCCTGTGTGAACAGGAACAAACTGTTACATATATTTTGTTAAAATATGACGAAATAATTGAAGTGGCAGGGTACTGTATAGTAAAATAAGATTAATGATGACAGTATCGGGACGGAGGAGAGATACATGAAACAAGTACGGATCTTAGAGATCAAACAGAGTGTTTATGCGGACAATGACAGACAGGCGGAACTTTTACGTCAGGAGTTAAGGGAAAAAGGAGTTTTCCTGTTAAATCTCATGTCGTCGCCGGGTTCGGGCAAGACCACTACGCTGATGAAGACGATTGAAGCATTAAAGGATAAACTGCAGATCGGGGTGATGGAGGCGGATATAGATTCCGATGTGGATGCCAGAACGATCTCGGAGTCCGGGGCGAAGGTGATCCAGCTACATACCGGGGGAATGTGCCATCTGGATGCAGAGATGACCAGACAGGGGCTGGACGGACTGCAGACGGAAGGAATCGAACTGGCAATCCTTGAGAATGTGGGGAATCTGGTGTGCCCGGCAGAGTTCGACACCGGGGCGTCTAAAAATGCCATGATTCTGTCCGTGCCGGAGGGTGACGATAAGCCGTTAAAGTACCCGCTCATGTTTTCGATCTGTGACGTGGTATTGATCAACAAGATCGACGTCCTGCCGTATTTTGATTTCGATATGGAGAAGTGCAGAGAATACATACATATGCGCAATCCCCGGGCGAAGATTATTCCGGTCTGCGCCAGGACAGGGGAAGGCATACAGGAGTGGGCAGACTGGCTGGAAGAAGAAGTGAGGAAGTGGCGTGAGGCATAGGAGCTTCGTGAAAGTGATATAGTGAATCAGGAAAGAAATTTTTTGCAGGAAATAAAATACACTGTGAGGGAGGAAGGTATGGAGAGAAAACTGGACAAAGAATTATATCCGGAGTACGTCTATCCGGAGCATAAGACGGATCACAGCGAACCGCCCCGGGAGAGCATTGTCAAACTGGGAAAGATGATCACGGACAGGATACCCCAGAAGCTGGGGATCAAGAAGATCACGCCGGATGATCCGGAGTATTGGGGCCTGGCAGGCGTGGTGACCGACGAGGAGGCGGAAATCGCCTTAAAACTCGGCGTCAGAAAACCGAAAACGCTGCCGGAGATTGCGAAGCTGACGGGAATTTCGGAGAAAGAACTGGAACCGAAGCTGCAGGCGATGTCCGTAAAGGGCATACTGGAATATAACTGGGAGAACCCAAAGCATGAGAAACAGTATCTGCTTCCCATGTTTGTGCCCGGCTCGGCGGAATTTTTTAATATGAACAGCAAAGTGGTGGAAGAACACCCGGAAGTCACGCTGTTCTTCGAGCATATGTCCAGACTGCCCCTTGAGATGGTAACGCCTTTTGTGGGAGAGGGCGGAAACGGTATCGGTATGCATGTCATTCCGGTGGAAAAGGCTATCGAGATGGAAAACGAATCCATTGATCTGGAACATATTTCCTACTGGCTGTCGAAATATGAAGGCAAGTATGCGGCAAGCCCCTGTTCCTGCCGTCGTTCCCGTCTGGTACATGATGAAGGCTGTGCCGATGACCCGGAGGGCTGGTGCGTGGCAGTGGGCGACATGGCGGATTACGTGGTGGAGACCCAGAAGGATGGACGCTATATCACGAAAGAGGAAGCGCTTGACATATTTAAGCAGGCGGAGGATAACGGGTTTGTTCATCAGATCACAAACATTGACGGCGCAAACAAGATCTTTGCGATCTGTAACTGCAATGTGAACGTGTGCTATGCACTCAGGACCTCCCAGCTTTTTAACACGCCGAATATGTCCCGTTCCGCTTATATTGCAAAAGTGGATAAGGATAAGTGCGTTGCCTGCGGAAAATGTGTGGAAGCATGTCCGGCGGGTGCGGTGAAACTGGGACAGAAGCTGTGCAGGAAGGACGGCAGTGAAGTGGACTACCCGAAGATGCCGCTTCCGCAGGAACAGAAGTGGGGCGAGCATATGTGGACCCACAATTACAGGGATGTGAACAGGATCAACTGCTACGATACGGGAACTGCGCCTTGTAAGACGGCGTGTCCGGCTCATATTGCGGTGCAGGGCTATCTGAAACTGGCTAAGGAAGGGCGGTATGAGGAAGCGCTGGCGCTGATCAAGAAGGATAACCCGCTGCCGGCAATCTGCGGACGGATCTGTAACAGACGCTGTGAGGATGCCTGCACGCGGGGGACTTTGGATGAGGCGGTTGCCATTGACGCAGTGAAGAGGTTTGTGGCAGAGAGAGATTTAAATGCGGAAACGCGCTACATACCGAAACCGACAGTGCCGTCCCTGAAGGGAAGCTTCGACGAGAAGATCGCCATCATCGGTGCCGGCCCGGCAGGATTGTCCTGCGCGTATTACCTGGCGGATAAGGGGTATAAGCCGACCATATTCGAGAAGAGTGAGAAGCCCGGCGGTATGCTGACTTACGGGATTCCTTCCTATAAACTGGAAAAAAATCTGATCGAGGCGGAGATTGATGTGATCAGAGCCATGGGCGTAGAGATCAAATGCGGTGTGGAGGTCGGCAGAGATGTTACGATCCCGCAGCTTCGTGAACAGGGCTACAAGGGATTTTACATAGCCATCGGCTGTCAGGGCGGCAGGAAACCGAACGTGCCCGGCGAGGATGCGCAAGGCGTTTATACGGCGGTGGAATTTCTGAAAGAAGCCGGACAGAAAGAGAAGTTTGATCTGGGCGGCGACGTGATTGTTGTGGGCGGCGGAAATGTGGCAATCGATGCGGCCAGAGTGAGCACCCGGTGCGGCGACGGCAAGGTGTCCATGTTCTGCCTGGAGAGCCGTGACGAGATGCCCGCCAGCCGGGAGGAGATTCTGGAAGCGACGGAAGAGAACATTGCCATTCATAACGGCTGGGGACCGAAAGAGATCCTGACGGAGAACGGCAGGGCGACAGGCGTGGTATTCAAGAGATGTACCCGTGTATATGATGAGAACCATCGTTTCGCGCCGGTGTATGATGAGGAGGATACCATGACCGTTTCCTGTGCAGGCGTGATCTTCAGCGTAGGACAGGGAATTGTATGGGGCGACCTTCTGAAAGATACGAAAGTAGAACTGCGTCCGAACGGCGGCGCGATTGCCGACAGATTGACGTATCAGACAGCGGAGCCGGATATCTTCGTGGGCGGCGACGTCTACACGGGACCGAAATTCGCCATAGATGCCATTGCGGCGGGACGTGAGGGAGCAATCTCTCTGCACCGGTTCGTGCATGAGCACTGCACGCTGACCATCGGAAGAAACAGGCGGGATTTCATAGAGCTTGATAAGGATGATATTTTCATTGCAAGCTATGACAATACCGACAGGCAGAGACCGGAGAAAGCGGAAGAGGCACAGGCCCGTTCCTTCCGTGATCTGTCACACACTTTGACCGAGGAGCAGGTGAAAGCGGAGACTTCCCGCTGTCTTGGCTGCGGCGCGTCGGTGGTTGATCCGAACAAATGTATCGGCTGCGGGATCTGTACGACGAAATGTGTGTTTGACGCGATTACGCTTCACAGGGAACTGCCGGGCTGTTCTACAATGGTGAAATCGGAAGATAAGCTGAAATATATTCTGCCGAATATGGTGAAGCAGTCTATAAAAGTCAAGTTTGCACCGAAGCCAAAGGCGTAAGAAGACATGAAGAAGACATGAAGATATACTAAGGCTGTCAAGGACACAGCCTAAGTATATCTAAGTCATGTCTGGGAGAATGCCGAGAGCGGGCATTCTCCGTAAGCTGAGTCATGTCCGGGAGAAAGGAAAGAGCGGGCATTTTCCGTGAGTTGTAAGTGGCTGAGTCATGTCTGGGAGAATGCAGAAAGCGGGCGTTCTCCGTTTGCTGATAATTTGGATGGAGAGACAGATGCATGAATTAGGTGTTGTATTTCATATTATGGACAGTCTGGAAAAGGTTGCGGCTGAGAATGAGGTGGAGGGGATCTCCAAAGTCGTTCTGGAACTGGGAGAGGTGTCTACGGTGATCGAGTCCTATCTGCAAAACTGCTGGAAATGGGCGGCGAAGAAGCGGGAGCTTTTCTCGGAGGCGGAACTTGTTGTGGAGATTCTGCCTGCCGTTACTTACTGTGAAGGCTGTGAGAAGACTTATTCCACCGTGGAGCACGGCAAGATCTGTCCTTATTGCCACAGCCCGGATACGTGGCTGTTACAGGGAAGTGAGTTCAATATTAAAGAAATAGAAGTCTATTGATCAGGAGATTGTTTTTGCACAGGGACTGTCAGTTTGCCACGGGTACGGTTAAAGTGGCAGAACACGTAAGACGGCGGTGTGAAAAATCTTATAAGGAAGAGAAATGAGAGGGGGAATTAATATGTTTCATTTAAGTGACGGTATGATCGGCTGGCAGCTTTTAGGCTGGGTGCTTGTTTTTGCGGGGCTGATCATTATGAATGAGGTTGCACGGCGGACGAAATTTGGAGGTGGATTGTGTTTCTTCGCGATCCCGGCGGTGCTGACGGTTTATTTTATTTCCATATATGTGGGCGCGGCGAAAGGTGCGGAGTGGGCGCTGACGAACCAGACCTACGTCCATATGAACAGCTGGTTTCATTATGCGAAGCTGTACGCTGCACTGGCCGGATGTATCGGCTTTATGGTCCTGAAGTATAAGTGGGGAAGTCTGGGAAAATCCCATGCCTTTAAGGTATTCCCGTTTGTGATTGTTGCGATTAACATTCTGATTGCAGTAGTATCCGATTTTGAGTCTGCTGTCCGGGCAGGCGACATCATGGGCGGCTGGTGGAAATCTTCCGAGGGCGTATGGCTCTACGGCGGCTGGTGGAATGTCTTAAACGGCATTGCCGGACTCATCAACATTGTCTGCATGACAGGATGGTGGGGAATTTACTCATCCAGGGATAAAAAGGATATGCTCTGGCCGGATATGACATGGCAGTTTATTCTTGCATATGATATCTGGAATTTCCAGTATACTTATCTGAATCTGCCGACCCATGCATGGTACTGCGGATTTGCGTTGCTTCTGGCGCCTACGATTGCGAATGCGCTCTGGAATAAGGGTGGCTGGATTCAGAACCGTGCCAATACGCTGGCGCTGTGGTGCATGTTCGCGCAGGTATTCCCGCTGTTCCAGGACGGCAGCCGTTTCACTACCGTATCATCCGTGTACGGGGCAGGCGGCGCCGCGGCAGCATTCGGAGAGGCGATGCCGGCTACGGCAAATCCTGCTGCACAGGGAATCATTTCGGTGCTCTCTATCGCGGTAAATATCGTGGTATTCGCGGTGATCTTAAAGCGCGCGAAGGCGCAGAAGAAGAACCCTTATACGAATGAGATCTTTACGGACCAGAAGGATTTCATTGCGGCGATGAACAGGGCGGAATAAAAGAATACCCCTTCTGTCATGAGTGGATGGCAGGAGGGGTGTTTTACTAAATGAATTGTTCGTTGTACTAGAAATAATCCGGCACAATATTGTATTCATGCAGCAATTTGTCACAATATGCGGAATCTTCCATGGCTTTTGAAATGTCTTCAGTTCTTCCGGCTTTTAACAAAGTGTCAATTAATTTCATTCCGGTTTCTCTTCCGTAATTATATTCGGTTTTCTTTAACAGTTCTTCGTCATACTCAAAAATACTCATACTGATGGCCTCCGCTCAATTTTGCCTTAAAAAGTCTGACAGAATTTTTTTTTGATACATTCGGTTACAGCGCATTCTACTGCCATTTCTAAAGTGGTTTCCGGCAGAGCCAGATATTTACGAATGTGTTCTATGTAAAGCATATATTCTTTCAAGGTTTTACATTCATCTAACATTTTATCATTGTTTCCGGAATTAATGTTGAGCATGGTAACCTTCAATTCAAGCTGTGGATCGGGTTCGCTGGTATAATAAGAATCCGACAATTTCAGGGACATGGTTTCTGGTAATTGTTTCAATCCATTGTAAAAAACAATAAATTTTGGAGCAGGAATCTTCATTTGACCTCCTTCGCAGGAGAGTCCTGTTTCTCGAAATCTCCTGCCTTCAATTTGATGGGATTAAAAGCATAGATTTCAGATAAACAGAATGAAATGAACAAATCATAGATAATTAGAAATATATATGCTTTGAGTGAATCATAACATATCGGTAATTAAAAAACAATATATTTTTAGGAATATAATAAACGAATTAGCGTTAACGGATCAAACCAGAGCCGACCAGACAAAGTTCTGTCTGCTGACAGTTATGAAGAAAAAGACAGCATTTTCTTTTTAAGCGCGGTAAGGTCATCCGCAGAATATTCCCGATTATTATTCCCGGCGTTTTCTTGCGGGATGAAGCTTTACGGCTGTTCCAGAATAATTCCGGTTGTTTTCTTAAGCTGTGAGACCCAGTCTCCCGTCCGGCAGAATACGATACACTCCTGATAGCCGTCGCTTGTCACATACAGATGCCTGTCATCGCTCTGTTCAGAGATCACATCATTCATAAAACTCAGTATTCCTACATCAAACCAATCGTAATAGACACTGGCGTTATATTGATAAGCCTTGCCGTTACAGCAAAAAGAAATGGTCTGTATGCCGGTGCCGGAGTCGTAATCGACCTGGCTGGTATCTTCTGCAATGTCTGTGAAAACAAGATCGTCTCCGGCAATTTCGGCGACACTCTGCACAAAAGTGGTGTACATGGTATCAAGTTCCATACACTCCATGTCAAAACAGAAGAACTGCCTCGGTCCGGCAGCAGGTTTTGCCGCCTCATCCTGGTAGAGCAGCCAGTCAATGTTTGTAAGAATCAGGCCGCTTAGCTGGCTGGTATCCATTGCTTCCATGACTTCGGCCGGAAATGAGGTGAGACTGTCGGTAATCTGTCCTTCTAAAGAAACAGCGTCAATCCCCAGCTCTTTTAATTCGAAAAGTTGTTTATGAACCATTGAGACTATTTCCCTTTCAGTGATGCCGCCCGTGTATAACGAGTCTGTGGAAGGTGTCAACATCTGTCCCATACTGTCATTACTGAAATAGCGGAATGTCATGGCGATGGCCAGCATGATTAACGGTATTAGAAATGCAATGAATGTGCTTCGGTGCATAAGACCTGACCTTTCTGAATCTGTTGTTTGGGATATCCGTGCTGAAAATTTCTCAGACGGTGACAAAATACTGCCCTGAAAAATCAGGGCAGTTCTTCCACCATGGCAATGGCCTGTTCAATAATATTTTGAAAGGTTTCAATCAGTACACCTTTTTTACTGTCATCAATATCCATCCGGTCAATAATGTCGCTGTAGATGCCGGCTGTTCCCATAAGGGAATCTTCAACGGTTTTTACATATGCCCGGTTTCGATCCACGGCGCTTTCGATCGCACTTCGAACTCCGGCCGTACCTGCGGCACTTTTCTTGATATCATCAAAATATCTACCGGTTTGCTCGATGCTCTTTATGTTGCAAAGCACTGCTTCATCAGATGCCTGGATAAACTTGTTCAGTTCATTGCTCTGGCGCTCTACTTCCAGAATATTTGCATGGATGCCTTCGACCATATTCCGGCTGGTCTGTGCAAGATTTCCTACCTCTTCCGCGACGACAGCAAAGCCCCGTCCCTGTTCTCCGGCTCTGGCAGCCTCGATGCTGGCATTCAGCGCCAAAAGGTTTGTCTGGTCAGCAACCGCACTGATACCCGTCAGGCTTTTGTTGATTTTATCCAGAGCGTCCTGCAGCATGTCGAAGGTGTTGGACATATTCTTAAAATTCTCCTGTAAAATATTGGAGTCCTGTGTCAACTGATCCAGCTGGCATTGAGCCTCTGCGACAGACTCATCAATTTCAGCCTCCACATCGCTAAAATGGTCTGCTGCTGTTGTGATCTCCTGAAATCCGTCTTCCAGAGCGCTTACTTCACCCTGAGGTCCGGTCATTTCCTCTCTCAGTCCTGAGAGACGTTCTGTTGCATAGCGCATTTGCTTGGTGGTAAGGAAAACATCTTCTGTCAGTTCATTGACAACCTTATATACGCTTGTCAATGCATAATGCAAAGGATGTTTGTCAAAACTCTCCTGCTTTTTTGCCGCCATGAGGGATGCGGAATCCTTTTCCATATTTTTGTTTCCGGCGTTTCCGAATAATTTAAACATGTCTTTTCCTCCCCTCTCTACTCAAATGCCAGACAGCACATGGTCTGGTTAACAAACTGCGTATTGTAGTGTTCGCCGACACCAACCATGCCTGCATGTGAAAAACTGCGGCACATCTCTAAAAGATAATTATCCCAGTAATGGTCATCGTTGAACATGATGTACCGGAACAGACAATTGACGGAAAGTACTGCCGATGCACCGCCAAGGTCATTTTTGATCTTTGCAATCGTATCCTGCACTACCTCGCGGTAATCACTCATGCTCAATATGGTAAGAAAGTCCATCTTGTTGGCGGGACGGAATGTGGTGATACTTCCATCTGATTCAACGCCCTTTATGGAAATGATATATGTATCACCTCCACAGACGTGTCCAAAGGGATTCTTAAAGGTCTGAGTGGTGATTTTATCTCTGCTGATGCCGAGTTCGGAAGTATATACTTTCTCAGCAGAAGTGTTTTCAAGAGTGCGGATCTTATAATTCCGGGGATCTGCCTCTGTTACCATAAACTGCTTTTCATTTTCCTGTGGATGTATGTAGATATTTTCTTTGTATGATTTTATTTTTCCTTTGAGACTTTTAAAGATAAAAAAGGCGCAAGCGTCTTTATAGATTTTTCCATTGCAGGCAACTGCAGCCGAGTTGCTTGTTCCGCCGGCGAGATCGTATCCCAAAGGGCAGAGATAATTTGAAAGTGTGGTGACAGCGCGAACGTCCACGCCTGCCGAACAGATGTCAAAACATGCCGTCTTCTCCCGTTCACCGCCTACCGCCTTTACAGCATTCTCAAGGCGTCTGATGTATTTCATGGGCATGACAGATGCCTGTTCAAGAACGTCTGCTGCGACTTTAATGTTTTCTTTCATTGCGATAACCGTAATACCTGCATCAAAAAACTGATTGCCGCAATATGCCTGCCCAACGCCGCCTATTGAGGGAACGCCGGGAAAGATCCTTTCAATTTCATGGGCTGTGTGCTCGAGCATATTCTCATTTGCGACAGAAAAAAACAGCGCCGCAGGCTCTGTAATATTTTTTAATGCTTCTGACACATCACCTTTCTTACTGCTGCCGTATGCTAACCTCATATCAGTGTCCTCCATTCTCCGTATTATATTTTTGATTCATGCACAAAACTTCTTTGACAGTCAGATAGGTAAATCATACCATATAAAGGGTCTTTTTCCTACTACTTTTTATAGTTTACAGAGTATCGATAAAAAACAGAAATTACGTATATAGTCGAAAAAGTCCCCGGGAAGCGGTGGTCCGGTCAGTGCTTTCTTAACACAGAAAGTCAGAAAAACGACAGAGTCTTTTCAGGCTGATGGAGGAGATTACACATAAGAGGGGAGTTTCATGCTATAATAGCGATGGACAGACAAGTTCAGGCACAGATTTGTGCCGGTGCCTGAATTTGCAGGTGGCGTAAGGATGGGGCAGGTTGAGAAAGGAAGGATTGCTTTTATGGAAAAAAAGACTTATGTTTTGCTGGAAAATTACATGCTGTCCTGTATGGACGACAGTGCTCATGACAGCGGACATATATACCGTGTGCTGTACAATGCGCTGGAAATTGCGCGAACAGAGAAAGATGTGGATTATGATGTATTGATTGCAGCCTGCCTGCTCCATGACATAGGACGAAAGGAGCAGTTTGAGAATCCTGCGCTGTGTCATGCAAAGGTGGGAAGTGAGAAAGCATATGGATTTCTGGTGGAACATGGATTTGAAGCGGATTGGGCGGGGAAAGTGAGAGACTGTATACGTACACACAGATACAGGCAGAGTGACCTGCCCCAGAGTCTGGAAGGCAGGATTCTCTTTGATGCTGATAAGCTGGATGTGACAGGTGCGCTGGGCATTGCAAGAACTTTAATTTATAAAGGTATTGTTTCGGAGCCGCTCTATTCTCTTTTGCCTGACGGAACGGTTTCTACGGGGGAAGGTGACTCCTCGCCGTCATTTTTTCAGGAATACAAGTATAAGCTGGAAAATGTGTATGAGAGTTTTTATACGGTGCGGGCGGTACAGATCGCAAAGGAGAGACAGCATACAGCAGTGGAGTTCTATGAATGCCTGTATCGGGAAGTAAGCAGATTGTATCTGGACGGCAGAGAAGAACTGGACAAGTATATTTATGAAGATTTTTCATAATAGATTGTGTCACAGGAATAAAGGCGTGTCTGTATTTCAGGCATGTGCGTAATGAAATGAAAGGGGTACAGGACGGATTCATGAAGCAGATTTTAGTCGTTGAGGACGATCATCTTTTAAATAAGACGTTAACATACAACCTTACTTTGGACGGATATGGAGTCACATCTGTGTCAGATAAGCAGACGGCAGTGGAGGCACTGCAGGAGAAGGAGTTTGATCTGGCGCTGCTGGATATTAATCTGCCCGACGGAAGCGGATATGAGATCAGCAGGCAGATTAAAACGGAATATCCGGATACGATGATCATCTTTCTGACTGCCAATGACCAGGAGAATGACCAGATCAGGGGATATGAAGCGGGGGCGGTGGACTATATTACCAAGCCCTTCTCTATTGCGGCGCTGCAGCATAAGATCAGCGCGATGTTTGCCATGGTAGAGCGCCATAAGCCATCGGTGGATATTTATGACGATGGAAAGCTGTGCATTGATTTTTCGGGGCAGACCGCGATGCTGGGGGATAAACAGATTGCGCTGTCGGCCATGGAATATAAGATGCTCCGCCTGTTCTGCCGGAATGCCGGGCAGGTGCTGACCCGGGGGCAGCTTCTGGAAAAGCTGTGGGATGCGGAGGAGAATTATGTAGATGAGCATACGCTGACTACGGCCGTCAGCCGTATGCGAGGCAAGATCGAAGCCGGGGGAGACCGGTATATCAAGACGGTGTACGGTATGGGCTATCAGTGGACAGGCGGCCGGCAGAATTAGGGCGTGAGGAGTCGGGAGTTCGGGATGTTTTGGAATGGAGACAAGAAGAATATGAAGCAAGGCAGGTTGAAAAATACAGCACAACGACAGACAGTATCTGTCAAAACGATCTATCACACAGTACTGGCCGGCACCGGGCTCACGATTATGTCCGCTGCTGTCCTTCTTTATCTACGAACCGGAGACAGCCTGGCGCTTGTCTGCGGTATTCTTTTTACTGCCGCCGCTTTTGCGTGGATGGCGGTTTTGATGCAGATGACTGCCAAAAAGCTGTGCCTTTTTACAGATCATATCTGTGAGACGATGGACCGCATGACAGCCGGCGGTGAGGTACAGGACTGGGGGGATGACAGCGAGACGCTTCTGGCGCGTATCAGCCACCGGCTCATGCGGCTCTATGAGATTCTGCAGGAAAACAGGAGGCGGGCATTCGAAGAACAGCAGAAGCTGCAGATGCTGGTATCGGATATTTCTCATCAGGTCAAAACGCCGGTGAGCAATCTGCGTATGGTGACGGATACGCTGCTGACCCGACCGGTGACAGAGCAGGAGCGGATGGAGTTTGTACAGGGGATCAGCAGGGAGACGGAGAAGCTGGATTTTCTTTTTCAGGCGCTGATCAAGACTTCAAGGTTAGAGAGCGGATCCATCCGGTTAGAGAAAACGGACGGGATGCTTTATGATACACTCGCACAGGCCATGAGCGGTATTGTATATCATGCGGAGGAAAAGAGAATCCGTGTGTCTGTGTCATGCCCGGAGCACCTGCGGCTTATGCATGACCGGAAGTGGACTGCGGAAGCATTGTTTAATCTGCTGGATAATGCGGTGAAATATACACCTGAGGGCGGCAGCATTGATGTGACAGTGGAACAGTGGGAGATGTATGTGAAAATTGATATATCTGATACAGGAAAAGGAATTGCCGAGAGCAGGCAGGCTTCGGTATTCCGGCGGTTTTACAGGGAGCAAGAGGTGCACGGGGAGCCCGGTGCAGGCATCGGGCTGTATCTGACGAGGGAGATTGTTACGAGACAGGGCGGTTACGTTCAGGTTGTGTCAGAAGTGGGAAAAGGTTCGGTCTTTTCGGTGTTTTTGCCGTGGCGGTAACAGGAAAGAGTATGACAGGAAAGATTTTTTTCTGAGAGGTTATTGACAAATATATCGTCTGCCGATATAATATACTATATCGCCAGACGATATATCATAAGACGATATATTGCGGAGAGGGGAGAGGAATCAATTGGGAAATTCAGCACTTACAGAAGCTGTTTATTATATTCTGCTGTCACTTGTGGAACCGATGCACGGTTACGGTATCATGCAGAATGTGGAGCAGCTTTCCGGCGGAAGAGTTAAACTGGCGGCAGGCACGCTTTACGGTGCGATCAATACACTCCTGGAAAAAGGATGGATCGTTGCGCTTCCTGAGAATAATATTTTGAAAGAAAAGGGCAGCAGAAAGAAAGAGTACCTGATCACAGACCGGGGGAAAGAAATGCTGCGCTGTGAGATTCAGCGCCTCAGGGAGTTGCTTGAAAACGGTAATCGTATTTTGGAACAATAAAAATGCAGCAGATTGCTGGATGGAGGAAGATATGAGGAAAACGGTTCATAAATGGTTTTGGGTGTGGGATTTTGATGAGGAAGAAAAGTGGCTGAATGAAATGGCGGCGAAAGGGCTGGCACTGGTCGGGGTCGGCTGGTGTAGATATGAGTTCGAGGACTGTCTTCCCGGCGAATATGCAGTCTGCCTGGAATTTTTTGAAAACAGGTGCAATACAGTAGAAAATACAAAATATATAGAATTTCTGGAAGAAACAGGCATCGAACATGTGGGGAAACTGCTTCGCTGGCATTATTTCCGGAAAAAAACACAGGAAAAGAATTTCAGATTATATTCGGATAATGTATCACGTGTGAAACATTTAACGATGATCATCCGCTTTATTGCGGTTCTTACAGGGGTTAACCTGTATATGGGCATTTATGATATATTCGTGTATTTTATGTTTCACAACAGTATTCTCCTTCTTGGAGTGGTTAATCTGCTGTGCGGGACTCTCTGTGGGTATGGGATTGTTCGTCTGATACAGAAAAGGAAAAGACTGGAGACAGAGCAGCAGATTTTTGAGTGATTTCCGGTGATGGGCATCCTCTGTTTTGCTTTATGAGAGCAAAACAGAGGATGTTTTATTCGGCTTCGGACATTTCTGTAACTTTTTATGTTTATGCTGTTTACGAAACGATATGATACAAGTGAGGAAGCATTATGACACTGCCTTTGGAAAACAACATAAATACCGCCGTCAAAAAGATTGCGGCACAGCGCATCTGGGCCAATCAGGGAAAAAGCGCTTTTATTATTTCGGCGATCGTACTGACTACGGTTCTGTTTGCAGCGGTTTTTGCCGTGGCGGGAGGATTTATTGACCAATGGAAGCAGATTCAACGGCAGCAGTACGGTGCGGCCCACGGGGGAATCCTGCTCTGACATGGGGATTAGTATAGTTGAATTTGGAGGAGCTGAATCAATGAGTATATTGCAGACAATAGATTTGAAAAAGTATTATGGAGCGGAGCCTAATATTACACGGGCGCTGGACGGGGTGAGCCTCAGTGTGGAACAGGGAGAATTTGTGGCTGTGGTGGGTACTTCGGGCAGCGGTAAGTCTACGCTGCTTCATATGATGGGAGGATTGGATACGCCCACGTCGGGCAGTGTGATGGTACGCGGGGAGGAACTGGCGATGAAGACAGAGGAGCAGCTGACGATCTTCCGACGCCGCAATATCGGTTTTGTTTTTCAGAATTATAATCTGGTGCCGATTCTGAATGTGTATGAGAATATCGTGCTGCCGGTGGAACTGGACGGCGACAGGGCGGATCAGCAGTTTCTGGACGAGATCGTTCATATGCTGGCACTGGAAGATAAGCTGAACCAAATGCCCAACAATTTGTCAGGCGGGCAGCAGCAGCGGGTAGCCATTGCACGGGCTCTGATTACAAAACCGGCCATTGTGCTGGCAGACGAACCCACCGGAAATCTGGACAGCAAGACCAGCGCGGATGTGCTGGGGCTTCTGAAACGGACCGGAGCGGAATTTCACCAGACCATTGTCATGATTACTCACAACAATGAGATTGCTCAGCTTGCAGATCGGATTGTGCGGATTGAAGACGGGAGGAATCTGCCAGTTTTGTCATAAGGTCGTGAAATGCAGGAAGCTCTTTTTTTAAAAGAATGAGTTTTCCGTGGCTTCCCAGAAAGCAATGCTCCGATATGCCCTTACAGACGCTTTCGCCTTTAGAATTGGTCATATGATATTCCAGCACAAGCCGGACACCCTTGAATTCCAATACGTTTACAGCGATGGATATCTCTTCCTCGAATGTGGCCGGGTGTGTATACTTGCAGGAAACAGACGTGACCGGAGAGAAAATGCCGTCTTTTTCCAGCTTTGCATAGTTCCATCCGATCTGACTTAAGAAGTCGGTCCGTGCCTCTTCCATCCAGCGTATATAATTTGAATGATGGACGATGCCCATTTGATCTGTCTCATAGTACTGCACTTTATGTTTATACAGGTTCAAGCTGCTGCCTCCGTTATCAATCTTGTTTCAGACGGACAATTTACTGTTTTGATTTTAGCACGATTGTCTGTCTGAAACAAGAATCTTTTCTTTGTGTGTTCCTATATAAAGGTGCATCGCAGGCGGCAGACAAATGCTATCTGCCCCTTGGGAATATCCGGAACACCCAGAGCAGATACGGGAAGATCATGAGGGCTACCAGACCCGCCCACACGACGCTCTGCCTGGTGACAGCCATAAAAATAAAGAGAACCAGCAGCAGAATATAAGGCCCGTTGACCAGCCGGTAAAGCATTTTCCGGTTCTCCGGAATATTCTCCGTGCCGTCTTCTTCAGGATGAGTCATGGTGCAGTGCACCGTTGCCCCGAAGCGGCAAAAGATGCGTTCTGCTGTGTACTCCACACCATCAAGCTCAAAGACCGGATACATGCCGCCTTTTATGAGAACCAGCTTCTGGTTGTTTTCGTCGGCATATTGAAATAACGCCTCCGAGAACTCTGTGGGATTCATTATCATGGTATCGGGTGTGAAGGAAAAGTGCCGTTTGCGCTGTGCTGCAGAATATCTTTTATAATCTTCAACAATTGACATAAATGTACCTCCGTTCTGTTCAATTCTATCCATTTTTTCAAGTGTTTTGTCTACATTAAGAGAATCAGGACCCGTTTCGAGAAGATCTATGCAAACATCAATACAGGCCTTAAGTTCCTGCTGCCTTGTCTGCAGTTCTTTGAGGTGCTGTTTTAGAATCTCATGAAGCGGTATCTCTTCGGACAGGATCTTACGAATGTCTTCCAGAGAAAAATCCAGTTTCCGGAGAAGCTTGATCGTCTTAAGCGCAGCAAGATCCTCTGCGGAATACTCCCGGTAATTGTTTCCGGAATTTCTTGCCGGATGGAGCAGCTCCTTCTTTTCATAGAAACGGATATTTTGTCTGGTGATTCCTGTCAGGCGTTCCAGTTCATTGATGTTCAATGGAAATGTGCCTCCTTTCGGTTACTTGTTAAGCTGAGTATAAGGGGTATAGTTAGTATAAGGTCAAGAATTTCTTTGCTTTTTTTAAAAAAATCTATTTTGAAAAATATATTTTCAAAGAGGAGCGTTTGCAACCGGTATTTTAAATGGAAATTTTTCGGAGAGGAACGGGGAGGTGGAACTTTTATGAAAAGTATGCTATCATTATGAAAAAAATATTTACGTGTGAGAGGTGGAAAGAAAATGAAGTTAAAACCGGATGCAGTAGCCAAGTGGGAGTCAACATTGAGAGAATTGGAGTACATAAGTGATGATGACCATATTATTGAGCACACACAGGGCGACAGGTGGGAGATGATGTCACAGACCAGAGGAAACTTTTTCTTTACCAACGAGAAGTTCATCTTTGTGGGCGGTCTGACGGGGATAAGCAACTTTGTCGTTAAGTACAGTGATATCAAGGAAATGAAGACGGTAAACGTGGGCGGCCTGATCCCCGTGATTCCTACAGGGATCAGAGTGGTCTGCAGGAAGCCTGACAGTGACAAGACCTTGAAGTATAAGTGCTCTGTCATGAAGAGAAAAGAGTGGATTCAGTTTCTGAGCCAGAAGGCGGGGCTGTAAGTACATAGGGCTGATCATCGTCTGGATGGTCGGCCCTGTTTTGTGGAAACATAAAATGTAACAGTTCAGCCTTGCACTATTCCGCGAGTAAAATCGCTCTGTATGCGATTTTATGAGTTGCGAAAGCGCCAAAATGCGACTTTGGAGCATTTTGTGTGCATCAGGAGTGACGGTGAAGCCGAAGGTTGAACTGTTACCATAAAATAGCAGGAACCATCTTGACAACAGGAAGGAAGATGTAATATAAAGTATAAGTAAGAACAGACACAGACGTTGAAGAAGACAGTAGCTGATTTCTCAAAGGCACAGCGAGCCGGTGATGGTGCAAGACCGGTGCGAGTAGGAGATGAGTGAAGATCACTTCCGAGTTTCAGACCGAACCTTTCTGCCAGTGAATCGTGTTCCGGCAATGCATGGACACGCTCTCTTTCCGGCAGACGTAAAAGCAGTAGGCTCTGACGGCATTCCGCCGTTACCGGGAACCGTATGACCAGAAAGCAGCAGGACTGACCGGACAGGCTGTAGTGAGACAGATACAGCGAAGCGTATGAAGGCCGGGCTGACTGTGGAGGGGAGTGCGTCGTAACAGGTGGTATTACGAGAACTTTGACCTCGTCCTTTTACGGGACGGGGTCTTCTTATTTTCAAGGAGAGGAGCACATCATGTATCAAAAAGTTGACACAAGCCTTAATTTTGTAGACAGAGAGAAGGAAGTCTGTCAGTTCTGGAAGGACAATGACATTTTTCAGAAGAGCATGGATTCCCGCAAGGAGGGAGAGACGTATACCTTTTATGACGGTCCGCCCACGGCTAACGGCAAGCCCCATATCGGACATGTTCTGACCCGCGTGATCAAGGATATGATTCCCAGATACCGTACCATGAAGGGCTGTATGGTTCCCCGTAAGGCGGGCTGGGATACTCACGGACTGCCTGTAGAGTTAGAGGTAGAGAAGCTGCTGGGGCTGGACGGCAAAGAACAGATCGAAGAATACGGGTTAGACCCTTTTATCAGCAAATGTAAGGAGTCTGTCTGGAAATACAAGGGCATGTGGGAGGACTTCTCCGGTACGGTCGGTTTCTGGGCGGATATGGATGATCCTTACGTGACGTATCATGATGATTTTATCGAGTCCGAGTGGTGGGCGCTGAAACAGATCTGGGATAAGGGATTACTGTATAAGGGCTTTAAGATCGTGCCCTACTGTCCGCGCTGCGGCACGCCGCTGTCCTCCCACGAGGTGGCACAGGGCTATAAGGCAGTCAAGGAACGTTCCGCGGTGGTGCGCTTTAAAGTAGTGGGTGAGGACGCTTATTTCCTTGCGTGGACGACCACGCCGTGGACGCTTCCCTCCAATGTGGCGCTCTGCGTGAACCCGGGCGAGACGTATGTGAAAGTAAAGGCGGCGGACGGCTATACCTATTACATGGCCCAGGCGCTTCTGGACAATGTGCTGGGTAAACTGTCGGAGGATGACAAGCCGGCCTATGAGGTGCTTGAGACTTATACAGGAACGGATCTGGAGTATAAAGAATATGAGCCCCTTTTCGCATGTACAGGGGAAGCAGCGGCGAAGCAGAAGAAAAAAGCTCATTTCGTGACCTGTGACAATTACGTTACCATGACGGACGGTACCGGTATCGTCCATATCGCACCGGCATTCGGTGAGGATGACGCCCAGGTGGGACGCAAATACGACCTGCCTTTCGTACAGTTTGTGGACGGCAAGGGTGAGATGACACAGGAGACGCCCTATGCGGGTCTGTTTGTGAAAAAGGCTGACCCGGAGATCCTGAAGGATCTGGATAAAGAGGGAAAATTGTTCGACGCGCCGAAATTTGAACACGATTACCCCTTCTGCTGGCGTTGTGACACGCCGCTGATCTATTACGCAAGAGAGTCCTGGTTTATCAAGATGACGGCGGTGCGGGACGATCTGGTGCGCAACAACAAGACGGTCAACTGGATTCCGGAATCCATCGGTGAGGGACGTTTCGGCAACTGGCTGGAAAATATTCAGGACTGGGGTATTTCCCGTAACCGTTACTGGGGTACGCCCTTGAATGTATGGGAGTGCGAGGCGTGCGGACACATGGAGTCTGTCGGTTCCCGCGAAGAATTGGAGAAGCTGTCCGGCAATCCGGCGGCGCGGACGGTGGAGCTGCACAGACCTTATATCGACGAGATCACAATCACCTGTCCGGACTGCGGCAAGACGATGAAGCGTGTGCCGGAAGTGATTGACTGCTGGTTTGACTCGGGTGCCATGCCGTTTGCACAGCACCATTATCCTTTTGAGAATAAAGAGTTATTTGAGAAACAGTTCCCGGCGCAGTTTATCTCCGAGGCGGTAGACCAGACCCGTGGATGGTTCTATTCACTGATGGCGGAGTCTACGCTGCTGTTTAACAAGGCTCCTTTTGAAAATGTTATCGTTCTGGGTCACGTGCAGGACGAAAACGGGCAGAAGATGAGTAAGTCCAAGGGGAATGCGGTGGACCCGTTCGAGGCGCTTGAGACTTACGGTGCGGATGCGATCCGTTGGTATTTCTATATCAATTCCGCACCATGGCTGCCCAACCGTTTCCACGGCAAGGCAGTGCAGGAGGGACAGCGCAAGTTCCTGGGCACTTTGTGGAACACTTATGCGTTCTTCGTATTATATGCAAATATCGACGGCTTTGATGCGACGAAGTACAGCCTGGAATATGACAAGCTGCCTGTAATGGATAAGTGGCTTTTGTCTAAACTGAACACGGTGATCAAGGAAGTGGACGCGAATCTTGATAACTACAGGATTCCCGAGGCTGCCCGTGCGCTGGATGAGTTCGTGGACGAGATGAGTAACTGGTACGTGAGAAGAAGCCGTGAGCGCTTCTGGGCGAAGGGCATGGAGCAGGATAAGATTAACGCTTACATGACTCTGTACACGGCCCTTGTTACCATCAGCAAATGTGCGGCGCCGATGATTCCTTTTATGACAGAGGAGATTTATCTGAATCTGGTGAAGAGCATTGATGAGAATGCGCCGGAGAGTATTCACCTGTGTGATTTTCCGACGGCGGATGAGAAGATGATCGACCAGAAGCTGGAAGAGGATATGGAAGCAGTCTTAAAGATCGTTGTGATGGGACGTGCGGCACGTAACACGGCGAATATTAAGAACCGGCAGCCCATCGGCACTATGTTTGTCAGGGCGGAGCATGAACTCAGTGACTTCTATCAGGAGATCATCAGGGATGAACTGAATGTGAAGAACATCGAGTTTTCCGATGATGTGTCAGCATTTACAAGCTACAGCTTCAAGCCTCAGCTTAAGACGGTGGGACCGAAGTACGGCAAGCAGTTAGGCGGTATCAAAGCGTATCTGAGCGCAGTGGATGGTACGAAGGCAATGGAGGAGCTGAAGGCGCAGGGCGCATTGAAATTTGATGTGGACGGCGTGGAAGTGGCACTGGCGGAAGAAGACCTTCTAATCGATATGGCGCAGAAGGAAGGTTATGTGACAGAGGCGGACAACAGCGTTACCGTCGTGCTGGATACCAGCCTGACACCGGAACTGATCGAGGAGGGCTTCGTGTATGAGGTCATCAGCAAGATCCAGACGATGCGTAAGGATGCGGATTTTGAGGTAATGGATCATATCAAAGTGTCCGTCTGCGGCAACGATAAGGTGGCCGGAATCGTACAGAAGAATGCAGAGGCGATCTCTGGTAAGGTGCTGGCAGAGGCGATTGTGACGAATGAGACGCTTGCGGTATCCAGGGAGTGGAATGTGAACGGCGAGAAGGTTACGATCGGCGTGGAGAAAGTGTAGTGCCAGGCTGAACTGTTACCGAACATTGTAACAGTTCAGCCTTCGGCTTCACTGTCACGTCTGATGCACACAAAATGCTCCAAAGTCGCATTTTGGCGCTTGCATAACTCGCAAAATCGCATACAGAGCGATTTTACTTGCGGAATAGCGCCAGACTGAACTGTTACCGAACTTTTTACATTTAAACACATTTCATATAGTCAAAAGCCAAAATACAATATATAATAAGAGAATGGAGTTAAGAAAGAAATTGTTTTTCAGAACCAAGACCAAACGAGGAGGCACAGAAATGGCAAAGAAAGCTGCAAAAACAACCTTTGATACAGAGCTTTTTAAGAGAAGTGTCTTGTATAATGTAAGGACGCTTTACAGAAAGACCCTTGAGGAAGCAACGGATCAGCAGATTTTCCAGGCTGTATCCTATGCGATCAAGGATGCGGTGGTAGACCAGTGGCTGAAGACACAGAAAGAGTATGACAGACAGGATCCCAAGATGGTATATTATCTTTCCATGGAGTTCCTGATGGGTCGTGCCCTGGGCAATAACATCATTAACCTGCAGGCATATAAGGCTGTGGCGGAGGCTTTGGAAGAACTGGGTATCGATATCAATGTGGTGGAGGATCAGGAGCCTGATGCGGCGCTTGGCAACGGTGGTCTGGGACGTCTGGCTGCCTGTTTCCTGGATTCTCTGGCGACTCTGGGATATGCGGCTTACGGCTGCGGCATCCGTTACCGTTATGGGATGTTCAAGCAGGAAATCAGAGACGGCTATCAGATAGAAGTGCCGGATAACTGGCTTAAGGACGGAAATCCCTTTGAACTTAGAAGGCCGGAATATGCCAAGGAAGTTAAGTTCGGCGGATATGTTAATGTTTATGTAGATGAGAACGGCAGAAGCAATTTCAGACAGGAAGGCTATCAGGCGGTACGCGCCATTCCTTATGATCTGCCGGTGGTAGGCTATGGAAACAGCATTGTTAATACCCTCAGGATCTGGGATGCGGAGCCGGTGGAGTGCTTCCAGCTGGATTCCTTTGACAAGGGCGATTACCAGAGAGCCGTGGAACAGGAGAACCTGGCAAGAAATATCGTGGAAGTGTTATATCCTAATGACAATCATTATGCAGGCAAGGAACTCCGTCTGAAACAGCAGTATTTCTTTATCTCTGCGTCCGTACAGGAGGCGGTTGAGAAATACATGAGGAAGCATGACGATATCAGAAAGTTCCATGAAAAGGTTACTTTCCAGTTGAATGATACACATCCTACGGTTGCCATTGCGGAACTGATGCGTATTCTTATGGACGAGCACTATCTGACATGGGATGAGGCATGGGAAGTGACCACGAAAACCTGTGCATACACCAATCACACGATCATGTCCGAGGCGCTTGAGAAATGGCCCATCGAGCTTTTCTCCCGACTGCTGCCCCGTGTCTATCAGATCGTGGAAGAGATCAACCGCAGATTTGTGGCGCAGATCGAGCAGAAATATCCGGGCAATCACGATAAGGTACGCAAGATGGCGATCATCTACGACGGACAGGTGAAGATGGCACATCTGGCAATCGCGTCGGGATATTCCGTGAACGGCGTTGCAAGATTACATACAGAGATTTTAAAGAACCAGGAATTAAAGGACTTCTACGAGATGATGCCCGGCAAGTTCAACAACAAGACCAACGGCATCACACAGAGACGTTTCCTGCTCCATGCGAATCCGCTGCTTTCTGACTGGGTTACGGCGCATGTGGGCAATGACTGGATCACCGACCTGCCGCAGATCGGCAGATTGAAGATCTATGCAGATGATGTTAAGGCACAGCAGGAGTTTATGAATATCAAGTACCAGAACAAGGTGCGTCTGGCTGAGTACATTTTGGAACATAACGGGATCGAGGTTAATCCCCGTTCCATCTTTGACGTGCAGGTGAAGAGACTGCATGAGTACAAGCGCCAGCTTCTGAATATCCTGCATGTGATGTATCTGTATAATGAACTGAAAGAGCATCCGGATATGGAATTTTATCCGAGAACCTTCATCTTCGGCGCGAAGGCGGCGGCAGGCTATCACAATGCGAAGCTGACGATCAAGCTGATCAATTCCGTGGCGGATGTAGTCAATAACGATCCGGCCATAGACGGCAAGATCAAAGTAGTATTTATTGAGAACTATCGTGTATCCAATGCGGAGATCATCTTTGCGGCGGCGGATGTGTCGGAGCAGATCTCTACGGCAAGTAAAGAGGCTTCCGGTACGGGTAACATGAAGTTCATGTTAAACGGCGCACTGACGATCGGAACGATGGACGGCGCCAATGTGGAGATCGTGGAGGAAGTGGGCGAGGAGAATGCGTTTATCTTCGGTCTGAGTTCCGACGAGGTCATCCGCTTTGAGAATTACGGCGGTTATCATCCGACAGAGATCTTCAACAACGATCCTGATGTACGTAAAGTGCTTATGCAGTTGATCAACGGCACCTACGCGCCCAATGATCCGGATCTGTTCAGACCGCTGTACAACTCGCTGCTGAATACACAGAGTACCGCAAAGGCTGATACCTACTTTATCCTGAAGGATTTCAAGGCTTATGCAGAGGCTCAGAAGAAGGTGGAAGCAGCTTACAGAAACGAGAGCGGCTGGGCGAAGAGCGCGATCTTAAATGTGGCATGTTCCGGCAAGTTCACTTCCGACAGAACCATTCAGGAATACGTGGATGACATCTGGAAGCTGGATAAGGTTGTGATTCCGAAAGAGCCGGTGATAACAGATAAAAAATCTATCACAAAATAGAACAAAAATAGAATTGACCTGAACACATAGAAACTGCCGTCCGTTATGGGCGGCGGTTTTTTGTGGTATAGAAAATTCCTCCGCTTATCCGAGTCCGCGAAGCGGATCTCGCAAAGTTAATTTGCGAAGCAAATTTACTTTTTAAGTGTGAGCAGGAACCAGCCGGGCGGGAACAACGATATGATGATCTTTTCTTCCGTTTTGGATGGAGTCAATTAATTCCAGAACACAGTTATGGGCGATCTGCTCAATATCCTGAGATATATAAGAAATTCTGTGATCGTCAGGATAATCAAACGCGGCGATGCGGTAGCGGTCCCAAAGCTGGTGGATCGTCATCAGATGAGCCGCGTATTTGGCCATTTCCCGGTTTACGCAAAAAAGACCGTCAATGTCGGGATGGCTTTTCAGATACTGCAGAATGAGCGATTCTTTTTCAGCCGGGTCGGTTACGCTGAGGGGAATCATGCAGAGATTTTCGGGCAGTACCGTCATGCCCTGTTCATAAAGTCCGTCCTGAAAACCGTTTATGCGGTCCGAGGTGACGGTATTGTGGCTGTCAGGCGAAAGGAAGGCCACATGCCGGCAGCCCTGCTCCAACAGGTGAAGGGTGGCAAGTTTTGATATGCCATAGTTATCGGTATAAATGCAGCTGGAACGGATGCCGCGGAGGTAACGGTCCACCAGCACAAAAGGAAAATCACTTAAGTTCAATTTCAGAATCTCTTCATTGTACATTTCGTGTTCGGTAGGGAAGATGATCAGGCCGCTGACCCCGCTTTCACGAAATTTTTGTATGGAAGCGGATTCTAATTGCTGGCTTTCACGGGTAATACTAATGGCAAGAATGTATTCCGTGGGAGCCAGTTCCATTTCCACCGCGTTTAAAAGCTGCTGGTCAATGGTCGTTTTCATGGAGGGCACGATCAGGCCGATTGTCTTAGCTTTCATGACGATCCGCTGCTGCAGAGTATGGGTAAAATCCGGTATGTTTAACAAAGCTTCGGCGGAATTGACAAAAGAGCCTTTTCCTTTGATCCGGACGATATAACCTTTTTCGGCAAGCTCGGTCAGCGCATTTTTGGAAGTAATGGAACTGACGCGGTAGCTGTTTGACAATTCGTGTTCGGAGGGTACTCTGTCGCCGGGGCGCAGTTCGCCGTCCAGAATCTGTTCCAGCAGATCCATGATAATCTGTTTGTAAAGCGGAAGACTGTTTTTCATAAGAATCTCCATTCCGGAGCGTTTTCGCGGCAAGAGGCATGACTTTGCTAAAGCAAAATCGCAAATATCAACTTTGCAAACTTTGTTTACAAAGTTTTTCCATACAGATAAATTTGTGGCGCTCCGGCACAAATCTGCGTGTGAAAAATCAGGTTACGGGATTTGCTTTTCAATTGGTATTCCCTGAGTTAGTATACTAACTTTGAAGGAAAAAGAGAAAAAGAATCCGAGACCTTCATCACAGACATTATACCAGTAAAAGTAGAAAAATACAAATAGTTTATTGGTAATTTGGACATGGAACAAAGCGGGGAGAAAGTGCATGATACAAAATTATATACTAAATATAATATATTAATTGATATAACAATATTGTAAAATGACATCATAAAGAAAACAGAAAGAAAGAGGTGATGATGTGAGAAAGCTGAATGGGGAAAAAAAGAAAGCTGCAATATGTTTTATCGGCCCGGCGGTGTTGTTTCTGTTTGTGTTTTCAATCATACCCATGCTGTATTCCTTCGGGCTCAGCCTCTTTAAGTACAACACGGCAATGGCCTCGGACAGCATAAGGTTTGTGGGATTCAGAAATTATATAAAGGTGCTGACGAGCGCGGATTTTTGGGATTCGACTTTCTGGACATTCGGATTTGCCGTCAGCGCGGTAGTACTGAATCTGCTGTTTGGACTTACGCTGGCAGTGGTACTGAATACGAGACTTCTGCCCCGGCTGTCTAAAGTTTTAAAGATCGTTTTTACCATGCCCATGATGATAGCGCCCATTGTGACAGCTACCATATGGAAGCTGATGTTTTCGCCCATCTACGGTCTGCTCAACGGTATTCTGGTGAGTCTGGGAATGGATCGTGTCAGCTGGTTTTCGGAGGTAATACCGGCCAGAATCGCGATCATTATTGTGGAGGTCTGGGCAACCACGCCTCTCTGTATGCTGATCCTGATGGCGGCGCTTAAGACCGTACCGGAAGAACTGCTTGAGGCTGCGCGCATCGACGGTGCTTCATGGTGGCAGCAGTTCAGGCGGATTACGCTTCCTTTCATCAAGAAGTTTATTCTGCTGATCGTTACGCTGCGGTTTATGGACGCCATCCGCATGTTTGATATTGCATACAATCTGACAAACGGCGGGCCCGGCAACGCCACGGAGACGCTGGCGTCCACGATCTACAAAACGGCGTTCCGATACTACGAGGTGGGAGAAGGTTCGGCAGGAGCCTACATTTTCTTCCTGATCATCATTCTGTGCTCATTTCTGTTTTTGAAACTTGCGGGCAGGGAAAAATCATAAGGATGGGAGGTGTGGATATGAAAAAGAAGCGGATGATACAATCCGTGGGACTGGCGGTTATGTTTTTGATTCTGGGAATCCTGTTTATTTTTCCCTTGTACTGGACGGTGATCACTTCCTTTAAAACTTCCGCCCAGGTATTTGTAGAAAAGCCCATTTTATTCATGGATACGTTGTACCTGGACAACTATATTGAGATCTTTCAGAAGTCTCATGTTTTGACTTTTTTCAAAAACAGTCTTCTGACGGCAGGCGGGACGACGCTGCTGTCGCTGCTCCTGGCTTCCATGGCGGGATTCGGACTGTGCCGGTACGGGTTCAAGGGAAAGAAAGCGCTGCAGAATTCTATTCTGATCATTCGAATGATTCCGGCGCTGGTGTACACAATACCATATTACATTATCTATAATAAGATGCACCTTTTGGATACGCTTACGGGATTGACAATGTCTTATATTTCCTTTGCGCTTCCGATGGCAATCTGGCTTGCACTCAGTTTTTTTCTGGATATTCCGCAGGAGATCTATGAATCTGCCGAGATTGATGGCTGCTCCGAATTTAAGATGTACACGCGGATCGCGCTTCCGCTTGTAAAAGCCGGGCTGGCGGTGATTGCCATTCTGGTATTTGTGGGAGCCTGGAATGAGTTTGGTCTGGCGCTGGTGCTGCAGTCTTCGGACGCAAAGAAAACATTGCCCATCGGTATTGCCAGTATGGTACAGACCCATAAGGATACGCCGTCCGGATCTCTGGCGGCAGCGGGTGTGCTGGCTATGATACCTGCGGTGATTTTATCTATGGCAACACAGAAATATATTGTAAAGGGAACCATGGCAGGTGCGGTAAAGGGCTGAGCCTGTGTAAATAAAAAGGAGGACAAGGTATGAAAAAGAACAAGTTGATGAAAAAGCTTCTGGCGGCAGCGTGCTGCGGAATGATGCTGGCGGGCAGTCTTTCGGGCTGTGGTGTGGCCGTGTCGGAAGAAGCAAAAGGCGGCAGCACAGAAACTGAAAACGTACAGGCGGAAAATGTGCAGACGGAAAACCCAGAGGGTGAAGAAACACAGAGCGAGACGATCGTGAAATACGGCACGGAACTGACAAACCTGGATCTGGACGGTACTCTGAACGGCCAGTATGAGGGGCAGACGCTGACGATTCCGGTTATGAGCGGTGATTTTGAGAAAGCGGTCAGTGCGGTGGCGCCTGTATTTGAACAACTGTCCGGCGCAAAGGTAGTGATAGAGTCCATTCCAGGTGAACAGTATACGGATAAAGTACAGCTGGATCTGAACAATACGCACAGATATGATGTGGTACTGTCGCCCATCGCGATCCTGCATGGCTTTGCAATCGCGGGTAAGGTAGAGCCTCTGGAAGAGATGATCAATACCTATGCGGGCGAATCCTATAACGTGGACGATTTCCTGCCGGGACTGTTCAATACTTATGGCTATTATGACGGCAAGCTGGTGGCAATCCCCTATAAGCCGGATGTTATGCTTTTGTTCTACCGCAAAGATCTTTTTGAAGACGAGACAGTGAAAGCGGCTTATCAGGAAAAATACGGTACGGAATTGAAAGTGCCTGAAACCAATGAGGAAATGATACAGGTTGCGCAATTTTTCACCAAAAGCGAGAATCAGGATTCTCCTGTAGATTACGGTTACTGTGCGATGATGTTAAAGGGAAGCACAAGACTTCTGTTCTTTAACCGGGGCGGCGATGATATTGATGAAAATCTGACCCCCAATATGAATAATGCAGAGGGCGTTGCGGCAATGAACCGGATTCTGGAACTGCAGAAGAGCGCGCCGAAAGAGTGGGTTCAGATGGGCTGGGATGAAGCAAATCAGTTTTTTGCCAACGGTAACGCAGCCATGATGGAGCAGTGGCCCGGTTTGTGGCTGACCTGTCAGGCGGACGGTTCTGCGGTAAAGGATAAAGTGGGTGTGGCGGTTGCACCCGGCAAAACCCCTACGCTTGGCGGCTGGGGAGCAAGTATCGCCTCTGAGAGCAAGAACAAAGAACTGGCATGGAAATTCATTGAATTTATGACTTCCAGGGACGGCGAACTGCTGAAAATTGAAAATACGATGGATCCCTGCCGTGCTTCCACCTATGAAATTCCTGAGGTACAGGCTTCCAGCGAACTGTATGAAGCGCTGATGGAATCCTTCAATTATGCAAAGACTCTGGCGGACGTGGATGTGCCCTATATTTCTTCCAAGCTGTGTGACGTTATGGAGACCTATATTCAGCAGGCACTGGACGGCTCCATCACACCGGAAGAGGCACTGGAAGGCATGGAAAAAGAATTTAACGCGGAGATCGGAAATCTGGAATTATAGTAAACGCCATAACAAAGCGTCAAAAGGAGACTGTGGAATGCGGCAGTATGAAAAGAAAGAGTGGTATTTTTTAAACTGTAACAGTCCGGCGGATCTGTGCGCGCAATACGGAAAGGATCAAAGTGTATTGCTGCAGGAGCATGACCGCTGCCGGAACGGGCATATGCTGGTATCCGGTTTTCATGTGGAGGGCAGTGAAGCCCGGTTTGCCACAAGACTTCTGGCCATGGAGGACGGAGCAGGAGTCGGATTTTACTACGGCAGCGGCGGTTACAATGCCTATGTACTGGCAGTGTTTGAGAAAGACCGGGTCAGCCTGCGCATTCCCAACGGTGTCCCGCTGGGAGATACCTTCCGGTATGACGGACCCAAAAGATATTATGAACTCGGAGAGGCAAGTGTACCCTTTACGCTGCCTCTTTGGGCTGCCGTAGAGCTGCACGGGCAGAGGATCTGTGTCCGGGTGAATGAAAAGGAGGTTCTGTCCTGTGATCTTCCGAAGGCGGACTGGCGGCATGAAAGCCCGCGCATCATACTGCAGGCGTTGTCCGTCACGGACGCGGCGCCTGTGACGACGGCGGTATTTCAGGAATTTGATGTTTCCGGAGTAAAAAAGGGCAGCCACTGTAAAGGACGGTGCATTTGGGAAAAGGACAGCAGCCCGGCGGGGCATGTGAGCCTGCATCTTGCCGGGGAAAGGGATTGCTGGACGGAAACAGACGCACAGGGATATTTTGTATTTGCAGATCTGCCAGAGGGAGAATACCGTTGTGTGGCGGCCGGTGAAAAGGGATTTTCCTCTTTTTCCATACAGCATTGTGCCACAGGCGGTGAAGTTTCAGCCGGCTTGAGGCAGGCGGAGGAAATGGGCTGCGGGAACCCGGAGGAACGCATATATCAGATACCGGAACCGGAAACCGGGCGGACGCACATACCGGCGGGAGAACTGACGGATTCACATGACAGAATCTGCCTGGATGGAATCTGGCAGTTTGCGTGGGACCCTGAGGGACGGGGAGAGGAAGAAGGCTGGTGTGACAGAAGAAAATGGCAGCGCAGGATACAGGTGCCTTTTTCCTGGCAGTCTCTGGCGGCATTCGGAGAAGGGTTTCTGGCGGATGCTTATGATCTGCGGCAAAACAATGCGTGGACAACCAATCCGGCGGAACTGGGCAATACCGGATGGTATCAGAAAATAATCTGTCCCCCGAAGAAGGGAAGCTGGGATCTGGTGATAGGCGCGGTGAACGGTTTTGGTAATGTGTGGCTGAATCAGGAACCGGTGGGAAGCTTCGAAAGTTCCTGCAGTCCGGTCAGATTCTCTCTGGGTTCTATGCAGGAGCACAGGGAATACAGGATTACCATTCAGGTCACCTATCCCTTTGACAAAGCGGATATCTGCAAAGGAAAACAGGGATTCTGGTTTACCGATGCGCCGGGAATCTGGCAGGATGTCTGGCTGGAAGAGCAGAGAGAACTGCGGATCACGGATATTTTGCTGTCCTATGAATTTCTGACAGAGGATCTAAGCAGATTGGGTTTAAAAGGGCAGGCGGTGATAGAGAAAAGAAAATGGTGCGGAACCGCAAACTGCCGGAATGATGGGCAGGAAAAGGATACGGAGAAGAAGCGCCTTGGGGTGGAAATTCTTCTGGACGGTAAAGTTATCGAGGCCGATCTGCAAGTAGTTGAGCGGTCGGAGGAAAGGGGAGATCCGGAGACTTTACAGGCACTTTTCTATATGGAATTGGATCAGGTACGCTTGTGGAGCCCGGAAAATCCCTTCTGCTATGAGTTGAAAGCGCGCGTCAGCATGGATGGCCGTGTGGTGGAGGAAAGCGCCAGAAAGGCGGCGTTCCGGCTGGTTGAGACCGTGGGAAACCGGCTGTTTCTGAACAGGAAGCCTTTTTACATGAGAGGGGTACTGGATCAGGGGTACAATCCCTGGGGGCTTTATACTTATCCTGCAGTTGAGGGAATGGAACCGGGTACCATGGAATTTGATATCCGAAAGGCGAAGGAATATGGTTACAACCTGATCCGTATGCATATCAAGGATAATGAACCGGACTGGTACCGGATCTGTGACGAGACAGGTATGCTTGTCTGGGATGAAATGCCGGTCAGCTTTTATGCCACATTCCGGGATGAAAAATGGCGGAAAAATTATGAACAGCAGCTTAAGTGTATGATACGGAAGCAGAATTATCATCCAAGTGTTATCGTGTTTTCCACCTTCAACGAATCCTGGGGAATGTCCGGAGATCACGAGAGAAGCCCCTGGGATGAGCCGGAAGGGCAGGCATGGCAGAAGGAGATAGCGCAGCGTTACCGGGCGGAAATGCCGCAGGTACTGCTGGTGGACAATTCCGGCTACGCGAAAACCGGACTGACACAGCTTCTGGATTATCACATGTATCCGGGAAGCTACAGTGAAGCAAGGGATTTTTACGGGCGTCTGATAAAACAGAATTATCCGGGCAGCGTATTTAACTGCTATGCGGAAGAGAATAAAACGCTGATGAAAGAAGACATGGTGCGGGATCTGCTGCAGAGGACATGCCGGATGGATTTGAAAGAGACGGATTTTCAGGGAAAAGAATGCCAAAGCGGCCAGCCGGTCATCATCAGCGAGTTTCTGCATATCAATCAGGTAGAACAGATGGTGCGCCTGTATCCTGAGATTGCGGGATTTGTACGGATGAATCTCAGTTCCCAGGAGAATGAGGATACCAGCCCGCTGACCAATACCAGAATGGAAAGGGATTTCGGCTATGTGCACAGTGACTTTTCTTCAGCGGGATATGGCTGTGTGAACAGTGAAAATCTGGTGCTGCCGGACTATCCGCCCCTGACAAGGCAAAGAGCCGGCAGCACCATAGAAGTTTCCGTATATGTTTCCCTTTGGGACGGTTCACTTTCCGGGCAACATCTGCAGCTTAGAGTCATCGGAAAGGGAATCGACGATCGGGGGCAGGACGATATTTTATTTGACAGACAGGAAATTGAAATTACGGCGGAATGTTATCAACCATATGAAGCGGCGAAGGTGTGTCTGGAAATACCCTTTGGCATGAAAGGAGCTTATTGGTTCTGTGAATTATGGCGGGGAGAGCAAATGCTGTGCGACAGCAGTATCCAGATGGAGATTCTGGAAGACAGAGCGAGAGTAGTGGACTGTGCGAAGGATGATGATGAGACTTGTGAAGCGGCTCGTGGCGTAATCTGCAAAGAGAACTGTGTCGTGGGCTGTCATGCGGACTGCGATGCGATTTGTAATGCGGCCCGGCCGGTCAGAGTTGAGACGGCCGGTATATTCGGACATTATGAGGAAATGAACCCGGTGCGGCATTTATTCTGGATGGCGGGAGCAGGCGAACTGGTCTATCATCTGCCGGTAAAAGCGGAAGAGGAGAAGCCGGATCGCCATTTGTCAGAAAAAGTGGAAGAAAGTGAGCCAGGCTGCTATTTGTCGGTAAAACCGGAAGAGAATGAGCCGGACTGCGATCTCTTGGAAAGAGCGGAGAAAGGCACGTTGGATTGTCATCTGTCGGTAAAACCGGAAAAAAGATATATTCTGCGGCTGGAAGCATCTACTTGTGAGTGTATAAAGGGTACCAGACTGAGCGACACCCGGACTTATGAGGGCAGGATTCATGTGAGCATCGGAGAAAAGAGCAGGACTTATACGCTGCCGGACGCCCCGTGGGACAGAAGAGCCTTGTTTTCCAACAGCGCCGGCAGTTCCGGGGATGAGGTTTTACATCAGAACATGGGAACCTACGGCTATGGATACCGGCTGGATATTCCGGTGGAACATAAAGATCTGCAGCTTGCGTTGGAAAGAGGTTATCTGACGCTGCGGATCCGGTCGGAGGAAACGGGCGTGGTTCTGTATGGAGAGCGCATGGGCAGATATGGAGCGGATCCGATGCTGCTTTCCACATAATAGTTCAGTTTCAGTCAGAGATTTGTGCAGAAGCGTCACAAATTTCCCTGACTGCAGAACCGGACTTAAGATTCAGTTGGCGTATTTCAGCGCAGAACGCTTCGGAATGGAGATAAACAATGAATGAGAAGAGAGAGAAGAAAGAGAACAGTCCGCGTCCCGACTGGTATCGGGAGGAATGGATCGATCTGAACGGAAGCTGGCAGTTTGCGTTTGACGATGACGGAAAAGGCATGGAAGAGGAATGGTATCGGGAACATGCTTATACGATGACCATCCAGGTTCCTTTTTGCTTCCAGAGCAAGGCCAGCGGGATCGGTCTGGCCAAAGAGGCGCATACCCGCCTCTGGTATGAGCGATGGCTGCCTTTGGAAGAGAGAATGAGAGGAAAACGGCTCTGGCTGCATTTCGGAGCGGTGGATTATAGCTGCCTTGTCTGGATCAACGGAAAATATGCCGGATCCCATAAGGGAGGATTTACTTCTCATTCCTATGAGATTACACCGTACATAGACTGGGATGAGACGGATATTCGCATTACAGTGGCATGTCAGGATGACTATTTTGTAACCCAGGTGAGGGGGAAACAGCATTGGGATCTGGAAACGGACCGCTGCTGGTACACGGCGACCAGCGGAATCTGGCAGAATGTATGGATGGAAATGACGCCGGGATACCGGATTGAGCAGGCAAGAATTACACCGGATATTGACAGGAAAACAGTGGAAATGAAACTGCGTTTTTCTGATTGCCCGGATCGTGGAAAGCTGGTATGGAAACTTTTTTTTCAGGGAAAAGAAAAGAAACAGGGCGTCGCGTCACTGCAAGACCGTATGGAAAGAGTGCTTTTTTCAGTGGAAAATGAAGATCCGATTGATAATAAGATTCATCTGTGGGAACCCGGACAGCCTAATCTCTATGATCTGGTGCTGGAAGTATATCAGGGCGATGTGCTGCAGGACAGGGTAGAGACGTATTTCGGTATGCGTAAGATTGAGAGAAAAGGAAGCCGTATTTATCTGAATCATTATCCGCTGTATCAGAAACTGGTACTGGATCAGGGCTATTGGCAGGAATCGCTGATGACGCCGCCGGATGCCCAGGCGCTTGTGCGGGATCTGAAGCTGGCCCAGGACATGGGTTTCAACGGTGTGCGCAAGCATCAGAAAATAGAGGATCCCAGATTTTTATATCATGCGGACCGCATGGGGATGCTGGTATGGGAGGAAATGCCTTCGTTTTATGCCTTTGACGAGGCCGGTGTACAGGGATTTACACAGGAATATACCGAGATGATAGAACGGGATTACAACCATCCCTGTATCATCGCATGGGTTCCTTTCAATGAAAGCTGGGGCATCCGGGATGTGCTGTGGGATAAAGCACAGCAGGCTTTTGCCAAAAGCATGTATTTTCTGACCAAGGCGCTGGATGCCGGACGGCTGGTGAGCACAAATGACGGCTGGGAGGCAGTGCAGACGGATATGATCGGCATTCATGATTACGAGGATGACCCGGCAAAACTACATGAAGTCTATGCCCGCAAAGAGGAGTTAATGGCGTATACGGCAGTGGGAAAAATGATCTGCAGTGAGGATTTTGTGTATACGGATGAGCCTGTACTGTTATCGGAATTCGGGGGAATCGCCTTGGAGGACGGCAGGCAGGAATCCTGGGGCTACCATGAGAAGGCAAGGGATGCCGAAGTGCTGAAGGAGAAAATAGAAGGCATCTTACAAGTGGTTCATAAACTGCCGTACTTGAGCGGCTATTGTTATACGCAGCTGACGGATGTGGAGCAGGAGACCAACGGACTGTTGTATGCTGACAGAACGCCGAAACTGGCATTGGAGCAGATCAGGGCGGTTTTCGGGGATTCTTCTGTGAAATCAAATTGACAATTTAATAATCTTCAAGTAAGCAGATAAAGTCGGCATAGCCAGTGGAAACGCTTGGCTGTGCCGACTTTCCCGACATATACAAGCTGACAGGGCAGGACCAGGTATCTAAGACCTATTCCTTTCCGAAGTCACACGTCAGTTACCGTAAGCCGAGGGCGGTCAACACCGGGCAGAGGGAACGGGCAAGGCAGATGATCATTGCTAATAATAAGGCAAAGGGAGATGAAGCAAAATTTAATGGTATTGTGCATGTCTTTGTGGTAAGATAATGACATTGAACAATTGACAGATTGATATTTCATGAGGTGAAGATCATGGGGAGAGATATAAAATGGACAAACTATTTATGGCTGAGCTTGCTTTCGTTCGGGGCATTTATGCTTGAATTTTTTTCAATATTTGTAATCGAATCGGCGTTTCTAAATGTAGATATCTGGAATTATACAGCAAACCAAAGAAGCATTCACCATATCATAATGGTTTTTATGTGGGCAGCTGTTATTGTAATGCTACTATTTTTTTCTCGGAAATACTTTAATTTTCCATCTGGCAGAAATAAAGAGGAAAAAATCTCTTTGAAAAATTGGCTAATAACATTTGCCTGCTTAATTGGTTGTAAAATTTTGACTTTTATTGATTGGCATACTCTAAAAATAATTGGTGAAGCTCGAAATAAAAATGCATATCAATTCATCACACAATATTTATACTATATATTTGAAGTAATGCTTGTTATTCTAATCATAATATATGGGCAAAAAGCGATTGAAACCTTGTTGAAAAAAGAAAGTCCAATTCCTTTTGGCGGTATTATATTGGCTATGACATGGGGAGCGTTTCATTTCGTATCAAGAGGAGTAGGACTTGAAATATGGAACGGAATTTCTACTATGATATTTTCTGTTTTTAGCGGTGTAATGTATTTAAGGTTAAACAGGAAATGTTTGTATAGCTATCTTTTTATCGCTATAGGTTATTTGCTATAATTTCCTGTTTGTTGGAAAAAATCAAGACAGAAAAATGATATGAAAACTGAATATTGTTTACAATGAGAAGAAACAGCAGAACGAGAAGAAACGTAAAGCAGAGAACCACCAAAAGTACATTATGGGCGGTATTATCGTGAAGTATTTCCCCGACTGCTATCATTATGACGAGGGCGAGTTAAATCGTATCTGATCGGGTGCATTGTATGGGTAATGTCACGAAACAGATAAGCACACGTTTTTTCATAGTCAAGCGGGGCAAAGGGCAGAAACTAAACGATTAAAGGACTTGCGAAAATGAGATACGATAAGGAGTATAAGGACAGCTTATCGAAATACCACGAATTAAAGGAGCGTATGCAGTGCCTTTTACAAAATGGCGAGACGATAACGCCGAAACAGTGGAACGCCGAGATACAGTCTTTGCAATCTGAATATGACAGTATTGGCAAGGAGCAGACCAAGACTGCCAAAGAATTAGCATATGCGGAAGTTATCAGCTACAACAGAAAAAACCTTGAGAGGGAACTTCAGAACGATAGCCGACAGCATAATAAGCAACAAAACTAAGCGGAGGGAGGAAGAAGTGTAGAATAATGCGCAACTGGTATTTGCTTTTTGGCACTTACCAAATTCTTTATTCTTATTGCCATATACTTTATAATGGCAATAAGGAGAGTGATTTTTATGAATATAAATATTATATCGAAATACTTACAGTTTCTGCGTAAAAGCAACAACTACACACAAGATGATTTAGCAAAAGAATTAGGCATATCAAGGCAGGCGGTATCAAAATGGGAAACAGGAACGACTATTCCCGACTTAGAAGTTTTATTGAAAATTTCTAAATTATATGACATCACGATAAATGACATATTAGAACCAAAGATACAGCCACAGAAGATAACGGATTTTGATCAGATTTCAACAATTTCTGAAAAGGAAATAAAAGAAGTTTTGGGACAGTTTGACACTAATTCGCTTGTAACAGCTTTAATGGGGGCGTCTCCCGAAACAAATAGTTTTTGTGAAAGACTGTTTCCAGATATAGATTTTGAAATGACAAGAAAAAATATAGGAAGAATTAGGATAGAAACTGTTGAGGATATGCAGAACCAAATTATTTCTATGGTAAACTTACAGGCTATGGAAGAAAGATAATCGTTTAACAAAGTTTATGGCTAAAGTGAATGAAGTAACACAGCGTCAGAGTGCATAGAAAAATCTATGCGCTCTGTTTTTAGTATGACGGGCATGCTCTCTATGCACCAATCCAAGCCACCTATAAGGAGAGCCAGTCACTTAAAGGATTTGCGAAAATGAGATACGATAAGGAGTATAAGGACAGCTTATCGAAATACCACGAATTAAAGGAACGTATGCAGAGCCTTTTACAGAATGGCGAGAAGATAACGCCAAAACAGTGGAATGCCGAGATACAGTCTTTGCAATCTGAATATGACAGTATTGGCAGGGAGCAGACCAAGACCGCCACAGAATTAGCGTATGCCGAGGTGATCAGCTACAACAAAAAGAACCTGGCCAGGGAGCTTCAGAACGAGAGCAGACAGTACAATAAACAGCAAAGCAAAACCAAGCGGAGGGAGGAAGAAATTTAATGGAAATTTGATAGAAATATGAGTTTGAGTGTGGTAGTATTTTATTAGAAATATAGATCTAAATTTGACGGAGGAACATATAGGAATGGAATTTGTATATACTAATGGTGACAACTTTGATTTTATCGAACTATGTCATAGTTTAGATAATTTTCTAAACGAACTTGTTGGCGGTGAAGAAAACAGGGCAGAATATATTCCGTATAATCGGCTTGATGACATTCACGACGTAATTGTTGCATATGATGATGATATTCCGGTAGGAATTGCCAGTTTCAAAAAGTACGATGATGAATGTGCCGAGGTAAAACGTGTCTTTATAAAGCAGAAGTATAGAGGCAGAGGAATTTCAAATAAATTGATGGAATTGTTAGAGAATGTAGCAAAGGAAAAGGGATACCGCTATCTAATCTTGGAATCTGGTGAACCACTTGTTGCAGCAATGGCACTTTATAGAAAAATAGGGTATAAAGTCATTCCGAATTATGGTCAATATAAAGATATGCCTAATTCTATTTGCATGAAAAAGAGATTGTAAAAATCAAGTTTATCTAAACAACCATTTCCACAATCAGAACTGAATAAGTAATACAGCGTCAGAGCGTATAGAAAAATTTATGCGCTCTATTTTATTGTAAAGGAGCAGATTTATGAGCAAAGATAGCAAGGCACAGCAAAGAGCCACCCGACAGCACCCACCCACAAAAATTATCGTGGAAAGGCACTATGTAGGCACTGAAAAAATGGAAACGGTATTCAAGCGGATAGCCGAGGAACAGATAACAAAAAAGGTTAAGGAAATAGCGGAAAACAACGCAAATGTACGCAAAGGACACGTCAAGGAAAATCAAGAGCGCACTCCACGCAAGGAAAATGCAGGGCAAGTATATGGCTACTACCGCCCCATTCGGTTATCAGAAAGACGAGAAAGACCATAACCACCTTGTCATTGATGAAGTGACCGCCCCCGTTGTGGAACTGATTTTCTCAATCGCCGAGGAGGGTGTGGGGCTTCACACTATCTGTAACCGCTTGCGTAAGGCGAAAGTGCTGAAACCGAGTTTCTATAGCTGTAACTGACTAATCGGGCTAACCGTCTATAGGTAGCTCCTGTTGGGTATCTGTTAGCGCAGATGTCTCTCTTTATGCTCAATATACTGCAATCTCTAAAGTGGCACAAGCATTTTAAGTTTAAATTCCCCCTGTGTTTTTGCACTTTTTATTTCATTTGGGTGAAAACGAGCAGGCCGAAAAAATGGCTGCTGAAAAAATGGGGAAACTTAAAATAGCCTAAACTTGCACAAGAAAATGAAAATATGATATACTATTTAACATAGTCAAAATAGCTTGCACCATGTTGAACGCTGTCAGGGGAGGTGCTTTATGAAAACTAAAAAATACATACTGATTGGAATCTGCTTTTGTATACTTGTTTCATTAGCCTTTGCGATAGATCGTGGGAAAAAAACAGAATATTATATTAAATTTGATGGAGTAATTCAATCTGTTGATAGTGATTCCTTAACCGTACAGGGCGACCCGCAAAATGATGCCGGCCAGAGAGGCCAGTATATCATTAAAAGTAATGACGGTATTTCCGTGCGCAATTCCAGAGGCGGTAAGATTGATTTTGCATCTCTGGCTGTCGGAGATCATGTGGAAATACTCTATATGGATTATATTGTTAGGTCTAAGATAGAACAATACGCTCTTGATGACGGTGCAGAGGTTCCAGATGTCCAGCAAATAGACATTACGGAATGAAGGGTTGGATATGAAGGGATTGAACCATCCGTCAAAATTCAAAATTGACAATCAAAGAGTAAGTGTGTTATAGTTAGCGTGTTCAAAAAGAATATCAAATACAAAGCAGAAAGGTGGCTTTAAGCGTGGGAATTTTTATTCGTTGTGCTCGCACCCGCAGACAGGGGCAGTAGAAAAGCAGATATATGATCTCATGTAGATGGGATTTTTTTGCGTGCGAATAAAAATTACCATATGCCGATCGGACAGATGTGACGCCAGTCGTATCTGTACCGTCTGTCTTAGTGTATCGTTTTAGCAGGAAAATTCCGTTTCGAGAGTTTGCCTGCTTTTTTTTGGTATAGGAAATGCTCCGGACTTACGAGGCTGCGAAGCAGATCTCGCAATCGAACTTGTTCGATTTGTTATTTTGCGAAGCAAATTACTTTTTTTATTGTCCTTTCTTCCCGGGTTAAAACAGATCGGTGAGTATACAATAAGAAGGAGGCACGCTATGAAAAAAAGCAGGCGATACCCGAAACATGATGGCAGGAAAAGATCATCTGCTGTAGATTTATCTCATCAAAATGTGACGAATTCACAGAACTTTATTACAAACGCAAAACTGATTCACAGGATCATAGGTTTTGCAGGTTTTCAGCCAGAGGACACTGTTCTTGAGATCGGAACGGGAAAGGGACATCTGACGGAGGCGTTGTGCCGGAGTGCCGGTACGGTCTGCTCCGTGGAAATTGACCACAGACTGTATGAGAGCGCGGGAAGACGGCTTTCGCAGTTTTCCAACTTAAAATTAATACATGGGGATTTCCTGAAATATGATCTTCCGGCAAAGGGAACGTACAGGGTTTTTGCCAATATACCCTATTTTATCACGACACAGATTATCGAGAAACTGACGCAGGCGCCGAATACGCCGGCAGAGATGTGGCTGGTGATGGAGAAAGGCGCGGCAAAGAGATTCCTGGGGATTCCGAAGGAGACCAAGAAGTCCTTGCTGCTCAAGGTAAGCTGGGACATGAAGATCGTCTATCATTTCCACAGGGAGGATTTTCATCCGATGCCGGCGGTGGATTCCGTGCTGGTACATTTTGCGAAAAGAGCAGCGCCGGATCTCACGAGAAGCGAATACCATGCATTCCAGAAGTTTATCGAGCAGTCGATGAAATACGGCATATGCGGTAAGGGTGCATTTCTTACCAAAAGACAGGTCTCGGTGGCGCTGAAGGAGGCAGGATTGCCCCACGCTCATGAAGACGGGGTCACACTGTATATCCAGTGGCTTTGTCTGTTTCGATGGTATCAAAGAACGTTAAATCATGGGAAACAGTTGGACTAATAAAACATAATTTCGTTCGTTGTTGTTATAAAAAAGAAGGTGTGATAAAATGGTAATACGAATAAATTTCAGGCGGTTTTGTCAGATATGCAGGTGTGTATCTGTTTGATGAAGGATACGGAAAATATAATATATCATGGGAAAATGAAAGGAATATTTTATATATGGAAAAAGCATTTTTGGTAGGAGTGAACTTAAATGACGGAGAGGATTATCTGCTCTCCTTAGAGGAACTGGGTGCGCTGGCACAGGCGTGTGATATGGAAGTAGCGGGGATGGCGGAGCAGACGCTGCCGGAAGTGCACAAGGCATTCTACATCGGCACAGGCAAGGTGGATGAAGTGAAGGAACTGGCGTTGGACTGCGAGGCGGACGTGATTATATTTGACAATTCGCTTTCGCCCATGCAGCTTCGTAATCTGCAGGAGCGTCTGGATAAACCGGTACTGGACAGGAGTACCTTGATTCTTGATATTTTTGCAAGTAGAGCGCGGTCGAGGGAGGCGAAGCTGCAGGTGGAAGTGGCCAGGCTGCAGTACATGCTGCCCAGACTGGTGGGACTTCATGCGGCGCTCAGCAGACAGGGCGGCGGCAGCGGTGCGCTGAGCAACAAGGGTGCCGGTGAGAAGAAGCTGGAACTGGATCGTCGTGTTTTGGAAAAGCGTCTGACGGAACTTCGCAGAGAACTGAAAGATGTGAGTGCGGAACGGATAACCCAGCGCAAGCGCCGTGCGGGATCGGGTATGCCCAGGGTCGCTTTGGTAGGATATACGAACGCCGGTAAGTCCACATTATTGAATGCGATGTTAGACTTATACGGCAGTGATGAAGTGGATGTGGAAGAGAAGAAAGTGATGGAGAAGGATATGCTGTTTGCCACGCTGGACACTACGGTGCGTAAGATCGAACCGGAGAACCACCATGCATTTCTGCTGTCGGATACGGTGGGCTTTATCCATAAGCTGCCGCATCATCTGGTGGAAGCTTTTCACTCCACGCTGGAGGAAGCGAGAGAGGCGGATATTCTGCTGCAGGTGGTGGATTACAGTGACCCCCATTACAGGGAACATATTTCCGTTACAAATCGGACGCTGAAGGAACTTGGAGCGGAGGGGATTCCCGTGCTTTATGTTTATAACAAGGCAGATCTGGTATCACCCGATGACATACCGGGACTGGCCGGCATCGAACCGGAGCAGTTGAAGTCGCAGCTTCCTGTTATGTCGGAGAGCAGTATCTATCTGTCGGCAAAGGATCGGATCGGGATGGAAGAACTGATTCGCCTGATTGAAAAGAAACTGGCCGGTGGATACAGGGAGTGTACGATGGTGATTCCTTACACAGACGGCAGGGCGGTGTCTTACCTGAATGAGAACGGGGTAGTGTCTGAGACGGAGTATCTGGAAGAGGGTGTGCGAATGAGAGTGAATTGCCGGGTGGCCGATTATGAATACTATCGGAATTATATTTCTGACTGATGGCTGTGGCGCGTTTATCTGCCCGGACATTGATAGAGGGTTTACCTGCTACTGGAACGGAGTAAACAGTAACGATTACGGAGCAGGAATTTTCAGTGGATTAGGAGTAGCACGCCGTGGAACGGCGTGCTATGATAATGAGAGAGACAGGATGGTTTAAACCGCACTTTTGCAAAAGCCGGTAACAGTGCATGAGAAAGGTATGGAGATTATGGATCGAAAACTGGCATTTCAAATTTTAGGGCTGCTGGAGACAAAGGATGAAAACGAGATCCGGCAGAAGTATTTGTTACTGTTAAAGGATACCAATCCGGAAGACGACCCGGAGGGGTTTAAACGGCTGCGGGAAGCCTATGAAGAGGCCCTCCGTTTTTCAAAGATCCGGGAGGAGGATGAGGAGCAGGAACCGGCAGATGAGGTCGGGCTATGGATGAGGCGTGTCAGGAAGACCTACCGGGATATTTTTCTGCGCAGAGAAACGGATACCTGGAAAGAACTTTTTGAGGATCCGGTATGCGACGGACTTGATACTTTTCTGGAAGCGCGGAGCCGGCTTCTGGGTTACCTCTCCGATTATCCTTTCCTGCCGCAGAGCGTATGGCTTCTGCTGGACCAGGTGTTTCATGTGATGGAGGATTTCGATGATCTGGAAGAGGACTTTCATGTGAATTTTCTTAGGCACATCGAATATCATCTGCAGACCGAAGATTTTCTTGACTACGGGCTTTTTGAGGAGACGGCAGAGGGATACCGTCCGGAAAAGGAAGAGGATACGGACAACTATTTCAGAGAGTTTTTTAAGATAAGGGAAAGTCTGGAACAGGCTGAGACGGAAGGAATCCTGCAGAGACTCTCGGATCTGCGGCGGTTCGGACTTTACCATCCTTACGAGGATGTGGAGAAGCTGCGTCTGCTGATCAGGACGAAGGAATGCGGGAAGGGACGGGAACTGGCACAACAGCTGATCGAACGGTATCCGAAAGATGATTATGTGCAGATATGGACAGGAAAGATTTTCTATGAGACGGGCGAAAGAGAGCGGGCACAGGAACTCTGGGAGGCAGTGCTTCTGGAAGAGCCGGATTATTATATGGCAAAATATTTTGCCGTACATGCGCTTGTGGAACAGGAAAACTGGTACAAGGCGGAGCGGTACATACAGGATCTGATCAAGGTCAACCGGCATGATCAGGAACTGCAGGAGACGAAGGACAGAATAGACGAAGCGCTTATTCCTCTGCTGCAGGAGGTTCTTGCGGCGGGTGCGGGTTATGAGGATCTGAGCCGGGAGGAGACTGCAATTTATCTGGGCTGGCGGTTTTTTAATCAGGACAGGAATGAGGACGGGCTGCAGCTTTTGGAGAAGGAGGGGATGGCAGCCGGCCAGGAAGAAGATTTTTATGAACTGCAGGCATGGCTTCTTTATAGAATGAAGCGGTACGAGGAGGCAATTTCTGTTTTTCGCGCACATCTTGAGCAGGTTGCCGCCAATGAGGACGATGAGAAGAAGAAAAGGGCCAAATCCGCACAGTCCCACCGATGCATGGCAGATTGTTTCTATGAACTGGGAGAATCCGAAAAGGGAGAAAAAGAGGCGCAGGCCGCGATAGAGACGGAACCGGATGCCAGGCTTTGTATGGAGAGCCGCAGATATCTGGCGGGCAAATATCTTTTTTATAAAAAATATGAAAAAGCGGTGGAGTTATGTGATACGGTTCTGGCTGAGAATGAGGAATATTATCCGGCTTATCTGATCCGCCAGGAGGCTTGTTACCATATGGACAGGGCGCAGCAGGTGGTGGATGATTATTACAGCGCCATCGATCTTTATGCCAGCTATGACAAGCCGTATCTTTACGCGGCAATCATTTTTTATGATTATGATCAATACGAAAACGCGAAGGGTGTCATAGACAGGGCGAGAGAGAATCAGGTGGAATTTTCCGACAGGCTGCTTTTCCAGGAGGCTAAGATTCTGCGGATGCTGGCGGAGAGCGAAGAAGAACGCAGACGGCCGCGGGAGATCGTGGAAGGACTTTTGGAGAAGTTAGAGAAGGAACAGAAAGAAAAGGGAGAGAAGGAAAAAGAAGATAACGAAAAAGAAGCGGCGGGGAATCGTCAGGTGGAGGAACTCGACAAGGCGAATCTTCTCTTTGAACTGGGACTGCTTCATTATAGCAGCGATGAGAACGAGCAGGCGGTTTCTTTGATCCGTCAGGCTGTCCGGGAGGATCCGGGTGAGACCTGGTACCGCTATGTGCTCGGAAATGTGTACCGGAGCATGGACAGGTACAAGGAGGCGCTGGCAGAATACCACGGCGTGGAGAAGGATTATCAGAATGTCGAGATGTATTTCAACATGGGGATCTGCCATGAGGGACTGTCTGAGTGGACGAAGGCGATCGGCTTTTTTGAGAAGGTTATAGAACTGGATGATCAGTACCGGGATACCAACCGGAGGCTTTATAACTGCTATGAGGAGAGATTTTGCATAGAGTACCGGAAAGCCGATTATGATAAGGCGCTTTTTTATATTAATAAGCAGCTTGAACTGACGGAGGACGGTTACCGTTACTGGAACCGGGCTTATCTTTATGACGATGGCATGGAGACGGAGGAGGCGGTCCGGGATTATGAGAAAGCGCTGCCTATGGTCGCCGAAGCGGATCAATACAGTGTATTGGAAAACATCGGCTATTCCTATAAGGGTGACAGGCAGTTTGAGAAAGCATATGAAGCATACCGTAAGGCTGTGGACTGTATGGAGCCTAAGAATGCTTCTGACAAGGGCTATGCCGGCATGGCGGAATGCAGTAAGAAGCTGGGGGATTATGAAAGAGCCATTGCCTGCTGTAAGGAAGGGCTCGCGCAGATGCCTGACAACGAAAGTCTGTGGGATCTTTTGAGGGACATTTATGAGGAGACGGACCGCTTTGAGGAGGCGCTTGCGGCGGAGCAGTCAAATTATGAGCACGGAGAGAGCGCAGTAGATTATTACGCAAACGTTTCCCTGATTCAGTTGAGAATGGGAAAGGTTCAGGAGAGTCTGGATACGCTTGAAAATGGAAGGAAGGCGTTGCTGGCAGATGGTGCAGACAAGAGAGACCTGGCTGAACTGTATGACAAACTGGGAGACCGTTATGCGGAGATGGCGGAGTATGCAGAAGCGGCACAGCAGTTTCAGAAGGCCGTTGCCTTGCGTGGTGAGAATGATTTCTGGGGGAGATTCAACGGTGAAGTTGATCTTGTGAAGAATTATTATATGACGGGAGAGTATGAAAAGGCCAGATGCCATGGAGAGAAGGCATTACAGTGCCTGGCGGAGAGAAATACGACACCGGAAGACTATATGAACTGGCCGGGAAGGGAGCCGGTGCGGACGGGGCAGATCGGCTGGATCTACCTTGCGCTGGGGGAGAAAGAAAAGGGCAGAGACTGTCTGGAAAGGATGGAGAAGCTGCGCCCCTGTCGCAACTGCGGATATGCCAGATGCTTTGAAGCGTCTTTATGGCTTGGATATTACTATTATTGTGAAAAGGAATACGCCAAAGCCGCGGAGCTGATGGAGGAGACACTTCGAAGATTCCCGCAGTCACTGAATGCGGAATATCTGCTGAGGAAGCTTCGCGAAACAGGGAAGAGGGTTGAGGAAAAATGATTATAGGAATCGACTTGGGTACAACAAACAGCCTGGCGGCTTATTTTACGGGAAGCGGGCCGGAGATCATACCGAACCGGCTGGGAAAAAAGCTGACGCCGTCCGTGGTGAGCATGGATGAAGAGGAGCAGATCTATGTGGGTGATCTGGCGGTAGAGAGAGGACTGCTCTATCCGGGGAGCACGGCATCGGTTTTCAAACGGGATATGGGAAGCGGAAGGAAGTTTCGGCTTCTGCACAAATCCTTTACTGCGGAGGAACTTTCCTCTTTCGTGCTCAGAGCCTTGAAGGAGGATGCGGAGCATTATCTGGGAGAGCCGGTGACGGAGGCTGTGATCAGTGTGCCGGCCTACTTCAACGATGAGAGAAGAAGAGCGACGAAACGGGCAGGTGAACTGGCCGGACTTAAGGTGGAACGGATTATCAGCGAGCCTACGGCGGCGGCCATTGCCTACGGATTATACCAGAGCCGGGGGCACATGCGTTTTCTGGTGTTTGACCTGGGCGGCGGCACTTTTGATGTATCTGTGCTTGAGCGGATTGACAATATTCTGGAAGTGCGCGCCGTGGCGGGGGATAATTTCCTGGGCGGCGAGGATTTTACGGCGGTGCTGGAAAACATGTTTTATGAAAAATATCCGCAGTTCGACAGGCTTGCGATGGATGCAAAGACGCTGCGCCATATTCATAAGCAGGCGGATCGCTGCAAGACGGCATTTTCGGATAACAGGACATCTGTTATGGAGTGTAAGATACAGGATGAACTGTATTCCCTTAAGGTTGAACTTTCGGATTATGAGAAAGCATGTGAGGAGCTTCTGGATAAGATCAGACAGCCGGTACGGCGCAGTCTTTCCGATGCCCATATCAGACTGTCGGATATTGATAAGGTAGTGCTTGTGGGCGGAGCAACCAGAAGTCCGGTGATCCGGCGCTTTGTGAGCAGGCTTTTCCGGGTGATTCCGGATACCAACATCAATCCTGATGAGGCGGTGGCCCTCGGCGCGGCTATACAGGGCGCTATGAAGGAACGGAAGGATGCCATCAAAGAGGTGATTCTGACGGATGTGTGTCCCTTTACGCTGGGAACAGAGATCGTCAGGGAGTGGGAAAAGGGTGTTTACGAGCGGGGTGTGTTCTGCCCCATCATCGAGCGCAACACGATTATTCCGGCCAGCCGGACGGAACGGCTCTATACGGTGCACGATGACCAGACGAAGATCCGGGTGAATGTGCTTCAGGGAGAGAGCCGGTTTGCCGGCAACAATCTTTCTCTGGGAGAACTGATGATAGATGTGCCCGGAGCAAAGGCCGGCGAGGAAGCCGTAGATGTGACTTATACTTACGATATCAATTCCATCCTGGAAGTGGAGGTCAGGGTGGTGTCCACAGGAAAACTGCAAAAGAAGGTTTTCGGCGGCAAGGATCTGGACATGACGCCGGAAGAGATTGCGGAGCGGTTTGAGACGTTGTCCTATCTGAAAATTCATCCCAGAGACAGGGAGGAGAACAGGTATCTTTTGCTGCTTGGAGAGAGAATCTATGAGGAGAGTCTGGGCGAGAAAAGGCAGATGATCGAAGCGGAACTGCACAAATATGAACAGGCCCTTGACTCTTATGAGCCGGCGGCGATTGACCGGGCAAAGGAGGCGTTCCGTGAATTTTTGAAGGAACTGGATGAGTATTTCCAGTGAGCCGGAACGGTCTGCGGGCATGAAAAAACATTCGGAAAGGGATATTGCACGAGCTATCGGCTTCCTTTATAATAGAACATGGATTTAAGTGATACAGAGTTTATTGAGAGAGGAGTTACTATGATCAAATTGATGGAAGGCGGCGCGTACCTGCTTCACGGAACGGAGATTATTCCGGATGGTGCAGATGCGGCGGCACAGATTAAGAATAAGACAGGCAGAGAGGTTTCAAGGGAGGAAGCCGCGAAGAATACGATGGCTTACGGTATTTTGCAGGAGCATAACACATCCGGCAATATGGACAAGCTGAAGATTAAGTTCGATAAACTGACGTCCCATGATATCACCTTTGTGGGTATCATTCAGACGGCCAGAGCGTCCGGACTGACCCGTTTTCCGATTCCCTACGTGCTGACGAACTGTCACAATTCCCTGTGCGCGGTGGGCGGTACGATCAACGAGGATGACCACATGTTTGGTCTGACCTGTGCGAAGAAATACGGCGGCGTCTATGTGCCTCCTCATCAGGCGGTCATTCATCAGTATGCAAGAGAAATGCTGGCAGGCGGCGGCAGGATGATTCTGGGCTCCGACTCCCATACCCGTTACGGTGCATTGGGAACGATGGCTATGGGCGAGGGCGGACCGGAACTGGTGAAACAGTTACTGTCCCAGACTTATGATATAAATATGCCGGGCGTGGTGGGCGTATATCTGACCGGGGAACCGGTGAAAGGCGTAGGCCCGCAGGATGTGGCGCTGGCGATTATCGGTGCTGTATTCGGCAACGGCTATGTGAAAAACAAGGTGATGGAGTTTGTAGGACCCGGCGTGTCATCCCTGAGCGCTGATTTCAGGATCGGGATCGACGTTATGACTACGGAGACCACATGTTTGTCTTCTATCTGGCGTACAGACGATCAGATCAGGGAATTTTATGATATCCACGGCAGAGTGGAGGAATACAAGGAACTGAATCCGGGAGAGACAGCATATTACGACGGTATGATCGAGGTGGATCTGTCTAAAGTCAGACCTATGATCGCGATGCCCTTCCATCCAAGCAACACATATACCATTGACGAGGTCAATGCCAATTTAAAGGATGTACTTCACGACGTGGAGGAGCGGGCGAAGGTGAGCCTGGACGGTGCAGTGCCTTATTCCCTTCAGGATAAGGTGGTGGACGGAAAGTTCATGGTGGATCAGGGTATTATTGCAGGCTGTGCGGGCGGCGGTTTCGAGAACATCTGCGCGGCGGCGGACATTCTGAGAGGCTCTTACACCGGAGCGGACGGCTTTACCTTAAGTGTATATCCGGCTTCCATGCCTGTTTATATGGAACTGATCAAAAACGGATGCGCGGCGGCGATTCTGGAAACCGGCGCGGTGCTCAAAACTGCGTTCTGCGGTCCTTGTTTCGGTGCAGGTGACACGCCTGCCAACAATGCCTTTAGTATCCGTCATTCTACAAGAAACTTCCCCAACCGGGAAGGCTCTAAACTGCAGAACGGACAGATTTCTTCCGTGGCGCTTATGGATGCCCGTTCCATTGCGGCAACGGCGGCCAACAGAGGCGTGCTCACACCGGCCACGGAGTTTGATGCAGAACTGAATAAATACAAATATCATTTTGACGCTAATATTTATAAGAATCGTGTATTTGATTCCAAGGGCGTGGCGGACGAGAGTGTGGAGATCCAGTTCGGCCCTAACATCAAAGACTGGCCGGCCATGGGCGCGTTGCCGGATCATCTGGTGCTGCGTGTAGTGTCGGAGATTCATGATCCGGTGACCACAACAGATGAACTGATTCCTTCCGGTGAGACTTCATCTTATCGTTCCAATCCGCTGGGACTGGCAGAGTTTACCCTGTCCAGAAAAGATCCTGAGTATGTTGGAAGGGCGAAGGACATCCAGCGTGCCGAGAAGGCAAGAATGACAGGTGAACACCCTTGCCAGGCGCATCCCGATGTGAAGCCGGTGATGGATGTGGTGAGGCAGACTTTTGGGGACGCTTCCCATGAGAACACTGGATTCGGATCTACAATCTTTGCAGTGAAGCCGGGTGACGGCTCTGCCAGAGAGCAGGCGGCAAGCTGCCAGAAAGTATTGGGCGGCTGGGCTAATATTGCCAACGAATATGCAACCAAGCGTTACCGCTCTAATCTGATCAACTGGGGTATGCTGCCGTTCCTGATTGAAGAGGGAGAACTGCCTTTTAAGAATCTGGATTATCTTTTCTTCCCCGGTATCAGAAAAGCAGTGGAAGAGAAAGCAGATGTGATCAAGGCATACAAGGTGTCCGTGGAAGACGGACAGATGACGGAGTTCGAACTGCGGCTGGGCGAGCTTACAGATGAGGAGAGACAGATCATCCTGAAAGGATGCCTGATCAATTATAACAGGGTTTCCTGATATTTCAGACAATGCATTGCCCAAGAAGAGGCATTGTCTGCGGGGATCTGTACTGGAAAAGTTATACCCCTGTGTCAGAAAAATATAAAAGTTGTGAAAACCGTGTGTCATATCAACTAAAGGAATCATAAGAGGCCGCCGATATATAAAATACGAGGGGTGGTTGCTCTTGGCCAGACGATTGCTTCTTGAATCTGAATGATGTACAGACCATGGACGGTGTTTTTGAGGGAAAAGGATTTTCTTTGGAACACCGTCCTTTCTATTGCCATGCATCAGGGACGGTGCAGTCGGTGGCACAGACAGGCGTAGATCCGGTCCGGGCAAAAGGAGGGAAAGGTGAGAATTGATTCCAGCACGATTGGAATGGAATCTGCCAGAAGATATTCTTCTGTAACGGCAAAATCGGTGCGGGCTTCCAGTGTACGGGTTTCGGGCGGGTTCAGAAAGCTGAACGGCAGCCAGGACGGTCTCGGAAATTTATTCGGGAATCTGCTCGACGCAGGAAGCAGTGCGGATCAGACCGGACAAAACGGACAGACCGTGCAGGATGACGAAAATACTTCAAATATCGAAGATGTTACGGCACATTTTAGAAATCTGTCCAGTACGACGAGGGTTAAGGCGAGGCAGACGCCTGAAGATACTTTCATGACGATCAGACAGAGATGTGTCCAGTTTCTGATGGAGCTTCTGTTTGATTTCCGAAGCGGAAACAGGGATGACCGATGGAAGGATCTGGTATCAGATAATGCGGGCACAGCGCAGCCGGTCTATTCGGTCAATACGCTTACGAACCAGTACTATCACAGGGAAGAGGAGCAAACTACATTTGCCACAAAGGGCACAGTGAAAACGGCGGACGGCAGGGAATTATCCTTTAATCTGGAATTTTCCATGAGCCGCAGGTTTGAAGAGTATTATGAGGAAACATATGCCACAGGAATGGTCACATACTGCGATCCGCTGGTGATCAATCTGGATACGAACATTGCACAGGTGTCCGACCAGAAATTTATGTTTGATCTTGACCAGGATGGTGAGAAGGAGGAAATCTCCACCTTACAATCCGGCAGCGGTTTCCTTGCGCTTGACTTGAACGGCGACGGTGTGATCAACGACGGCAGTGAACTTTTCGGTACCAAGTCGGGCAACGGCTTTGCTGATCTTGCCAAGTATGATTCCGATGGCAACGGATGGATCGACGAGGCGGATGAGATCTGGAAGAAGCTGCTCATCTGGACGAAGGATGAAAACGGGGATGATAAGCTGTATCATCTGTCCGATCTGGGCGTGGGCGCTATCGGATTGGGAAATGTGTCTACGCAGTTTGCATTAAATTCCGAGCAGGATAACCATAACAATGCCATGATCAGGAATACAGGCATTTTCCTGTATGAAAACGGCACAGTGTCTACCGTGCAGCATTTGGATCTGGCAAGGTAACCAGACGGCACGGAATAAAAAGAGAAATACCCACATAAAAATAGTGTAGCAGTTTGTCTTGCGCTTTGCGGTTACAGACAGTAGATGTGAAGCGGTGCGGCCGGGAGAGTGATGTGGGATGTCTCATGAATGATAATAGAATCGTCTTAAAAGGAACAAACAAAAGAGATGCCGGAGGCTTTCTTTTGTTTGTTTTTTTGCTGCCCTATGTTTGTGCCTGCCTTTGGGGGCATGTGGGTGAAGAAACGGATGCGCTGCGGTCGGATGGCCAGATTCAGGAAACGGACGCGGTGCAGTATAAAGTGCAGGTAGACATGAACTGGGGACTGTGGGAGATTCCCATGGAGGATTATCTTGCCTATAAACTGGAAGCGGTAATGCCGGGAAATTATGAGCCGGAGGCACTGAAGGCGCAGGCCGTGCTTCTTCGAACGGAACTGGTGCAGATTTTCCGGGAGGAGGGGGAAAATCTGCGGATAGCGGGTGACAATCTGGAAAAATGGTACGAGGCCGGGGACACAGAGGAAGAATTGGCTCCTTACAGACAGGCAGTGGAGGAGACGAAAGGACAGTATCTGTGTTATCAGGGCGAACCAGTGCAGGCATCCTATTTCAGACTCAGCAACGGGCAGACCAGAAATGCGGAGGAAGTATGGCACACGGACAAATGCCCTTATCTCACCGGTACAGCATGTGAACAGGATAAGGCATCAAAGGATTACAGCAGAGACGTGACGGTTTCCAGGGTGAATTTTTTATATGAGATACGATCCAGAATCGGAGAAGAATATGCTGACCAGGAACTGTGGGACGGCATTTCTTTTTCTTATGACAGTGCAGGATATGTGACGGATGTGTCATTTATTATAGAGGAAAAAGAGGTGGGGAAGCTTGACGGGGAGACCTTCCGCCATCTTTTTTCCCTTCCATCGGCATCTTTTGAGATGGAACAGGGAGAGACAAAGCTGATTTTCCATGTGACCGGCGCAGGACACGGTTTCGGTATGAGCCAGTACGGGGCAAACAGCAGAGCATTGAACGGACAGACTTACGATCAGATCCTGAAAGATTTTTTTTCAGGGACAGAATTAGCAAAATTTGAATAACCTGTCAAAAATGGGTAAGACTAACACCATGTTAAATCATACTTCATAGGAAAAACGTGACAGCAGAGACATCTGAACTGTTGCGCAAAAACCTGTAAAGAAAGATTGAAAAAAAGATTTTCAATCGCGGGATTTGTGCGCAGAAAGCAGCGCAGAAATGCAGCAATGGAGTAAAACATGAAAATAGGAGGCAGGCTTTCATGGTAAGAAGAAACAGAAATGGTGTTAGGAAAGAGCGAATCATTATGTTGGCATCGTCCGTACTGGTTTTGACGGCATTGACGGTGACTGGTGTTTTTGTAAAAAGAAGCAACAAGGCTGAGAAGGAGGACTACATCGTAGACTTTGAAGCCATTGAACAGGGCAGCGACACGACTGCGGAAAATCTGATGTCCGGCGAGGAACTGGATACTTTGTTTGCGGAAGTGGGAACCGATGATCTGGATTATGACCCTAATTTTCAGGAGGCAAATTCCATAAAGGTGGAAAACACAGAGGACAAGTCATCCAGAACGAAGAAAAATGCCTTGACGGGCAAAACTGCGGAACAGACAGAAGAAGCCGTCAAAGATGAAGCGGATCAGAAAAAGAGCACGGGTAAGACGACTGACGATCAGTCTGACGCAGGACAGGAACTTCAGATTGGTGAAGAGATAGAACAGTCCAAAAAACAGGACAAGAAGACAGAAAAAACTGATAAAACAAAGAAAAAAGCAGAGGAAGAAGACGAGGAGGGCATGTTTGATGAGAGTGTGGATACAGCCCGCGCAGCTGAGGAGGCAGAGACGGCAGAGGCAATCTCCACAACTGTGCAGCCGACGCTCGATTTCAAGGAGGAAGACGGTCTGGTATGGCCCATTGTAGGAGATATCCTGATTAATTACAGTATGGACAAGACGATCTATTTCCCCACATTGCAGCAGTATAAATATAATCCGGCCATTGTCATTGCGGCAACACAGGGAGCGCCGATTTCTGCGGCAGCTAACGGCCGTGTGACTTCCGTGGGTTATGACTCTTCGATTGGAAATATGGTTGTGATGGATCTGGGTAACGGTTATGAATTGACTTATGGACAGTTAGAGAATATAACGGTTTCGGAAGGCAGCTATGTGAGTGTGGGTGACGGAATCGGAACAGTGGCTTCCCCTACGAAGTTTTACAGTCTGGAAGGAACAAATGTGTATTTTAAGCTGACTAAGGACGGAAAGCCGGTGAATCCGATGAGCAAACTTAAGTAAAGAAGACGACATGAAAACGACATGAAGACGACATGAAGTTCTGCTAAGGCTGCATAGGACGCAGCCTAAGCAGAACTATGTCATGTCGGGAAGAATCGCCTGGTGGGGCGATTCTTCAGGGCGGTTGGAATGTTTGTCGGTATGGGTGCAGGTTGGAAGTTGGGTAGGAGTTGTAGTGATGCGGATTGAGCAGTTATTTGGTTGTATGGGTGCAGGCTGGAAGTGCGGGTAGGAGTTGTAGAGGTGAGGATTGAGTAGTTGTTTGATTGCATGGGCGTAGACTGGAAGTGCGGATAGGAGTTGTAGTGGTGAGGATTGAGCAGTTATTTGACTGTATGAGTGTAGGTTGGAAATGCGGGTAGGAGTTGTAGTGATGCGGATTGAGCAGTTGTTTGATTGTATGAGCGTAGGCTGGAAGTGCGGGTAGGAGTTGTAGTGGTGAGGATTGAGCAGTTGTTTGACTGTATGAGTGTAGGGTAGGAAGTGGGAATGAGCGTTGTAGTGGTGAGGATTGAGCAGTTATTTGGTTGTATGGGTGCAGGCTGGAAGTGCGGATAGGAACTGCAAGGTGTGGTTTGTGCTGATGGCTGCTGGCGGCAGAAGAATGGAAATGGGAGCAGGTGGAAAATGCTGGTTGTGATACATGGTTATATAAAGACGATGGAGGAGCAGGATTATCCTGACGGGTATCTTCGGATCGACCATGGGAAGATTGTGGCGGTCGGGGATATGGCGGAGTGTGATGTGCAGGCGCTTCGGGAGAATCAGGAGGTGCAGGTGATTGATGCCGGAGGAAATCTGGTGATGCCGGGCATCATCGAGGCTCATTGTCATATGGGTATTACCGAGGAAAAGAAAGGCATGGAGGGGGATGACTGTAATGAGAATGTGAATTCTGTTACGCCGCATCTCAGGGCAATTGATGCCATTAACCCCATGGATGACGCTTTTCATGATGCCATCAAGGCCGGGATAACATCGGCCATGATCGGGCCGGGAAGCTCAAATGTGGTGGGCGGACAGTTTGCCTTTTTAAAAACCCACGGCAGATGTATTGATCAGATGATCGTGAAGGCACCTGCGGCAATGAAGGTGGCTTTTGGAGAGAATCCCAAGGTGAACTATTCCGGGCAGAATGTTTCACCGGTTACCCGGATGGCTATCGCGGCACAGCTTAGGGAAGAATTGACGAAGGCGAGAGAATACCAGAGACGGATCGGGGAAAATCCGGAGACTGTACCAGATTTCCGTTATGAATGCTGGCTTCCGGTATTAAACGGTGAGATTCCTTTGAAGGCGCATGTACACCGTGCCGATGATATTTTGACTGCAGTGCGTATTGCAAAAGAGTTTGGGCTCAGGATGACGCTTGACCACTGCAGTGAAGGCCATCTGGTCATAGAAGAATTGCAGGAGGCGGGATTCCCGGCTATCGTCGGGCCGGATATGGCCAGCCGTAACAAAATCGAAGTTGGTAATATGGCTTTTAAGACGGCGGGAGAACTGAGTAAGAACGGAATCCTGACGGCTGTCACCACGGATCACCCTGTTTCCAAAATACAGTTTCTTCCGATCTGTGCCGGCCTGGCAGTGAAGGAAGGCATGTCCATGGAAGATGGATTTCGAGCTATAACGATCAATGCTGCAAAAATCTGCGGTGTGGAAGACAAGGTAGGAAGTCTGGCGGCGGGAAAGGATGGAGATGTTGCGATTTTCAACGGCAATCCCATGGAAGTATTTACCAGGACTCTTTGTACGGTTATTAATGGAAAAATTGCATATTATGATGAAGAATCCGATCTTTTGTGGTAGAATAAGAAATATTGCAAAATAAATGAAAGAGTCTGATATCTGATGAGGAACGGATTTTGTAAGAAATTAATCTGTATATTGCTTTGCACGGCATTGATGCCGGGATGCAGTTATGTTTCACAGACGCCCTTTGACAAGTTTCAGAATGGCGGCGACAGTGAATTTACCACGCTCGGTCTGGCGCCGGAGTTTAATTACGAGGTTCCCGAAAGCCTGCCGAGTATTCTGGTGGATCAGGTGGGTTACGCAAGTGACAGCAGCAAAGTGGCTTTTTTCAGGGGCGAACTGCTGCCGGACTATTTTATGATCATAGACGCTGACAGCGGACAGGAAGTATATAAGGGTGAGATTGAGAAGAGGGGATATGACCAGCAGACAGGAGAGTCTGTCAGCTATGGAGATTTCACATCTTTCCAGAAGCCCGGTACATATTATATTGAGGCTGCGGTGATCGGGCAGTCGTACAGCTTTACGATTGCGGATAATCCTTACGGTGATCTTTTTGATGTGGCGTTGAAACAGTATTATTATAATAGATGCGGGCTTACGCTGTCAGCGGAACTTGCAGGTGATGCTGCGCACAATGCCTGCCACGCGAGGGAAGCCCAGATGAAGGCGGAAGCGGCGGTTAAACTGGATGTGTCGGGTGGATGGCATGTAGATGGAGCCGCCAACCGTGATGTGACGACGGGATGCCGCACGGTCAATTATTTATTGCTGGCATATGAGCTGTATCCGGAGGTGTTCGGCGATGACGCGGGTATTCCGGAGAGCGGCAACGAGATCCCGGATCTACTGGACGAAGTGAAGTATGAGATAGACTGGCTTTTAAAAATGCAGGATGCAAAGAGTGGAGCGGTGTACTCGGCTGTCAGCAGCGTTGACAATGCAGCTCTTGGTTATCTGCTTTATATTGAAGGAGTCACCATGGACGCAACCATACAGTTTGCGGCCACGCTGGCGAAATTCAGTTATCTTTACCAGAATTATGACAGGGAATTTGCAACTCTGTGCCTGAAAGCGTCAGACAGGGCATTCCGCTATGCGGGGCAGTATCTGGCCGATGTGTCACCGGAAGAATACTTTTATGCAGCTGCGGAGCTTTATCGTGCCACCGGCGGCTACGGGTATCATAATGTGGTCAAGAATTATCTGTTACAGAATTCGGTGACGGATATGAAGAATAATTTTGTTTTCTGGGGCTGCGTGACTTATATGGCCACCAAACAGAGAGTGGACGTGAATCTGTGCAGCGATGTGATCAAGATTTTAATGGAGGAAGGCGAACAGATCTCCTATGCTGCAAAGAACTCAAAATTTTTGGTGGGCATGGATGAAAAGACCGGCGGCATTGCAGAGTCGCTGCAGGACATTACGCGTCTGGTGGTGGTAGACCATATCATTACCAATCACGAATATGGCACGGTGCTGCAGAATCATCTTCACTATATGCTGGGGCGAAATCCTGATTCCATCAGCTATCTGGATGGGGCTGGAAGCCGTAATTACAAAGAAATCGACGAGAATCTGGGTATCATGAATCAGGTGGAACTGAATGCAGAACTGGTGCTGATGATGAGTTCGATCATGAAGGAATTGAGTCCGGCGGAAAAAGATTAGAGGACAGAAAATGAGTCCGAAAGAGAAAGAATGGAAGGCGGAATATCTTGAATTTGGGAGAAATATCTTAAATTCCATAATTAGGAAATCAAGAGATTTTGGACAGTAAAAAAGTTATAGAAATAAGGTGGGGTGACATTTCCCACATCTCCAACAAGGGGCGACGGCTGCCCGTTCCGTCCTCAAATTTCTATAACTTAGTATCAAGTATATTATTTACTTGGCTATATTATACGGTCAAATTCCGGAAAAGTCAACTTTTTTCAGAGTTCCTTTTTTGATAAAGTTATTGACCCTCCGTTTGTTCAAGACATAAAGAGAACGTGCATAGTATTTGTTGCCCGAGGACAGTCTTACAGCAACTTTAACGTATTCGTTGTCAATGATGAAATTTTTCACATACTCGATAGAATTATCGTTAGGGTTTTGCCCTACATAATCAGGGGAAGCAAGGATATTTTGTAGCTGGTCTTTATATTTGGCGTAGTCCGAAGGATGCGAGGATTCCATATGGGCGATATTGGTGGCACTTATGTAAATATTATCATCTCCTACGGATGAAAGCTCTAACAGTTTTTTGACATTTTCTGAAACACTACCAACTTTCATCTGTTAACCTCCGGGTTGTCGGTTCTGCTCAGCAGGTAGTCCACGGAGCAGTTGGGTAGTTGGTGATTTTGATTAAAGTCTCTGTACGAGGCAGGTAACCGCCTGACTGCATGAAAAATAACGTGTTTTTGCTCAAGCTACAATCCTTGACGGAGGGAGGGCTTAAGTAAATGGCATTGCTACACCAGCTCTTCGTTTTTTAAATAATTCTTTTTGATTGTTTCCTGTACCATGGCGCTTATACGGCGCTTTTCTTCTTTGCTGAGGTCTCTCGTGTAGATGGGTGTACCATATTCAATAACCACGTGAGCCTTCTTGATCCTGGGAATATGATCTTCGAAAATGGCGCCGGCGTTGTTGATGCTGATCGGAACGATGGGGCAGCCGGATTTCTCGGCAATCTTAAAGCTTCCGTCATGGAATTCCAAAAACATCTGGTCGGTTTTATTACGGGTTCCCTCCGGGAAAATGCAAATAGAAATGCCGGATTTCACTTTTTCGATGGCATTCAGGATGGATTTCATGCCCGCCTTGATGTCACGTCTGTCCAGAAAGATGCAGTGCAGATATTTCATCCATGTGGACAGAGACGGATAACGGAGCATTTCAACTTTTGCCATATATCCGGTGGGCCTGGGCACGCGCACGTAGGTGAGAAGGATATCAAAATAACTTCTGTGATTACCCACATACAGTACGGCCTCGTCTTTCGGAACGTTTTCTTCGCCAAGCACGGTCACGGAAGTACCTGCAAGAAAAAGAACCACGCGGAATGCCCAATTGACAATGGCAAGCGAACTGCGGTCTCTGATTTCCGGATGAAATTTGCCGATGATAAACTCTGCGAGCTGGATCGGAAGACTCACGATCAAGAAAAAAACAACAAAAAGTGCAATACAAGTAAAACGTATCATATTATAACCATCCTGTCGGGTTTTTAGTTGTTTAAGAAGGCTGAATTCCTGCTTGGAGGGAAGCAGCCGTGCGGAATGAAAAGAATGCCGCAATTGTCCGGATTCCGTTCCGCTATAGGCATCAGGCCGTGAACAGACACAGAATATCTTCTATTATATAAGTTGTTGTGTTAATAATCAATAGAAATAAATAATACAATTTGCATAGTATGTAGTTCCGTGGAAAAAAGAGCTGCTGCGATAAACAACAGGAATAGACTGTGCAGTCAGATAATAAATTAGGTAATAAGAGTTTATTACCGGAGTGGAAAACATATGAACAAATTGTATGAATATCAGAAAAGACTGCTTAGTGTCTGCCTTGTCTGCCTGATGTGCATGGGTGTGTTTGCCTGTGGAAAACAGCAGGATACCATGGAGAAAATCAAAGATCTGGAATGTACGGTGATCCCGGAGGATAATCTGCCGGAGGAACTGTTTAATATGATCGAGCAGAAAAAGGCAGATGCTTTTAAGATTACATTTGAGGATAAGGGTTTTCTTTATATCTGTGTGGGATACGGCACCCAGGAAACGGGCGGTTACAGCATTGCAGTAAACGATCTTTATGAGACTGCAAATGCAATTTATGTGGATACAAATCTGATCGGGCCTTCCCCGGAAGAGAAAGGCAATCCGGTGGCGAGTTATCCTTACATAGTGATCAAGACGGAATATATTGACAAACCAGTAGTGTTTGATTAGGAAATTGGACTGCTATAGGCAGAAAAATGTGACGGGTAACGGGAATGGCAAAAGGAGAAAATCTATGCTAAGATAGGAAAAGAACTTAGGAGATGAAAGATGGCAGAGATATAAAACATAAGGCTGATGACACAGGAATCATAAAGCCGTATGAAAAAATCTGCTGCATCGGAATGGAAGGAACTATGTTATATTTAAAAAACGGTTGTTTGATTGATCCCGCATCGGGGACGGAAGGGTATAGAGATCTTTTGATCAGGGATGACAGGATTGTCCGGATCGCGCCGCGGGGGACGCTGGAAGAAGAAATTGCTCTGATACAGGGCAGACCGGAGGCCGCATCAGAAGCTGCGGAGAGTGGGGCTGATGCGGGCGGAGGAGGTAATGTATGTGCTGGAGAGAAGGTTGAGGTGATTGACTTATATGGTCAGTGTATTGCACCGGGACTTGTGGACGTTCATGTACATTTCAGAGATCCCGGATTTACCTGTAAAGAGGATATTGAGACAGGCGCGAAAGCAGCGGCGCGTGGCGGTTTTACGACGGTAGTGCTGATGGCAAATACGAAACCGGCAGTGGACAATGAGGAGACGCTTGCATATGTTCTGAATAAGGGTAGAGAAACGGACATTCACATCCATACATGTGCCAATGTGACCAAAGGACTTCAAGGCAAGGAACTGACCGATATGGAGGCGTTGAGTGAATCAGGCGCTGCGGGATTTACGGACGACGGCATACCGCTTATGGATGAAAAATTGCTGCGTGCGGCGCTGCACAGGGCGGCAGAGTGCGGGAAGCCGGTCAGTCTTCATGAGGAAAATCCGCTGTTGATCACCAATAACGGTATCAATGCAGGTAAAGCCGCAGAACATTACGGGATAGGCGGGTCCCCAAGAGAAGCGGAAATTTCCATGGTTGAGAGGGATCTGAAAATTGCAGTGACAGAGAAAGCCGACCTGTCTATCCAGCACATCAGTACGAAAGAAGCTGTAGAACTTGTGCGGCAGGCTAAGAAAAAGAGCAGTCATATTTACGCCGAGGCGGCACCCCATCATTTTACTCTGACCGAAGAAGCAGTGATCAGACATGGTACGCTGGCAAAAATGAATCCACCTCTCAGAGGGGAAGAGGACCGGCTTGCGGTCATAGAAGGGTTGAAGGACGGTACAATTGATATGATTGCCACGGATCATGCCCCCCACACTGCGGAAGAAAAGGCGAAACCGATCACGGAAGCGCCCAGCGGCATTATCGGGCTTGAAACCTCTCTGTCTCTGGGAATCCGGGAACTGGTGAACAAAGGATATCTGACTATGTTGGAACTGATTGAAAAAATGAGTTATGCACCCGCGAAGCTGTACCATTTGGATGCCGGTTATCTGGCGGAGGGCGGACCGGCAGATCTGGTGATCTTTGATCCTACACAGGAATGGAAGGTGGAAAGCTTTGCATCAAAATCGGCAAATTCTCCGTTTATTGGAGAGAAACTGCCGGGAGTAGTTCGCTATACGATCTGTGGCGGCAGGATCGTGTACCGCGGGTAGAACTGTAACCTCTGATTTTGACTTTGCAGTACGGCAGGAAGGGCCTGCCGCACTGCAAATTTTTTCGCTTATCCGAGTTCGCGAAGCGAATCTCGCAAAGTTATGTCAGAGCCGGAGATATGCCTTAATCGCGGTAAGCTGCTCTGACATGGAGGATTCGTGTGAGACTATGAAGCAATAAAGAAAAAACTTTCGCTAAAAACAGGCTAATTATATTAATAAAACAGACCGATATACTAATATCAGTATCTATCTGAATTCGGATGCAGGGAAGCACTACGAAAGGAAAGGAAGCCTATGGTTATTAAACACAATCTTACAGCGATGAATGCAAATCGCATGTTCAATTTGACAAGCACAAGTCAGGCAAAATCTACAGAGAAATTGTCTTCGGGATATAAAATTAACCGCGCCGCAGACGACGCAGCGGGATTATCCATTTCGGAGAAAATGCGCAGGCAGATGAGAGGTCTCACGCAGGCATCCGCCAATGCTGCGGACGGTATTTCCTGTGTGCAGACGGCGGAGGGCGCGCTGAATGAAGTTCATGATATGCTGCAGCGTATGGGTGAACTGGCGGTGAAAGGAGCCAATGGTACACTGACAACGGTGGACAGAGACTACATCAAGATGGAAGTCAGACAGCTGATGAGTGAGATCGACAGGGTACAGTCTACCACGACTTTTAACGAGCAAAAGCTGCTGGATGGTTCTTTTTCAAACAAAGGACTGCAGGTGGGTGCGGAATCCGGCCAGCATATCGGTATTACGATCCGCAATATGTGCACCAACGATCTGATTGCCAGTGCGCTGGCGAAAGGACTCTGCTACCAGACCAATGACGGTACGCCGTTGTGCTCATCACAGGATGCCAAGCCCACAGGGAATGAAAGACCTGACGGATATTATTATCAGGCACCTTTTCCGGGTCTTACTACCCATGCCAAGATAGGATATGTAAATTTGAATACCATCGGGCAATGGCAGGTACCGGGACATTCACACCTTTTAGGTGCTTATGACCTGACAGTGTTTCACAGTTTTTCCTACAGTTCTATCACAGATGAAAATGTGAAAGGCAGGCTTACCACAGATTACAGCTCTCTCTGGGGTCCCACAGGAGGCACAGAGGAGGCTTTATCGGATAAAGATCCGGATATCCGTCATTTCCAGGCATTGAACGTTTTTGCAAAAAGCGCGATCTTTGACGTGTCGGAAGAAAGATCCAAGCTGGGTGCCATACAGAACCGTTTGGAGCATACGATCAGTAATCTGGATAATATTATTGAAAATACCACATCGGCCGAGTCATCCATCAGGGATACGGATATTGCCACGGAGATGGTACGGTATGCCAACAACAATATTCTTGCACAGGCAGGACAATCCATGCTTGCGCAGGCGAATCAGAGCAATCAGGGAGCGCTGTCTTTGCTGCAGTAGCATAGAAGCGTTTTCGGAAAACAGACAGCAGTATGACAGGGCGCATGGTGATCAGACCGTGCGCTCTCATTTTTGGTTTGCAAATAAGCAAAGTCAGAAGGACTGGTTATCAAGCGTCATGTTTGTATATAAGACTGATGATCGGGACTGATGACGAGCAACATGAATTCGGGCTGCGAAGCAGGTTCCGTAAACAGGCTTTGGCTGTTCCGGTATACTGCTTAGGGACTTGTAGGTAAAGGCGAAAACGGATATAATGGTAGGGAAACGGCGGCGCTACAGTATATCATTGACATATGATGTACTGGCGGCGGAAATATAGAAAGAGGATAACGGGAGAATGGACGGACAAATGGTTCGAAAAAAGAAAGTAAAAGCAGTGATTGTGTCACAGAAGCAGATCGCGGAACAGATCTATGATCTGTGGCTTGAAACAGAACTGGCGCAGGATGCCCGTGCGGGGCAGTTTGTGGCGGTGTATCCGCACAATGCCGCAACGCTGCTGCCAAGACCGATCAGTATCTGCGAGGTGGACAGGGAACAGGACAGACTGCGCCTGGTTTACCGCGTTGCCGGCAAGGGTACGGCGGAGTTTTCCAATTATAATACAGGGGATACGCTGGAACTTCTGGGCGTGCTGGGCAATGGCTTCCCGACGGAGGCGGCAAAAGGCAGACGCGTATTTCTGATGGGCGGCGGAATTGGCATACCGCCTATGCTGGAACTGGCGAAGGAGCTCGACGCGGAGAAATATATTCTGCTGGGGTATCGGAATCAGGATCTTTTTCTGCAGGATGACCTGGGCGAGAACGGGCAGGTCTACATTGCCACCGAGGATGGCAGTGTGGGTGTGCAGGGCAATGTGATGGACATCATCAGGGTAAATGAACTGCAGGCGGATGTGATCATGGCATGCGGCCCCATGCCGATGCTGCGGGCGATCAAGAAATACGCCGGGGAACAGGGGATAGATGCTTATATCTCTTTAGAGGAGCGGATGGCATGCGGTGTGGGGGCGTGTTTGGGCTGTGTGTGTAAGACCAGAGAGACAGACCATCATTCCCATGTACATAACGCCCGTATCTGTACCGACGGTCCGGTGTTTGAAGCGCGTGAGGTGGAAATATAAAATCATATGCGGGAGCATTTACAGAACCGGAAACGAAATTTTTAATGTCGTTACCGATAGAACCGGGTAGTTCAAAGAAATTGCGGGAAACCGATAATCCTTATGGAGATGAAAATACGATTTGTGCCGTCACCGTGGCGGCGGAATGGAGCGTGTTATGAATACAGAGATAACGATTGCAGGAGTGACATTTAAGAATCCCGTAATGACGGCGTCCGGCACCTTCGGCTCCGGCATGGAATACAGCGATTTCGTAGATTTAAACAAGCTGGGTGCGGTGGTGACCAAGGGTGTGGCGAACATGCCCTGGCCGGGGAATCCCACGCCCCGGGTGGCGGAGACCTACGGCGGCATGCTCAATGCCATTGGTCTGCAGAATCCGGGAATCGACGTCTTCGTGGAGCGGGATATCCCTTTTTTGAAAAAATATAACACGAAAATCATTGTCAACGTCTGCGGGAAGACCGTGGAGGACTATCTGGAAGTGGTGGAACGGCTGGCGGATGAGCCGGTGGATCTGCTGGAAATCAATGTATCCTGTCCCAATGTGAAAGAGGGCGCGATCGCTTTCGGACAGAGACCGGACAGTCTGTATGATATTACGTCCCGGATTAAAGAAAAGGCAAAACAGCCTGTTATTATGAAACTGAGCCCGAATGTGACGGACATTACGGAGATGGCGAAGGCAGCGGAAGCGGCGGGAGCCGACGCGCTGTCCATGATCAATACGATCACGGGTATGAAGATTGATATACACAGAAGAAAATTTGCGCTTGCCAACAAGACGGGCGGACTTTCCGGTCCGGCCATTAAACCGGTGGCAGTGCGCATGGTCTATCAGGCGGCACGCGCCGTACAGATTCCGATCATCGGCATGGGCGGCATTGCAAATGCAGAAGACGCCATAGAGTTCCTGCTGGCCGGGGCAAGTGCGGTGGCGGTGGGAGCGATGAACTTCGTGAATCCTTATGCCACGGTGGAGATCGTGGAAGGGATCGAGGCATATATGGAGCGTTACGGAGTCGGGAATGTGACGGAACTGATCGGGGCGGTCGGGGAAGCATAGATAAAATATGATTCAACCTATTTATTAGCCACAAAATCTGAATCGGGTTTTGTGGCTTTGTTATGGTAGAGAAATTTTACATTTCGTGTAACGAATATCCTCGAAACGGGATATAAAGAATAGAAAGAAATTATGGTATCAGAGATATCAATATGCAAAAGCGCAGGAAGGGATTCGGGAGGAGGTGACAGCGTGCGGAAACCGGATGAAAACAGCATAGATATGGATTCTATCTATCAGGAATACGCCAGTCTGGTGTACCGTTTCCTGTATTCCTATACCCATGATGCGCAATGGTCTGAGGAACTTATGCAGGAAACCTTCCTGCGGGCGGTCACTTCTATTCACCGCTATGACGGCACCTGCAAATTATCAGTCTGGCTCTGCCAGATCGCCAGGCATATTCTGTATCAGGAACTGCGTAAAAAGAAGCGCATGGAGACGGTGGAACTGACGGAGTATATACCCGATCAGAAGGCGCGGGACGGCGAGCGCGATGTATTACAGCAGGAGGACAGAAAGGAGCTTTATCAGGCCATCCACCATCTGTCGGAACCGGAACGGGAGGTGGTGCTGTACCGTATGACAGGGGAGCTTTCGTTTCGCGAAATCGGGGAGATTACAGGAAAAAGTGAGAACTGGTGCCGGACGGTTTTCTACCGGGCCAAACAAAAGCTGAAGGCATATCTGTCAGACAGGACGTGAGCAGTGTGCGGACGGTGAGGTGAAACACATGGAAGCAGGAAGCGGACGAAGGATAGAATCTGATTGACAAAAAGGACAGCGGTGTATGCTTCAGAAGCAGGTATGGATAAAAATGGAAAAGGAGATGAGTGCATATGGATAGAGAGTATCCTTGTGATATTATCAAAGATCTGCTGCCGGGATATATAGACGGGATCTTGAGTGAGACGGGCACTAACGTGATAAAAGAACATTTGGAGAGATGTGAAGACTGCCGCTTAACCTGCGGGACAATGACAGAGAAACTGCAGGAAGAAACGCAAGCCGGAATGATACAGCGGGAGCAGAGAGCGCTCGACGGGTTTAAAAAGCTGCGCCGGCGCACAAAGAAGCTGAAGCTGGCGGCAGGAATTGCCGCGGGTCTGCTGATGGTATGTCTGGCGGCGGTTCTGGGAAAGGTTTATGTGACAGGGAGCGTTATATCTTCCGGACCTGTGGAGATCACAGACTATGTCTATGACGAGGAGAACGGAAGTCTGGAATTGAACGGCAGGCTGAACATGTCTGGTTTTCGTGTCAGCAGAGTGGTCTGCAAAGAAAGTGAGGACGAACCGTTTGTGGTGAATATGTTCGTCTATGTGGCAGAAACTTTACCGTTTTTGCCAGACAGACAGGAGCAGGCGGAGTTCTCCGTGACTGTTCCTGACGCGAAGGGCTGTGTGGTCTATCAGGCCGGGCCGGGGTATAACCGGACACAGGTATATCATTGGAAGCACGACCATAATGAGAAGCTTGCGGAACTGGAGGCGGAAATCTACAGTCGTGTGCCCGGACTGGATCAGGAGAAGGACGCGCTCGGTTATTTCAAGGGAATGGAGACCGTGGATGGTCAGGACGGTATTTTATATGATGTAACCACGATGATCGGGGAGAATTCGTATTACTGGTGGTTCAACGACCAGCTTGCCATGCACGGAGATTTTGCACTGCTGGATCTGGATATCTGGATCTCGCTGGAGAAGCCGTACAGGATTCTCATCTATGATCACAGGACAGGGGAGTATACGGAAGATCTTTCTGTGGCTGCGGAGAGGAAGAAAAGCGCGGCAACAGACGCTGCGTTCGAGAAATTTTCATGGTAAACACTGCGAAAAACAGATAAGTGAAAGCAATGTTTTATGAGAAAATTCAAATCATATACAACCTCTATGCGGCATACACTTATATTAAGTATACGCATGGAGGTTTATTTTTGTGGAATTAGTAAAAAAGAAGATACATATGGATCGGATCAGCAGCAGAGCCGGCACGCAAGTCGTATTGGAAGAAGATGTAAATATATCAGATAACAAGCCCGACGCCAGCTATCTGTTAAACAGCAAGGGCGAGATCATCATGGAGGAGATACGCGCCGGTGAAAATGTGGTGAATTTAAGGGGCAGACTGGTTGTGTCCGTACTGTATCTGACAGACATGGAAGGAACCTGTGCCAGTATGGAAGCGATGATTCCTTTTGAAGAGAGAGTCAATATGGAAGGCGTGTCGAACGGGGACGTGATATTGACCGACTGGACCATAGAAGATCTGACGGTGGGACTCATTAATTCAAGAAAACTGAGTGTGCAGGCGGTGGCTTCCTTCGGTCTGGAACTGGAGGAGCACATGGAGCAGGACACTGCGGTTGATATCTATCATGAGGAGCCGTTAGAGTACCGTAAACGTACTTATCCCGTGGTACAGCTTGTACTGCAGAAGAAAGATATTTTCCGGTTAAAAGAGGAGATGGAACTGTCGGGGAATCTGCCGAATGTGTTCCAGACCATATGGCACCATATTACCTTTGACCATGTGGAATTTAAAGCGCTGGAAGAGAAAATTTCGATCCAGGGTGAGATGAGAGCCTTTTTCCTGTATGAAGGAGAAGGGGATAATGACAGGACACTGTGGTATGAGAATACGGTGCCTTTCAGCGGTATTATCGAGTGCCACGGCTGCAGGGAAAACATGATTCCGGACATCCGTTACGGTCTGGGGCAGTGCAATGTGGAAGTGCGTCAGGACTTCGACGGCGAGGAGCGGGTTTTCTGTGTGGAGCCGGTACTGGATCTGGACATTCATCTGTATGAGGAAGAAAACATGGAGGTGCTGTCCGACATCTATGGAGTAGATAAGGAAATCGAGGCGCTGACGACAGAGGTACAGCTTAAGAGTCTTCTGATGAGCGGAAGCGGTAAGTGTAAAATCGCGGAACATGCCAGGATACAGAATCCGGAAATGCCTATGTACCAGTTGATTCATTCCGAGGGCGAGATCCAGATCGAAGAGCAGGCGATCGTGGAGAACGGCATTGCCGTTACGGGAACGCTGACGGTTATCACGCTGTATCTGTGCAGTAACGGTACAAAATCAATTTATTCCACGAGAAATGTGCTTCCGTTCCAGTACGTGATCGAGGCGGAGAACATCACGCCGACCAGTATTTTCAAGCTGCATTACAGCATAGAGCAGCTGACGGTAACAATGCTGGATAATGATGAACTGGATGTCAAAGCCGCGCTGCAGTTCAAGGTAATCGTGTTTGCCGTGCAGAAGAGCAATCTGATCACGGATATCAAGGTGGAAGAACTGGATATGAACAAGCTGAGTGAGCTGCCGGGCATGGTGATTTATATCGCCGGACAGGGTGATACGCTGTGGGATATCGGAAAGCGGTACTATGTGCCGATTGCGCAGCTTAAGGAAGTGAATGAACTGGTGACCGAGGAGATCAATGCGGGCGATAAGATTCTGGTGGTGAAGGGGAGCCTGTAAATTGTATTAAGTAATCAAAAAATGAACGGTAGTTGATAAGGGTAATTAACTATATCCGAAAAACCAATTTAACAATAGAATGGACAGAAATAAAGGGCTTTTGGCACATTGATCGTGACCAGAAGCCTTTTCCGTTATCGGTTCAATGCCCGGGCCTCATCCCTGAGCAGGCGTATGTATAAAGAACATGGAGCAGCGGGCGGTGATGTGCGGTCTGGTTAATCGGGGTATTCTGTGTATCTTTGTCCTTCTTTCAGGAAATAAAATCGGAAACTCAGGGAAACTAAGTTGTATATTTTCTACAAAATTTTTGATAATTAGAAATATTAACCAAAAAAATATATTCTTTGCACAAATACAGGAAACATAAATTGTAAAATTAGTGCAAAAAATCGGGAAAGCGGTTACTTAAATTAAGTTTGCCGTAAGGAAACCTCGATGATACACTTTCCTTGTAAGCACAAAAGCATGAAATACAAACAAGCGATAAGGAGGTTTTATTATGGTAAAAGCAGTGAAAAGACTTACATGGCTGATCTGTACGTTTGCAATGGCGCTGGTTCTGATTAAGCCCGTGAGCGTAAATGCGGAGGAAGAGCGGTCGGCGGTTTATGTACAGGTTCCCGCAGATTGGGATGCCCCCTGTGTCTGGGCATGGGATGAGGACGGCAATAATGCATTCGAAGCGTGGCCGGGCGGAGAGACAGAGGCGGATGCAGGTAATGAAGGATGGTATTATATATGGATACCCTCATGGGCGGATCACGTGATCGTCAACGCTAACGAAGGCAGCGTGCAGACGGGAGAACTGGTTCTGGAAGGTGGTAACGCGTGGATCACCGTGGAAGATGCAGAAAATGCCGCGGTGTCTTACGAGGCTCTGACGAAGGGGGATATTCCGGAATATGTGGAGAAGTTTGAGATTCATGTAGATGTTCCGGACAGCTGGGAAGCTCCTTGTCTGTGGGCATGGTCGGCACCGGATGGCACGAACGCGTTTGCGGCATGGCCGGGAGAGGCATTCAAACAGGGAGAAGACGGCTGGTATACGGGCAAAGCGCCTGTCTGGGTTAATTCTGTTATTGTGAACGCCAACGAGGGTTCGGTTCAGACAGAGGATATTGCCATAGATCCGGCCGAGTTATGGATCACGGTGGAAGAGGACGGCAGCTTCGAGTTCAGCTATGACGATCCGAATGCGGTAAGCGCGCCTGACATTCATGTGAACGTGCAGGCTCCGGCTGACTGGGAAGCCCCCTGTCTGTGGGCGTGGTCGGCACCGGACGGTACGAATGCGTTCGCGGCGTGGCCGGGAGAACCGTTTGCGGCAGGGGAAGAAGGCTGGCTGACACTGTCGGTGCCGGGCTGGATCAACTCCGTGATCGTAAACGGCAGTGAAGGCAGCGTGCAGACGACGGATATTTCTGTGGAGACGGGCAAAGATATCTGGCTGGTCGTGACGGGGCCGGAAGCGTATGAAGTATTCTACGAAAAGCCCGCGGATGCAGCGGCGGTGAGCAATGAAGAGGCGGCAGGCGATACGGAAGCTGCGGATGCAGGAGAGACTGCAGATCAGACGCAGGCCGCGACGAATGCGGACACGACGGCGGATACACAGACAACGGGGACAGGCCTTGGCACAGGCGTTATTGTTCTGATTGTGGTCGTATGTGCTGTGGCTGCGGCAGTGGCAGTTTATGCTGTGAAGAAAAGAAAGAAAGCATAAAAGAAATGTAATTTGAGTCAGAGCTGGGGGATTATAATGAAAAAAATTATAACACTTTTATTATCGGTCACAATGCTGGCGGGACTGTTATGCGGCTGCGGCGCACAGGGGCCGTCCCTGACGGAAGAAGAAAAGAACACGATCGTGATCTGGCATGATAAAGAAGAGGCGGTGTCCGGAGCATTGCTCGAAGAACTAAAGACGCTGGTTCCCGATGTTACCGTGCAGATGGAATACAAGAGTAATCTGACGGAAGCACTTAAAATGGTGGGAAACGATCCGAAGGCGGCGCCGGACATGTATTTCTTCGCCCATGATAAGATCGGCGTCTACGCGGAGATGGGAATCCTGGCGCCGGTCACCGGTCTCATAGACAGGCAGACACTGGATGCCGCATACGTGCCGATGACGCTTGACGCGGCAGTCTATAAGGGAGAGATTTATCAATTACCGGTTTATTTTGAAACGCTGCTTTTTATGTATAATCGTCGGTATATGGCAGATGAGGCTGTTCCGGATACGACAGAGAAGCTGTACGCTTACATGGAAGAGAAGACACGCGGCGGGCATTACGGATTCGTGGAGCAGCACAGTACGGCATATTACAGTGCCGGGTGGATTCACGGGTTCGGCGGCTGTATCATGGATGAGAACGGGCAGGCAGGACTTAGCCTGCCGGAGACCATTACGGCATTAGAATATCACAGGAAATTCGTGGAACTGATGCCGGGTGAGAGCGAATATGCCACGGTGAATACCCTTTTTCAGGAGGGCAAAGCGCACGCGACCATCGGCGGACCATGGCTGGTGTCAGCGGCACGGGCTTCGGGAATGGATCTGGGAATCGCTGCCATGCCGGTCATAGATGAAACACAGATTCCGATCTCCCCGTATATGGGCGTGCAGGGCGTACAAGTGTTAAAGTATGCGGCCGAGAACAAGACAGAGGCGGCTCGGAAAGTACTGCAGGCGCTGATGCAGCCATCGGTGGGTGTCGCGCTTGCCAGGGTCAGCGGCTGTGCGCCGGCAGTGGAAGCATGTTATGAAGAGGAAGAAGTGAGCTCGGATGATGTGGTCATGGCAATGCGGGCGACGGCTGAGAATACGATTCCGATGCCAAACCGTCCGGAGATGGATATCATGTGGACCGTGGCAGCAGATCTGCTCGTAAATATCAACATGAGCGGGCAGGACGTGACGGAAAGCTGTAACGCGGCGCAGCAGAATGCGGAAGAATTGATTAAGAAGATGCAGTAACAGCATGCTTCCCGAAATCATGGAGGTTGGTTTGAACATCATGAAAAAAACAGATACGAAGAAGAAAAACAGTACATTGTTTTCCTATCTGTGGTCGGCACCGTCCCTGCTCCTGATCAGTCTGATCGTCATATTCCCGATCATCTATACGGGATATATATCTTTGACCAATATGAATGTATATCATTGGTTTACGTATGATCTGATCGGATTGGATAACTATAAGGAAGCGCTTCTGGTATTCGACAGCGGGTTTCTGTCGGCGCTCATACTGACCGTTGTCTGGACGGCGGTCAATATGATTTTGCAGCTGGTGATTGCGTATGTGCTGGCAAGTCTACTGAATACCAACGGGCTGAAACTGCGAAACGGGTACAGGACTCTGCTTATTTTTCCCTGGGCTATGCCGGGATATGTGTCCATACTGTTGTGGAAAACGGGAATGTTTAACTCTCAGTTCGGGCTGCTGAATCAGTGGATGGAGAGATTGGGTTTATCACCGGTCAGATGGCTTGCGGACGACGTGTCGGCGTTTATCTGCTGCACGGTGGTCAATCTGTGGCTGGCACTGCCCTTCATGATTACGATCATAGACGGTGCGCTGCAGAGTGTGGACCGGAGCTATTATGAGAGCGCGCTGTTAGACGGCGCGGGTTTCTGGCAGAGGACATGGTATATTACCATTCCGGCAATCAGACCCATAATCGCACCGTCCGTCGTGATTACGATTTTTACGACTTTTAAACAGTTTGACGTGATCTATCTGATGACACAGCAGGCAGGCGCTAAAACCGGAGCCCACATTCACACGATCCTGACCTATGCATACGAGAATGCTTTTATTACGAATAATTACGGATACAGTTCGGCTGTGTCGATGATTATCTTCGTGCTTCTAATCGTGTTCTCCTGTGCGATCAATATGAAACCGAAGGAGGAGTCTTGATGAAGCGCCCGAGAGGAAAACAGAATCTGAAGTTGTTTATAGTGAATTTGATCCTGATCCTGATATGTTTTATCACGTTTATACCGATTTTGTATGCATTTTCCGTTTCTATCAATGAGCAGAACAGCCTGCTGGGATCTGATTTTTCTTTTATTCCCGGGCGGGTGACGATCGAGAATTACCGTAAGGTATTTACGGAAGAACCGGTGCTTATGTGGTTTCGCAACAGCCTGATTCTCGCGGTTTCTACCGTAGTGATTTCGCTCGGGACAGGGATTCCGGCCGCCTACATTTTTTCCAGAAGAAGGTTTCCGGGGAGAAATGCGATCTTACAGCTGTTGATCCTGCTGTATGCGTTTCCTTCGCTTCTGTCCATGACGGCGCTGTATAAGCTGCTCAGTCCTATGGGGCTTATTAACACCAGAACCGGGCTGATTATTGTATACACGGGCACGATGGCGGTGTTCGCGCTGTGGAATATGAAAGGATATTTCGATACCATTCCCGTTGAGATTGAGGAGTCGGCAATGATTGACGGAGCAGGTCCTGTCAGGATCGTATGCAGGATCGTCCTTCCGCTGGCGAAGCCGACGATCGCGGTGACGGCGATGATGGTGCTGATCTATGTGTGGAACGAGTATATTTTCGCGATTAATTTCATGACCGGTGAGAGTTCTTATACGCTGGCAGCAGGACTATACTCACTGCAGGCCAATGAGACAAGCGGCAGCTGGCCGGTGTTCTCCGCGGCTTCTCTGGTGGTGTCGCTGCCGATTCTGGTTATATTCTTTGCGATGCAGCGCAACATGGCGTCAGGGCTTACATCGGGAGGCGTAAAAGGGTAGACGGAAGAAAAGGAACATAAAGGGGGAACATAATGAATAGAAGTGCGATACTGCATATTCCGATGTCGGAGTATGCTTACGGGATAGATGAGGAGCATGTGGCATTCAGACTCAGATGCGCGAGAGGAGATCTGTATCAGTGCATTCTGCATTATGGAGACAGGGCGTGCAGGCAGACACCGGTCATTTTTACGGCAAAAGAAATGAAAGTGAAGGCCTCCGATGAGTATTTCGATTACTATGAAGTCGTACTGGAACATCCGTATCAAAGAATTAACTACTACTTCGAACTGTTCTCGGAGACGGAGCACGTGCTGTATTACGGAGACTGCTTTGCACAGGAATGCGTGGATGACAGATCGGAATACTACCAGTTCCCGTATAATCACAGGGCCGATCTTGTCACGCCGCCGGTATGGGCGAAGGATGCCGTGATCTACAATATTTTTCCGGACAGCTTCGCAACCGGCAGGGCATATCTTTCGGGAGAACCTGTGGAGAAAGAGATCGGCGGTGAGAAGGTCCGGGGGAAGCTTGGCGGTACGATCAGGGGCATTACGGAGAATGTCGGATATCTGAAAGAACTCGGTTTTAACGCTGTCTATATCAATCCGGTTTTTGCGGCAGGGGAGTATCATAAATATGATCTGCTGGATTACTATCATATAGATCCGTGCTTCGGAACCAATGAAGAGTTTAAGGAACTTGTAGAACGCTATCATGAAAATGGAATGAAAGTGATCGTAGACGGTGTCTTCAATCATTGCGGCTGGCGTTTTTTTGCCTTTAACGACGTGGTGGAAAAAGGGGAAGATTCGCGTTACAAAGACTGGTTTTACCGCCTGACATTTCCGGTGGTAAGACCTGATAACGGCGAAATTTATCCGGCGTATGAATGCTTCGGATATGAACGCATGATGCCGAAGCTTAACACGCAGAATCCGGAGGTGGAAGCGTATCTGTGCGACGTGTGCAGGTACTGGCTGCGGGAATACGGCATAGACGGCTGGCGCCTGGATGTGGCGAGTGAGGTGAACGATGCATTCTGGGAAAGCTTCTGCCGGGCGGCGAAGGAGGTTAATCCGGATGCAATCCTGATCGGGGAAGTGTGGGAGACGGCACGTCACTGGCTGGACGGCAGGAAGTTTGACTCTGCCATGAACTATGACTTCAGGAAACACTGCAGACGCTTCTTTGCCGAGCGGAGTATAGATGCCTATGAATTTGACGGCAGGGTGACCCATATGCGGATGCGCTACCGGGAGCAGACCGTTTACGCACAGCTGAATCTGCTGGACAGCCATGACGTGAGCCGCTTCCTGTCTCTGTGTGAAGGGGATGAGAGAAGGTATAAACTGGCGGTGTTGTTCCAGATGACATTTCCGGGGATACCGTCTGTTTTCTACGGGGATGAAAAAGGCATAAACGGCACTTTAGAGGAAGAATACCGGGCGCCTATGCAGTGGGACAAGGAGGAAGATGATCTTTTTACATTCTATAAGAAGGCGATCCGGCTTCGACGGGATCATGCGACGCTCCGACAGGGAGCATACCGTACACTGTGGGCCGGTCAGGGAAGCGGGTTGTACATATATGCAAGGGAAAAGGATTCTGATATAATAGTGATCGCAATGAATGTGAGCGACGAGCCGTGCAGCTATCCAATGATGGAGGCAGGTCAGGCCTTCCGGCGAGAAAATATTCTCTGGCAGTATGGAATGGAGGAGCAGAGGCTTGCACCCATGGGCTGGATGGTGGCGCAGATCACAGGATAGAATCTGTTTGTTTCAGGCGTCTATGACATAAATGTGAAAGGGAAAGGCAGAAAGCAGATGGCAGCTACAATCAAAGATGTCGCAAGGCTGGCGGAGACTTCCACGGCGACGGTGTCAAAGGTGATGAACGGTTCCTATTCCATTTCGCAAGGGACTGTTGACCGGGTTCACAGGGCGATGGAGGAACTGAATTATCATCCGAATGCGAGGGCAAGGAATTTTGCCAGACAGAGCACGAGACAGGTTTGGTTTCTCACGACATTGGGGGAGAACGCGGGATTTTCCAATCCGCATATGTTTGAAATTATGTCGGGGCTGGAGAACGCACTGGGAAAGAAAGGATATCTGCTGGGCGTGAAGAATATTTCGCCCGGGGAAGCGACGGAGTTTGTCAAGAGTGTGTTTGACAGTAAATCGGCGGACGGAGTCGTGATTCATGCTTCGGTGATATCACGGGAACTGGACGAACTGATCAAGTATAAAGAGATTCCGCATATCGTGCTGGGGATGCCGGACTTTGAAAGCCACTTCTGCTGGCTGGATATAGACAATAAGCTGGCGGGAGAGATGGCGGCAAACTATCTGCTGCAATGCGGTTATCAGTCCCTTGCTTTTATCGGCGGGACAGACAAGGATAAAATATCTGCGCACCGTCTGACAGGGGTACTGTCGGTACTCAAGGAATATGACGTGATTGTACCCAGGCACCATCTGCAATACGGAGAATCCGACTGTGACAGCGGATTCCGGATGACAGAACAGCTTCTGGAAAATTCCAATCTGCCCGACGCGATTATCTGTGCCAACAATTATATTGCTTACGGCTGTGTGAATGCCTTGAAAGAAAATGTGATCAGGATTCCGGAAGATATGGGGGTTCTCACCTTTGACGACTACCCTTTTTCCCGGATACTGGAACCGAAACTGACTGTAGTGAATATCGATGTGTATGATATGGGAATACAGGCGGGGAAGCTGATTCTAAATAAAATGAAAAAGCCGAACCTGCAGATACAATTCTATTGTACACTGCCGTCCATTACAGAGCGCGGCTCGACGAAGACGAAATAAGGGTGCCGCAGTCTGCAAAGTATAGTGCTCGCGGCTCTGATTTACTCTCTATTGATGCTTCTTTTGCCGGAATATGCTTTTCTTTTCTCCATTCTCTTTTTATGGTGGAAAAAGCTTTTTGAAAGTGATATAATTCAGAAAAATCTGAATTTATCAGATTACGGAAAATGTAAGTATGCTTTTTTAATATAACAGATCAAGAATATATTTTGAATCATAGACAAAATATGCGTCATGTTTCTTTTGAAAATAGCAGGCATTTTTCAAAAAATATACAAATACGATTTTGGAGCTTTTGAAAGGTAAAGTTTTTCTCATTAAAAGGAGTATCAGATGAATACAGCACCGGTTTTAAAAAATAAACTGTTCCTCTATCTGACGGAGTTCTTCGCGGGTATGTCGGTGATGGCAGTGGAACTGGGCGCCAGCAGGCTGTTGGCGCCTTATTTCAGTTCTTCCCAGATCGTGTGGACGATTATCATAGGAACGATCATGATCGCCATGGCGCTGGGGAATATATACGGCGGCCGCAGTGCGGACAAGAACCCCAATCCGGACAGGCTCTACGGCAGGATTCTGATCGCCGCAATCTGGATTGCTGCAATTCCGGTGGCGGGCAAATATGTGATTCTGGGAATCTCCGCGCTGCTGATTTTTGCGGTCAATACGAACTTCCTGATCTGGGCGGCATTTGCGGCGTGTATGGTGATCTTCGTGTTTCCGCTGTTCCTGCTGGGGACGGTGACGCCCTCTCTGGCGAAATATTCGGTGGAGAGTCTGGAAGACAGCGGCAAGGTTGTAGGAACGCTGGGCGCTTTTAACACCATCGGTAGTATTATTGGAACCTTTGTACCCACCTTCATCTCCATTCCGGCGGTGGGAACTTCCGTTACATTTCTGATTTTTGCGGGTATCCTGCTGGCGCTTGCCCTGACCTATTTTATCAGCGGTAAAAGAGGTGCGGTAAAGAGTGCGGTCTCGGCAGGCATATTTCTGCTGTGCTGTATCCTGGGGCATTCGAACAGCTTTGCTTTCTGGGAGAGCGGCCTGACATTCGAAGGAGAGTCTGTCTACAATTATCTGCAAGTGAAAGAAACCGACAGAAGTGTCATATTATCCACAAATGTCCTGTTCGGAGTACAGTCTATTCTGATGAAACAGGAAGGTCTGACAGGGATGTATTATGATTACGCCATGGCGGCGCCGTTAATGACCGGACAGGATGAGCCCGGCGACTGCAATGTGCTGATCCTTGGTATGGGGACGGGGACTTATGCCCATCAGTGCCGCAATTATTATGGTGATATGGAAATCGAAGGTGTGGAGATCGACGAGAAGATCACGGATCTGGCGCGGGAGTATTTTGAACTGCCCGAAGATGTGAAGGTGACGACTTATGACGGCAGGGCGTATCTGAATGCCATCGACGGGAAATATGATGTGATCATGGTGGACGCCTATCAGGATATCACCATTCCGTTCCAGATGTCTTCCGTGGAATTTTTTACACTGGTAAAGGATCACCTGACAGAGGACGGGGTGATGGTGGTCAATATGAATATGCGGGGCAGCGGCGCGGGCAGCATCAACGAACATCTTGCAGATACCATCGGCAGTGTGTTCGGAGAAGTTTACACCGTGGATGTGAAGGGCTCCACCAACAGGGAACTGTTTGCCTCCGACAATCCGCGTATGCTCGATCATCTGGCGGTTCACAGGGAGCAGCTTACAGATGAGAATCTGTCCGCAATGATGGCGGTGGTGGCGGAGAATCTGACGGCCTATGAGGCGGGAAATTATATCATGACTGATGACAAAGCGCCGGTGGAACTTTTGGGTATGCAGGTGATCGATGAACTGATTAGGGACGAGGTGTCATATTATAAGGCGATCTATGAGGAACAGGGTGTCCGGGGCGTGATTGATGCGCTGTAAGCAAATTTCTCCTGTATTGTTTTTTCTGGATAAACGGAATATAATATATTACAAACACATACAAAACACATTACAAATATATTTGTAGATTTTTCACATACAATATATGCAAGGAGGAGTTGTGATGTCAGAACAGGTTTTGATTCAATTCAGAGCGGATAAGGCATTGAAGCAGGAAGTGGCTGAGATCTATGAGAGACTTGGCATGGATCTGCCAACCGCATTTCGTATGTTTATGGCAAAGAGTAAAATGGTGAAAGGGCTGCCCTTTGAAGCAACGCTGCCTGAGCAGACGATAACAATGGCAGAGGCAAAGAGCGCTTTTTATGAACTGCGCAGACAGGCAGGTGATGTGCCGGAGATGTCGTTAGATGAGATTAATGCTGAGGTTTTTGCAGTCAGAAATGAAAAAAAGGGTAAACTATTATGAGATATTATGCGGTAATTGATACGAATGTGATCATAGCGGCACTGCTTTCTAAAAATGTAGATGCGGCCACGGTCAAAGTGCTCGATGCTGTTTTTGACGGGAGAATCATTCCGCTGTATCATCGGGATATTCTGGCTGAATATGATGAGGTGCTTCACAGAAAGAAGTTTCGTTTGAAGGAGGAAACAATATGGATCGTACTTGAGGCAGTACGGCAGCATGGAGTGGAGGTGTTTCCGAGGCCTACTGGAGAAGTTCTGATCGATCAGGATGATCTTGTTTTTTATGAGGTGGTTATGGAGAAACGGAAAGACAATGCTTATCTTGTTACCGGCAATCAGAAAGAGGCTGTAAAAAATCTTGTGTCTACAGGTAAAAAATCTTTGTTGATATGAGTC
>CAJUJP010000003.1 GCA_910586615.1 uncultured Lachnospiraceae bacterium
GCCAGCGTTCATCCTGAGCCAGGATCAAACTCTCGATAAGATAAGTAAATTTGCTCCGCAAATTAACTTAACAAGCACTGCTTCGCAGGCTTGTCATCCTCTGCTGAAATCCAGAGAACCGCTTTGCGCTTCTCCGCAATTCCTGCTTTGAAATCTCTGTCTGATCTCCGGACCAAAACAAGCTTGGCTTTTTTGTATCCGTTCTTCAATACTGTTTTTTGGTTCGTATCTGTTCGATACTTCTCTGAAAAATCTTTTAAGATCTTTCCGCTGCCTCTTTACCTGGCAGCTTCTTTTTCTCTCTGAATTTTCAGGGTTGCATTACTGTTTATTTGTCAAGGTACTGTTGTGTGCTCGCTGTTCTTTAAGCAAGCAACGTTGGTATATTATCATACCTGCCGCAAGCCGTCAATACCTTTTTGGAAATTTTTTATAATTTTTTTCATCTGGTATTTAAGGCATATTATTTTAAGCGGTAGGTTTGTATTCTAACATTGTTTTATGCCTCTTGTCAATAACAAGATTGTATTTTTTGAAGTTCTCCCGGCTGTAAAATTTATTTTAAACAAAGAACCCCCAGCAGTAACGCTAGGGGTGGAAGAAGTTTTTGAAGTCCATAATGTTGGAGAAAATAATTTTATTTATTTAATCCCAACATCATTTAAACCAGTAATTCATATTTGCTGTATTCCTCCACCGTCTCTTTCTCCTCTGTAAATGAATATCTGGCAAAAGGCGCATCCTCTTAAAGATATTTCCATCCTTTCATCTGTATCACCAGCTCCTGCAGCTTACTTCTGTTCAAATACTTGCAATGAGCCATCCCTGATCCGGCAAAGAGACAACTCTCGCAAACAGAACTCATGCTCTTACATAGCTCATACTTTTATACCCGGTTCTTTCACCTCTCACATAGCTCATACTTTCATACTCGGTTCTTTCACCTCTCCCAAGGCGCAACCGACAATTCCATTCTTCATTCGCCGCCTGCAATTTCACACACAGCCTTCCGGTAGTCCTCCACATTATCGATCATCGGGGCATGCCCGGCATCCGGAATCAGCCAAAGCTTCTTCCGGGGTGCCTCCAGTTCTTCAAAATACCGCTTACTGATCTCGATAGGCGTCTGGAAGTCTTTTTCTCCAAGTACATAATAAACCGGAACCTGATACTGCATCCCTTCTTTCTGCAGGTCAAAAGACATCAGCTCTTTCATTACCTGCATACTGGCCGTCATTCCTGCCGCGAAAGGAAGAAGGTCTTTTATCCCCATTACAGGCGATTCGCGCCACAGCTTAACAACCGTTTTACCAAGCTTCTGTGCCAGCCCGTATTTACCTTGCAGGCTTCTGATCTGTCCCATCTTACGGTAGACATTCATATCAAAATAAGAAAGCGGATATTCCCCGATCTTCTGCAATTTGCGAATATCCTTCTGGTTCCCGCTTTTCATAACGGCATCTTTGAGATGCGCGTAACCCACCTGCTCATTTTCCACAATATTTATGACCTGGCCGCAGCCTATATAGAACAGCGTATGTTCCGGATGTTCCAGCGCAAACATGCTGCCCAGCACACTTCCCCAGGAATGTCCCAGGATTCCGATCTTCTCTTTTCCGTAAAGATTTTTTACATACTTTACAATTTCCAGCAGATCATTTTTTAACATTGCAGTATCGGGTTTGCTTTTCTTATTCTTCAACCAGGTTTTTCCCGCACCCCGTTGATCATAATATACAATGTTATAATTGCGTTCAGGATATTCTTCCGCCACATGGGCAAAAAAGCTCTCTGTCTGTCCGGGACCTCCATGAATAAAAAGAATCACAGGATCATCGGTCTTCGATTTATAATGTAAAAAGTAATGCTCAATTCCTGCAACAGATACGTATTCTTCTGTGTAAATTTTCTTTTTTTTCATAATAGGATCCCGTCCTTTCACTTCCCTCAACACACTAAAATGTTATAGAATCTATCGGCCAAAACTGCTATAGATACCGCAAATACAGGCAATACGCAAAAGAATACGTATGATTTGTTTTTCAAATCTCTGCATCCGGCTTCGGCCTGAAACAACCATGCCAGATATTATCACTATCCAAAAGTAGCCTAAGATTATCTGCAATATTTCTTACGCAAACGCAAATAAGCAATGGGACTTACTTTACAAGATCTGTTTGCCGGTCACACAAATCCAAAGCAGCTTCCTGCATCGATCCAGGGGCAAAAGATGCTAACAGCTGGCTGAGAGACCATCTTTTGGCAGCCGCCCCATATTAGAGCAAAATCCGCCATGTCATAAAAACACAGCGGATTTGTTTTTCATATGTACTTAATACAATGTACTTTATGTTGTACTTTTCCTTAGCTCACATAATTGTCAAAATATCCCTGAATCAGTATCACCGGTGTGCCTTTATCTCCTGATCCGCTTGTCAGGTCGCACAGGGAGCCGATCAGATCCGTCAGCTTTCTGGGTGTCGTGCCCTGAGATGCCATATCACCCACCAGGTTATCTTTTTTCTCTCTGATTCGATTCGAGATCGCTTCCTTAAGCGCCTCTCCGGACAAATCCTTGAAATCATTGTCCGCCAGATATTTCAGCTTTACTTCATTGGGCGTGCCTTCCAGGCCGGGTGTGCTGGCCGGAGATACGCAAGGGTCTGCCAGTTCCCATATTTTTCCCACGGGATCCTTAAAAGCACCGTCTCCGTATACCATGACTTCTACATGTTTTCCGGTTCTGTCAAGAATCTGCTGCTGAATGTTCATCACCAGATCCGTACATTCTCTGGGGAAAAGCTTGATCGTATCCTCTGTTGATTTGTTGGAGCCAAGCAGGCCGTATTTCTCATTGCATCCACTGCCCTTTACAGGCTGGGTAAGAATATCGTCCATGCCCATCACCGCCTCTGCGCCTGCAGCCTTAAGGAGTCTCTTGGTGCGCGCTCTTGTATGTATATCACAGTTCAAAACTTTCTTTGCATAGGGAAGAATGCTGCGGCAGTCATTGGCAAAGATGATTTCCACCTCGGCACCGGCTTCCCTGATCAGTTCCCCGTAATACGATACATAATCCACCCCTGTAAAAGGATGTTTGTTTTCTCCAAAAAGTTCCCGGTATCTTTCCAGTGTCAGCACATCGCTGTAGGGATTGATTCCGGCTTCATCCAGTTTGTCCAGAGAGACAAGTTCATTGCCCACCTCATCGCTGGGATAACTGAGCATCAGCACAACTTTCTTCGCGCCCATGGCGATGCCGCGCAGGCAGATTGCAAAACGGTTTCTGGACAGGATCGGGAAAATGACACCGATCGTCTCTCCGCCGAGTTTTTCTCTTACGTCCTCTGCGATCGCTTCCACCGATGCATAGTTACCCTGAGATCTTGCCACAACAGACTCTGTCACGGCAACCACATCTCTGTCACGGATCTCAAAGCCCTCCGCCTCTGCCGCTTCCAGTACACTGTCAACAACGATCCCGGCCAGATCGTCCCCCTCTCTGATGATCGGACAGCGTATCCCCCTTGATATCGTTCCAACTTTTCTTTCCATAATGAACCCTCCATTCTTATATCAGCATGGCCAGCACAGACAGTCTGCCCCGTCCACGAATAAATATCAGCATATTTCAGCCCCGACACAAATCCTATGCGCCGTGCGCATAATTTATGCACTTCCTATCCTATTGTGCCAGAAATGTTATAAAATAGCAACAAAATTTGACAGCTGCCATACTTTTTTGGTACCAGTTCGTTACTGTTCATACAGGACTTAGCATTTACCGCCAAGTCCGTGCGAAAACATATATATTGTAAGTAAAAATCCATTTGCGAAGCAAATTTTGCATGGATTTTTACCTGCTGCCGGAACGGAGTGAACAACAACAATTCAGCCTGGCACTATTCCGCCCCTACAGTTCCACAATCTTCGTCCCTATCTTTTCCCGAAAACGGACATCATGTTCCACGATCAGCATCGTCGGCTGACAGGACAGGATCAGATTTTCAATCTGCATTCTCGAAAAAACATCAATGTAGTTGAGCGGTTCATCCCAGACATACAAGTGTGCCGGCCGAAGAAGACTTGCCGCAATCAGCACTTTTTTCTTCTGTCCTTCAGAATATTCCTGCATATCCTTTGCAAACTGAACGCGCTCAAGATCCAGCTGCCTTAAGATCGCCAGAAACAGGCTCTCGTCCAGGCCGTTTGCTTTGCAAAACTCTTTCAGGCTGCCGCGCAGATATGACGTATCCTGATTAATGTAGGAAATCACCAGCCCGGACGCCAGTGTCAGCGTGCCGGTTTCATGCATGATGCCTGTAATGCCATCTGAGGAAGTTCCGTTACCCGCACCATCTGCCCCGGCCCATGACCTGTCTCTGTTGCCAAAACTGCTGCAGACATTACTGCCGCTTTTTATTTTATCGGAAACGCCGCACCCTGATCCTTGCGCGGAACGCGCCAAAACTGCTTTGATCAGGCTGGATTTGCCGCAGCCGTTCCGGCCGTGCAGAAACACCCGCTCGCCGCGGCACACTTCAAAACGCAGATCGGAAAACACTTCCTGCGGCTCTCTCTGTCCCGTCTGATAGGAAATTCCGTAATCCCTTGCCGAAATCAATACTTCCTTGTGGTGCTGCAAGGGCATAAGTTTCAATTCCGCCGGATGCTCGATATCCTGCAGAAGCCCTTCTTTTTGTTCTACCTCTCCGGCTATCCTTTTTTCTATCTGCGTCCTTCTGCTCTGCATCTTCTTGGTCTTGGAACCGATATATGCCCGTTTACCCCCATGTCCGGGATCTTTAATGGGGTCAAAGCCGATCTTGCTCTGTTCACTCTTATCCGCCCATTCACGAGTCTTCTCCGCCGCCTTGTTTAACCGGCGGATTTCTTTTCTGTGTTTCTCATTCTCCGCCTCGTGAAAAGCATCCGCACGTTTTTTGTTTTCCCACCATGACGAAAAATTCCCGGTCTGCACTTCAATGGTACTACGATTCAATACAAGTACATGATCGATACACGCATCCAGCAGATCCCTGTCATGGGATACCAGGATAAAACCTTTCTTCTGCCGCAGATATTCTTTGACGATATCCCGTGATTCCTGATCCAGATGATTTGTCGGCTCGTCAATCAGCAGGAAATCATTTTCCCCGCAAAAAAGAATCGCCAGCATTACCTTGGTGCGCTCCCCATGACTCAACGTCCGAAACGGCCTGTACAGAACATCCGCCTCAAGCTGCAGCTTTTCCAGTTCGCAGATGACCCTCCACAGTTCGCAGTCTGCTTTCAGCTCTTCCATAAATTCTGCAAAACACCGTTCCGTCTGCTCCTCACTGATGCGGTAGGGAAAATAATCAAACACCGCTGCGGCGCTGATATGTCCCTGATATTCATAAAGCTGCACGGCTTGGGCCCGGTGGTCCTGTCCGCCTGCCTTAAGAGCAGTTTCTCTTTGCTTTTGTCTTCCCATTAGAAGATTCAAAAATGTGGTCTTGCCCTTGCCGTTTCTTCCGATCAGGCCAAGCCGCCAGTCTGTATCAATCACAAAGGATACGTCCTCAAATATATTGTCAAAACTGCCTTCATAGCAAAAGGTCAGATTTGATACACTGATCTGTGCCATAGTATCATGCCTCCTCTCATATCCTGCACATACGCACAAAAAAAGATCATCTGCTGCCAAATGATCCTGAATCTGTTCCGTATCCCTCTTACAGTGCCGGACGCCCCGGCATCTGCGCAATACGCAGACGCGCGCCCAAGGCCCGGTCAGCTTTCAATATGATAAAAGAGCGGTTATGAGAACGAGAAACATAATCCACTTTCGGCAACATGATGAAACAACAGCAATACACACCGCACGGGACTGCCTCTTTACCTTCGACAGTCGACTGCATCGTTCTGTACTGCTCTTCAAAATTCCAGATTCATGTCTCAAAAGTTGATTATAATCTCATTCTTTCACCTCTTCCTGTATGCGATACCCTATTATAGAGATGCGGCCGTCTGTTTGTCAACTGTATTTTTTGCAGGAATTTTGCAGGACACAATGCCGCGAATGGAAGCATCTCATCAGTACATCCGACGGACAGGCCCGAAGTGCCTCTAATTAAATTGGCGCATCGAGCCCGGCAGTATCGGATATGTGGACAATAAAGCGTGTCAGGCCGTAAATCCGACACAGTTATTGCCTCATTCCCTCCTGCAGCATCTGCAGAAGCATAATATGGTATTCTTCGTCCTGGATGATCCGTTCCAGCACGGCATTGACATAGTCATCCTCGATCATGCTGATATGTTCCCGGTATTGTTCGATGGCGGCATGTTCCGCCTTAAGATTGGCTTCTATGATCTGCCCCTCGTCATCCGACAGGTTCGTATATTCCGGCGACCACATTTGTGTACCTGTACGGGTCTTGATTGAAAAATTAATGCTGCCGCCAAGCAGAAGGATCATCTCACCAAGCTTCTGCAGATGGGTCATCTCAGCCACTGCCATTCCCAGAACAGTCTTCGCCGTCGTACACTTTCGGCAGCAAAGGCTGTTTTCTCCGTGAATGTACTGCATTGCAGCCGTCAGTTCAGATACGGAACCACAGTAGTCCAGCGTGAGCAGGTTTGCATAAAACTGATTCTGCCCCCTGACCCGAAGCGGCGGATAAGGCAACGGCAGATTCAGGGGCGACACATTGCCGAAACTGCATTCATTCTGTAACTTTGCTTTTATTCCATCCATATTTGCTTCTCCCGTTTTAACGTATCTGGTGTCCGCCATGGCGGTCTTTTTCTGCAGATCAGGGCATATCCCCGGCTGTGACCCGGATTTTCGTCTGCAAAAGCAGCGGCGAACAGAAGATACACTGGCTTCTGTTATTATGCTATTCATGCAGACGCCCGCCTGTGCAAAATTTCCATGAAATGAACCGGGTTCCTTTACATTCCATCCTTCAGCACACCCTGGTCACGCAGCGCTTTCTCGATCACCGTTCCTTTGATCACATGAATCAATGGTTTCTTCAATGCATTAAGCGGACCCGGAAGCTGGATTTCCAGAGGAGATTTGCCATCCATAAGTTTTACGCTGCTGCTTAACAGTTCCCGGATATCATAGACACTGGCCCATACCTCCGGCACGCCCCTGTCCACGCCGAGCAGGCCGTACACTGCTTCCATCGCTGTCCTGACAGAATATTCCGTGGTAAAAACGGTATCTCTGGGCGTCTCCGCAAATTGTCCCAGGAAAGCAAAGTTCACACAGCCGTCGGGAATGACGTCAGGACGGTCCCCTTTCGTTCTGGGCATGAAAAATGCAGTGATGTAGGGCATCATCGTGGGCACACAGACAGCGCTGTTCTTAGCCAGTTCGAGAATCTCTTCTTCCGGCACGCCCAGATGGTAAAGCCATTCCTGGGTAATCTCCATACCGGTACACTCTTTCATCGGTTTTTTGATAAAATCACCGGGCACATCCGTAAACAATCCGTACACCCACACACATACTTTGTCTTTATCCTGATCTTTGAACTGCCCCTGCCTGTTAATGGTCCAGCTCATCAGCCAGGAAGAATCCTGACAGCTTACAATACCGCCGGTTACCACTTTTCCGCTTCGCGGATCACGCTTGCAGATATCGGTGATATAAGGAATGATCCTGTCATCCAGCGTGGTAACTGTAGCGGATTCCCAGTTGGTCTTTGCAATATCGGAACAGAATTTCTCCGGATGCCCGAAAGAAGGATCCTGCTTCGCAATATTTTTCCACAGATTCCAACAGCCGCTGGTACGTACTTCCGCATCACCGTTGGGTGCATGATCCTGATCACCGTAGATCGTTCCTTCCGTACAGCTTCCGTTGGTTACAAATACAAGGTCATTTTCCGTGAGCACGATGCCCTTTTCCACACCTTTAACCTTACATTCAATGGCCTTCGCCACCTTTTTCTCCCCTTCAATGTCAAAGATCACATTGGTCACTTCGGTGTTAAACTGGAAATCCACACCTGCTTCTTCCAGATATTTCTGCATGGGCAGAATCAGGGACTCATATTGATTGTATTTCGTAAATTTCAGTGCACTAAAATCCGGAAGTCCTGCAATATGGTGGATAAATCTCTGGAAATACAGTTTCATTTCCAGTGCGCTGTGCCAGTTTTCAAAGGCAAACATGGTCCTCCAGTACAGCCAGAATGTAGAGTCAAATACCTCTTCATCAAATACGTCCTCGATGGTCTTGTCGTAAAGATCCTCATCTTTGGTCATGAAGAGTTTCATGATCTCCATACAACCCTTCTGGCTCAAATTAAATCTGCCGTCCGTATGTGCGTCCTCACCACGGTTCACCGTTGCCCGGCAGAGGGAGTAATTGGGATCTTCCTTATTCAGCCAGTAATATTCATCCAGCACAGACACCCCCGGCGTCTCCAGAGAAGGAATGCTGCGGAACAGATCCCAGAGACATTCGAAATGATTCTCCATTTCCCGTCCGCCCCGCATCACATATCCTCTTCTGGGATCATTGATGCCGTCGCAGGCACCGCCGGCAATATCCATGGCCTCCAATATATGAATATGACTGCCGGGCATCTGTCCGTCACGCACTAGGAAACATGCCGCCGCCAGCGAAGCAAGGCCGCTGCCTACGATATAAGCGTTTTTCTCATCCACGCCCTGAGGTTTCCTCGGTTTTGCAAAAGCCTCATAGTTACCGTTTGTGTAATAAATTCCTTTGCTGTTTTTATCATATCGCCCCAATTCCGTATTGCGGTAATCCAGATCCACATAGCCTGCTTTCTTACCCGCCTGTTTCTTCTCTGCCGGCTTACCGCTGCCCGTCTCATTTTTCTTATGAGCCTTTGCCGCATAAACTGCCGCGCCTGCTCCCGCCGCCACTGCCGCCACACCGATTCCGATTCCTTTTTTACCTGCCATTTTCGTATCCGCCTTTCTTATTGTTTTGATCATGCTCCTATCTTATGCCGACATGACGGATCTTCCAACTTACAAAAACGGCGAAATGATAAAAAACTTATCATTCCGCCTGATTTGATAAAAAATTATGAATGGAATTACTAATACTCCCCCGGAGTGTAACACTCATCATGTCCACAATTCTGCCGAAATCATCTTTCATGCCTCTCTCGATCCAATCCAGCATGACCCCCACGAAACCGTATTTATAAAACTCTGCAATAAAGGCTTTGTCTTCCTGTGCAAGCTCGATATCCCCGCATTTCTCCTCCACCACGTCCGCCACCAGCTGATAGGTCAGCTTATGGAGGTAACTTTCGATCTTATCACGCCCGACAGACCGGTAAACATTCAGGATAAAGGCTTTGTTTTCCATTACCGCCTCAAAGATCTGATAAATGCCTTCCTGCCATGTATCATATGTTTTCTTGCCTTGCAGTGCGCGCTTTCCGTCCTCAACGCAGATCCATTCCACCAGATCATAGATATCTTTGAAATGGTAGTAAAAAGACATCCGGCTGATACCGCAGTCTGTGGTCAGATCGTTGATCGTTATTTTATCAAGCGGCCTGTTTGCAAGTAATTTTTTTAAAGATCTTTCCAGTGCAAATTTGGTCGTATTCGGCATGATAATCCCCTCCCGCTGCTCCTTCAAAACCGGCCGCACAAATACTCCGGCGGCCATGCCACTCAAGAAAAATTCACCTAGCGGGTACTAAAATACCTTCTCAGCAGGAACAGCACCTCATCAAGATTAATGGGTTTTGCCGTATGGGCATTCATACCGCAGTCCAGACAGCGTTGTACATCTTCCGAAAAAGCATCTGCAGTCATTGCAATAATAGGAATCGACTGTGCATCGGGCCGCTGTAATGCACGGATCGCTTCGGTAGACTCATAACCTGTCATAACAGGCATACGAATATCCATCAAAATCGCGTCATAATATCCCGTTTCAGATTTCTGGAACATATTAAAGCAGATCTCGCCGTTCTCCGCCCACTCAAGTTCAAGCCCGGCATCCGACAGCAGTTCCTTCAGCACTTCCCAGTTCAGATCGTTATCCTCGGCAACCAGCACGCGCCGTCCGGTCAGATCCATGTTCTGATCCCCTGCATCCTCCTCGGGCCGTTCTACGCCCATATATTTCTGCAGGCCGTAATACAGTGTGGATTTAAAGAGCGGCTTGGAAAGAAATCCTGTGACGCCTGCCTCCCGTGCCTCTGTCTCAAACTCACTCCAATCATAAGCCGAAATCAACAGGATCGGAATATCATCCCCCAGACTCCGGCGGATCTCTCTGGCAACCTGAATGCCATTCATACCCGGCAGTTTCCAGTCCAGCAGAACGATCTGGTAATCATCCCGCTTCTCATGATGGGCGTGGACAATTTCAATTGCTTTCTCTCCGCTCAGCGTCCAGTCCGCAGTCACACCGATAGAGTTTAACGCCTCTACCGTCGTCCGGCACAGCATTTCATCATCGTCTACCACAAGCATCTTCCACGCCGGAAGTATCATATCCGTCTCACGTATTTCCGCTTTCTCAAAATCAAGAACCAGATGGAACTTTGTTCCTTTTCCAAGTTCACTATCTACATCAATGGTTCCTTCCATGGCATCCACAATGTATTTTGTGATCGCCATACCCAGTCCTGCACCTTCTGTCCTGTGTACTCTCTTACTGTCCGCCCGGGAATAAGATTCGAATATCTTCTGCAGGAATTCCTGATCCATGCCGATTCCGTTATCTTCCACTTTGATGTGCGTCCGGATATACTCGTCTCCTTTGGGAGATTCTTCCTCATACATGGACAGCCGGATCGTTCCTCCCTCGGGCGTGTATTTCACAGCATTGGAAAGGATATTGAGGAGCACCTGATTCAGACGCACACTGTCACAATAGACGTTTTCCACTGCAATATTATCCACATGCACGTCAAACTCCTGCCTCTTTCCGCGAATCTGTGTCTGCACGATTCCGACAATAGCCTCGATTGCCTCCGGCAGTGAAACCTGGTCCATGCTCAACGTCATTTTACCGCTCTCGATCTTGGACATATCCAGCACATCATTGATCAACCCAAGCAGATGTTTACCCGACAAGGCAATTTTCTTCAGACAGTTCTGCACCTGTTCCTTGTCATCAAGATGTGCTGTCGCAATGGCGGTCATACCCACAATGGCATTCATGGGCGTCCGGATGTCATGACTCATGTTTGAAAGGAACTCGCTTTTCGCCTTTGTCGCCTCCATTGCCTCCTGACGGGCCTCCTCCACTTCTTCAAGCTGCTGGCGTATCAGACGGAAATACCGGAAAAAGATAAGCAGAAGCAAGAGGCAGATCAAACCAAAAGCGAAAGTCATTGCCGATGTTCTCTGGGATCCGAAATCATTTACGACCTCATTTAAGATACCATAAGGAAGCGCAGTAACCAGAAACCACTCCGAATGATCCAGCGCCGTGCTGGTAACCTGCTGCCTGCTGCCTTCAAAATCAAGAATAGTAGTATAATTCATCCCTTTTTCCATCGCATCGGATAGATCTGCAATATATACCGCCACATTCTCATCGTCATCATATTTCATATAAATATTGGTGAAATAATCTGCCGCCTCAGCACCGGCGTCCTTGATGACAAAGGTACCGTCTTTTCGAATAATATGGGAATGGAGCAATGCGTCCTCTTTGTTCAGATCAAGGATATATTCTATGTATTCTGTGGGAAGCGCAGCCACCATGGCAATACTCGTTCCCCCGTCTTTCATGGGATACTCCGCCTCAACGCCAAACAGCACCAGATCCATGCCGTTCCCGTCCACACCTACCGCCACTTTTTTCTCCTTATTACGTAAAGACTCATAAAAGGGCTCCGGATCTACAAGCCGCATCTGTTCACCGTATATCATCTGCAGCTCCCCTTCCGCCGAGCAAAGCGCCAGATAATCAAAACCTCTCGCCTGCACTCTGTATGACAGTTCTTCGTACAGGCTGTCAACATCACCGTCTGCCTGAGATACCACGCCCACTGCCGTCTCCGCCTGATCAAACTTGGATCCGATCAATGTCTGGAAATGCTTGGAAACCTGATCGCTCATAGTAGACATATACATATCTCCCACCGCATTGATCGTCTGCTCACTGAGCCGGTTCGAATAAATCCCCAGAAGAGCAAATATCCCCACACTGATAATCAAAAGTCCTATAAAACTGCCGACTAAAAAATGGGTCGTTTTCGTATTCACAATGCTTTTATTCACTGACTGCTTACCTCCGTTAATGCGCAATAGTTCAGCCTTCGGATTCTCTATTGCATTAATACTCTCTGGTCACTTCACTCACGCCGTATCTGTCCATAAACTCTCTCAGATCCGCCTCATTCCTGACCAGCATGACTTCCTCAAATCTTCCCGTTCTGAGATTCTTAAATCCCGCCACCTGCTCTCCGTTGCAGATGCTGCATTTGAGTACGGGCTTCTGATTCTCTTTATCATATTGTTTCGGTATTGTGACTGCCTTCTTCTTAAACATCCCACGTCTCCTCCCTGACAGGCTGTATATAGATTCTGCACCACCTTTTTATATTACCACAGGAAATCCCTGTTTTCTACAAAATGTGTTTTATCTTAGCAGGTTTTTCATAACAATTCTGGCTTCATTGTTACTGAATGTGCCTTTTCCCGGCAGCATTCCGCGGTTCGGCATCTCCTGTTGACCGTTTGGACTTATCACCTGTTCACAGACGCCGCCATCCTGTGATAAGTGTGCCGCACGCCCCTGATCGCTATGGAATAGGCCATGATATTTTCCGGCAGCGCCATTCCCGGATAGCCGGTGTCACCAATGTGATGAATGTCAGTTCCCGCCATCTTGCACATCAGCGCAATCCTTCTGATCGTGTCAGTATCCGCACCCTCCTGAGAAGTACCGATGGCCGTGATCGTAAGCACGCCCCTGGCATGAGCATGTGCCACCAGCTCCCGCACATACTCCATGGTAATTCCCGGCACCGTGCCGGGCGCCGGAAGAAGAATAATGTCTGCCCCGGCATCAATAAATTCATCAATATCTCCCCTTGTAATAATGTGCTCACCGCCTTCTCCCGGTACCCCGGAGGCATGCATTTTTCCCGCCGCCAGAATCAGCTTATCCTTCAGCCGGGCTGATATGGCTCTCAGAGAGTCTGTGATCGCACGATTGCTCACCCCATTACCGGGATTGCCCGTGAGCAGCACCATGTCAACGCCCATTTCCGCCGCCCGGACCGCATTCTCCACCGTCGCTTTTCTGCCGGCAGACATAGCCCATAGAGTGTCATCATTTTCCGAAGCCTTCTGCTCTTCCACCGGTTCAAGATTGATACCGATCATCCGTCCGGTCAGTCGTTTCAATTCCCGCACAGTTTCTTCCGCCGCCACTTTCGGCAGACCGCCCATCACAGGCTCATTCACATCAAACATATTGAGGAGCAGAAGATCCGCTCCCAGAGAGGCCGCAAACTCCGCGTTCGTCACGTCCGTAAGTACCGGCATGGTAACGCCGATGCACTCACAGGCCAGCACACGCCCCTCACTCCCGGCAATAGCATCCAGATAATCTTTTTTCGTAAAATTATGAAAGTCAGAAGCCACACAGTCCAACAGTCTCTTTGCCATATTATTTTCCTCCCGTAATATATTTTCAATGATTGCAGTTTACTCCGTCACACACCATATATTATATGCTTTTTTTCATAAGTTACGCAATATATGTCTCTGAATGGGGCCGGTGAAAAAACAAAACAGGGCACCCCTTGCAGAGTGCCCCAAAATTACCGCTTATTATGCTTCTTTCTCCGTTCTCTTTTCTGCTTCCTTCTTTCCCCTCTTCCGGCTTTTACTGCTCCTCCCAACCAAAAGAGCCGCTACCGCGATCAGAACCACTGCTGCCGGAATGATATAGATCAGATATTGCTCCATACTTTTTTCCTGAATGCAGACTGCAATCTGTGCCTGCGTACCTTCAACGGTAAACAGATGATAAATGCCCATCAGTTCTGTATCCGCCCGTGCCCATTTGTCGTCCTGCTTTACATAGATACGGATTCCTTCAGTCTGACCTTGAGGCGCCTGATAGCGAATCTGATGCCTGCCGCTCCCGTCATCAGGTATCATGATGGTCCAGTATTCCGACAAGTCTTCCAGAGAATCTTCTGGTCCAGCAAACCCGGATGACGACTCGCCGGAAGCATTCGCATCCTCCGCTGTAAATACGCCGTCACCGGATGCCTCGCTGTTCCCGGCGTAAACACCCCCGCCGGTTACCGTCAGTTCATCTTCCCGCCTGAACATCCCATCCGCAAGAAGCACTGATTGTTTATTTCCTCTGGTCTGTTCCGATGCAAGAGTAGTCAGATAACGGACATATTCCACCGTAACATCTTCATCATACACGACTTCATCCAGGTCTTTGATATCCCAGTCCGCATAAAACCCGCTCTTTGCCGGAATCTCAGGATACAAATCCATGGACACACTGCCGCCGTAAGGACACTCCACAGTCCTGACTTCCTCCTCATCAGCGTAAAAGGATACAGTCATCATACGGAACTTGTCAGGCAGTCCCTCAATCTGAAGCATTTCTTCATAGTCCACAGGCTCTGCCTTGCCGCTGTAACTGATCCGGTCTATGCCGGCGATCTCATCAGACACGAAATAATTGCCGGATACTTTTTCACCACTGTCCGCCTCCCCGGCAATGGCTCCCGAAAACGCCGTCGCATCCAGAATACGCACCATAGCACAGCAATCGGTGATGCCGGAGCCTGATCCGGCGATACCGGCTACATATTCCTCTCCGGACAGAGTACACTTCGCATAACCTTTTGTAATGTGGGATAAAGACTGGCCTGCAATACCGCCTACATAATTGCCCGTATTGCTAATGATCCTGCCGTAATTCTCACATTCCAGGATCGTACCCATTTCCTGTAAGCCGGATATGCCGCCCGCACAGCTTTTCTGCGCCGTCACTTTTCCGGTGTTCACATTCTTTCTCAACACGCATTTTGTCAGAAAAGTGGAGTTTACCTTTGCATCCTCGATGCCGGTCACATCCCCTTCCAGGTCAAAATCATACTCTATGGCCATGGTTCCGGCCACGCCGGCCACATTAATATCTCCTTTCACAACACCTCTATTGTAACTGTCGGCAATCGTAGCGTCCGTGCTGGTCTGGGCATCTTCCTGTGAGGTGTCCTCATAGACTGCAGAATAATCCATATCAAGCACACCGTCAATGGCATCGGTATAGAGCCGCATAATGGTGCTGAACTGATCATTAATATCTGCCAGGTCATCGATCAGCACATCGTTGGTAGAAGACATCTCATCATTCAGATATCCCATGTTCTCCGACAGTCCTTTGAGATTTGATGCCAGGCTGTTCGCCGTGGAACGGTAATCACCGCCTAATTGCGGCAGGCTGATATCCGGCATGTCGTTTACATGATTAAAAATATTCTTTGCCTCACCGCCGGCAGATTCCAGGTTTCCGGCAGCGTCTTTTGCATGACCGGCTGCATTTTCCAGCTTCTTCGCGGCATCCTCTGTCATCTCGCTCCTGTGAGCCAGCACGATCTCCGACATGGTGTCCAGATACTTCTGCATGTCGATGGCATAGCTTGAACCGTCATGTGCCTCACGGTATTTCTGATCCGCATAGTCCGAAGCGTCCTGCTCCACCTTCACAGAATCAATGGCCATCTGTTCCGCCGCATCACTCACAAGCTCATGATCCAGAGTACCCTGATCTCCCTCCGACTGCGGAAACTCCTTTTCTTCACCCGTATCGGGATTCACATGCACCCAGCCCGTAACACCCACATAGTCGCGGAAATCATTGCCGGCATTCCAGGTCCATCCAGTATCCACACCGCTCTCAAAGCGCGGTTTCAAGTCATTTTCGTTGGCACGGTCTGAATGCTGATACTTTTCTCTTCCGGAACGGATATAATCTATGTAATAATGCTCATATGCTTCCAATGCCTCCGCATAATCTTCCGCGTGCTGCTTTGTGGCTTTTTCCAGATTCTCTCTGGCGCTGTCATAACGTGCTTTTTCCTCCGGCGACATATAGGCATAGATATCCAGCGATTCCACCATTTGTTCCAGTTCCGCTGCGGCGTTCTTCACATTGCCGGCGGCATCTTTTGTCTGGTCAAAAAAACCATCGTCCTTTGTAGATTCATCCACAATATAATCCAGCCGCCCCATAGCATCATTGACGGAGCCGATCATTTCATCCGTCCATCCCACCGTCCTGTCCGCCAGAAAAGATGTGTCGTCCAGTGCCTTATCTACAAAGTTCTGCACCACTGCCAGTCTGTTGGACAAGGTATCTGACTCCGCACCGGCATCATCCAGCATCTGTCCTGTAAGATCGTGCATCTTATCAATATTTTCCATAAGCTGACGGGTGATATCTTCCGTCAGATCTATGGCAATGTAAGGTTCTGTCTGCCCGGCTATACCGCCCACGTCTTTACGTCCGCAGACAGTACCCGTATTTTCACAGGCATATACATAACCTGACTGCCGTCCCGCGATACCGCCTGTGTTGTAGCCCACATGCTCATATCCTATTTTTCCGCTGTTACTGCAAAATTGTATGATACCCGTGGAAAGTCCTGCAATGCCGCCTGTATCAATGGTGTTGCTGATTACCGCCGCCTCTTTTTCCGCCTCCTCACTGCTGCTTCCGGCATCCAAAAACCCGGAAGTATACTGGGCAAGGCTGATATCCTCAATAGATTTGCTTTTGTCCTCATTGGAGGTATTGATCTCGGCTTCGTTGGTACAGCCTGCAATATTGCCGGCGTTTTCACCCGCAATGCCGCCTGTATAGTGGGCCCCCGTGACCTTGCCCCGGCTGGTGCACTTCATAAGTATGCCGCTCTGCTCATTAAAGCCTGCGATAGCGCCTACATAATCACTGCCTTCCACAATACCCTCAAAAGAACAGTTGATCACAATACCGCTGTTGTCTCCCACTATGCCGCCCACCACCATACGGCTTCCGGCAGGACGTACCGTTCCCTGTACATGTAATCCGGTAATCACAGCCGTCCGCTGGGTATAGCTGAACAATCCCGTATAAGATACACTGTCCCTGACAGCAAGGCCGCTGATCGTGTGCCCCTGTCCGTCAAAACAGCCGCCAAAAGTGGGAATGGACACAAATTCACTGCCTGCCAGGTTCAAATCTTCTGTCAGGTATACTTTTTTATTCTGAGACCATGTGTCCAGCCGGCATTTTCTGGAAAATGCTTTCAGGCCGTCCACGGAATCTATGTAGATTTCTTCCCACCCGGCCTCTTCGTCATTGTAGGATGCCAGGGCTTCATTCGCGTCTTCTATGCTGATGATTTCATCTGTTTTCTTTGCGTCACTATTTTCGGCAATTCCGGCATCATTGCTTTCCACGACCTCTACCGCCAGAACATTTATCACCGGCGCTGCGGCAAGTAATCCGGCCAGAACAAGAGAAACCACCCGCCTTCTGCAGTCTGCTCCCGCTGCCGGTTTGTACCGGTCCTTCCGTCCTCTTGAGCAAACCGGCATTTCATTTCTCTTACACATGTGCCTTCACCTCCCTGCTCTCTATCTCCTGTGCCACCGTTTCCGTCAGGTTTCTGTACTCCTCTTCGGTGAGTTCTGTCACATCTCCCGCCTCCACATAAGCACTCACGTTACCCCTGACAATGGCATTCATCGTACCCGTCACCGTGCCCTCGATCCTGCCCCGCACCAGGCCGTCCACCTTCATCAGACCGGCAGCATTCTTCGTGCGGATCGGCATATTCATGACAAAAGCCGTCTTCTCTATGATCTTGTCTCCCACCAGCAGGATCTGCGGCAGAACAAACATCGTGATAAAGATCGAAATCAATGTACCCCGCCCCAGACATTTACCGATTCCGAAGATTGCCACATCCGAGGTCAGCTTCCCGATCAGAATACCGGAAATAGCCAGCATTGTGCCGGAAGTGACAATCGTCGGAAAAGACTGGTTCATGGTGTCAATGATGGATTGTTTTCTGCCTGCCTCTTTCCGCAGTTCCGTATAACGGCTGGCAATCACGATAGCGTAGTCGATATTGGCACCCATCTGAATGGAACTGACGATCAGGTATCCCATGAAAAACAGGTTGTCATGCAGCAAAGCCGGCACTGAGAAATTGATCCAGATGCTTCCCTGAATGACCGCGATCAAAAGCACCGGCATACCAGCCGACTTAAAAGTAAACAAAAGCACTACCAGTACTACCAGAATGGAAACCACATTTACCACGATATTATCCCTTGAAAAAGTCTTCTGCAGATCATACTGGCTCACCGATTCCCCGCAGACAAGCACTCCGCTGTCATAATACCGGCCCGCGATCTCGTGCATTTTATCCAGAAAAGCGAAAGTCGCCTCACTTTCTTCCGGCAGTGTAAGATATACCAGCATACGACTGTAATTTTCCCCCTGAAGCTGATTTTTCGCAAAATTCATCTGCCTGTAGGCGTCATCCAGCGTCTCCTGCAATTCCTCTTCCAGCGTCACATAACCGTTCTCCACCTCGTCATAGACAAACATAAACATGTCGATCAACGGCACTTGATAATCCGAAAGGCCGTTTACTACCTTGGCGTAATCCTCATCGTTTACGGCATAAGCCGCATAAATCAGTTCCGCCACCTCATAGTCCAGGTCGATCAGTTCCGAAAACTGCCGGGGCGTCAGCTTATCCGTCAAATGATATCCGTTCATGGCTTCGATATTGGCAAGCCCCATCGTATAGTCCACCTCCGGACAGGCATCCAGATCCCGCAGCAAAGCTTTTTCACTCTCATAACTGCCTGCCGGAACGATCAGCGCCACCATATTGGAAGCCCCGAAATTCGTCTCCTGCATCTCCTCTGCCTTCTGCACACTGTTTTGCAGCGGCGGCGTCACCGTACTGTAGCCGAACACATAAGGGCAGCCTTTGGAAACCATATAGGCCGCTGCGATAGCCACAAGAAAGAGCGGCGCGACGATATGTCTGGATGCATAGGCAAATTTACCTACCACCGGAATCTCCGGGATAAAGTTTCTATGCTTCGTCTTTTCCATCAGACCGGAAAAAAGCATGATCACACCCGGCATCAGCAGAAATACCGCACACAGGCTTAAAAGAATCGCCTTGATCAGTACCACTCCCATATCCGGCCCCATTTTATACTGCATAAAAGTCATGGCGATCAAACCACCGATAGTTGTCAGTGAACTGCCGGCAATTTCCGGGATTGCCTTGCTGAGCGCCACAATGACAGCCTCCCTGGCTTCCAGCGACACATGTTCCTCTTTATATCTGTTCAAGAGTATAACTGCATAATCTACCGATAACGCAAGCTGTAACACAATCGTGACAGAATCCGACACGAAAGAAATTGTACCAAACAGAAAATTCGTGCCCATATTCAAAACAGCCGCCGACAGAAACGTAATCAGCAGCACCGGAATCTCCGCGTAAGCCTGCGTGGTCAGCAAAAGCACCGACACAACGATGATCGCCACCAGCACTGTGATTGTATTCATTTCCTGCCCGATCAGTTCCGACTGCGTATCTCCCAAAGCCGTGGTGAGATAGTAATCATACCCGTCCAGAACTTCCTTCACCTTATCCAGCGCCTCAAGACAGGCATCGTCGTTCTCATCATAGTCAAACGTTATATTATAACAGGCGGAACCGTTCGTATAGTGGTCCTCCGTATCATCAAATTCCACAGAAAAAACACCCGGAGACTGTTCCAGCCGCCCGCAGATCCGCTCCGCCTGTTCATAGGAAACATTGGCAGTTATCACGCTGCAGGTCCCGTATGTTATAAATTCCTCCGCCATCAGGTCCAGCCCCTGTTTCGTCTCTGTTGTGCCCGGCAGATAATGGGCCATGGAATTTTCCACCCGGACCCAGTTCCTTGAAATGGCAGAAAAAATAATCAGGAGACCGAAGATGAGGAAAAAGAGATTTCTCTTATCCACAATAAATCCGCATATCTTTAGCATCGCCTGATTACCGTTCTTTTTCGTATTTAATTCCTTATCCATCGTACAAGCGCCTCCTACACTGATTGATGGACATTATAGCACTGTGATAAATGGTTTACAATGAGTTGTGAGCGGTGGAACGTATACAATTTAAGGGAAATGTATATGCACACATTCACTCCCTATCTACATTTTCATCTCAAATTCCACCATGCTGGCTGCGGCAGCCGCACATTTGAGCCAGCGGTTGAGAATATCCAGATTTGTCTCCCGATCAACTTGCTCTACAATCCTTGCCGGAACTTTTCCAAACTGTTCAAGCAAAATCAGGATACTTTCTATTTTTCCTTCCGTCTTTCCCTCATTTCTGATTCTATCCGCAATTTCACACATGGTATCCACTCCTTCTTTCTGAATCTTATAATAATTTACCCTCTCTACGATCCGTGGAAAGGCTTTTGTCTTATATAATGGATTCGAATCTTTTAAATATTTCAGCAATTCATCTATTTTCGGATCAGCTGTCGAATATTCCAGGTTAAAATATCTCTCGCAAACCCCGTTATTCATATCCATGTTTTCTACCGTTCTACTTTTCCCTGCTTTCCTGTCCACTTGATATAATCCCTTACATCCTCCAATAAAATCCCGCTTTGTAATATAAAGCATCGTTATAGCCGGCAGTCCGTCATATCCTTTTCCCTTTTCCAGCGTGCTGACATCAATACAGGAAACATAATACCGAACTCTTTTAAATGGTGCAGGTTCACCGTACATCTGCATTTCGATGCTGATCATATCTCCCTCGCAGTCTTCTGCCAGAACATCAAGCTGCACCGAATGGCTTTCCATGTGTCTAATAACATATTGCGTTTTCACGCTCTTTAGCTGAATGCCGGAATCCTGCATCAAAATCCGGCACAATTCCTGGCAGGCAGTTAAATCCTCGAATACCTTACCTGCAAATAAATCGCTCGTCAGGTTAAACTCCTGTACTCTTTTCCGTTTTTTTTCATAGGTTTCTAATATCAGTTTCTCTTCCATTGCAAACCTCCTGTATAATTGAAATGCAGGAATCTTTTGCAATATGTATAAAGAATAAATTATATCTGTGTCCTTTTCATTGCAGCAATCCTGCCAAACAAATGTGAGTCTTCGGCAGAACCGCCCGATTGTGCAAATGATACAGCCATGAAATATTGCAGACCTCATGACATGTGGATATGCACGTTTAAGAATCAAGATTTGTTTTCGTATTGAAAGTTTAACAAATAATCAGTTGAAATGCAATAGATTTTTAAAATATTATCAAACGTTTTATCGATCATTTTTAGCAATTCAGGTAAATCGGCGCATTTTCCGCGCCGATTATACCAAATAATATCTTATCCAAAAAGTACTAATCCGCCTTACACAAAAATCACTTCTTTAAAATAACGAATCGTCTTTTCCAGTCCTTCCTCCAGCTGAATTGTCGGCTCCCAGTCTAGTTCCTTCTTCGCAAGTTCGATCACAGGCTTCCGCTGCACCGGATCGTCCTGCGGAAGCGGCATATATATGATCTTAGATTTGGATCCGGTCATCTCAATGACTAACTGGGCCAGCCGCAGGATCGTAAATTCACCCGGATTACCCAGATTCACCGGACCGGTAAAGCCATCTCTGCTTTCCATCATACGGATCATGCCGTCAACCAGGTCGTCCACATAGCAGAAGCTGCGCGTCTGCATACCATCACCGTAAATCGTGATATCCTCGTTTTTTAATGCCTGTACAATAAAATTGGAAACCACACGCCCGTCGTCAGATCTCATTCTGGGTCCATATGTGTTAAAAATACGGATCACCTTAATGTCAACCTTATGCTGTCTGTGATAATCGAAAAACAGCGTTTCTGCCATACGCTTTCCCTCGTCATAACAGGAACGGATTCCGTTGGGGTTCACGCAGCCACGGTAAGTCTCCGGCTGCGGATGGATCTCCGGGTCGCCGTACACTTCGCTGGTGCTCGCCTGCAGGATACGGGCATGGCAGCGCTTCGCCAGTCCAAGCGTATGCAGTGCACCGATCACACTGGTCTTCCCCGTCTTAATCGGATCATACTGATAGTGAATCGGGCTGGCGGGACAGGCAAGATTATAAATCTGATCACACTCCACGTAGACATCCTCTAAAATATCATGGCGGATAAACTCAAAGTAAGGATCATTCATCAGATGCCTGATATTGTCTTTCTGTCCTGTAAAAAGGTTGTCCATGCAGATGACATCATTGCCCTCCATAAGAAGCCTCTCGCAGAGATGGGAGCCGATGAATCCTGCTCCTCCGGTTACTAATATTCTTTTACGGTTCATTGGGTGGATCCTCCTTGTGGGGTGTAATTACAAAATATTATTTCTTATCCAGTATATTATTATAGCATGATTCTGTTCAGGCTTTCAAAAATTATTTTCGTCGTGGTCTTTCTGTCTATCCCTGTTTCATCTCTGTTGCGGCCAGTAGAAAACAAGCCTGGTAAATTTATTCAATCCGTCAGGCTCTGTACCGTCTTTCGCAGTCCGTCCCTCATATGCGTTTGAGGCCGCCATCCCAGCGCCTCTATCCTGTCTGTGTCCAGAAGCGCCTTGGTGGCTGTGGAATAACCTGCCTGCTCCGCCTCCTCCGGAACGTGAAAGACAACCTGCACATTCTGGTCCTCAGCCAGCCACTCCGTGATCTGCCGAAGTGTTACTTCAGACTGCTTATCCGAAATGTTGTATGTTTCTCCGCTTTCTCCTTTTAGCAGAACTGTCAGGATTCCCATCGCTGCATCTAATGCATATGTATATGAATAACACTGCGTACCGGCGCTTTTTAGTATAATATCCTCTCCTGCCGCTGCTTTTTTGATAAACTGCGCCACTGCTTTGGAGTCAGAGTGAAGCATGGTCGGTCCATATACTCTGCTCAGACGCGGAATGACAAAATCAATCCCGTAAGCCTGTGCATAAGCATTGCATAACGCCTCTCCCACCCGTTTGCTCTCAGGATACCCCGCCCGCAGTGTGTTGCAGTCCAAATACCCCAGATCCACTTCTTTAAACCGTTCCACATCACCGCGGTTTTCTCCGTATATCTCTACCGATGATACAAAGCAGAACCGCTCCGCCCGGCAGGATACGGCATAATCCAGCAGGTTCTTTGTGCCGATCACATTTGCAGTAATAGTCCCCACCGGATCTTTTGCATACTGCAGCGGATGGGTATTGCTTGCTGCATGAATCACATAGTCTGCCTCTCCCAGATCCGGAAGCTCCCGGACAACATCGCAGACAGCATATCTGAAATTCTTCCCATTCCAGTACTCACCCAATCTCTGCCGCGCACTCTCTTCATTTCTGCTGAGAGCGGTTATGCAGACCGGATCATCCGCTAAAATCCGCTCATTGCACTGCATCAGCAGATCGACTATGCATTTTCCGATCATGCCCGTGGCTCCGGACAGCATAACTGTCTTTCCTGCTAATCGGTTCCATGGCAGGTTTTGTTTGAGCATAATCTGCAGTTCATCCCGGTATGCCTGTAACATAGTGTTTTTCCCTTCTACTACAATGTATTTATGGTTAATATCCCTTAGCCAATAAGGAATTATCTATTTTGCTACTTAAACTCTTAGAATGAGTGCGGCAGCAGGTCTGGCCTTCTCCTTTCAAGACTTTTTCAAATACTGATGCTTATCCTTCTCACGTCAGCCAGAACTTCCCTGTATTCACAATTTTCAAACAGTCCCGGTTTTTCAAAAAATACAGCGTTGTCAGATTCTCACCCAAATATCCCGCAAAACGGTCCGCACGCTCCGCCTCTTTCGGTGTCACCATTTCCTCTGTGCGTTCCAGTACACGGAACAGGAAATCGCAATAATCATCGAATACTTCCGCTTTTGCAATCAGCATATTAAAATTATAAAAAAACCGTCCATTCCCCGCAATGTATTTCTCATATGCCCTCAAGTATTCTGGCGCGGTTTCCGAAAGGGCCTGCAGCATTCCCTGCCAGTCCGCCTCCTTCACATAACGGAGATGCTGGGTAGAAATATCCGGATCATGCACGGACGGGTAAGGCAAAATCACATCCCACTCCTGTTCTCTCTGCAGCAGCATCCTCATCTGTGTATCACTAATGTCAAAAATACGCCTGTAATGGCAGATTCCTTTGTAAGCGGCTGTGCAGTGTTTCCAGGCATAGTACGTGACCGTCAGCTCACAGTAATTACAGTTCTTACAGGAAATATTATCCCCCTCATCATCCCGCAGTCCGGCAATCACTCTGTCGGTAAGCGCTGCACCGGCCTGAACAGGTTGTATATATGACGGCTGTCTATATGCCCCATGATACAACTGTCCCTGTATGGAACGGACATCATTCACATTCTGCAGCGGGTGATCCATGTGGGATTTTGCCTGAAAAACCTGTACCGGCAGGTTACTTGCATCCTTCCTCTGTACTGCCGTCTTCTCCAACAGATCTCTTACCGTAGTGTGATCCGGCAGCTGGCTGTAGTATAACTCCATCAACTCATTTTCCCGTTCACCGGTCAAAAAGATCATCTGGGAATCTGCTATCTGCGCACCCTCTGTCAAATGCAGCGAATGCCGGATTGCCTCATGATACAGCGCAGGTGTTGCAATCAGATAATATTCAGGAACACTCTGACTGTGTATACCGCTTTGTAATTCACGCTGCCATTGAGACAGATATTTTACCTCAATACCGTCTATCTCCTGCGGTGTCAGATCCGTAGCCGTCTGACCGTCTTCCGGGTCTGTAACCAGGAAGAAAAGGGGCTTGTTTTGATATAATGTTTTCACTGCCATATATGCACTGACGGATACGATTCCTGCACCGTAAATACAGAATGAGTGATTGCGTAGGCCGTTAAGCTGCATGTTTAAATCCATCCCTTTCGTTTCTATCAGGCATGTACGTCATGAAAATGCTTCTCACTTTTTGTTTTATTCTGTTACTTTTCTCCATTAGAATACAGACCATAACACAGGATAGGGAAAACTGGCTTTGATCTCTGCCTTATCCATTAAGGCCAATATTTCAATCTCCGAATTTTTTCCAATATTGAAAACACTGTTCATCAATTTTTGGCCATTAATTCCCATACCATAAATAATTACCTTTTCCATCTTTATCTCCCTTCTGCGTCACTTATATTATTTTTCAAAATTTTACCGGATGCATACCTCCAAGCCACTGCCGCAGTATAAATACTCCTGCAGGCACAACACTCCAATATTCTGATTCATTTCCTTAATCTGCCGAAAAATTTCATAATAATATTCCTTATTTGATATAATAACCAGTCCTGCTTTGTCCGACACTGCATGAAAAGGAACAACTTCCGTCCCGAATAATACCTTGCCTTGCTTTTCTTTATTATTGTCAATGAGATAGTCTATTTTCTTTCCCAACTGTTCCGCGGTCGTAACAAACCCTGCCGTCATCCTGCCAGCGCCCCAGAAGCCAATCGTCAAACCCGCATGTTCCGCATATGTGAAAATATCTGCAATCTTTTGCTGCCTGCATTCACACACAGCATGAAATGACATGGAATCACAAAAACATTTTTCCTCATAAGGCACCGTGCGCAAACGTTCAAACTGTTTCCGGCAGCATTCCGGCAGCCGCAGGAAATTAACATCATCCGGTATCCCCAGCAGCTGCAGACCTTCTGTCTGCAAATAATGATAAACTTCTCTCTGTCTGTCCGGCTTTTTGCAGACAAAGAGTTGTTTCTCCAGCGAATCTAACGCGAAAATCCAGAAATGAACACAGTTTTCTTCCCACATATGATACTGCTGTAACGCCTCTTTCACTGCATATAAAGCCTTAAATGCGCACATAGGATCTCTGTCATTGCTGATCCTGTCCGGCTCCGAATGCACTCTTCTGTAATAAAGCGTATCAGAGGTCTGCGTATGTACAATACACTCTGCCGAAAAAAAGGAAAACAATGCATAAAAAACATCGTTCGAAGATGGCAGGTCCTGAAAACGGATCCGGTACCTGTCCAAAAGACTTCTCGACACCATTTTGTCGTATGTGGCATTCTGACAACGGAGTAAAAAAGTTACCGGCTGATCTGTCACTCTGAAAGTTTCCCGCTCATATAATTCCCGGTCATCAAGCAGAAAATTTTTCTCCCTTACGGCCGGTCCTGCTTCTGTAAAGTTTTCTCTTTCCAGCATAACCAGATCTGCGTGAAACAGATCCGCCGCCTCAGCCAGCTGTTCTAACAAATCATCTGCAATCAGATCATCTGCATCCAGACATAACACATATTCCGATCTGCTGCTTTCAATCCCTCTGTTTCGGGAAAACGCCGCACCGCATCTTTTATCATTCCGTATATAGTGGAATGCGGAATTTTCTCTTACCGCCTCCTGAAGCAGGACAGCCGTATGATCCGTGGAAGCATCATCCGTAAAATAAACCTCAAAATCTTTTATGGTCTGTCTTTCAAGACATGACAGAAACTCCGGCAGAAACCTGCCGCCATTATAAACCGGTACGATCACCGCAATTTTAACCATTTTATTCATACGACAAACTCCACACTATTTTATCCGCAGAAATACCAATGCCTTTTAAAATATCTATAATTTCCATCGCGACCCTTTCCTCTTCAACGGCAATCACAATGTAATCAAAATCAATACAGGATATACTCTCCACCGGACTGATCTTCGGATTCTGCTCTGTGAATTTTTCATACTGTCTGTCCACCCAGCCCGCTAATTCATAATCCCCGTTATCCTTAATCTGCTCATAATATGTCCAGCCCATAACACCCGCTGCATACAGTACCACTCTGCTGCGCGGTGGAATTTTGTGAAAGGGAAATACAGATCCCGGCGGGATATCCTGATATCCTCTCACTTCTAAATCTGCGCAATAGTTATCATATTTTTCCTGCCCGGCATGTAAGATAAATCTCAGTGTCTTCAAAAGTCTGACGCTTCCGCCATGTACCTCTTCCACCCACTCCCACTGTATCGCCTGGTTGGCACGCACCAGCAATGACAACAGTTCTGCATTTTCCGTATGCAGACAGCGGACAATATGCCAGAAATATCCTTCATTCAATCTGCTGACTTCCAGTAAATGCAGCTGCCGCAAATCTTCTTTGGCGGACAATTCCAGAATATCCGTCACTCCTCTGACAATATCATTTACTTTTCCGGAGCTGAGAGTGTAATCCTGATGTCCGGAGCGGAAACAATATAGCTCCACCGGCACGATATAGAATTCTTTTGCAGTGATCATCGCCCTTACCAGAAACGGGGGATCCTGAAATCTCCTGTAATCAGGAAAAAAGATCTGATGCTGCATCAGCATCTCACGGCGGTATAGATATGTACTGTAATGAAAATCATACTGATAGTCCTGATATGACATTTTCCTTCCTGCACAGCCATCCAGGCATTCTTTCCTGTGCAGTCCCATTGGCGTGACAAGGCCCGCCCGGTCACAATTTCGAAATGCGCCGCAAATGGAAACACCCTGCTCAATACAGGCATCATACATCCGGTCTAATGCCGAAGCATCCAGCAGATAATCATCCGCATCCAGAAACAGGACAAACTCTCCCCGTGCCTGCTGCAGCGCATGGTTTCTTGCTTTTCCGGCCCCCTGATTGCTCTGGGCAAGAATACGGATTCTTGAATCGGCTTCCTGCAGCCTTTGCAAAACGGCTAAGGAATCATCAGTGGAGCCATCGTCAATGCATAAAATCTCCATGTCTTTCAATGTCTGACGCTGAATACTTTCCATGCATTTTTCTATATATAATTGCGCATTGTATACCGGTATGACTACTGATATTTTTAACATTTCCACGTGATATTCCCTCTGCCCGCTTCTGATTATCCACACATCTGCCTTATAGCCAATATTTACATTAACAAATGCGGTATTGTTTTATCCAAATTTTTTAACACAGACAAAAAAACTGGTTGATATCCATGATTACTTTGCCTCCGCTTCCCGCCTCCTGTACGACATCATCATAAATGTAACGCGCGGAAACAATAATCACCTCTACCCTGTCCTTCACATCCTTCGCCGGGAAAATTCTGTAACCGCACAGACTTTTTCCCTGACGGGCTGACGACTGATCTATAACCGCTTCTATCGGCAGTTCATATTCAATGCAAAATTTTAATAAAGTCACACCATTTTCACCGGCGCCCCAGATTGCGACTTTATATCCTTCCTTTTGCCAGTTCTCAAATAATTTCTTCACCCTGCCCGCATTTTGCGCCAGACATACGGACAGAATATTTTTTTCTCTGTACCAGCCTGATGCAAAGTCTTTATCCAGAAACTGTTCCAGTTCTTTTCGTATATATGATTCCGTCTCGGCATAAGCCTTCTGATCCAGCGTGCAGAGCCTATGTATACCTTCCTTCTGCAGAAAACGATAAAAACTTTCCGCCCGTGCCTCCTTCCGGTCAGCAAGCAGTGCATCCATCAAAGAAAAATATACCCGCTGATAAAAACAGGAACCTAACTCACCGAATTTACCCCGTTTGATCAATTCCTTCCCCAGCTGCATCAACGCCTTATAAGTACACATGGGATCCCTGTCACGGGAAATTCTTCCAGCCTCAGAATGATCTCTGACATAGACCATTACTTTTTCCGATTCGGCTACAATCAATTTACCCGCAAGCATCAATGCCATATTGACAAAACAACTGTCATTCGCACATGGCAAATCCTGAAACACAAGCTGATTGCTCTCAACAAAGGCCCGCCTGTAAAGTTTATTCCAGGGGGCAGATCCCCAGGTAATCAGTTCATAAGGTTCACAGCCTGCAACCGTAAAGGAATCCTTGCAATACCGATCAATAAATCCCCCGCCATGTGATATCCGCAGCTTTCTATGTATGTTCTCCGACGGAACATGTCTGAAATCAAATATGACAAGATCAGCTTCCTTCGCCTCTATTTTGTCATATGCCCTTTCCAGCATCTCTTCATCAAATATATCATCCCCGTCCAGAAAAGCGAGATATTTTCCCTCTGCCTCTTTCATTCCCCTGTTTCTGGAAAAGGCGGCGCCACTCCGGCAGGCATTGGAAAGCAGTCTGATTCTACCGTCTTTTTTTTGAAAATCCAGTACAATCCGCTCGGTTGAGTCGTCGGACGCATCATTGATGCATATCAACTCAAAATCCGTAAAAGTCTGACCCAGGACACTCTGCAGACATTCTTCCAGATATTTCGATGCATTAAACAGGGGCATAATTATTGATATTTTTATCTTATTTCTAACCATACCCCTCTCCAACCACATAACTCAAACCATTGAGCGTCCTTTTCATTTTTGACAGACTTAAATACTATCTTCATATATTTCATTCACAATATCCATAAGGGACACAATGGGATATTCCACCTTTTCTTCCAGCATCTCTTCAATCTCATCCATATAATGCACCGCCGTCACGACAATAACATCTACTTCGTCCAGCTCTTCATCCGGTGTGACTATATCCACTTCCGCATACATAGCATCAGCGTTTTTATCAATAATATATTTCACCTCGATCTCCGAATCCTTCAATTCATCAAACAGCCTCTCTCCAAGTTCTTTCATGCCGTAAATGGCAACTGTCTTATAACCATTCTGCGTAAAGTAAGAGCGAATAGAATGCCCTTTCTGTTCAATTTCCAGCCACTTTAACAGCAATTTGTAAAATTCTCCCATCTTCCGCAGCAGATCTTCTGTCGCCGCCTTCTTTTTCCTCTGCTGCAATCCGATCGCTGCCGCCCCGGTTGATGCTCCCAGCAATAAAGATAATCCTGAAATGGTTCCTTTTCTCATGTTTCTCTCTCCTTTTATTTTATTTTTTACCCGATCAGAACATTTTTTCCCTCAAAGGCAAACCCATACTTTTAGATCTGCTATGCCGGAATACCCTTTTGAAGCAGCTGCGCTTCATACTGTTTTTCTTCGATGTTCCGGTTCCGTCCTGCCGGACGCACACCCACCGGTAGCTTGCTACATAAAGACTCCATATCGCAATGCTGCCATTTCTTCCCAGTATCCATACACATATGCTTCCTGCATGGGAATACCATGGGCATCTTAATTCCCCCTTCTTGGTGATTTTATCAAAAATATACTACAATATTCGTTTAAGCAACTTTTGCTGTTCTGCAAATATCAGCCATGGTGATCAATGATATATTGATAAAACCGAACTAGCTTCCTAACGGTAATCTCCGGTGATAATTGATCGATCCTCCTTTTTGCCCGCTTACCCATCATCTTCTTTTGCATTTCATTCATTGCCGTCGCTTCATTCATTTTCTTCAATAAACTCTTCGAATCCCCCGGCATACACAACAATCCGCTTTTTCCATCATCTATTAATTGTTCATAGCTTGCGCCATCTGTACCAATTACTACTCTTTCAAAATACATTGCTTCCATACATGCGTTAGAAAAATTTTCGCTTAATGACGGGAAAATAACAAAATCCGCCCGCATAACGATCGGATACAATAAATTATGCGGAAGTGCTTTCATATATATGAATCTGTCTCTATGCTTTCCAGTACCTCTCTCCAGGGCTCGCGCCAGGTTTTCTTTACCACCCTTCTGCTCAATACCGCAGCATACAAAATAGTACTCCGGATTCAACTCCAAAAACTGTTCTAATATTTCTGCGGCTACCAGAATACCTTTTGTAACGGTTAACCGCCCCATGAAAAGGACATATTTTTTCCCTTTTAACTTATTTTGATACACGCCGTCGTCGTACTCATTACATTCATTCCAAAATGGCGACTCCATAACCGCTACTTTTCTGTGAATATCCTTTGCAAATGCATTTGCATGAACGTTGCTTGGCGCAAATACTGTTGTACATCTTCTTGCCGCAAGTCTCTGAAGAAATGCCCGTCTATTTGCTATTGTTATATCCGGAAAATCTCTATAATACAATTTATCATAGCTGGACAGCCTCATTACGGCCGGCACTTTCCCAAAGTAGAGAAGCGGCCAGCTCCGTATGGAAGAGAATTGAATCATGTCTATTTTTCTTGTATCGATCAGTTCAGAAATTTTTTGATTTACAATAAAACTGCTATGGAAAATATCTGCCAATACCTCTGCGCTGTTTGTCCCCTGGCTTATACCTGGACAGGACACAAAAAAAACTTCTATGCCGTTTTCCCAATAATGCATGTTTTTTATCCCGGAGGAAAGGATGATCGGCGTATGCCCAAATTCCTTTAACGCCCTTGCGACTCTGCGGATATACATACTCACACCGCCTCTGGGTGCCTCTTCTTTCTGCACATAATTTGGGGATGCAAACAAAACTACCATTTTTATTTTACCTCTCTGTACCTGACAAACTGTCCAAAAAAACTTTGATACAAGATTTCTCAAGTCTCATACTCCATAAACAACATCTTCCAAAGAGACCACCGGATACTTAACAATCGCACTTAACTCCCTTTCGATCGTGTCAAAGAAATAGCATGCGGTTACAACGATCACATCCACCGGTTCCAGATGATCCTCCGGTGCTACCACATCCACATCCGCATAGATTGCATCCGCATTTTTATCAATAATATACTTTACAGTAATGCTGGAATCTTTTATTTCATCATACAGGCGTTCCCCCAGCTCCCGCATTCCGTAGATGGCAATCGTCTTATATCCGTTCTTTTCAAAATAGTCCACTAAAGACTTCCCTTGCTGATGCAGGCTGAGCCATTGATTATAAATAAAATAATAGGAAAGTATCTTTTGAGAATAGTCCTCTCTCTTCTGCAGTCTCTTACCCATCTGACTGCCGATGGCTGCCCCTCCCGCAAGGGCACCTGCCACACCTCCTGCTAATACTGATATTGCTTTACCGATTCCCTTTTTCATACCTTTTCCTGCCTTTCTTTTTCGTTCCCACTCGAATACCAGAACAATTATAATCCTTAATGTCTTTCTTCATTTTTCATTTCCAAAAGACTATATAAGCGGCTGTATCGCCTGTGCATCCGGTCTAAGGTAAAATAACGTCCGGCCGCTTCTGCATTCTTTTCTCCCAGTTCCGCCAATTCCCCCATTTTCAGCTGTTTTAGTCCGTTCAACTGATCGATCCAAAGTTGTTTCTGCAGCGGAAGTGCCACAATACCATCCGTTTTCCCGGCCAACTCCCTATGGGGACCTATATCGGATAATACAATCGGCAGCCCGGCATGCATCGCTTCTAACACACTGACCGGTAAGCCTTCCACTTTTGAGGGAGATACATAGACATCTCCCTGTCCAAGAATTTTATAAACTTCTTCCCGGCTCACCAATCCGGTTACCGTGACTTTATTTTCCAAATTTTTTCGCCTGATTTCTTTCCGAATAACAGGATCCTGCTCTCCACCACCAATAAATGTAACATGCACGTTTTCCAATGCACTCATAACATCCAATAAAAACATATGATTTTTTACCTGCACAAGTCTTGCGGTATACACAAGTTCGAGTGCTGATTTTACGGCATTTCCTCTTTCCGCCCAGTTAATTTTTACGATTTCATCCCGACCTGCTCCGTGTTCAATAATTGAAATATTACCACGCTTCAATAATTTTACTGCCTTGGGGTAATCCTCATAGGATGCACGGCTTAGAAACGTGAGATGTTTTGCATACAACGAGGCCAGAGAGCAATCGCGTTTTATTCTCTTATTGACATATCCTGAAAAAGTACTTTTCATCGTATACACCATATGCTGCCTAATATTTAATCCCGCACATGCCTTTATAATATCCATTATGACTCCTGACTGTTGTATATGAAAAACGAGAGGAATACGTCTTTCACGACATATAGCGCAAATCTCCTTCACTTTTTGCCTTGTCCGCTTAATATCTTTATTCCCCCAAATCACTTCAACTTCAGGGAAAAACTTTTTACCACAATCTGCTTTGATTCCACATACAAATACAATATTCTTTTCATGCTCCATATATTTTGTACGCCAGACTGCAAATTCCCGATATCCTCCCGTTGTTTCATTGACTGTTTTTAAAAAATGAACGACGACACGCGAATGGCTCTCGTCTATGCCATATGTTTGTCCCATCCCGGTTTATCTCCTATTATCCTATTCTTAAAAATGTTCCTTGCAATACTCAATTATTTGTTCAGCATTATTCTCTGCTGGATCATTCATGTCAATCGTAATTGCTTGTTCTATTGCAGTTTGCCTGATTTCTTCAAATTGCTTTTTCTGGAATTCCAATACCTTCTTCAGTTCTTTGGCATCGTCAATTTGATACAGCCGTCCCCCGTTCGGTGTTCTTGTAAACATTCTCATCATAGATCTGTCTACGTTAACAGTACAATTCACACATATAACATTATCGAACGTGTCCATCACCCGTCTGATACATTCATAATATTCTTTCTTATTTCTAATTTCCCCTAAATATGCCATCGAGACAAATCCCTGGATAATTCCCTGATCCAAAATGCAGACTCTGTTGCTCTGATTTTTTGAAGTACACAGTTTTTTAATTCCAAGCCAATAGTTATATACTGTCTTCATATATTTCAGTCGCTCTCGTGTAACAGGTCTGATCAATAAAAACGCTTTTAGAACCAGCATATAAACATATCTCGCTTCTTTAGAACCCATAATTTCCTTACAACCTCCCCGGTATTTTAATACCCGGCTGGAAGATATCTCTTTTACTTTCATGTCCCTTAAGCGCCTTTTAACGGCTCTGGCAACAGTCGTTTTACCTGCTCCTGGTGTCCCGTTAAACTCAATTATAAATGTTTTTCCATTAGATTGTCCCATATGATCCCCTTTATTTCCAGTATTTCCTCTTCGAACGGTTTCATTGCGTCAATCTCATACACATCACAATTCGAAAACTGCAGTTTCTCTGTAATCTGCGCCTTGTGTTTCACTTCTCTGAGCATGTGTCCGGGACTTCTTTTTACGGCTGATTCCGCAGGTATGATCAGTTTAAACAGGACATCTATTTTTTTGCTCTCTACCTTTGCAATATTTTTTTCTTCCATATACATAAAGGCTCTCCCCCAAGCGGTGTCACCGCATAATTGCAATGCCCGAATCTTCGGACCGTCATAGATTCCTTTAAATTGTGTCTGCGGATAACGGTCACAAATTGCAATACCGCCTCTTCTGACATAAAAATCCAGCACTGTGCGCATACAGACACTACGTAACGATACTTGATAAAAATACAGAATTTTACATATCTTCCTGCCTGTATCAGATAGCCACGCCGCTGTAGAAATTCTATATATAACAGGCTTTTTATAACCGGTTCCCGTTCCGAAATAGAAGTGCTGACAATCTAATTTCCATCCCAGCCATTTCCGGATTTCTTCCGTTATTCTTGACTTTCCGCTTCCGTCGCATCCAATAAAGGCAAAGACTACTCCTTTCCCCCGAAGAGTTTTTAATGTTGTAAACGGTACATTTCTCAATCCTTCTTTCAATGTACGTTTCATACTGATCAACTGTTTCCTGTATGCAGAAATACTATAATAATTAAAAATCTTTTTCTTCCGCACAATACCTGCCTTCAGCCTTGTACATTCCTGCAGTTCTGCCCAGTCATTTTTACTCAGTTTCTCCAGACAATAAATCTGCAGAATTTTATCTTTTTCTTCCTTCCAGATTTTCTCAATAAGTTCGGATAATTTTTTACTATCGATCTGTTTTCTTAACCACAAAATTTCTTTCCGATATTCCGCCGGCAGTACAAATCTGTCCATCTCTCTTATGGATTTCTGTTCTTTTAAGACGATTCTCATATAAAGAATCATAAACTCCAAATTAGGTTCCATTATATAGATATTTCCATTTAAGATTTTCGTATCAAGTGCAAGGTCATGCCACGGCAAAATATACTCCTTTACATGCTTTGACCCCGTTATCATCTTGTAATGCACATGCAAATGTATCAGCTTCCCTGTTTCTCTGTCATATCCGATCCATTCTTCCACATCTGTATATCTTGAGCCAAATTGAGGCTGTACATTTAGACACTCACATTTTATCAACACATCAGAAAATTTTTGGGCATGACAGCCAGACACCAGCAAATCCATGTCCGTTTCCCCATTTAACCCATCTGATAAATGTTCATTGCTTTTCCAATGGCAATAATTGATCCCTTGTTTCATTAACTCATCAAAAATCTTTTTACATACACGCAACATTACTTTCGCCTTTTGCTCTCAATTTTTAGATGTTTTAGCAGTTGTAAATATTTTTTCTTTTTGCTGTCGGTTCAGGTGTCTGTTAAAAATGATGCGTAGCTGCATCCTCTTCAATACTTTTATTAATCGCTTTTCCAGATTCATATACAATGCTCTGTCTTTAGAATCTCTGATTTCACGGATTCTGGTAACTATACTATTGATATAATTAGCTTCGGCAATATCTCCGAACTGTGTATATTCCTTTTTTACATCCTTCAGAATATCTCTGTGAAAAAGCACATTATCAATCCGTCTAAAGTAAAAAGCCCTTCTGCTGATACTTTCTTCTCTTCGAAACTGATAATATTTTGCTTTTCCTGTATTCACCACATTCCTGCATTCCTTGAATAATGCAAATGTCACAGGAAGGTCTTCCGAAATTCTTCCGTAAGGAAACCTGATACCATCAAAAAGTTCCTTCCTGTATAGTTTTTCACAAACTCCATAAGAAAAAAGATTCCCTTTAAGTAATTCTTCAATCGCCTGCTCCGTACCGAATTTCGTTTGAATATGTGCACAATGTTTTTTTCGTTTCGGCCCTATCATTTTCGGCGGATATACATGACAGCTGCCACATGTAACTATGTCAACATCATCGTCCATGCATGCAAGCAACGTTTCATACATGTCTGCTGCAATATAGTCGTCACTGTCCACAAAACCTATATATTTTCCATTTAATATTTCCAAACCACTGTTTCTTGCCGATGACAGCCCGCCATTTCTCTTATGTATTACTTTTACTCTGTTATCAGCTTTTTCATATGCATCACATATCTCGCCACTTCTGTCTGTAGAACCGTCATTTACCAGAATAATTTCCAGATTCCTATATGTCTGTTTAATTATGGAATCAATACATCTGTTCAAATAAGGTTCTGTATTATAAATCGGTACGATAACACTGATTATCCCTTTCCCGTATTGTTCTTTTCCCTCTTTCATATGAATAAGCTTCTCCTTCCGGATCATAGCACAATTCGCAAAAAGCTTTTGCTTTCATCTCATAGCACCATAATAATTTACCCCAAAAGGTGCTCCCTTATCTCTTCCACAGTCAATTCCGCTTTGTCCCATCCATAGTAGATCGGTGCACATTTATGATGTTGAGCCGCCCAATAGCTATTAGGCAGATCAAGGGGAATTCCTTCAATCTCATTCCTGAAATCAGTATTATTAAATACTTTTTTCCGTTTCTTCCCTGATGTCCTGGTCAAATACAGTATATTTATAATATCCCGGCTGTTTTCCAAATTCATAGAATAGCGATTCTATGGCTTTTAATTCCAATGTAGCTTTATTATTGCGTAAGATTTTATCTGTACACCACCCACAATTCAAATTGCAGCAATCTGTCAAGTGAAGTTCCACACTGATTGGGAAACACTGATCCATTTTTTTCATGCCGTTTCGTACATCCAGTATAGAACGTACTTTATCTTCATTCAAAAGTAATTTCAGTTTACTGTATTCAAATTCATCCCAGTAATTTTTATATTTCATCTATTTTCTCCATATATTGTTTTTCTCCTCTGTTCAATCAGTTTCATCCCCCTCTATACCATAACACCAAAACAAATATTCTTTCACATACTCTTCTCTGGTCATTCTGGTTCCCAGTTTTTTCCCGTTCGCACCTTTTCTTATCTCTATATCCCGCCATTCAAGCTGCAACGCTCTCCTCACAATGTCATACACAAACTCTTCGTGGCTGTTCATCTCCTCCTTACAAGATATTTCCTCATCTTTAATCTCCAATTTCTTTAGTATGCCTAATGCAATCTCTTTCATCACCACATTGGTAGGATGTCCCGGATCAAAAAACAGTTTCTTCTTTCTATAGTTCATGTTAATAAAATCATAAATCGAAATATCCCAGTTTTTTTCTCTTTTCTGAATCTTGCTCATACATAATCTAAAACTGTTCTGTATATTTTCTTCAGAAAAAGGACCCCCCTCTATCAGTGAAAGAATTTCCTCCACGCTTTTTCCCTTTTCAACTGCGTTGTCGATAACAATGTCTCCATAAGGAAAAATCCCGTTCTTATCCTTATTTCCTCTTATAGCCGGATTATATTCATTTCCCGCTGCCTGCGGAAAAAAAGCCTGCCCCATACCAAATAAGTTGGGAATTGTAATTTTAGCACACTCGTCTTTTAATCTTGGAAGAATATATTCATCGCTTAATTCAAAACCAAATTCATTATCCGGACGGATATCCTCATGAATATACAAATCACAATTTCCAAGTACCCGTTTGCTAATATACTTATCTTGAATATTCTGGATTGCCGGCAGCGGATATATAGCATACCTGTCGAAAAACTCTTTTGATGATAACAGGAATCTTTTAATGATCGCCATATGGCAGTTTCCATGTAAGAGTACTATTTTTTTGAAAAAAAACTGATACCAGGCAAATTTTTCAAACTCATTATATCCTGCCCTGCATAACTGTTCTTTGATCACAGCATACGTATTTTCTGTCACTGCCAAAATAATGAAATAGTCTTCCAATCCATAGCTTTCAGCCTCATCATAACGTAATACTTTTTTCCCCAAAAAAGACCATTCATTCTCTTCCACCGCATTATCAATATAAAACTCAATATCTAGCGTTTTGCGGTTTGCATATGAAAATTGTGCTGCCTGAATACCCGTTCCCCAAATCACATATTTTACATTTTCACTCAAAGACAGCATCCCATTTCTCCCTTGCAGTTTTTCACTGAAGCATTTTCTTATTTGATCAATACTCTCGGCTTCGTACTATACACTTTTGATGGCGTTCTTAAGTTCCTGCAAACACCTTATACCATATTTTGAATCCGGCTCAAGATAAGCGCCTTCTCCCCATTCGTTCCATGCATTTAAAAATATGTATGCATCACCTCTGTCCACGGCCTTCTGATATAAACATCTAAAATACTTGCCGAACTTATGAGGTGTCATTCCCCACATAAGGTCTCCTCTAACACTTTTTCGAGGTGTATTATCATAGTCTACAACCCCTCCATAATACATACCATCTACATCCTGTCTTTTTAATATACCTTTCCAGAACATATCATAGTGATAAATGCAAGGAATATTAATATTCATTTTCTTCAACACAGCCTTCATTTTTTTTGCATATACTACGTTACTGCTCTTTTCATGCTGACTATGTCCAGGTTCATAAATCAGTCCCGCATCCATTTTTCTCATTTTCCATTTCGGGTCGTTGGTCCCAATAAAGTACATCCCGGAAAATCCTTCCTCTTTCGCCAGAAGATTCCAGTATTGTACCATATCCCTTATACGCTTTATATTTTCGGGTTTGTATATAATAAAAACCGGTTTATTATCCCTTTTAATATACCTGCTATCCCGAAAAAAAGGTGCCAAATACTCAAAGTGCTTTTTCCATTCATTTTCATCACCGTATTCCTGTTTTACCAATATACCCTGATCTGCATTCGTATTTTCATCAAAATCTGTATACAGCCAGGCTCCTCCTTTATATTTACTCCACGAATAAATCCATGATTCATTCACCCACGAAAAGCAATAATTAATTCCTATGTCTCTCCATTTCAAAAGATTCTCCGCTGGTTTTTCCAAAAGTTGTTTATCATTCCCAAACCAGTAATGATAAATACAAAACCCATAGATCCCTGCCCTGTTAGCAAGCCTTGCCTGCCACTGCAGCGTCTCTTTATCTAATAAATCATAATAATTGTCATGCAACGGTAATCTTGGCTGATAATGCCCCGGAAAAAGTGGTTTTGCATTTCTTGCACTCACCCAGTCGGTGAACCCCTCTCCCCACCATTTATCGTTTTCGGGAACTCTATGAAACTGCGGCAGATAAAATGTTATTACTTTCGTTTTCATTGCTTTACTATTTTTTCTCCTGATTTTTACCAGATTATGTCCTGTATCAACTTCTCAGTAAACCGTTCTGCTCCTTTAGCGTTAAAATGTGTTACATGATAATAATCTGAAACATCGGCATAGTATTTCCCGAAATAATCAAGTATTTGTATATCCATGCCTTCAGTACATTCTGTTAATGAAGCATAAAATCTGTTTTTCACCGCCTGCGGACATGCTTTTACATATCCTTCAACAGCAGGCATGATCACCACGATCGGCTTTATTTCCCTTTCCTTTAAGAACTTTAGGAATTGTTTTAAAATTTCTTTGTTTTCCCATACTGTGACAGGATTATTCTTTTTGAAATCACTTTTAGCTGTTTTTTCTCCCTCTACATCGTTTACACTACAGAGATTCTGTTTGTCAAATAAACGGTGATATATCTTATTATTATCCATATATTCTTTTACTTTAAATACAAAGGCTTCAAAGGAACCGGCTGATGCCAAATTATGCTGTTCCCGAATATATGGATAGTATCGCATGATCTCCCAACCATTTTTGGTTTTTGACAAATCATGATCAAAACTGTAATAACACAGCCCGATGATATAATGTGTGGCATTCTGCAATCGTTTCTCCCGATCTAATAATCTTGCAATTTGATGGTCATAAAACAAATCCTGCCCTCTAATGGCAAAATTAACAGTTTCTTTTCCTGTCTTTTTCAAAAAGACAGTCTCATCAATGCCATCATTATGATATGAAATTCCTGAAATAAATATTTCCGGCTTACTGCATTCTTGCAAAAGATGCCATTTTCTTTCAAAAAAAGCTGACTGATACAAGAAATAATTTTCTGCTTTTGGAATGGGATTCACTAATATCCTATCAGGATTTACCCCCCCTCCTCTCCAATAATTGGCTATATATTTCCTTATACGCCTGAGAACAGATCACAATATAATCATAATCGTCCTCATATATTCTATCTTTTTCTAACGCCTGTAATCCTTCAAATTCCTTTATATCGGGATTATTATCCAGAAATCCTAAAACCTCTACTGTATCACTTTTACGCCTTAATGCTTCTCTCGCAGTTTCTCCTGCTCCCCAGATAATAATCCGATATTGCTCTTTTTCCGCAAAATTGTTGTGCGGATTTTCTGTTTCATGTACCTGTTTCATATATATAACACTCCCGGCTACTTTTCCGTCGCTTCTTTATATATATTTATAATTCTGTCCGTATAACGATCCATATCCGTCAGCTTCTTGATAAATCTCTGTGCCTTTGTCTCTTTCTCTGCTGCTTCCTGTCGGTTTAACAGGACATATTCTATCTTTCCTGCAAGTTCTTCCGGATGATTATACTGATACAAATATCCTCTTTCCTCCTTCTTTCCAATGAGTTCCAAAGTGCCTCCTGTATCAGTACCAATAACAGTTTTCCCCGCAAGCATCGCCTCCGCAGTTACTCTCCCGAACGCTTCCATCCGGGAACAGACCAGTACAATTGTACTTTGTATCCTCAATTCCTGCAGCTTTTTTGTAAAAGGCCGAATGGAAATGTATTTTGTCAATCCTCTGTTCGCTATATATGTTTTCAGTTCTTTAATAAATGCAGGCGATCCATTCCCCACAATGTTAAGGTGCACAGCTATTCCTTTTTTTACCAAAATATCAACTGCCCGAACCGCATCCCATTGTCCTTTTCCTTCGCAAATGGCCCCGGCTAATAGCAACTCCGCCATTTTTCCTGCGCTTTTTGTCATATTGACCGGATGCTCATATGCACTGCAGTCAATGCCATCATATAAACGTACAGGCTTAATACCATATTCCTTCTGATATTTTCTCTTAATACCCTCCGCAACGGCAATGCAGCGGCTACTCCTTTGCACTAGATTATGGACCATTCCTGTATTCAATATTTTATAATCAAAGTCTTCTTTCAGATATTCTCTAAAATGCCATACATGCGGGATTTTCAAAAGACAAGCAGTAACGGCACCTACGCTGACCGCTAAAGTATTGGTATGGACAAGTTCAATCTGTTCTTTTTTAATCAGCCTGCCAATGTCTCTGACTGCTATAATATTTGTACGGATATACCTTAAGATATCCATAATTTGAATTTCGCTATAGTATATACACTGCTTGTACGGTATAACAACATTTGCAATCCCGCTTTTACCTAACTCCCTTTGCAGTTCCCCTTTAACCGGTAACACAACAATGGGCTCTACCCCTTTTTCTTTCATTTTCCTGACAAGCTCCAATAACGATTTTGACGCACCGTAGAGCTTGGCACTATGGGATATATATAATACTTTCATAAATAATACTCCCGTCTCAGATACCCGGAATTGTCTCTTTTCACAATGCTATAATTCTCTTCTTTACAGAACCCCCTATATCACCGAACTTTCTCTGCTGCAACCCCGAATTTATTTATACTAATCCCCATGCATATCGCAAGCCTGCTTGCGATACTGCCTATTTTCCCGTTATCTGTTAACAGTATACTGTATGTGCTGCAAAAAAACAATTTATACGGTAATTCGCGTTTTTCAAATATTTCAGTTCACGGGCAGCTTTCATCTCGAATTCTTCTGTCTTGAATAGCTGTATTCACCCTTAACAATACGCCTGATTTCCCATAAATATCTCATTCCATACCTTTGGTCCGGTTCCAGATATGCGCCCTCCCCCCATTCATTCCATGCAGATAAAAATATAAATTCATCCCCTCTATCTAAAGATTTTCTATACAATTTTCCAAAATATTTTCCAAATTTATAAGGTGATGTTCCTTTAATGACTGTCCCCTTGTACTCATGCCGCGGCGTATCATCATAATCTATAAAACCGCCAAAATACATCCTCTCTTTATCCTGCCTATTTAATATTAATTTCCAGATTTTATCATAATAATAAAAACGCGGTATACATATATTGATCTTTTTCAATACCCTCTTAACTTTTTTCGTTGTTATTATATATCGGTTTTTTTCTTCTAAAGTAAAACTGGGTTCATAAAGTACTCCTGCATCCATTCTTTTCTGTTTCCAGCTCTTATCATTTGTCCCGATAAAATAAATCCCCGAAAACCCCTGTTCTACTGCCAACAAATTCCAATACTGAATCATCTGCCTTATTTGTTTTATGTTTTCAGGTTTATAAATTACAAAAACAGGTTTATTGTCTATTTTGATATATCTTTTATCACGAAAAAACTGTAACAAATACTCAAAATGTTTTTTCCATTCAATTTCATTTCCGTAGGTCTGCTCTGCTAATATCCCTTGCCACGCCTGGCCCTCCGCTTCACGTTCTGTCTGAATCCATGCATTTCCTTCAAACTTGCTCCATGAGCATACCCATGATTCATTTGCCCAGGAAAAACAATAGTTGATATCAATATCTTTCCACTTCAAAAGATTTTCCGCCGGCTTCTCTAAAAGCTGTCTATTATTCCCAAACCAGTAGTGATAAATGCAAAATCCATAGATACCTGCCTTTTTAGCAAGCTTTGCCTGCCACTGCATGGTTTCTTTGTCTAATAAGTCATAATAATTATCATGAGCCGGTAATCTGGGCTGATAATGCCCAGGAAATAGAGGATTTGCATTCTTTGCGCTTACCCAGTCAGTAAAACCATTCCCCCACCACTTATCATTTTCAGGTATCCTATGGAATTGCGGCAGATAAAATGTAATTATTTTAGGTTTCATTGCTCATATCACTCCCTACTGTTTTTATCTTTTACAACTACCGTAATTTTTTAAACTTTCTTCCTGCTAATTTTGCAATCCTTCTTTCATAAGCCTCTTCACAAAGCGCCAATAAATGCATACCATCATAACGGCGGGTTTCATCTACATAGCAAAGCATGTCATTCCTGTCTATACCAACATCTGCAAGCTGTTTCATCACCTCTTTATATGACAATTGGCAGGTAATCAGCCAAAAAATGCTGTTATATGTTTTTAAGATAGAAAACAATCCCATGACCGAAATTCCACGATATGCTTTTCCCCATTCTGCCTGATTATTATCAGCAATCGCTACGATATTATTTAATTGACACTCTAATAAAAGATCACATAATATCATACCGGGTTTGTGATACCCCCAAACTACTATATTTTTACTTTTTGCCGCTTTTTCAATAATGACACGTATTCTATTTTCTTCTTTTATTTTCTGACATTCCTTTTTATAAAACTGATAATCTTCACTTTCATTAAATGCCTCCGCCAGCTTCCACCATTCAGCACCGCCTTTATATTCCTCATTCAGCCATGGCTTATACCTTCCGCCCATGTGTAAAATATAGGGAACATTATGGTTAAATTCAAACTCTTCTTTTTCATATGGAAAATCATATAATATTTCTATATCATTTCCTAAATAAAAATGAAACAAGTTATATTGTAACGGTAAAATTTTTATATATGGATAACAACAGACATTCAGCACATCCTGATCTTCATACCAGTTTTCTTTTATTGATTGAATACGGAATTTCTCTATCAGATTATCTTCCCGCATTTTTTTCAAGTTCATAACCAAAACACCAGAATTAACATATCTATCACGGGAAGGAAGTCCTAATATATTCTCATGCTCTATCTGATATGGGTTATCTGCTAAAATATGACAGTCCTTCACTCCTGCCAGATAATCGTCTCCCACTTCCATTGTATACAATTCTTTTAAATCACCATGAACAAGAATATCACAATCCAAATAAATACACTTATCATATTCTAAAACTAATTCCGGAATAAGCAATCTAAAATAAGCCGCTATAGAAAGATGTTCATTATATATCTGCGCATCAGCAAAACTAGTCCTATTTACCATTCTAATAGTCACTTTGAAATTATGATGTTTTTCTTTTAAAATATCCATATACGCTTTTACATCATTCTCTATGCTGTCCGCCGTCAAAATTAGAAAATGATATCTTTCTTTAGAATGTATCAGTATAGAGTGCATAACCACAAAAACCTGTAATATATACTTCCTGTCAATCCCCCATACAACCGGTATGTATTTATCACTTCTCACATTTTCCTCTTTTCCGCCTTTCTAATAAGCAATTCAATACCATTTTTCAAACCATTTGCTGTCATAAGGTTTATGCAAAAAACTCCATATACCTTGATATACATGTTGATCCTTAAACTGATCTGTCTCTATCTCTGAAATCCCTAATTTTTTCAAACCATCCCGCGCTATAAATTCATATAATTCGCGATTTGTCTGTTCGTCTTTGCTGCAGCGCAGTTCATATAGTATGCAGACAAGGAAATAATCCAGAAAATATTCATAATAGTCTTCACCTAATTCCCGATTTTCCATTTCATGATATATTTTTTCAAACGCACGGTAGGCATTCATCGGTACTCTTCGTGCTGAGATCTGTGTTTTTGTACCCGTCCTGTAAAGCACCAAAGGCTCACTGCTTTCTACCAATGCAATCTTTTTAGCCAAAAATATACCCATAACGCCAAAAAACACATCATTTGATGAAGACAAATTTTGAAATAAAAGCTTGTGCCCCGCCAGAAACTTCTTTTTATACATCTTATTCCAGGGCGGAAGTTCCCAATCCCTGAGTAAATTATGCCCTGCTTCTTCTATCGAAACGACCTGCTCCTTCCATAACCTTTCCCACATATTGCAGTTATTTCTATTTTCTTTAAAGTAAGCAGTATGTACCACTGCCACATCTGCATCATACCTGCGTATTACATTATATTCTTTCGCAAGCATATCCTGATCAAAAATATCGTCTGCATCTAAAAAACAGACATATGTGCCCATTGCTTTATCTAATCCAATATTTCTGGCAGCAGCGGCTCCTTGGTTACAAGGATTATTAATTATGGTAATCCGTCTGTCCTTATCCGCAAGCGCCTCAAGAATCCGCAAAGAGTCATCTGTAGAGGCATCGTTAACACATATAATTTCGATATCACGCATTGTTTGTCTCATAATACATTCTAGCGTTTCTTCCAAATATTTTTCCATATTATAAACAGGAATTACAATTGATACAGCAGGCATTTGTTCTCCTATCCAGCTTCATAGACCCATTTTTTCTTCGGCGTGTCAATTTCTCTTTGCAGCCACATTTCCAGCATCATAAAGCGAAAAAGATATTCTTCCCAGTTTTTCTTTTCCAATAAATGCTCACGATAGCATCTTTCCAAAAAATTTGTATCCACAATGTTCCTGCTTTTAAAATCATCCAGATATTTTTTAATTTCGCTCCGGAAGCGTTCATCTCTTAACCATTTATCAAATGGAGCAGGAAACCCCATTTTATTTCTCCTGTTATAAATCTTTTCAGGTAAATACTTTTTACAACTCTTCCGCATAATATACTTTGTAAAACTGCCACGTATTTTATCTTCATCAGATAATGTATATGAAAATTCCACCAGTCGGTAATCTAAGAATGGAAGCCTTACTTCCAAAGATCTCGCCATACTATTACGATCCACATCATGCAAAATCCTTGGTAGCGTTCTGTACTGCAGTTGTAAATTAAGTTCTTGATCCAACTCGTTTATGATAGAATCATTGGTCTGCGATCCTATCTTTAAATCTATCTGTGCAAACTCTTTTCTATACTTTATCTTTGTACCGGATTGTGGTAAAACTTTTTTATTCATTTTTCTTTTTAACCACTTCCACTGTTTACCCAAGAGGCCTCCCTTTGACATAAGCAATCGATCTATCAGAGTTTTTGCCATCTCCGGATATACCCTGTGAATAGACATAATTAGCTTTACCGCTCTTGCTCTCGATTTCCAATCATCCTCTCGCAACACTTCTTTCAACTTTGCCGTGTAGAAGAAAAGATAACCACCAAATAATTCATCTGCCCCCTGTCCATCCAGCATAACCTTCACATGCTCCCCGACTCCTCTATACACACAATATCCGCTGTAAGGACTGGCACTAAAACATGGTCCATCATGATAATAAAGCATCTCTTCCATATCCTGTATAATATTTCCTGACTGATCCGGATAAATATAATGCGGTATGGTATCTGCATGTTGATTCATACAATCAATATATTCCTTTTCATTACAGCTTTTTTCTTTATAAACAGAAGAAAATGTATGCATTTTTATATGAAATTTTTTCGACACAATCCCTACAATAGTACTGGAATCCAGTCCGCCTGATAAACTTGCCCCCACTTTCACGTCCGCGCGCAGACGTATCCTGATTGCATCCTCCAGTAATTCCAGAAATTTTTGATAGGGATTATCGTATCTCCACTTTTTCTTAAATCTCTGTACATTAATTTCCCAATATTTCTGATATTCCTGTTCATCTGTGTCAAGATGATACAGCATATTATGGCTTTTAGGAAAATTATGAATGTTTTGATAAAAAGTACGTTCATCCATATCTTCCTGATAACCGGCCAGATACCTGGCCATCTGTACTATATCAACTATCTTTTGTTCCGGCCTTATTATCGTAATACTCTTTATCTCTGACGCAAATATAAATTCATCATCCGATTCATAGATATATAATGGCTTCACCCCAAAGCGATCACGGGAAAAAAAAATTTGATGCTTCTCTTTATCATATAAAGCAAGGCTCCACATACCATTAAATTTTTTTGTACAGTTCATACCCCAAAAACGATAGGCTTCTATAATGACCTCCGTATCTGTTTCGGTCATAAATTTAACACCTTTTTTTCTAAGGTATTCTTTTATTTCAATATAATTATAAATTTCACCATTAAAAATCAGGACATATTTCTGATCATGACTGATCATTGGCTGATTACCACTTTCCGATAAATCTACGATAGACAGTCTGCGATGTCCAAAAGCAACAGTATGATCTATATAAATACCTTCCGCATCCGGGCCCCTGTGAGAAATAGTATTATTCATAACCTGTATTTCTTCTTTATTTACTTTAATGTTTTTTTTCTTGATAATTCCTGCTATACCGCACATATAATCTTCTCTTATAATTCATCCAGCATCTGATAAATCTGTTTTCCTATATTTTTAATGGGTGTATCACCTATTTCATGTTTTCTCTTCAGTAATGCCGAGAAAAATATTGACTGCCCTTTCCTTTTCTCAAAAAAAATCTTCCCGTCATCATACAATCCAATGTCCTTCGCCAGCGTCAGAATCGTTTCGTTACTTATCTCATACTCAATGTACTTCACACACAGTAAAACTGTATCAACCTCAAAAATCCGCTGATTTTGTATGGAATATATTCCTATATATCTATCAGCACGAATATATTCAAATAGAAACTTACCAGTATAATCTCTATCCAGGCTCTCCTTTGTTTCCCGCTCTTCTTCTATTTCCAGAAAATGAATTTCATAAGTTTTCCTGTCAACATAAATAATCCCATTGGACTGAGTAGGAAGATACCATATATTTTTCCCAAGCGGAAAAGAATACCCGAAAAAAGAATTCTCCTCAACCGTATAAGAAAAAAAAGTATAATCTATATCCGCCGCTTCGTGGAAATGATAAATTCCAAAGTTCTCAGGAAATTTTGTCAGTACATTTACCAGTCCATGCTGCGGATTCCAGACATAAATCTCTTTGCAGCATCCGCTTAGCCAGAAATTAACACCATCATAACAAATTGTTTGTAAGTCTGTTTTGATATCCGGAATCTTGTATACAGTAATTTCTTCATCACCAATATCAATACAGCACACTTGGGCTCCACCGACGATGTACAGCCTGTTTTGTACGATCACGTACTCTCCATAGTATACTTTTTGTTCTCCCTTGGACAGATGATACTTTTTTTCTACAGTTTTCTTTTCTGTGTTTACTTGTAATATCTTTCCTGTATCATATTCTGATAACCATACTCTGCCATCTGCCTGACTGTAACGCCCCATAAATGTTAATAGCTGCCCTGTATTTTCTATCTCTGTTTCCTCCCAAACAGCCTGTGAAAGATTATAACTCCAAATCTTGTTACCATTACCGGGCAAACATATAATACTATCTTTATATTTCATGCAATAAGGATTCATAAAAAAATCAAACTTGTCATTCCCCGGTATCCATGATACAATTTCACATTGCAGACTGTTCAAATCCACACAAAACAAAGCAGAAATTCTTGTTCCGCAAAAATAAGCTTTATCTTTTTCTATCCACCAGTTTTCACTCATTGGAAATACTATGTCCTGCATTATTTTCCCTCTTTAACTAATAATCCAATCCTTCGGCTCAGGCTTCCCTGTTTCCCAAGCTATCTCTTTACGTTCCGGACAGCAAAATCTGCATATTGGAACCGGAGAACTAAAATACTTTAACATATCCCATCCATCCACATCAGCATCCATCAAATCAAGTGAGGAATTTAATAATTCCTCTTCCTCGATATGTATCCCAAAGAAATCCTGTACAGCATATAAGCGTTCGAGCGTAGGGCACAAGTATATTCTACCCTCCGCAATAGAATGGCATATACAATCGGTTTTGAATCGTCTTGCATATGCTTTTTCTCCACTTTCTTCTTGAAAGGTCAGAACTGATTCAAAATATGTCAATGGCTGAGATATATAATAATTTATCTGCCTGTTCTCCAAGAATCTAATTATCTCCGCCAGGTTCTCTCTTGTTGGATCATATTGCGAAATAAAAAAAGTCGCGTTACTTAATACCATTGCATCAATCAGTTTCTGTGAAATTTTTTGAAGCAGCAGACCATTTGTCACAACGTCAATATGTGATCCCGGAAAATATCTTCTTGTTAAAGAAACAAACTCATCGAGTTGAGGATGCAATAAAGGTTCCCCGCCCAGCAACTGAAAAGTAGCAATTTCTCTAACCTTCTTTCTTAGCTGTACCAAATAAGTCTCAAACTCATCCACACTCAAAAGCTTCTTTTCTGTAACAATATTAGAAAAATGACTACAGCATCTGCAATTCAAATTGCAATAATTTGATACCAAAACTTCCATAAACTTTAACTTCGGTTTTACTTTTTTAAAAAATTTTACACTTGGTCCCCAGTTACCGTCTTCATTCAGAATTGGCACTTTTGCCCGAAAAGCAAATGACTGTTCCGTTTCCAGACAAGCTAAGTAAAGTTGATCATATCCCTTCAATAACAAAGAAAGCGTTATATCCTGTGCAATTTTTGCATTCTCAATGCCGATTATTATCGCATCAATTTCCTTAAATTTATCTCTCAAAAAAAATACTTCTTCTGTGTAAATTGGTAAATTATGCATACTCTGCTCATCAATATAATTATCAATCCAGAAACAAACAGATATCTCTGTCCGCTCATGATTCATAATTTCATTGTATATATATTGGCCATAATAACCTGCACCGTAAATTGCAATTTTCATATTATCCCCCTTAGATTATAATCCTTTAAAAAATTGTATTAACCTATAAATTTGGTTGTCCATATTCCACTCATTTCTTTTCTCTGCAACCTTCGCTTTATAATATTGCTTATGTTCTTTCAAATGCTCTATATCCAAATCTGAAAGTGTCATTTTGATTATAGCATCGTCGGCTGATAAGTATTCCCACATCTTTGATGCCTGAGTCGTAATAACAGGCAGGCCCGCAGAAAAGAAGTCAAAATATGCATTTCTGACACTATTATTATATTGACTGCCATAATATTTTCCCGCCAGCAACATATCGTTCGGTGGTTCCTTTCCATCTGTCCACAACTCACATCCATAATCATAATATTTAAGTCTTTCCAATAATTCATCATGCTCTACTGCCAGAAAAAATTTAAAATTTGTATATTGCATTTCATATTGCCTGCAGCGAACAATATTCTCTTCATTCTTTAAATTCCCGATATAGCAGTGGAAGATACAATCGCTTCTATTGCCTATTTTTTCAAGTATTTCACCAACCCTAGCCCAATCAGTATATCGGGTCTCACGTTCCCTTTTCTCAATATAGTCATCTCCATCACCACTTATAAAACATATCTTAACCAATGAAGAATCTGGATTGTCTAAAATAATATCCGTATTTTGCTGATTGCAATAATCTAAAAATTGAATTGACTTTCCTTGATATTTAAAGCCTTTTTGTTCCAAATACTCTTTGGAAAACCATCTCCACACGATACCATCCGCATGCTCCAATGCAAACTTTTCTGTCACATATCTTTCTGCCTCAGTTACATTATATCCATCATTCATCACGTCATATAGAGCAAGCACGATTTTTCCAAAATACTCTTTGTGTTTTAACATAATCTCTGCCCACAGGCAATCTCCCCACCACGGTTCAAAAAAATAAACTAGCGGATGATACTGCAAAGCATAATACAACATTTCTGCCACCCGCCGGCACTGAAATATCTGTATATCCAGTTTCTTTAATTCCTCTATATTCCAGGGGTTTCCTCCATCAAAGTAACTTAATAAAATGATATTGTAATTTTTCTTTTTTAATGCTCTTGTAATTTTAACCATTCTGGATGACAAATGTCCGCAAATCATTACAATCAAATTGTCATCTGTCCTTCTTTCAATATGTTCTCTCCCGCACAGTATTTTCTGTAACACTCTACTTTTATCTTCCTCGTTACTTTTATGCGTCCTTTCACACCAATCCGCTATATATTCACAGTATTCTTCAAAAGAATTTAAATCTTGATAACTCGTTTCTAAAAATTTATAGTGAATGCAATAATCAATCAAACTTACTATATATGGATACTCTAATTCCATTAATGTCTGTTTTATCTCATCTGTATATAATTTGCTTACAGCTATCAGAACAACACATTCTGCCTTATTGTAATTGATATCCTTAATATTGATAACCGGTATGCCATCCAGGTCATCGGACTGTCCTGCTCCTGTATTTGTAAAGCAGAGTATTTTTTTTTTCAAACCGTGCTTTACTAATTGAGGGAAAATTTTCTGTGAAAAGTCACCTGTGCCATAGATAATAATGTTCTGGTATTGATCCAGTTCCTCGCATAAGATTCTACTTTTAAAATACATTTTTATCTGCCTTCCTTCATAATATTAGCGAGATTATTTTACGCCACACTTTTCACCCAGCCAATATACTTTGATCATAGATCCGCAATTTTTTCAATAACATATTTTTGTTCTTCATCAGTCAGTTTATAGAATATGGGAATGCTTAAAATCTGATCGTAAATCGCTTCCGCATTCGGACATATAACATCATTATAACCATGCTTCCGATAATACGGATGTCTATACACCGGCAAATAATGAACATCAACGCCTATCCCTACTTCTTTAAGTTTAAAATATGCTTCTCTACGCTTTCCTTCTTTTATCAAAATAGTGTATAAATGCCAGCTGCTGTCACGATCTTCCGCTTGATATGGCAGTACAATGTGATTAAAATCTTTCATTTCTTCATTGTATCGTTTGGCAATCTCCCTACGTCTGTTTACAAAACTGTCTAATTTCTTCAATTGACTTATTCCCAGAGCACACATGACATCAGAAATCCTGTAATTATAGCCCAATCCTTGCATTTCATAATGCCAGGGGCCATCCTCTTTATCTTCCAATAGTTCTGGATCCTTTGTAATACAGTATGCTCTAAATGCCTTAATTTTTTTATATAATTCCTCACTGTTTGTAGTTACCATGCCACCCTCGCAGGTTGTCATGTGCTTTACCGGATGAAAGCTAAAGATTGTCATATCAGATATAGAACCAATCTTTTGTCCATGATACTCTGCTCCAGTCGCATGTGCCGCATCTTCAATAACATATAAATTGTGCTTTCTGGCAAGGTCATTTATTTGATTCATTTCACAAGGCTGCCCAGTAAAATGAACCGGAATAATCGCTTTTGTCCTATCCGTAATATGTTTTTCTATTTCTTCCGGCAATATATTATATGTGTTCATATCAACGTCTGCAAAAACCGGAGTTCCGCCACAATAAAGTACGCAATTCGCTGATGCGGCAAAGGTTATGGGCGTCGTTATAACCTCATCACCTGGCCTAAGATCAATTGCAAAACAACAGGCATGAAGCGCTGCTGTTCCACTTGACACTGCCACCGCATATTTTACTCCTATATATCTCGCAAATGCCTCTTCAAACTCTGCTATACCGGGACCGGTTGCAATATAATCTTTTTTTAAAGCCTTACTTACCGCCTCAATATCATCATCTTCTATACAGTGTTTTCCATATGGTATGTACATTGATTCTTGCCTCCATTTCTATACCCTTAGGGAAAATTAGCCCAAATAGTTTTCTTTCTTTTATATCATTAATTCATGTTATACTATCTATTGCTGCTATTGCCTTGCCATATTTATCAGCTTTTTTATTTCATCTCCATATTCTGTCTCTGAAGCCCATTCCGGAAAAACACTGTCATCTTTTCCCAAAAACGGGCCGTCTGTCACTTCATAAATAACAACATCAGACAATGGTATATTGGTATGTATCATTCCCTTCTCTAAACGAAACATAAATATTCCATCTTTCTCCATAATAAAATTATCCACAATTTTTCCAGCACCATCAAAAACAATCATCAGCATCTTTCCCTCAATGATTACCTGAGTTTCTGTTTTCAAGGGATGAAAGTGAGGACGGACATACGCTCCTTCCGGAAACACATTTATCATTTCATGTACATGTTTTCTTATATCATTATGAAGACACATCTTGCTTTTTTTTAAGCTGTTTTTTTGTGCTAATATTTTTAATTGCTCAATATATTCCTTATTAATTTTCAGAGCACTATTATCATTGACATATAAATAGTCTTTTCCACCTGGTCGGTACATTTTCCCCTCCATATTTAATGTGTAAATTATCTAATATAATGTCCACAATTAATCCTTGTCTGTTTACGAAAATCCTTTAATTCTTCTTGCGTCAGTTCTAAAATCCGACATGCTCTTTCTCTCTTTTCCGAAGTACTGAAGTTTATTCTATCCCACTCAAATGCCCGTAAAATTTCCAATTCTTTAGGTGTAAATTCGTCCGTTGTTATATAACCCACACCCATTCCAAAATGTGTATCATCAAAAAATGAGAAATTAACGTCCAATGTTTTAGTTTCTATTGCATAATCATATAGGTCAGTCTTCGGCAATGGTGTTGCGATATGAATAGATGTCAAGTCAAAGTCACATTCTTCTGCAAACTTTAAAGACTCTCTTATTTCATTCCAGGTTTCCCCTGGGAATCCAATAATAAAATTAGCCTGAAGTAATATATTGACTTCCCTGCATAATTCTCGAATCGGTTTGACTATTTCCAGTTTTAAAGGCTTTCTGATAATTTTATGAAGAACTCTTTCACACCCAGATTCTATTGATATTCCCATCCTGGTACAGCCTGCTTTTTTCAATAACCTTATTATCTCTTCATCCAGATGCCAAATTGCAACATTATCAATTCTGATTTCAATATCATATTTCCTGTAAATTATTTCATTAAATATATACTTTGCTCTCTCTTTATCAAACAAAATATTATCATCCATAATATTTAATAATTCTATGTTACATTCCTTTACCAGATAATCTAACTCCTCCAAAACATCATCCGCCGGCCTGACTACCACCTTCCTACCGCTTATGGAACGTGAAGCGCAAAAAATACAATTATATGGGCATCCATAAGATGTTAAGATATTCGCAAAATGCTTTTTACTTTCATTTATAAAATTTGTTGCAATAGAATCTTCTTTATTAACATACTTTTTTATATCTGTTTTACTGTAATCTGGTTTAACCATCTCCTTTACATCTGCAACATTAGATAATAACGGATTTATAATTACCTTATCACTTTTTCTAAATGCGATCCCTTCCATTTGTTCTATCGCCGCACTGTCCTTACGAATAATCGCCTCAATCAAAGGTTGTAATCGTTCCTCCGCATGTCCCATCATACCAATATCGATATTTATATCCTGCATAACATGCTCAATGCATGTCGTAACATATACACCACCCATTAACAATGTACAATTTGGTTTTGCCTGTTTTGCAATTTCTGTCATTTTATGATAAATTTTATTATAATCATAAGAAATCACCGATATAAGAATAATATCTGCATCCTTTTCATACAAAATATCAAACAGTTCTTCTTCCGAATAATTATGAATATTTGCATCAATAATCTCCAGATCATATGACTTTAATATTGATGCAAGTATTGGAATCGAAAATGGTAAGGTGTTCCATGCTCTTTTACCAAACCAACTATAATTAGGCACTAATAATAAGATTCTACTTTTCATCCTTGTTCTCCTGTCACCTTGATAATTCCGCATTTGTACGGTTTATTTTTCTTTTCCTGTTTAATCAATTGTAATTTAAACACAATTATAATTAACATTATCCATTCTTTTTTTATGAGAAAAGGAATAATCTTCGCATTGTCATCATGCTTTTGAACATAATACTTTATTGATATCTGCATCATTCCTGAGCTTTTCACAATCCTGTAAATAATAAAATAAAGTTTTTTCAAATCATTTACAGAGCAGATTTTTATCTGGCGACAACAGTGAAACATTGTCAAAATCGCATATTCGCTATAAAAATTTCCGATAACCTGATTATACTTCTTTCCGGGTAAAATTTTCCTGACCTCTTTTACAATATATCTAAAATCCAGGAAACCTGTCAGCCACCCTGTTTCACTATAACTCCTCTTATTAGTACTCCATTTAAAATTACGATACGTGTATATGCACTTACCAATATAATAGAGGCTGTTGCAATTTGACAGATACGCAAGCACAAACACATTATCTTCATGTGTATGCATTTTTTCATTAAAGTATAAAGGCACACTTTTTATGATATCTGTACGATATAACTTCCCCCACGCAGAATACAGGATCTTATTCGATTTCATGTCGTCTGCAAACGCATAAACCAATTTCCTGACGGAATCCTTCCCTTCAAATATTCTATCTTTGACTGTCCATTCTAACTCTTCCTTACCATATATATTTATATGCTTTACATTGCCGATTACAAAATCCACTTGCCTGGTTATATATGCATTATGTAACAGTTCTACTGCATTTTCATCCAAAAGATCATCCACATCCATAAAATACAAATATTTTCCATGTGCTTGCTTTATTCCAAAATTTCTTGCTGATGCAGCACCACCGTTATTTTTATAAAAATATTTAATTCTGTTATCCATTTTTAGAAATTTTTCACAGAGCTCTGCGCTTCTGTCTTCGGAACCATCATCTACAAGAATAACTTCCAGATTGCAATATGTCTGATGTAATACACACTTCATACACTCTTCAATATATAATTCAGCATCATAGATCGGAATAATAATGCTTATTAAATCATTCATTATTCTATTTTTCCCTCTCTTCTTCAATCACGGAGTAGTTTCTGGGTTCCGTAATCTGTACTGCAGGTTCTATTTCTTTTCCGCAGTACGGTCTACCCTCACAATAATCGCAACTCACAAAATATTCTTTTGAAAATAAAAATTCCTTCAATATGCGATGTGCTTTTTCTAATTCCATATTTTTTAAATATCTTAAATTAATATATTCTCCCTCCTTGGAAGGAATAGCTTTTAGATTCATCGCATTTGCCATATATGGGCATTTATATATTTTTCCATCTAACAGGGTAATTAAATTTTTAGCGCAACAACCATTGTATATTTTTTTCTCTTCTTCCACTTCTCTTCCATGCCTTATAATACTGGAGCATTGTGTCCAACCTCCCATTTTGATTATTTCATATAAAATCCCTCTTCTATCCAATTCCTTTTTAATGTCAGACAAATTCCGGGACAGTTTTCCATAATCTGTTATCACAAACTCTACCTTCTTGTTATCAAGCACGTTCCACATCTCTGAAGTTGGCATAATTGTCGCATTTGTATATATGATAATGCGATAGACATTTTGATATAAGATAAGCTTTTCTATGATCCGATGCATTTCAGAATGCATGAAAGGTTCTCCACCAAGAACACGAAGTTCATATATTGCATCAATATATTTTAGCAGGTTATCTACCGAATCAATTACCTCCTCCACAGAATAATTTTGAGGGTTTTTATAATATTGCATTAAATTACAACAATCTCTGCACCTCATAGAACATTTTTCAGTAATTTCTAAATCCAGGCTTTTTAAAAACAGCTTGTCCGGCATTCCCAAATATTGATGACATAAAATACATTCTTCTATTTCTTTTATGGCAATTTCTTTAGATTTGATCGTAAATGTAACATGAGAATAGCATTCTTCCAGCAGATACCCGTTTGACAACTCCCAATTATAGTAACCGGCATCTTGCAATTTCTTTATGACAGGCCGTGCATTTGGAATACAAATTATAAATTTACCATCAAGTTTTCTTGTTATGATTTCATCTAAAGAAAATATCTCTTCCTTGACATACGCTTCCCTTTTTTCTATTTTCGTGTCTTCGCAAAAACATAAGACGGAGAGTTTTCTCCTTATACATTCTTGATATACCGCTTCACCGATTGAACTATACCCATATATAATAATATTTTCCTTTTCGGCCATCATACCCTTTTCTTCCTTATATTTTAACCTTAGATAAACTTTCCCGGCATCGCAAGACAATTTCTTCTGCGCATATTTTATTCTGTTTTATCATATCCTCATAAGTTCCATATCCTGTTGCAAAGCACTCTTTTAATCCGATCCTGGAAAAACTGACTGCTCTGCCGCTTTCAGCAATCATCTCTGCAACAGCGCTTCCCAATCCACCTATTATATCGTGATCTTCCACTGTAATAACACAAGGAGTTTCATAGATTGCTTTTTTTACAATATCCCTATCCAAAGGCTTGATCGTATGCATATTAATAACTCGAACTGAATTTCCTTCTCTTTCCAAAGTCTCCCGTGCCTTCATCACCTCTGTAAGTATATTACCGGTTCCTATGATCGTAATATCTTCCCCATCAAAAAGTGTTACCCCTTTGCCTATCTCAAACAAATAGTCTTTTTTATATATCTCTTTTTCTCTGTTCGTTCCAAGACGTATATATACTGGTCCATTATATTCGTAAGCCGCCCGTGTCGCTTTTACAACTTCCATCGGACTTGCAGGAGACAAAATGATCAGATTTGGTAAAGAACGAATACATCCCATATCTTCCGTTGAATGATGCGTCGGCCCAAGTGCGCTATATCTCATCCCTGCTCCCGTGCCAACTATCTTTACATTCATATTCTGCAGACAAATATCGTTACGAATAAATTCCAGTGCACGATAGGCAAGAAAAGCTCCTATCGTATAGGCAAACGGTATTTTCCCACAGCTCGCCATTCCTGCTGCCATACCCAGCATATTGGCTTCGGATATCCCCAGGTTCAAATACTGCGATGATAAATCCCGGCGGTATTTATCATATACAATTGCACCGTTATCTGATATCAAAGCATATACTTTATTATCCTTACTTGCCAACTCATACAGAGTATCCAAATAGGCTGTCCTCATTTTGGTTTTATACCTTTCTTTTATTTCAAATCTTCTTCTGTCAAATCAAGTTCTTTCATCAAAATAGGTAATTCTTCTTCACTTGGCATCCGGTAATGCCAAATCGGCACATTTTCCATAAAAGAAACACCTTTTCCCTTAATCGTATTCGCAATCACCAATGTTGGCGTTCCCGCTTTTCTGGATAATAATGCCTTCTTAATTTCCGCACAATCATGTCCATCAATTTCTAATACATTCCAGCCGAATGCTTTCCATTTATCTGCAAAAGGTTTCATATGCACAATATTTTCCAGCTCATCCATTGCCTGCAGCTTATTGTGGTCTATAATAACAGTCAAATTGTCCAGCTTCAGTGTTGATGCAGACAATGCCCCTTCCCAAATAGAGCCTTCCTGACATTCGCCATCCCCAAGCACTACATAAACATGACTTTCTTTCTCATCCATTTTGTTTGCATAGGCAATCCCTATGGCAAATGACAGTCCATGTCCCAGTGCGCCGGTTGATGCTTCCACACCAGGTATATCATGCAATTTGGGATGCCCCCCAAACTTAGATCCGGGTCGTCCCACATACCGCAATTCTTCTTCCTTAAAATATCCCGCCTTTGCAAGTGACGCATACAATGCATAGCCGGCATGTCCTTTACTTAAGATAAACTTATCCCTGTTCCCCCATCCGGGATTTAATGCATCATACTTTAATACGTCATCAAAATATAGTACACTGATAATATCTGCCATAGAAAAAGCCGCAGCTATGTGTCCGCCACCCGCAAAATGGGCAATCTGGTATATTTTCTTTCGAATATCTGCTGCCGTTTCTTCTATTGTTTTTATATCTGCCACAATCACTTTCTCCTCGTTGACCCACACGCACTCTAAATAAAATTAATATGATTTCTGTCCAAACTATAAAATGTATTTAAAAGCTCATTTCTGTCATCATAAACACAATGATGGTTACATTCCTTCTGTGCATCAAATTCCTGATACCTTTTTATAATATCCTCTGCAAACCATAATTCTTTAAAAGACCGGTTACATAAATCACCAACAACACCATCGTTTACATATGCCTTGTCATGACAGAAATACACTTTACTGTCTGCTGCAATTACCGTAAAAATTCGGTTAACATAGCATTTACTGTAGCAGCGGTGAAACAATAGCGCAGAATCAAAATCACCTTCATATTTATTGATCACCTTGAAGTTCTCATCTTCTAACTCTTCTTTTGTCCTGTGAAGCTGCTCAATTACAGCCTGTTTAAATGGCTCATGATAAGCAAATAAATCTTTTGTTACCCGCGCCGCATACTTGATATGATTTACCCCCAATTTTTTAACCATTTTCGCCATATCATATACTTGATTTGCATTTTCATGATTAATGACAAAGTTTATTCCCAATTCGCAATTGTCTTGTTTTATTTGAGAGAATCGGCGAATATTATCACAAACTTCATCAAAAGCCTCCAATGGTAGTTTTCTCACTTTTGCATAAGTCTCAGCATTCGCAGAATCAAACGAAACCCTGACCCACTTGGCACGCGCCAGCACTTTTGCCCTTTCATCTCTTAGCATCTGTCCATTTGTAATTATAGATAGGTCAATCCCGGCATCTAACACTTTCTGCATTGCTTCCACAATATATGGATATACTAACGGTTCCCCGCCTCCGCTGAAAGTAACGGCTTTTACACCCATATCTGCAAGATCCGCAATTATTTCCTGCATTTTCTCCCACGATATCTGATCCTTTCTGTTTACAGAATCCCTTAAGCCCAATTCACTGTCCGCATAACTGCAATAATAACATTTATGATTACATAAATTAGTTGGTTTAATGCGAATATAAATTGGCACAACTCTTTTCCCTTCACCAATATCATTAAGTGCACGGGCATGAGCAAATATTTTTAAGTTGCTATATGGTGTTGCTTTTTCCATTACTGTTCTCCTATATAAAATTCACATGCCCGTCCGGATGTTTTAACTCATCCAAATATCTGTTCATCTCATCCAGCCGGCATAATTCTCTACAGTTCTTTTCCAAATCCATATTTCTAAAATAATTTACAATTTCTTTTCTATGTGTTCCTTCCCAAATGTCCACAAAATTTTCTTCATTCAAGTTGCCATATTTCAATTCATCTCTTCCCATAAAGACAATACATGGCCAAAGATTTCCTTTTGCATCTACGTAAACCATGAAGGGAAGCGCAAAGCACTGTTTATATCCTCTTTTGCATTTCAGTTTCTGCATAGAATGCGCTCTGAAATATATTTTATAGTCATCAGTCTGCAGTTCTAGTACTTCTTTTTCCAAGGCCAGCATCCCTTTATAATCAACTTGTAAAATCTGACGGCTTTGTGGATGCTGTGAGAAAGGTTTGATCGTGAAATAATCTACACCGATTTTCTTAAGTTCTTTTCCCATCTGTATAATTTCATCTTTATTATCCGGCAGCAACAATAACTGTACTCCTATTGTTACAGATAAATGCTGTTCCCTCTTTACTCTAACGGCTTCCGCCATATGGAATAGCACTTTTTCCAAATCCCCTTGCTTCCCTCGCTGGATTTTATTATATGTCTCATCGGTAATGCCTGCCACACTGAATCTTATCCACGTCAATGATTTCAGGCATTCACGCGACACTTCCGGTGTCAGCAGCACACCATTAGTAGAGATTGCCGCATCAATTCCAAGTTCTTTCGTCCTGTTAACAATATCCGGTGTCTCGTTATGCAAAAGCGGTTCTCCCTCTCCCGCATAAATGATGCTCTTAACACCTCTTGGTGCCAATTCCTCTAAATTTGATATCAGCATCCGGCTGTCTATATAATCCGGCTGATATCCAGTATAGTCTACAGCGCAAAAGCTGCAGCGATGATTACAGGCATTCGTTAATCCTATTTCCAATTCAATCGGATAAATATTTTCTCCTTTCATCCATCTTGCTACTACATCCGGATGATAAATCAACTTATGGGAATCCATTCTGATATTTTTCACCTCAGCAACCATATCCTTTCCGCTTATATTTTCATCAATGCTTCCGCCATACCAAGCATTCTTTGATTTAACCGCCTACCATATCCATATTCCCATGGAAATTCTATAAATATAAACTTTTCTTTAAATCCTCTTTCCTCCCAATATATATACTTTCTATCTGTTTCCGCCAATTCACCATTAAGCGTTAAAATGTAATCTGCTTTATTGCCTGATCTTATAAGGTTATTGTTATCAGACGGCATGAATACAATTTCTCTGTCTTTTAAATCGGTTCCGTCTGTTGTTATAAAACACAATTGTTTGATACAGTTTTCTCTTACAAAAAACCTTTCATCCCTCGAAAGGATGACTAATTTATCCTCTTCAATGCTATTATAGTAATTCGAAATGCCAAATTTAAGTACACTTTCCTTTCCAATATGAAAACATCCCATATTAATGCCCCGAACATTATACAGGCAATCATTTGTCTTTATACAAGACTGCTCTGATGATTTATGCTCTTCATATATTACGGTAGCGCGATGCCCTAAATGCACTAAAATAATCCCCAAGTCGATCAATCCATACATATTATCATAACCGGCATCTGTCACTATTTTTTCCTGCAGAACAATAATAAAATGCTTTTTACTTGTATTGTTCAGTTCACTATATAAACTTAACATTTGACTCTTTTTGCCTTCATCAAGCAGCAGTTCCTTGAAATAATTATCCGCAATATTTGGTGGAAGCGGTGCCAGTTCTATTACACCTTCTTCATATATTCCAAGTTTAATTAAAAGATCTGCCAGACGCAGCCTAAATGTTATATCATCTTTCTTCTCATGGTATATGCAGAATGCAAGCTGCAGTGCTTCGTGTTTCCGATTTTCTTCTGCCAGTTTCAAAAATCTTTCGTATTGCAGTTCTCTGTCCGGCTTTTTCATTTTTTCTCTATGTACCATATATTTAATACTATATTTTTGTATATCATTTACATTTAATTGTATCCATCTTTTCCGGCTTCTTTCCTCTATGCTTTTTGTCCCTCCCCTTCTAAATTTATCCCTTATAAAGACATGTCCTTCTCTTTCCCTGCTCAATTCATCTGCCAATTCCCCAAACGTACTGTCAACTGTCAAAATTCTATGCTTACATAAAGATAAGCAATAAAACTCACTTACAGAAGCATTATCATAACCGTAAAAATTTATATAGCGGACAGACTCGTCCTCTCCTAACATTTCCTGGGCATATTCAATATCATCTGAAAAAATATAAAATGTACAATCATTATATAATTCTCTGCAACACTCTATTGCCGCTCTGTAAAAATCATCTTCAACCTTGTATGACCAATCCACGAACAACATATCCCGTCTGCGGATATGAACCCCAACAGAATTTTTTCCATAAATCATCTTTCGAAAATTTAAAACATTTTCATCCTCTTCTTTTAAAACAAACAGTTCCCTCAATTCATCCCAATATTTTTCATAAAATATGTTTCTCTCAAAAAAGATTCCCGGCATATACAGGTTCTCATAGCCTTTTAATTCATCTGCCATATTTAAACCTGAATAAATAATTATTCTGTCATTATCTATATAGTCTTTCTTCTGCTCAAATGACCGAACTAAAACAACTGTATTTTTATAAGTTTCTAAAATTCTGTCATAAAATCCTTCTTCGTCTGTAATGATAGCATCCCACGAATATAAAATTTTTCTACTTGCAGTTATATTAAAATAATCTAAAGAATATCCAAATGCAGAGCGTACACACTCTTCTATGTCCAATACCAGTTCCTGTTTTAATTCTCTCGCCAGCGCATATCCTGCCATATATCCATACATTTGATTGCATAATCCGCCAACCAGTCTGACAATAAGCATTTTATTAACCTCTCATTTTAATCAGCAAATAATTCCCTGTAAATTATTTTTTCACAAAGTAAAATAATCCTGTCCTATCATCAATATTATTATTGTCATATTTATGGATATCGACATTATGATCGATTTTACCGGCTTCGACACAAGAAAACTCTTGAAGTTCCATGTCTGAAAAGCAGTCAATAATCGTACTTGCGTAAAAAATTCTATGAGCGTTAAACTCTACCCGCTCACTTCCGACCGGAATCGAAATATATAACTTTCCGCCCTTTTTCATTTTCTTCTGAATTGCATCAAAGCATTTAAAGCACGCCTCGGGATCGACCGGATCCCCATAACGTCCCAGCCCAAAATGTTCCAAGGAGCAGAGCGCTGACATACTTTCAATGCTTTCATCCGGGATTTGTCTTAAATATGTTGCATCGTCAACAATCGTATGCAGCTTTTCTGCTTCTCCTGGGAACTCTCTGATATCTATTACTGTCACATCAATATCCATAGACAGCAGATGTGCTATAAAACCGGCAATGCTGGATCCGATATCGAAATGTGTTTTAACACCACTTTTATATACTAATTTTGCCGCCCACAAATCCTGCCAGAAATAATCATCCATTGTACCTGCCTGTTCATATTTGTCTTTAGCAATAGGATACATATATTTTTCCTGAATTTCAAAATTTGGTCTTTTATTCAGTTTACGGTATTTTTCAGCATCCTCATATACAAAATCATCCCCCTGCTGTCTCGGATGCCTCTTCAGCCTTGGCTTAAGACGAAATCTTATGCAATAATCGTCATAAATCTGTTCTGACAATATTTCTTTTAATACCGAATCCTCTGTACATCCCACCCGGTTGGGAATTCCATATAAAAATATCAGTTTGGACATATCAATATCCAGCCTGATACATAACGTATATATTTCAAGTCCGTATGAATTTGCTATAATAATATAATCATATTCCAAGGCCTGAAGTTCATGGCTGCCATATACCGGTTTCTGCATGAACATATCTTTTGACCTTTTTGTTTCCACAAAGCCAATTATACCCTCCGCTCTAAAATTGTTATCCATAAACTTCCGAGCAAAATTTCCCGTTCCCCAGATCAGTAATTTCTTCATTCAACTATTCTCTGCTTTCTCTCAAAATATTAGATTTCATATTAGTAAACTAACATCTATAAATAAAGCTCTTCATCCCTCAGTGCCGCCACAAGTAGCTTTCTTGCGGCAAATTTTTGATAATGCTTCTGCTACTCCGATCATTCTTCGGTTCAGCCTTTGTCCATATCCATAATTCCATGGAATAGAGACAAATATGTACTTCTCCTGAAATCCTCGATCCTGCCAGTAAATATACTTACTGTCATCTTTCGAAAGCTTCTCATCCTGTGTCAAAATATAATCCGCTTTGTCAAACAGCAGCAAAGAGACTGGATCTTCGTCGGACATGATAAAACATGTCTTTTTGCTACAGCCATCTCTTACAAAAAATCTGTCATCTTCCGAAATAACAATTAGCTCATCCTCCTCAAAATGATTATAAAAATTACACACCCCGCTCTGCAATGCCGACTCCTTCTTCACATGAAGACATTCCATGCTGATATCTCTGGCATTATGAAGATAGGGACTCTTTTGTAAATAATAATCGCCCGTATCATATGTGTCATATACCAAAGTCGCTCTATGACCGAGATGAGACAAAATAACAGCTAAATCAAGCAATCCATAGGTTTCATAGGCAGGTGTTACTTTATGTGCCATAACAATAACAAAATGCTTTTTGTTTACCCTGCTTACTGTTCTATATAATTTTATTAATAAATTCTTTTTCAGATCATCCAAAATCAACCTGTCCAAATAAATTTCTGTGATTTCCTGCGGCAGCGTCGCCAACTCTACTACAGCTTCTTCAAATGCGCCAATCCGCACTAAAGATTCTGCCATGTATAATTTAAATTGTATATCCCCTTTTTTTTCATGATATAAGCAAAATGCAGACTGTAATGCTTCATGGCTTCTATTTTCTTCTACCAGCTTTTGAAATATTTGATAATGGGAAGTTTCAACTTTTTTTGAATCCTTAACAATCTTATATCTGGCACTATATATTTGAATATCCTGTACATTCAAGTATATTGTTCTTCTTTTGCTTTTTTTCTCCAGGGATTCCCCTTTCGTAGTTTCTTTTTCATCCCACATGATAGCATGACTGTCACTCCCTTGATGCAGTTCATCTGCTAACTGTCCAAAAGTACTGTACGCAGTCAAAATCCTATGGTCGCATAAAGTAAGACAATAAAACTCATTCACAGAAGCATCATCATAACCATAAAAATGAACATAATGTACTGAGTCATCTGCTCCTAACATTTCTTTTGCATATTCAATATCATCTGAGAAAACCAGAAAGATACAATCACCATATAATTCTCTACAACACTCCACTGCCGCCCGGTAAAAGTCATCTTCTGCTTTCCGAAACCAGTCCATTAATAAAATATCTCCTCTGCGGATATGTATTCCTACAGAAGTTTTTCCATAAATTAATTTCCGAAAATTTTTAATATACTCATTTTCATTTTTTAAGATAAACATTGATTTCAATTCGCACCAGAATTTTTCAAAATATTTATCTTTTTCCATAAAAAAACCATACATATATAAATTTTTATATTTTCTTAACTTTTCTACGATACTCCAATCGGAATATACAATCACCCTCTCATCATCTGTACATTTTTCCTTTTGCTCCTCTGACTTTACCAATATTACCATATCCTCAAAAATTTCAAGTGTTCTGTCATAAAACTCATGCTCTTCTGATCCAATGCTGTCCTGTGAATATATTATCTTTCTACAGGCAGGTATTTTAAAATGGTCCAACAGATATCCATATGCGGAGCGTATACACTCTTCTATATCTAACACCAGTTCCTGTTTTAATTCTTTTGCCAATGCATAAGCCGCCATATATTCATACATTTGATTTCCTAATCCTGTACTTAATCTGACAATAAGCATCCTTGCATCTAACCTTTCACTAATCTTCAATATTCACTGAATACCTGCACCAGTCTTTTGCTGCCGCACCAATTTTCATTTAATATGTAAGCCGGCTTTTTGCCCAGCGGTCTTAATTCTCTATTTCTCATCAGTGTAATACATCCTAATATGACAACATATATAATCCACTTCTTCATCTGTCAGCGTAGATGCTGATGGCAGCCACAAGCCACGCCTTGCAGCATCTTCCGCTGCCGGAAAAGATAATTTTGTATACTGATACGCCGGTTCTTTATGCAGTGCCGGGTAAAACTCTCTTGTCCCGATATTTTTTTCTTTTAAAAAAGTCATAAGCCCCTGTCTGTCCTCACACAGAATGTCAAAAAACCACAGCGGCGTCTGGGAAAAATCAGTTTCTATACGTTCAACACCCGGAATACCGCCGAGCCTCTGCCAATACAATCTTCCAATTTCTTTCTTTCGTTCTACTCTGGAAGAAAGCTTTTTCATCTGTTCCAGGCCAATGATTGCCTGTATATCAGTAAACTTAAAATTCCACCCCTTAGTAAGATAATGGTCGCTTCCTCCCTGGTCTCTCCCAAAATCACGTATTCTCTTGATATTAGTAAATAACTCTTCTTGATCGGTAATCAGTGCACCACCCTGTCCAGTCGTAATAATTTTCGGAGCGCTGAAAGAAAAACTGCCTATATCACCATATCTTCCTACATGCTTCCCCTGATAGAAACTGCCTAAAGACTGAGCCGCATCTTCGATTAAATAAATATTTTTTTCCTTACAAAAATCAACAAATTCCTCTATGTGATCCGGATATCTGCCATTAATGCTCACAAGAATGACTGCCTTTGTCTTCTCTGTTACAGCCCTTTTCATTTCCTCAAAATCCATACACAGATTCCGAATGTCAATATCCACAAAGACTGCTTTTGCACCAATTAATTCCACCGCATTCGGAGTGGCAACCATTGTATAATCAGGAACAATTACTTCATCGCCCACAGTAATGCCACATGCCATCAATGCTACAGATAATGCTACAGTCCCATTACTGACTACCGAGCAGAAAGATGCGCCGGTATACTCTGCAATAGCAGCTTCAAATTCTCTGGTTTTTTTAAATTCCGTAACCCAGCCACCTGCCGACATATACTCGTTTAACGCATTTCTCTCACAATCGTCAAAATTCGGTTCCATTTGATTAATAAATCTCATATATTTACTCTCAATTCTTTATTTATTGTTTCATCTGTTTTGCCACTTCAACCTGACGTGGATTGATCTCTTCTGAACATCCGCCGCAGACATCACAAAATGTGGTATACCCCAAACAGCTGTATCCTATTTCATATTCTAATAAGTCTTTTTTAGAAAAATCAGCTTCAAAATCAAAATAGTCATTTTCATTTTTAGGAAATAATCCGGCACAGACTGCCGCAAAATTCGTACAGCAAAACCACATTTTTCCCCGGGCAAACTGTCTGCAGAACATAGCACATCCATAAAAATGTTCTCTTAAAGTTTTCTCTTCCTTTTTGTCCAAAACGACATTGGGAAATCCCAAATCCAGCCACTGTTCTCCTGTTCTCTTAATTTCTACCTCCACACCATGTTGATCGCACAATTCTTTCACTTCATATAATTTACATCTATCAGGAACAGCCCCAGAATAATCACTAATGTCCAACGTCACCCTGTTCCTTCTGCACATTTCCAGAATTTCTCTATCTGGCAGAATCGTCCCATTCGTCCCGATTCTGATTGTTCCGATTTTTTCGTCATAATTGTCATGTAAATAATCAATATACTCAATTAAATGTGGATAAAGCAGTCCTTCGCCTCCCAGCAGCTTCAACTTATAAATATAATCAACCTTGCCAAATAAAATATCTGCATCCCGCTTTAATTGCTCTAAAGGAGTATCTGTCTTCATACGAAAATAAGGAATGTACGATATACACTTCTCACAATTTAACGTACACCTGGACGTCAAGAAAATCTCTATCCTGTCTATACGGATTTGGTTTCGTTCATATACATCATAAACCATAGAAAAGATTTCTCCCTGAAAAAAACTCTGATTTTCAACGATTCCTTTCCCCTTCCATCTATCCCTTTCCATTTCATATTCTGCCCGGTTTCTTGCCACGCAGATAATTACTGTGCAATCCTTGATTGGTATCTCATTTTCCAGGATTACCGGAATTCCCTCTAAGGTTGTTAAACAGCATTCTGATATCATAAAAGCTGCAAGCTGGTCAATATATCTTCCTGTCCTTTTATAAAATTCCTCAATTTCTTCTTTATTCCCTATAATATAAAAACTTTTTTCTTTATTTTGTATAATCCGGGCAATTCCGTCCAGCTCATGCCCTTTATTCTTCCATGTGGTATCCCGTATTGCATAATTACGCATCTTCACTTATACCGCTTTCTTTTTTTTACAAATCTCCTTTTATAACAATATATGAGACCTGTCTTCCATTTCGGAATATGCTTTCATGATTCATTTTCATAGCATCCAATTCATATTCTGATGCATTGCTTCTATGTACATATTTTCTTAGTTTCATGGCGGTTATTTCCCCGTCCCATGACAAAAAAGTCATAATTTCAGAGTCATCCAGCCTTTTCGTCGTATAAAAACACGGCGCATTATAATATGTCACTACCAGACGCAATTCTCGACAATGCGGCAGCATTTTATCAATAAATAATTCCATTCGCTGGTCTACATCAGGAAATATATCATTTGCTATCACCAAATCGTAATCTTCCATATTCTTTAATTCATACCAATCCTGACCCAGCCAGTTAATATGATATTGCTCCGACATCTTGCTTATATAACCGCCCCCGCCATGCGCCATAAAATCCAATAATGTATACTGTGAATGCGAAGCCAGAACTTTTGTCAGCGAATTATAGCCCCCGCCTACCTCCAATACCCTTCTCTTTGTTTTTTTATGTAGAATATCCCCATAAACATCTGCATATATGAGCCGCTTATTATCCATATTCATCAGCCACTGATTCGTACGAATTTCCTGTTCCTGCTCATTGCTGTTTTGCCTCATCAATTCTATTATCCAGTCATTTCTCAAATATTCTTTTAAATCGGCTTTCGTATATGTTTTCATCACAATTCTCCGGTTTACACGCTACACATTCATCAACGTATTCGCATACTTCAGCAAATTAACCTTCTCCACCGAATCCCTGTTCCCCACAATATTGGCCGCCAGCGCACCCGCAATATTACCCGCGAAAGTTCCTGCTTCCACAGGTGCACCTGCTGCCGCAAACAGTCCTGCCACTGCGAAAAAAGCATCCCCCGCTCCCACCGTATCTTTGACGGTAAGCGTAAATGCCGGACAATCCTCAATCTTCCCCTTGTCAATTCCCCATGCTCCCAGGGATCCCCTTGTCAGCCAGCCGTTCCCATGCAGATGCTCCGCCAGTTTCATCAATCCGGCTTTCTCATCACCTGCATAAACCGGAAATGCCAGCTTCAGTTCCTGCTGGTCCACCACAAACACATCTGCCCGTGTATACTTGGTAATAATGTTCAACCCGTGATTCGAGGAATTGGTCTGGCAGTTTAGCACCAGATATCCGGCCTTTTTCTGAATCAGTTCAATCGTTTCACTGTCGATCAGCCCGTGCCCGAAATCACATAGAAAAACCACATCACAGGAATCCAGTTCTTCCCGTAATTTATTCAGAAATCTCTCTCTGATCTCTTTTTCATATTCCATTTTCTCAGGAATATTATTCACCGCCAATACTTTGCGATACTCTTCACGCTTGGCGTTTCGTGTTAAATAGCGGTGCTTGACGATCGTCGGGAACTGTGAACTGTGCATAAGCTGTAACTGCATAGAACCGGACAACTCCTGAGAGATTCTGGCACAGATCTCTGCTTCGTCTCCCATCACAGACAAAAGCGTGACCTGCCCGGTAAAACTGGAAAGGTGTCTTGCGATCGCAACAGAGCCGCCCAGGTGTTCCTCTGAACTTTGGATTCTTGCGGAATACCCCATATCCTTGCTCATAAGCCCCTGCACATCACAATAGGTATATTTATCAATAATAATATCCCCCACGACCAGAACTTTTAACTGCTCCGCCTTCTCGGCAAACATGCGGATCTCTTTCATGGAATATCTGGTCGTAAAGTCCTCCATATAACATCTGACTTCATCTGACAGCCCTGATAATGCCGTATTAATCAGATTTGTCGAACTGTAAGTCTGACCTGTAGTATACTGTATCCGGCCCCCGTGCTTTTCCACCAGAGCCTTTTCTTCCGATATTTTTCCGGTAATGTCGTCTTCCGGCCTGGCGTATTCTTCCCCTTTGACATAGATATCCGGCTCAACGCATTCCACAATATCGTCAACCGTATATCCTTCTGAAAGCATAACATAATCCACGCTCTCCAAAGCTGCCAATGTTTTCATGCGCATCTCGTCATCAAAATACGGCCTGCCGGGCCCTTTGCGGACATACTCCGCTGCGGTAATAGATACCACCAGCACATCCGCCATCTGCTTTGCCTGTTCCAGATGGATGATATGGCCCGGATGCACCAAATCAAACACGCCATGGCATAAGGCGACTGTCTTCCCCTCCCGCCGCAGCGCCGGTTTTATATCTGTCTGAAATTCCTGTTTTGATATGATCTTGTTCTTATGCATTCTGTCCACTGTCTTTTCCTGCTGTTTTTCGCGCTAATCCCCATGCATATCGCAAGCCTGCTTACAATATTGCATGCCATATTAATAATTAAATTAATAAAAAAGGCTTCTTTCCCGGATTATTTACTTAAAATTTAATCTTCAAAAAAAATAAAACTATAGTCTCCGGTATATCCCCACTCACGGTACAGCCATTCCCATTCTTCTACAGAATAATAGCTGGCACAGGTAAGCTGCCAGTAGAGCATATTGACTTCTTCCCTGTCATTGCGGAAAGATTCTACCATGATGTATGAATTGCCTTTGCTCACGCGTTCTATTTCCTGCACCGCCCTTTTTAAGTCAAACACTTTCAGATTGTGCAGTGTTGTCAGCGAGATCACCAGATCAAACTCATTATCATCAAAAGGAATATCCTGTGCCTGTCCAAACTGCAGTCTGTCCCGCACTTCCTCTTTGGCATGTTCCAGGGCATATTGTGAGATATCAATGCCGTTTACAATAAGCCCCGGCACTACCTGCGTCAGTTCATACAATAGATGCGCCATCCCGCATCCCACATCCAGCACTTTTTGTCCCGGCTGCAGCCGATAATGATCGGCCAGCTTCTGTGCAACGCTCCGCCATCTGCCGTCGTAACGGTACCCGCCGTAACCGTATTTCCGGTCACCGTCCCAGTAGTCATAACCGTATTCTTTGGCGACTCTGGCACACTCGGCTTTATCGGCGCCTGTAACGCGTCCGATATAGTCCCGTGTGGTTGCTTTATGCAGTTCCGATACAAAATCTATATATGACATTGATGTTCCTCTTTCATCTCACAAATGTTCCCTTCTCATATCCCGGAATCAAGTTTGTGAATTTTCTTACGACATCCTTTTTTATAAAACAAGCCTTCTATTGAAAAACCAGAGAAAATTCCTCTATTATTAAATAATATCTATACACCTGAAGTACATACACATCAATACTTCCATACAAATGCAGGCCCGTCATTGCAATAAGACACAATAACAGGCCAGTATTCTCATCCTATTTGCGCATCCTTGCATCTTTTTTCATTCTTCCTGAATTACTATAACTATACAATTTACAATACTATAATAAACATATCGGCATAAATCGTAAATTCTTTACCCGTCAATTCATCCGATCGGAATGTTCTTCCCGTCAAAAGCAAATCTGCGCGTCTATTTTCCCAGATACTTAAACCAGTCCTCCGTCGCTTCGCCGATGCTGTCTGGTGTCCAGACCGGCGCCTCCCGCCAGTAGTCTATATTGTCGAGCACCTTCTGCACGCCTTCTTCAAAGCTCACTTTCGCTTTCCACCCCAACGCTTGCTCAATCTTCGAAGTGTCCGCAAAGGTACAGTCCGGCTCACCGGGCCGCTTGGGAATATGAGTGATCTCACCGCCCAGCAGTTCGCAGAGCCGGTTTACCGAATAAGTGCCGCCGCTTCCCACATTGAAAGTATCTTGTACCACATCGGACATAGCTGCGGTATAGAATGCATCCGCAATGTCCGTCACATAAGTAAAATCTCTCGTCTGATTACCGTCTCCTACCACCGTAAAGGGCTTCCCGGCCAGCTTCTGCGCCAGGAACACACCAAACACCGCGCCATAAGTACCGGATGTCCTGGAACGGGTTCCGTATACATTAAAAAGCCTCAGTGTCACCACCGGCAGCCCATATACCTGCCCCCAGTGCAGAACCGTCTCCTCTCCCAGTCGCTTCGTAAGGGCATAGGGATATTGGGGCCTGATCTCCGCCGTCTCTTTTGTGGGATATTCATCAGGTATGCCGTAGCAGGAGGAAGAGGCCGCGTATACCAGCTTTTTAATGCCGGCATTCTTAGCGCACTCTACCACGTTATAAGTTCCCAAAACGTTGGAGGAATAATAATCCCACGGCCTTTGAATGGAGGGCACGATATCCGCCAGCGCAGCAAAATGAAATACATAATCCACTCCCTGAAAAACCGGCTCAATCTCCTCTCTGTTTCTGATATCCATATGATATACCGTCAGATTCGGATTATCTTTCTGGTGATCCAGATTCTCCGGTCTCCCCGTGGTCCAGTTGTCGATTACTTTAACTGTATGGCCTTCCGCCAGCAGTCTGTCTACCATATGTGATCCGATAAATCCGCATCCGCCTGTTACCAGTGAAATCATCTTTCTTTCCTCCCTGTTTTCCCGGTGAGTCTGTTAATTCTATTCCGCACATCAATTTCCATGTATTGGTTCTAAGCCTCAGACTAACAATTGTCTTATCATTACCGCTTTCCGCACCATTCTGCCACAGCTTCTCTCATACATCCGGCAGATACGCCGCCGCATCCCGCAGATCCTGCATAATATGATCCGGCGTGACATCCGCTTCCAGCCCGGCCGTTCCATAACCGGACTGCAGCAGAATTGTCCGCACGCCGGCATTCTGCCCCGCAAGGATATCTCCCGCCCTGTCGCCGATCATGTATGACCTTGACAGATCAATCTCAAATTCCCCGCAGGCCGCCTCAAACATCCCCGTTCCCGGTTTCCTGCAGGTGCAGTTCCTGCGATACCTCTCTATCCTGCCGTCAGGATGATGGGGACAATAAAAAACGGCATCTACGCCGGTCTGCTTCATGAGGTAGTCGTTCATTTCCTGCAGCGCCTCTTCTGTAAACAATCCTCTGGCCACACCGCTCTGGTTCGTGACCACGATCGTATAATAACCTTTCTGCCGCAGCTTTCGGACACATGCCTCAGTGTATGGAAATATCTTCAATTGCTCCACCGAAGAAACATAGCTGTTTTCCTCCGTCAGTACACCATCCCTGTCCAGAAATACCGCCGGCTTTTTTACCTTCCTGCCCATCTATAGTTTTACCCCGTCCCGTTCCATGATCGTATCCACAATCTGCTGAAGCATCATATTATGAATGGATTCCACGATCCCGTATTTCTCACTGGGTACATAAATATTCAGATCACCGCACTGTTTTGCGCGGTTATCCGGTGAAAATCCTGTGCAGGTAATGACCGTCGCACCCTTAGCCTTCGCGGTCTCTATGGCCGCTATAATATTGGGCGAATTCCCGGAACTGCTAATGGCCACCACCAGATCCCCCTCTTTTACCAGAAATTCCATGGGCCTTGAAAAGATCGCCTCATACCCGTAATCATTTCCCATACAGGTAGTGACTGCATTATCGTACAGGCTGTAAGTGTTCATGCCTCCGTTTTTCATATAATCTGCAGTCATATGGCTGGCTATGGCGGAACTGCCGCCGTTGCCGATGAAGAAAAGCCACGCCTGCCGCTCTTTATGCGCTGTAAATGTATCCACCAGCAGTCTGATGCCGGCATCGTAACTTTCACATTTGTGCGCAGTTCCGTCCCAGATTTCTGTGTTTTCCAGCGTTTCAAATAATTCTTTGATGTACAAATTATCGATCATACCCATTTTCCGATTTTACCAGAATGCTCCTTTGGTTATTTTTTTATAAACATTCATTTTGTTTATCTTTCCCAGAACTTCTTGCGATCAAGGGATCAGAAAATACTCCCGATCTTTTCCTCATTAACCGATCTGTACATATCGTTCAGAACGCCCACCGTCTCTTTCACATATTTCCCCACGGCTGTCTCCTCGGACATCTGTACGCCATATACCCCGGATTTATAAATCTCATACAGCGCCTCTATTTCTCCTATCGTGGGAATCGGTTTCAATTCCATGTTTTTCAGCACCTGCGTTGCCAGAAATACCCGCACATCATAGTACTGTGCTTTCTCAATAATATATTTCTGGTATCTCGGGATATTGATGATACCGATATCTGTGGACAGGTCTCCTCTGTCTACCAGAATATACTCGACTAACGGCAGTATGTGGTTAATATCATTCACCGCATCCAGCGTCTCTATTTTGGAAATAACTTTAATGTTCTCAGCCAGAAGAGCTTTCGCTTCCTCTACATTTTGTGCCGATCTGACAAATGAAAGACCCACATATTCCAGATGATATTTGTTTGCAACCTGAATAAGCTGCTTATCCTTTTCGAAAAGGAAGGGGATGTCTTTATGCATTCCTCTGACATGTACGCCTTTTCCATTAATCAGGATACCGTCCGATTTGGATAAAAAAGTGATATTTTCATTGTCTGTCTCTACCACCTCAAATTCAAAAACACTGTCATTCGCCCATGCAGTCATACCCGGCTTCAGATGCTTATAGAAATCAGGATAATTAAAGCACTCGTTAGGAATGGTAAACCGTTCTCCCTTTACCAGTTCAATCCCGTTATTGGGTACATCCTTCGTGCGCACTTTATTTCCCGGAAGATCCATAAGGATAGCCGCATCGGGAATCTGGGCACGGATCTCTTCTATGTATCCCTCAATATCCGCAATGGAACCATGAGCCCCGTTGATGCGGTATATATTCTTGTCACTGTGAATCTCCGTAAGAGATACTTCATGTAAAAGTGCAGGTCCTACTGTCAGAATAAATTTTTTCATGATATTTGTTCTCCTTCTGTCAAATTCTCGAATATCGTCTCATCTTTTTTCTGCTGGCCTCTGAGCCAGTATCCGGCAATCAGGGATGAAAGCATGGTGGTCAGAATCAATACGGTAAAAAATTCCACATTAATAATGCCGTAATTATAGGCAACAGTTGCAAGCACAATACCCGGACCGCCCCTCGCATTCATGGTTATGCCAAAATTCCATACCACTTTCTTCCTGAGTTTTGTGGCTGCCAAAAGCACAAGCACCGTTCCAACCCATTCCAGTGCAAAGGCGATGGCAAAGAAGATCAGGAAACGCAGCAGTGAAAAATTATGCAGAAGATTCAGCTGTATCCCCACCAGCGCAAAATACACGGGAACAAAAAAAGAGAATGAAAAGTCCGTAATACATTTTACTTTTTCTTCCGCGTTTTTATCTTTATTTGTTATGCTTCTGATAATATATCCTGTCAGGAAAGCGGAATACATGATGTTGATCTTCAAATAACTCAGCGCCGCCACGATTACAAACAGGCTGATAAAGCACACCTGCATAAACGAAGAGTTATCGATTCTAATATCTACTTTTTCCAGCTTTCTGCCTGCAAAGTGAACAAGCAGGAATAATGCCAGCGTCAAAAATATGACAATACACATATTTCCGATATTCAATTCTTCTGACAGGACAATATCAATAGCCGTATTTAACAAAATCCACAGACACAGATCCTGCAGAGTAGAGGCCGTCAGAACCACATTGGCAAACCGCGTATTTATGATACCCATGTCGAAGAATATCTTCGATATAACCGGAATAGATGTAATGGCGATTCCAATGATAAATACAAGAAGAAATGCCGCATGGCTGTCCGCTTCCCCTATAAAATACGGTGCAAAACTGTTCACAAAGGGCAGGCCCGCCGCCATGGGTATAATCGTTGAACCGATAAATAAAGACAGGAAAATCCTTGTGTTTTTCTTCTGCAGGTCGATCTTTGTATTATAGCCGGATGAAAACATCAGAAAGGAAAGGCCAAGCTGATAAAATATATTCAGGACTTTTCCCTCTTCGCTGTAACTGTTGAAAATGCTCTCCATGAGTCCCGGTGCAACCGCTCCAAGGAAGGTGCCTCCAAAAAGCATTCCGCCGATGATTTCACCCACCACTTTAGGCGCCTGTATCTTTTCGAACAGCCTGCCCACCAGAAAAGCGCCCGCCAGTAAACATGCCAGAGCTGTCAGTGTCATCATGATCTCACTGTCTGCAAGTGTTGCTAACTTCATATCCGTAACCTCTCTTTTCCTTCTTCGTAAACGCGTTTAACGTTTCTCTTTTCCAGAAAAGGTATCGGACAGCCTGTACCGGTGCGTAAGGAATATAACTTGACTTTAGCCGTTATCCAAGAAAAAGGATAAAAATTTTTTTGGTCATTTTCTTAGAAAAATCGAATCAGTTCCGCCCCTGTATGATCTTATATACACGTGAAATGCTGAGATCATATTTCCTGGCCAGATCGCCCACCTCATATTTTCCACTATAGAAGTCTTCTTTTAATCTGGCATTTCTCTCTTCTTTGTCCACCCATTCCGCACTCGAAGCAAGCGCCGGGAAATATACGGTAGTGCCCGCCATCTGCTCAAGAACCTGCTTATAAGCCTCTTCTCCTATGATATTTTTTAATGTCTTAAGCGCTTCTTTCGAATTCATGCCAAATGACCACATTCCTTCATAAACTGTCTGTATTTATTCAATAAAAATCTGTCCGCAGTTCAGGATCGCATCAAAAATCTCTTTGCGCAGCATGATCTCATCGGGTATGGAACCCTCACCGATATACTTTCTGATGATGGTGCCGCTGATCTCAACCCGGTCTGTCTCATAATGGCTGCAATTCTTCTCACTGACTACCATTCCGCATTTTTTACAATAATAAGGCTCGTGCAGCAAGAGCAGTTGGATACCAAGGTCATGCTCCTCCGCCAGCTTTCCTGCAAGAGCATGGGCATCATATGCGCCATAAAATCCGCCCACACCGGCGTGATCCCTGCCGATGATAAAATGCGTACATCCCAGATTCCTTCTGATGATCGCGTGGAATACCGCCTCTCTCGGGCCGGCATAACGCATCTGGGTTTTTAGTCCCTCCATGTACACGCTGTTTTTCGGATAAAACTCTTCTGTCATTTTCTCATAAGCCGCAACCACCGCTTCCTGTGTGAAGTCACCCTTTTTCTTCCAGCCGATAATCGGGTTGATGAACAGACCATCACACACTTCCAGGCCAATGCGCTGCAAATGCTCATGTGCCTTATGAACCGGATTTCTTGTCTGGAAGCCTGCAACGGTTTTCCAGCCTCTGTCTGCAAAAATCTTTTTCGTATTTTCCGGTTTCAGCGCCCCTTCCAGAAGCTTCCCTTCCAGAAGCGTTGTTTTGCCGCCGACCCGGAGAGGCGAACGCTCTTTTTCCTTTCTCACTCCCGGATGAGCCATGTCCAGTGTGCAAAACACTTTCTCAAGATCGGCATCGCTCACGCGGTAAGTGTCCTCCACCTCCAGATCGGCAACATGCTTTCCGTGAAAAGACAAATGCAGTGTCTGTCCATGAACCGGAGAACTATCTTCCGGGATATCCAATGTCACCGGAATCGTAAATACCTGCCCGTCAGAGAGTTGATATGTATCAACAACGCCTCTGAAATCCGCTTCATTCATGAATCCCTGTAACGGATATAACAGCCCTGTCTCTATATTAATGATATCCTGCAGTGTTTCCTCGTCTATTTCTATAAAATCAGTCATTGTATTCCTCCCCATATTTTTCGGATATGTATTGTTTGATCATCTCGAAAGATTCATCTTCCGTCATCTCATCCACTTTGATGCGAAGATCACAGTTTACCGGCTCGTCAAAACGCTGCCCCAGGCCCACAATATCCGTTTTTCCCACATTTTCTTTATAGACGCCCTTCACATCATTCTTCATGCTTACCTGAATGTCTTTATCCAGATAGATCTCGTTATAACCGGCAATCTTACGGCGTGCCAGATCTCTCAGATGCTGGAATGGTGAAATATTGCAGATAATGCCGATAATATCGTTCCTGTCCAGAAGATATGTACCCAGTATAATCCGCTTGATATTGGCTTCCCTGTCCGCGTCCGTGTAGCCTAAGTCGTTTTCGAACAGGCTGCGGACTTCATCCCCGTCCAGAAGATAAGTCCTGAAACCTTTGTCCTTATAAAATTTGTCCAGTTTTCTTCCCAGCGTAGTCTTTCCCGCGCCGGAAATGCCGATCAGCCATATGATCATGATTGTACCTCCTCACAAAAATATTCTCCAATATCCGCAATAAAACGAAGCGTTTTCTGCTTTAACGCATCTGGAAATGCCGTCAATACAGGCGCCGTCTCAAAACTCAACACCTGATCAAACTTTATCTTCTTCAGTCCTTTCAGAAAACCGTCCCAGTCCGTAGAGGATGTATTTTCCCGTGTCTTCGTAAAAGTATAAGGAATCTGGTGCAGATCCTGGATGCCGTCATTATCATGAATATGCAGTACCTTCAGGCGGTGGGCAAGGGTGGTGATAAATTCTTCAAAATCGATCCCCACCAGATTGGCATGCCCCGTATCAAAACAGAATCCCAGCACCTCCGCACCGTACTTATCATTAAATCCGTCGATCCGTTCCGCGGCTTTCCTTGCATTGCAGCATGGCCCTTCCACCATATGTCCCCCGATGCCTGTATATAAGTTTTCGATGCAGACCGTTATTCCCATCTCCTTTGCCATCGGTGATAGAAGATCCAGAAATCCGGCTGTCTGCTGCCATTCCGCTTCTTCCGAACCAAGATGGTATGCCAGTTTAAACCCATGTATGACCATGTTACGGCACCCGAAAAAAGCACAGATCTTCATACTTTTGGGTGCCACCACATGCCACAGATAATCATTGAATTCTTTCTCCGCACCCGGTACATAATTTGGATACGGCATATGCATCTGGTTAATCCATATGCCCGCTTTTTCCGCACCGTCTCTGTGGGGTCTGAAAAAATTCTCCAATTCAGTATCCGACATGCTGAAAAAATCATTCCTCTCAAACTTGTAAAGAGAACTGTTCAGAAGGTAGGAGTTTAAACTGAAATCTGCGCAGGTAAAGCCCGAACGCTTCAGTATCTCAAATCCTTCTCCGGGATTTGAATCATATACAACATTTTTCGTCTGTACGCCAATCTGCATCCTGTTCCCTCCTTCCTAAGCAAATCTCCTGAACAAACTAACCCGTCTTTTTATAATCTTTCAAAATAGAACGTCGGCATATATTCGTCATTAAAATATTCAATCGGGCTTTCTACTCCCATTTTCCGGAGTTGTTTTTCAATCTCCCTGTAATATATATTGCAGATAAAAACAGCACAATCCGGTTCTATCTCTTTTAAGGCTTCCGGTGGTTTTACTTCCAGTCCACAAAAGAAAGTCCCCCACAATGTTTTATTATTGTCGCAGGTAAACAGCGGCGGATATTTCTCTCCATAGCATTTCATATAATTCCTACACATATTGCCGGCGCCGAACAAAACCCTTCGCGGATATTTCTCTAAAAAACGTTCCATTTCAATCTGCCATCTAAAATAATCTACAACCGATTTTGCCATGGCAAGCAACTGCGGTCTGAGAAGGGGTGAAAATGCCGCTGCCGTGTCAGTCATGTTAAGCGCCAGCAGACCCTCAAATTCTATTTCACGCAGTCCGCGGATTAAATTAAGCCAATCCGTCTGAGACTGCCTCTGAAATGCACAGGTAAAAGGAAGCATCGCACTCTCACGATGGCCGTCGCAGTCCCGCAGGATTACCATTTTCAGGCGGCGGCCCAGCACACGTGCAAACTCATACATGCTCTGTCCGCATATATTACAGACGCCGCTGTCCATGCAGAAGCCAAAACGCTCTTCATTACATTCATCGTTAAGCCTGTCGATCCATTCTGCCGCCGTTTCCCCATGGGAACAGATTCCTCTGACCAGATGGCCACCCATGTCCCGGCACTGATTTTCCAGCAGGAGCATCACATTATACGCCCGTGCTGTTTCTGCCAAACGCAGATAGTAGGTCCGGTTCACATCCCACTCTACTCCATGAGGCAGTCCTGCAAATAAGGGACGAACCACAAGATACCGGCAGCCTGTCCGCCCGCAGATACGGATGCATTCGCTGACAGTCTCCTCAAGCTTCTCCTGCAGATCCGTGCACTTTGTATTCCGCGGCAGACAGGGTGCATAGGCCGCGGAAAAACAAATCTGATGTTTCCCGGCTTCATGAAAAAATTTCTCCATGCAGGCGTTTAATGCAGCGGAGTCTTCCAGTTCAACCGCCTGGCCGCACAAATTCATATCCAGCACCACATTGATGAATCCTGCGCCGGACAGATCCATGATACCCTGTCCCGGATGTTTTATGTTTACGATCCCTGTGGGAAAGCAGCTTATTATCATTTTTATCGGAATGCTCCTTTTTGTTTTACAAAAGATGTTTATCTATCAACGTCTTCAGCTTTGTGGAACTGGTGGATTGTGTATATGGAAAAAAAACCATGTCCGAACCCTGTTTCTGCAAAAAGACCTTCTTGGCAAGCCAGCCAGGATCATTCGCATAATCACTTCCTGAAAACTGTACATCGAACTGATACCTTCGATATGCCTCATCTGTATTACTATATTCTGTCGGAATTTCTACCGCCTCATCCACATAACGGCATGCGCGTACCAGTTCAATCCGCTCCTCAAAAGGAATGTACGGCGTGGTTTTCTTATTTCTCATTACACTTTCATCATTCACTACGCCGACAATCAGATAATCACACTGCTCTTTCGCCCGTTTGAACATATTCAAATGACCGATATGAAACAAGTCAAAAACACCTGCAATATATCCTACATGGTACTTCTTAGGTATCTTATCTCCATCCTTATTCATACAAATATTTAAAGGTATCCGCCGCTGATATTTCATATTACTGTCGAAAATGCCATAATCTCTTACTCCCAGTTCCTTTAACTGCTTTATCACCGGCACATAATTCTTAATACATACAATCACTTTATAGGAACCGGTCAGAAGCGTCTTAACATGTTCAGGCGCATAAATTCTAATTCCGGAAAATTCTGTATCCCATTTGTCCGCATTATTATCCAGAATTCCTGATATCTCGTACTCAGAGCCAAACTGTGATAAAAATTTCTTTGTAAAATTACCGGAACCGAACAAATATATCTGCCGCCCTTCTGTACCGTGAAAAATATCCCGAAACAACCGTTCATACTCATCCGTAGAATAATTCATTCTCTGGCGATTGGAATGGATTACCCCCATGTCCCTGCGATACAGCTTATGGTATTGCGACAACTTTGTGTCATTACGTAAATCATTCAAAAAACGGCTTGCAAACTGATTCCACAATTCATAATACTCGTTAAGATGATACCTTTCCTGCAGTTGCTTTTTGGGAAGAATCATTTCCAGTCTGGTGTCACCTCTATAGATAAAGTTGATTGTTCTCTGCAAAATTACCTTTGCCGGCAAATTTTCTATATAAAGCTCCTGGTCATAAAATACAAAATCATCATCTATGCGGAAACAGTTCAAAGAAACCAAATCAATATAGCCCCGTTTCAAAATAATGCCCAGATTTTCTCTTTCTTGTGCTGAACCAAACGCAATCTTTTTCCACTTATCTTTATTCGGATCATCCGCTTTCCGTCTTTGCCAGTTCGGATCAAATCGCTCCCAGTTTACATCTTCGTACCGAACAGTTTCCGATGATTTTTGAATCACTTTCCAGAAGTCATCCAATTGATGTAAAAATAACTCCTTATCTCCACGAAGAAGTCTCCTGAAATAATCAGTGACGGCTTCACCTTTTACATAAGGCATAACAAATGCATCCTCATCTAAAACACCCTCTATCATCTTTACGCCGTGCTCCTGCAAGTACAACGTATTTTCCATCAACTGTTTCAGTTTTTTTCGTCCCTCATTATATACCGGTTTTTTTTCAACTTTATCATCCCTGCGAATCATCGTAAACATGGCGTTGTTCTTCCCGCGTTCCATAGAGACCGTCACCTGCCTGATATTGGCAAAGCTGTCGTCGAGTGGACATTCTATCAAATAACTATTTGCCATGGTATGAAAAAGACCGTTCTGGATTAATGACGTATATAGCCTTTCCTCTTCCAGAAAAACCGTGTCTGGATAATGATACTGCGGAAAAATCCGTACTTCAAGTTCCTCTTCCGGCAAATAATCTTCTGCATACAATACCTGTGGACTGACAAGTTCAGGCAGTACCGCATAAAACCTGTGTTTCTGGAAACCCGCATTTTCTAACATCTGTATCAATTCCGCTTTGGCATAGGCACGTCCTTTCAGCTGCTCCCTGTCCGCCATATTGATCCGCACATAATTCTCTATGCCATCAAAATTACGGTCGGTGAAAGCATCACGATCCCCGCAAAAATAGCGGATTCCTAAACGGTTGTCGGTTCCTAACAGCAGTCTTCCGTTCTCACTTAACAAGTTTCTGACTATCCGCAAAGCAGTTGCCGGTTTTGAACTTCGCTCCAATGCACCTGCCATTACAATATAGTCATATGCAGCCGCAGGCTCTTTTGCCTGTTTACATTCCAGCTTATCCAGCGACGATATGTCATACTTGTATACCTTTAATCCGCTATCTGCCAAAAATTCTGCTAATGACTCATCAACATCTGTCCCGGCTGTCACATATAATACACTGCTTCCGTTATGAAATTTGTACCATTTCAGTAAACCTTTCGGCAATTCATGAATAATTTCTTCTGTCTGCATATTTCTTTTCCTGACTTTATATTTTATTTTTAAATTTAGATCGGTTATTTCTCATCAAACGGAAATCCAACATCATAATCCTCATCTGTTCCTTTTACGAACCAGAAATCTTTTCTGCACTCTATTCCGTTCCTCTCAAAGTCATCGTAAATATCCAGAATTTCTATATTCGGAGGATATGTTTCAGCTTCTTTTCTTAGTTCTTCCAGATAAATGTATGATGATAAAATAACTGCCTTTATTGCCTGCCAGCTTCCCATCTGATACAGCGGCTTGACCGGCAATTCCATTGCATTGCATCGGCAGTCCTTACTATTATCAATGAATCCCCATATTTTCCTTCTATTTTCTTTCGATAGAACATAATAAAGCATTGCCGAGTGGTATCCTCCCTGTCGGATTGCAACGCTTGATTCAGGATATTTCTCTACAATTTGATTAATTATTTTAACGCGTTTCTCCATGCTGTTATGCCGTAAAATATTTCGATATACACAATATAAATATTTTGTATACTTAAATTTTTCATCAGAATCCATGGATTCCGGATATGCGCCTGTCAATTCCCGATACTTCGGAAGCAGCGTATGACTACAGATCTCATCTTCACAATTATAAAACATGAAGGGATTACGTGCATGCTCACTTTTCGGCTGCAGCCATTCCTTACCCATTCTATACTGTATATAAATATAATCTTTGTCTATAATTCCCTTATAGCCGAAAAAGATATCACCCACTTCTTCCTTATTTTTAATTAACTGCTCAATACTCCATCGATTATAGCGATCCAGATTAGCTATTTCTACATATTCTCTGGAAAAAGTCTCCGGCCTTATATTTCCCTCCTCAGCAATCTGCTTCACCACTGTCCCAAAATCCAAAATGGAAAACAGTCCCTGTACCCCCCCCCCTTTGCTGAAACATGTGGTGATAAACGTTAAACAATATATGAACGCGCCTTTGTACTGGCGAACCGGTTCCGTGGTCAGACATATAAATTCGAAAAGAATCCTGATTCATAAGCGGCTCATAAAATGCCAGCTGGGAATCCACTTCTTCTCTGGCCCGTCCGTATCTACTCCCTATTTGCTTATAGTTCCGATCACTTATATGATTGATTAAATAAGGAACATGCGAGTCCATTTCATGTAAAACCCATAATGCTTTTTGTTCACCTAAAAGTATTTCAGCAAACATGTCCCATAATTTCATCGAAAATGGCGCAAATATATCTGTATAAAAATGCCTGCATCTGTATTGTACAGGAAAATAGTCATAAAAATAATCACTGATAATTTTCAGATTATATCCATGCTCTTCCAGCATTCTTATGACCGGGCTGTTTTCTCTTGTGCATTCTGAAACATGATAGACTAAGTCATCTATCTCTCTCTTACCCAAAAACATTGCTCTTAGCGCAGAATGCGTATACGGCACATGCGTATATGCGTTTTCAAAAACAACCGACTTACTCATAATGTTCTTTAAGTAGGGCATATTTTTCTCATCGCCATATGATATTGCATCCAGCCAATATACAACAATATCCTTTTCTTTCCTTTTACTCATATTTTCTTTAATGCCCTTTAGCAAATCCTGTATCTCATCCCATATATCTTTATACTTTGCATCCTCCTCTGCAAGCAATGAAATATACTTATGTACCTCTATAAAATTTTTCATATAAAGAGTCAAAAACAAACATTTTTCAAGTGCAATCCGTTTAGCTTTCTGGTCAGAAGCAGCATAATACTTATTTTCCTGACAATATAATTGACCCTGAATGGATTCTCTAAAACATTGTTTATCAGAATGGCTCTGCTTCTCCGGATCAATTATAGAATACAAATTTTCTTTTCCAAAAGCAAAAAACTCCCGTTGTAAGAATATTCCTTCCTGTTCAAAAATATCATATATCCACTTATATTGCACATCATGCAGCCGAAACCACCTTTCCACATACTCTGCGCCATAGAAAGAAATCAAATAGATCTCATCATATTTTTCCCAGTCAAACGATTTTGACTTGTCTGGTTCCTTGTCCATTCGATTATATAAGCAAAAATCAATATCCCCATAATCACTGGAAATATTCCGTATCCACTCAATTCCTGCTTTATCGTCTCCTACAAAAACCGCTTTCTTCCTATTATGCTTAATTTCTTTTATTATATTGCCTAATATTTTATCCGCCTCACACATATTTTTATAATGAGGATAATATTTGTCCAACTGATATTTAAAAATAATACCATTTAATTTTTCATTTATATCTATCATTTTATTAATTATGCCACCTTTCTTTTCCGACAGATTTCTTTTCCGTATTTCTATGCAGCAATAATATATCCGGCATTTCCTGAAACAGACAAATATGTTTCTTTTTTATTCCCAGTACCTGCATTTGCTGTTTTATTGATTCCGTATTCCTTAGATTAGCTATTACATACATGGCATCCGGGTACTTCTTCACTGCATCTTCCGGAGATAATACAGTTCTGCCCTGTATCTCACTATCCCAAAGCTTACGATTATTATCGCAAAAGGCTATTATCACCCCCGGCTTTTCTCTTTCCAAAAGAGCATGGAAATATTTTCCTATCCTGCCGCATCCGAAAACAATCATCTGGCAGTGTGCGCCAATTTCCAGAAATTGTGAAATTATATAAATCTTTTTTCTATATTCCTCTTTGTAGTAAAAATATACATCTTCACTTTTACGTAAATATAGTTGTAATATATTCCACTTCCCATCATCTATAGTCAGAGAACTTATCATTCCGTTTTTTACGGCTTCTCCCAGCCTTGCCCGCAAAATCTCCATGTCCGTTACAGCCTCTTTCCAGAATCCGCCAGATACCGCCATTGTACGAAATCTTCCCAGACATTGATTTAGCATTCTCTGATAATAAACACTTTTCCATTCTCCTGTTTTATCAGCCAGAAATTTTTCTATATAAGCATATTCCTCTACAAGATAATGAAAAGCTTTTTGATTATAGATAGATGAGCCGCTATTATCCTGACGATATAGATAAAAAGTTCCGTCCAGATATACAGCTCTGTCTGCGGAACTTATTGTCTGAAACAAGAATCCCTGATCCTGAAATGCCGCCCCGGGAGTTTCATTTAAATTGATCTGTTTCACAAATTTACTTTTATAAATACCTGTCCATAAATAAATATCACTTATCAATAATTCGGGCATGATTCGAGGGCAGACTACCCGACCTGTCATATCTGCATTCACTGGAGAACCTATTGGCTGACGCCACTCTGTCCCTGTTGCCAATTCCATAAAAAGCGCTGCTCTTCCTTTAACATAATCAGCATCTGTTTCCACTGCTGTATGATAAAGAGTGCTATACATTGCAGGCTCTATCATATCATCTGTTTCTACAATTCCAATATACTCTCCCTGTGCCCGAGCAATTCCCAGATTTATCTGGTATCCATAACTTCTCTGATCAGAGTGTATTATTTGTATACGGGTATCTAATGCCGCATACTTCTGCAGCAGTTCTATAGTGCCATCATCAGAGCCGGCATCTATCACTAAAATTTCGATATCCCGTAAGGTCTGTGCCAAAACGCTCTCTATACAGGACGCAATATATTTAACAACGTTTAATGACGGCATAATTACTGTAACTTTCGGCATAAATTTTTCTCCTGTCTGATTAATCATCGCAACCGTATACGCAATTCTCTTTTCACCGCTTGATTAAGTATCTATGCTCTTTAATATTTTAAGTCATGTTTTGAAGTTCTTTTTATTTGTTTTGCATATAAGATATCTAACAAATCATCCCGTTCGGCAAACCATAATGTCCTCTTTATATTATCACGGTCATATTTTAATAATTTTATTAACATTATAAGTGGTTCAAAATCATCCTCAAAGATTGAATGGGGACTATAATATCCGGTAAAATCCGAACATCTTTGAATCAGATTATCTCGCAGTTCACAATATTTCTGTGGATTCGCCGGCGGATTATCGACATTATAGATCTCTTTATTCCGAATAAATTCTTCATCCGAACTTTCATGTAATAAAGAGGAAAGACCACCAAACCGCCCTTTGTTCATATTTTTCAGACTAAGAAAAAGAACCGGTGTGTCAAAAGCCAGACAGGGTAAACTTACATGTAATCTTGAAGTGATCACACAATGAGCATTATGGTATAAAGACAACACAATTTTTGCAAGTTCGATCCGCTGAGTACTGCTTAATGATACCGTAAACATATTCGTCAAATCATATACCGGACGATTCGTTCTCCTCCTGACCTCCTCTACAATCTCCACAGGTGTGTCTATGCACAGTATATAATCTTTTCTATTCTGTTTCATTTCTTTATTTCCTTGTAACGTCAATGTCAGACATCCCGAAAAATAAGCCGGTACATTATTTTCCTGCAAGTATTGCAAAGTCCCCAGATCCCGGCAACCGACGGGACCGTTTTGGATCAGATATTCTTTTACACCGTTTTCCAGAAATCTGTTTCTGATCGTCTCGCTAATATGCATTGATATCAACAATGGTTCTATATCCTTAGACGGCGGGAAATGGTCCGGACGCCACATCCACCATGCGTTCATGATCAGTTTCACCTTGTCACCTTCACTTCGAAATTTGTCTATATCTTCGCGGTGAATATAATAATCTACCTGTGGTAAAAACTGCATAGCCGCTACGCTTTGAATCTCATCTCCTATATTGTATGATGAAAATTTTAATACTCCAAATTTGTTCTCCATACCCATTACCTGTTCTCTCCTTTGATGCTCTCTATCTGTTCCAAAATCAACTCTGCGGCCCTCTTACCTGCGTGGCCATCTTCCCTGACTCCATATCTCTCCATAAAATCGCACAAGCATTTTTCATATTCATCCTGATTAAATTGTTCTATATTGTGCATAAGTTCCTCATTTGATTCCGCTATGGGAAACGGAAGGGAATCATAATCTATCAGCAGATCAAATTCTCTATCAATATATTCCTCTCTGTCCAATGCCAGAAGAAATACCGGCTTCCTTACAAACGCCGGCTCAAACATAATACTTGAATAATCCGAAATCATAATATCACAGGCGGAGACAAGTTCTTCGCTGTCCTCATAACTTCCTGTATCTATTATAAAATCATTATTCAGCAATTTTGCACCCGCTTTGGCTACAGAAGGATGAAGACGTAGTAAAATGCACCATTCACCCCCAAAATGTCTCTCCAATACGTCCTTTACCAGTTTAAAATCTAAATCAATCGCTCTGGATTCATGCAGATATCCGGTTTTTGATTTATCAAAGCGATAAGTCGGTGCATACATCAAAAGATGTTTATCTGATTTAATCTTATATAATCTACAAACCTTTTCTTTACATTCTTTTTCTCTAAACAGCACATCTGACCGTGGGGAACCGATCTGCCATACATCCTTGTGAAAATCAAAACCTCTTCGGCAGGATTCTGTATCAAAATCGCTTCCTGTAATAATATAATCTATTATTTTACTGTTATATTTCCAGTTGTTTACCTTTTCAGGCACGTCTTGTACTGTCGCAGAATCCAGATAAAACTTTTTTAAAGTAATACTTGCCCAATGCTTTGTCTGAATATAAATCTGCCCTGGCCGCTTTATGACATAATCAGGAACTATCATATTATATACCCACATTTTAGAGGTTTCTATTTCATATATGTATCGTTTCCAGTTACCTGCCTGAATCTTGCGTACTCCTTTCGGAACCTCTGTCCGCAAATCATTTAACAGCCAGACAATGTCCAAATCTCCTCTCAATTTCAACAATGCTTCCGTAATATATTTACCATGATCAGAATATGTACCAAAGGAATAAAAAACAATTTTCCGGTTATTCATTTCTTCCTGACAACATTGACTTGCATAATTTTTACGAATCTGTAGGTCATCGATAGCTCTGGTAAAATCTTTCTCTGTACTTCTTTTTTGAGCTTCCATAATCACCAGAACAAAACATTCCCTTATTCCCATTTCTTCCAACTGTGAAATAATCTGTTCATAAAAATTGCTGCTCGCTACTAAAATAACAACATCATCACATCTATATTGTCTTAATATCTCCATAGACGAAATATTAAGATGCCCACATGGATGACCTACTGCACCACTCAAAAAATCATCCGCATAAAATCCTTGTTTCCGTACATCATTGTCAATGATGCCTTCTACTCTGATATCATGATGCTTTTCAAAAAAATAATCCGCGCAGGTGCTTATTCCAAACAGAAAAACTTTTTTGTGTTGTGCCGCCTGGAAAAAATCCTGCCATGTCTGCCTATTCAATTCTTCTCTATTGGAAATATGTTGTTTCTTTTGCATTGCTTTTTGTATAATATCCATATGCTTTCCCTTTATTAGCGTAACCAACCAGTCTTTATTGCATTTTTTGTTTTCCTTCATCTCCGTTTATATGCTTTTGTATTTTTTCTATTATTTGCTTTCTATACTGCCTATCCGTTCCAAACCACGAAACAAAACTTTGGCTATTATATACAGCTATATCGTTATCCTCATATCCAAGTTCGTATAATTGTAATTTTATTTCTTCTACTTCCTGTTGGCAGGATATAACAATCAATACATTTTCGTTGGTTTTCTCCTCCGGCTGCCTGACAGGTATATTTTGATACATTGCACCTATGTGTTCATGATTATTATCCCAAAATACCTCTACCTTTCCCGCATACTTTTTATTTATAAATTCCAGAAGTTTTTTTCCTGTTTTCCCGCAGCCAAATATAACAATTTTTTCATACAGTTCAATTTTGGGAACAAAATCCGAAATGTTAGATCGCAAAGTTTTTTTCTCCGCAATTTCACGCATTTTCCTGTATTCTTGCCCCGGTATGGCCTCTTTTGCCGCTTTCCACCAATCTTCTGCCCTGGTTGTCCGCAAATTATACCACGGTTTTGTATTTCCCATTGCATAATGGATAATAACGGGATTATTTAATCCTTCTTCTATTTCTTTTACAGAAAATCTTGCCTTCAGTATTTCTTCCTCACACCCATAAGCAATCGAATAAACATTATACTTCATCGGAAATATTTCTGTACGTCCATAACAACATATATTTAAAACATCCTGATCTTGACATGTCCAGCCTTTTTTACTACATTCTAAAAAGGTTTCAACCATATTCTCTGCACGCATTTTTTCCAGATTCATTACAAGGACCCCTGCATTAAAATACTTTTCTGCTGAATCAATTTGTAAATAATCTGCCAGTTTTCTAATATGATCCTCTGAATAATGGATATCTACACCTAATCCTGCCATCAAATCTATTTGCGATATATCAAAATTATATAATTCCCAGAGATCATTGCATACTAAAATATCCGCGTCTAAATACAGGCATTTGTTTACATTCTGTAAGATATCCGGTATCATCAAACGGTAATACGTTGGTTTCGCTGTATGCTCAATGGACAGAGCATGTCCGGAAAAACAGTGTTCAGGGATTTCTATATAATTGATTTCATAACGATCAAACTCCCAATTTTGATTATAATTCAATACTCTTGTTTTTTCCGGAAGCATAATATAAAATTCTACATAATAAGGACGTTTTCGATTCTTTAAAACACTAAATATTGTTATATATGCAAATACTAAATACTGATAATCACTTGCCAGTACAATCGAAATTCTATCCATTATATTTTCAGTCTCACTTCCCATATTCTGAATTTTTTTCATATAAACCGCTCATCATTACTTAACATTCTTCTTTTATCTTCCCGATCAATTCATCAACAGATAACATTTTTTCTTTTAAATCAATATCATCAACCATATTCCTTATTCTTTCAATATCATAACCAGGTACAACAATTACCATAAAAACATCATCATGTGGGATTTCTTTCCATTTCATAATTGGAATATTTCTATATTCTTTTTCTTTGGGGGCTGTCTCGATAATCGCTTTTATAATAATCTCTTCTTTGACCGCATCTATCAGATAATCACACAACTGTCCTTTTCCCCATATTACTATTTTGGAAATATTTTTCTTTTCCAGCCACGTTGCAATGCTTTGTTTGCCTCCTTGTATCTTCAGTAATGCAAACGCTATATTTTTGTAATACATATTTCTGGCTTCCATGCTGGTCCATCGATGATAAAAAGCGAACGATTCTTTATAATCTTTGACAAGTTCAACTTTCTCTGGAAGTATGACCTCTTCTGTCTTTTCAAGTGGCCGGAGTTTTAATGTATTTTCTGTAACACCACAATGTATACCACTGCCATCAAATCCTATATTATTGATAAAAGACTCATACGGAGACATGCATAAACCCTTTTTCATAATCACTGTAAGCGCCCAAAATGCTGCCCACGAATTTGTCCTGCCATAAACATTACCAAGCACATGTGATTCCAGGTCTTCTCCCCATATCCTGAACCACTCATACAGTTCTTCATTGGCTTTTATTTGACCTATCATTGTATAATCATTACTGAATTTTTTCCATCTGTCTTTCCACGTCCCCCATCCATGGGAATTAATACGTCCCAGGAAGTAAGCGTCCGTCCCATTTGCTGCAGCCTTGGCCGGTTCGGAAGAGGCTCCTATATGATACACCTCTTTACTACTTTCATACTTTTTTAACGCTTTCAACATATATTCCATAAATTGCGGATGTGGAACACAGTCATCCTCAAGAACAATAACCGCATCACACTCCTGCAAAACATAATCAACTCCTGCAACAATTGATTTTGCCAACCCTTTATTAGTCTCAGAAACCTGTACATACGTTTCACACCAGTCGATCTCCTGAATGAGACGATTTACGCTTTTCCATTCCTCTACATTTGTATTTTCTTTCATCCCGTCCTGGAAAATATACAAATTTTCCGGCAGTACGTGATTTCGTGAAAGTGCTTCAATGACTTGCCGGGTATGGTCGCTTCTGTGATATGTAAATAATGCCGTTCCAATTTTCATTCAGACTCTCCTATCATTACAAAATTTATTTTGAAGCAACAATTATGCATCTGTTCTCCTCATAAGCCTTTCCGCCGATTTCACAAATCGCTTCAAACAACTCCGGACTGACTTCCTGTTCGATTTTAAAATAATGTTTCGGCCATACCTCCTGTATTGTCTGTATTGTCTGTACTGACTGAACAAAATAACCTGCCGTTTTAAAAAGATTGCCAAGTGTCAAACAGTTCCATGTATACAAGTGATTGTTTATATCGCTTTTTCTATACTCTGCATCACAAGATTCATTCGGAACATGAAATATAATCTTTCCATTTTCTTTTAATTTACTTCTTAATGCACGTAATACCTCAAGCGGATTTTCAACATGCTCTAATACGCTTGTAGAAAAGATAACGTCTGCGTAATCGTCCGTGACATCACTTATATTCTTTACACAATTTATTCCTATCTCTTTTGCGGCTGCCCTTGCTGCATCATTTATTTCTATTCCCAACTTTTTCCCGGCATTAATCTGGCTTAGCAAATACCCGCCGCCGCACCCGAATTCTATAATATCCATATTTTCGTTTATATATGGTTGAAACATTCTGGCTTTTATCTTTCCTCCAAACTGTCCCATATTCTGCTGCCAGGTGAAATACTGCTCATCATAATATTCTTCACCTCCACCAAAATCTATTTGAGTCACGGAAATAAAATTATAAATATTTTCACCTAATAATTGCTGTCTGATTTCATTTTCATAGTTGCTGCAAATAACAATCATCAAATTATCATGATTCATTTCACATAATTTTTGGAAAGAAACAATGGGAATCTGGCACAGTAACTGGTTTTGCTTTTTTTCATCATTATCACAAAAGGCCACAATCCTATAATCCTTCAACCTGGCAAACGTATTTTTACCTTTAACTCCCGTTCCAAATATTACAATTTCCTTTTTCCTTAAATATTTCAGGTAATTAATGTCACGATTAATATACATAATCTTTCAGCACTCCTTCAATTATATTTTACATTCCTTAAGTTATTATATTATTAGCTTTTTACTCTAAGCTATAATGAATATATCCTTTAATATCTCTTTATTCCGCTCTTCCATATATGAAACTGCTTCTTCCTGCCTGTCTACGAACCCAATAAACACGACTATATCCCCCTGTAAATCCATCTCTTCTTTGCTGATGACATCAATTCCCCCAAGAGGACTTCTTCTTTTCTCATCCACAAAGGCTTTGATTCTGATATCATCCGCCAGGGACTGCAGAAGCACCCGCGTAATGTTACCCCATTTCCCCGCGCCCCAGATATAGCATTCTTTTGCGGTGATCTTATTTTTTATTTGAAGGAAATAGAAAAGCCTGCTTTGCATACGCATTTTATCTTCTTCAGGCAAATCAGCCTTTTCTACTTTTGCTTCCGCTTCCGCAATCTGTTTCTGTAAATCATTCCATATCTGCATATCACCTGTATATACAGCATCTTCCAGTATACTGTCATACATATCCGTCAGTTGCCTTCTCACCGCCTCCGGCGAAAAATATTTCTCATAAGTATTTCTTTCATTGATAAGTATTTCGTTCAATCGTTTTGCTCTGTCATCCTCCAGGAGTTCTTCTAATGCTGTTGCCAGTTCCCCTGCGGAATATCCATTCGTGAGATACGCGTTTTCTTTATGATGCAATATCTCAGGCACTCCGGCAACCGGTGACGAAATAACCGGTATATTACAGGAAACAGCTTCCACAATGGATGCTGGAAAAGATTCCCGTCTGCTGGCACAGACATAAACATCAATTTTTGCTAAGAACCTTCTCATATCCTCCACAAATCCTATTAACTGTACGTTGTTTTGAAGATGATGTTCCCTTATATATCTTTCACAATCATTTGCATAAGACAAATCTTTTCTTCCTGCAATAAGCAGTTCTATCTTTCTTCCTCTCTTTATTTCCTGTTCAACCATTTTTATAATTTCAAGTTGATTTTTGTAAAAGCATACCACTCCGGATGTCCCTAATACAATCTTGTCTTTGCTCCGTTTTTTCCTTTCCCCAATTTGTGCGTCGCAATATACCCGGACGCATCTCCCGCGGCAATTTAAATATTTCCTCCATTTATTCAAATATATTTCAGAATCACACGATACATATTTCGGAAAAATATCCGGAAATGATACTTGCCATTCCCACTCTTGCAGCGAATAGATATTCATGACATGCGGTATATGATGTTTTCTTGCAATATACTCTAACGTAAGATTTATCTGTACGCTATGTAAAATATCAAACCCTTCATTTAAAATAAATTGCTCTATCTTTTCAACATAATTGCGATAATTCACTATATCAATTGCTTTCATACAATATGTTGTGCCATATTCTAAAATCTCATAACGTACTCCGTATTTTTCACATTTGCTTTGAAATTTATCATTACATTTTCCCCTTATATCACAAGGAAGTACCACCATAACATCATGATGAGTATTCATCAGAACTGCCTGCATGAATAATGTCTGATCCGCTCCCCCTAAATTACTGTTTTTTTCACTTAGAAAATAAGCAATGCGTAATTTTTCCATTTCACCCAGTCCTATGATTGCAATCCATCCCGATATATTACCTGTTCTTGAATTTTTGTATATGTACTAAAATCCCGATCTTCACAAAATCCCATTTTTTTCATCTGTATTTTCATATCGTCCTCATATTTTGTTGAGGCAATAATAATATAATCCTTACCAGCCTGCATTTTTTCCGGTATCTGAATTTTTTTACCCATATAACTAACTTGCCGGTCATTTATATAATTATCAATAAACCCGGTAATTACATATCCCAGTTTTTCCAACAATTTACAACATTCGGCTCCTACTTTTCCCATACCAAAAAGGTAAATATTTTTTTTATCAGGAATAGATAATTTAAGGATTGCTTCAGAGAAACCTCCTTTCTCCCAATCCTCTTCCTTTCCTGTACGCATATAATCTTTATATGCATAATACTTTTTCACATCACATTCTAATGGCGTTCCACTATAGTACTTAAAAGAAATTTCTTTAATCTCCTCATAGCATAACTCTGAATGGTCTGTTGAAAATCCTCCTGTCGAAAAATTTACCACTGTTTTATGTAAAATCTCTATTTTGCGATTCATTATGATCGACCGCGTCATCCAGTCAAAATCTGCCGATACAGAATACTTCAAATTAAACTCTCCGACATCCGCAAAACACTTCCGCGTTGCAAAAATAGCCTGATGCGATGTAGGAAGCTGTTTTATAATCGTCTTTCCATCCAACCGTGCACTTCTGATTCTGCTTCCGTACTCATTAACAATTCTGGCATCTGTACACAGAATGTCAATTTCATTACGCTCAAATACTCCTATAACGTCTTGCAGCACATTTTCTTCATACCAGTCATCACAATTTAGGAATGTGACAATATCTCCCGTTACTAATTTTGCACCTTTATTCATTGCATCATAAATACCCTGATCCGGCTCGCTTACCATCCGGGTAATATAATCCTTATATACCGTTATAATATCTAAAGTATGATCTGTTGATCCACCGTCCACAATAATGTATTCTATATCCGCATTTTTTTGCCTTATGACACTTTTTATTGCACGTTCTATAACCTTTTCACCATTATATACTACCGTTATGATACTCAATTTCATTTTCTTTCATTCCCTGTTCAATTCAGATTTCCTGCTACTGCAGCCTGATATATCCCGGTTTTGTCAAAAGGGAAATTTTTACGGTTTTAGCATATTCCTTCATAACATTGCTCATTCCATCATTCATCGTATCAAGCACAGCATTTCTTGTAAAAAAGACCATCTTTTTTTCACCATAATTTTCTTCTATGTCATGTGAATATCCGTCAAATCCTGCCAGCAGAATTTCTTTTATATCATAATTCATCAAAAATCTGATTGCCATCAATCCTGCCTTATCTTTTACTGCTTCTTCTTCATTAATCAATTCACGGTATTTAACTTGAAGATATACATCCTCCGCCGGGATATTTGATGTTATAATACATTTCCAGTATTGATCCTGATCTAATTCCCTGAATCTTCTTAAATTACTAAGAAAAATATAATCTGTTTCTGCATATTGGTACTCGAAATTTACACTGATTCCGATAGTCTGCCCGTCTGACAGGCATTTTCTAATTTCTTCCTGTTCATCTGTCGAACTTTTTCCGGGTGCGATCAGCAGTATTCTCTTTCCCTTCAGAATTTGTGCCAGTTCCATTTCATGATTATTCTGCACTTTTCCCCTGTTCATATATTGTATATACAGTTCTTCAATATAATCACGGTCATACTCAACACATTTTTCCGCATCCATCATTTCAAAAATTGATTCCATATCCTCCACGGTCAAAGTTTTCTGGTCATCCAGATATTGCGCGTAATTCGGATGTGCGTTATGCTTTGCGGATAAATAATTTGGTAATGAATATCCCCAATAGTTCTGCTGGTAAAACTCATTAATAATTTCGTCAATAATAGAAAGCAAAGGTTTTAGCTTATATTCTGTACCGATGTTTTCATTCAGAAACTCTACAAATAGTTCCGTATTTAAATTACCAGCTCCACGCCCCATCCCATACACCGAAGTATCAATAATCAGCTTTCGGTCAGTGTGTGCCGTAACAAGTCTCTGTGCATTTGAATATGCTAATTGCATATTATTATGTGAATGAAATCCAATCTGAATATCAAAATTCAAATTATGCTCAACCATCAAAAAAAATCTGGTCAGTTCTTTTTCTTTCATCATTCCAAAACTGTCAACAATATAAAAAGCATATGGCTGAATCTGATTAATTGACTTGATCATACCCAAAAATTCTTCATCAGAATAACTTGCCGAAACCATTGGCTGAACAAAAACCTGGTATCCCTTTTGCTTAATTTTCTTGCATACCTCCAAAGCTTCCAAAAGGTTTTTTTTATGAAATGCCACCCTTATGCCATCAATCGTGCGGTCATCCCTTTCCGGTAAGGATTCTACATTGTACTCGCCAAAATTCATCATTGCAACAAGCAGCTTATCACCATGCATTTTCTGAACGAGCGGCTGTAGCTCCTTCATAGATGTAAATTTCGTTATATCCTGATGATATGCATCTTTATCTGTGAGGAATCCGCACTCTATGATATCAATATCCGCCTCCAACAATCCTGCAACTATTTTATGTATATTATCATATCCAAACTTCCACTGGTTGCAGTACCCGCCATCCCGCAAAGTACAATCCAGAATTTTTATACTACTCATCTTTTCTCTCCCAGTCCGCTCTAATTACATGATTGTATATTGCATCCGCAATGATAAAGTCCTCTTCTTCATCAATATCAATGCTTTCTATTTCACCAACCTCAACGATATAAGGCGATTCTCCTATACGGCGGTTATGCAGTGTCATAACTTCATTTCTAAAAATATAAAATCCACTGGTTTCTTCGTATAGCACAGGCAGATCCTGCGTACGCGGGATGTTGTCCAGCTCATAATTAAGCGGTCTGCCGCTCTCCCACAGAAAATCCTGTAATTTCTTTGCTGCAAAAGCAGAATCATATCCTCTGCCAAGCACAGCCTGCAATCCCTTCTCTATAGAATTTTTTGATATGAATGGCGATGTTGTATGTGCCATCACATAAACATCTGCAGGAATCTGACTGGCAAAAGCCAGTAATACCTCATTCATCTTAGTAGTATCCTGATCCATGGTTTCAGACCTCTGCAGGTATTTCGCTTTCGGCGGCAAGAAATTCTGGATATCCGGATTGCTGCAGTATACATACACCTCATCAATTTCTTCCACCGTCAGCAGCGTAGATAAAACATAAAAACACAGGGGTTTTCCATTCGTAAAACACTTTGTGTTCTTTTGTGGTAAACGGCGATTATTTAACTTCATCGGTACTACTGCAACAACTTTCATCTCCCTGTCCATACCTTTCATCCAATCTGTTTCATATACTGCTGCCTGCTATAGCAATTCGACATATCGAATCCCATACTTTGGAAGTTCTGCTTTTAAAATTTCATTATATGGATTCGCTTTTCTGCTATTCTGATCTGAAACTCCAAATCTATAACTAATGTGTAATGGTCTTGCAATACATTGTGCAAAAATCTTTACATCCATACGCGCCTGATCCAAAGATACTTCTTCTTCCAGATAATATGACTGGAAAAAATTATAGTAGGGAACATATCCATCTCCTGAGACTACTTTTATTTTGTCATTTCCCAATGCTAACTCTGAAATTACAGCAATATACTCTTCAAAACTGTATTTGGTATTGGCAGGTTTCCAGGGTATAAATACAATTAATTCATCTACTTTTAAGCAGGCACTGTGCAAAATATCGTTATATATTTCTGGTGCTGTATTTAATTCTGTGAGCAGACAGCCAACTATCTTTTTTTCATCCTGCTCCCTGTTTTTAAAATTTCTGTCTAAATATGTTTTTTTAATATAAGCGCCTAAAATATCGCTATAGTCTTGAATTTGAAACAAAATATCACCCTTTGTTTCTTTTGGATCCTTTTCTATATATTTCTCTATTTTATAATAAAGCTCTTCCGCTATAATCTTGGCCACTTTATGGTTCATATGCGTAAATGTACCGAGACACCATTCCGCCGGAATATCATGCTTTTCGTAAATCTTTCTTAAATCAGCGGATTCCACACCATCATATGTGTTCTCCCCTGTCCATACGATCACAATATCTCCTTTGTGAAAGATAACCTGCTGCATCTTTTCGAAGACATTTTCATATGCCCCTAAATTTTCCACACGATAATAAAATCCCCTATCACATAATTCTTTCTGAAGCTGGCTTGCAATCGTATATTGATCCTCAAGGTATGCCCCCATAATCATGCAAAGTCCAAATAAATAGATTCTCCCGCAGTCATGCTCCGGCTGAAAACAGGTTTTTCTTTGTCCATCTATCACATTATAATATGTGCTGGAATAACTTATATTTCCTCTATGTATACTATGTCCATGCAAAATCTGTTTTTGTGCCACACCGCTCAAATAATCTTCATTTTCCAATAATTCTCCAAAATATTCCTGTCCAATTTCTGTCGCAGAAGGCCAGAAATTCCCTTTTTTCAATCCGTAGACTTTGCCGGTATGTGATTGTCTTCGGGCAATTTTTTTTATATAATCGGATAGATAATAAACGTCATTATAAAATGCCAGGACATTCACACCTTTTTCCTGTAATTCTTTTAAACTGTTACTCGCCTTATCTCCCTCTTTTACAGCGCTATAATGATTTAATCTTTCATGTTTATCATATTTATTTATTTCATGGAATAGCCTGGAGAAAGTAGACCATGTTAATCTGTCATTTATTGTTCTATAATCAAATTCATCAATACACTCGATTCCTCTCCACTCATCTTCATCCGTTACAATAACTAAACTTTTTTCAGATTCTTGCAGCAATTGCTTTAGTTGTTCCTTTTTTATAGAGACCACATCAATTTTCTTTCGTGCAAATAATTTTAATATAATTATTTCAATCCAGGATTTTTCTGTAACAGGAGATATCACATATATTTTTTCATATCCTGTTTCTTTCAAATATTTTTTTAATTTATCCCATACTGCTTCCTGATCTACAATCCACTTTATCCATGCTTTTTCTGCATCATCCCATCTGGAATAATCACCCGAAATTACCCCCCCCCACTCCTGAATGACCGGAATTTTCTGTATATTTTTTTTAACAGCAAATATCTCTCTTGCCTTATCATCGCAAAATCCTTCCAGTTTAGTAAAATTCTTCACAATGGGGACTTTTCCGTCTCTCATATGATGAAGAAGATCACCCAGGCAGATGATTCCGTATAATCTTTTGTTAAAAGTCAGATAAACGATATCTGATGTCTTCTCTACAAACAAACTCCTGATGGACTGAAACTGTACCGAATCTACTTCACTCTCCAATTCATATATTGCCAGTTCCCTTAAATCCCGTCTTCTCATATCCTCTTTGCTCCTGTCTGACAATAACTCATGATCTAAAACAATGTATCAAAATCAACTCTCTCAAAAACCTCCAGTTTTCCGCCACGCGTTGCGTTGCATATTTTAATGCCATGCTCGCCTGCATAATGCCTTGCACTTTTATACGCCGCCTGCATTCTTTCCGGATATACTACATTTAATCTTACTTTTTTATCACTTTGATATCCCTTGAAATGATTCTTTTCATCATATAAATCATTAGAATAATTAAAGTCCACACCTAACAGATAAATCTCTTGAAAGCCCATATAAACCGCCATTTGTATACATGCGTAGGTAACAGTTGTTCCTTCGTAAACACAATGCTCCATTTTTGTTGAAAAAAAAGGCATCTCACTTCCCAAATGGTCTAAATTAATAAGCTGATATTTTATTGAATTACCTAAATTTTCCTGCTGCCAGTATTTCAACGGTATGGAAGCAACAAATTTAGCCGGTATATCCATATCAGCAATTTCTTTACTTAAGTCATCAATCATCAAAGTATCTTCAATCATATAATAGTCCGGACGCCATTTTGTCTCTCCAAAAATGTTATAAATCCGGTTCATACTGATACATTTTTCATTATGTGCATATAACGTATCCAAATCCTGAACCGTAAGACTCGGACCGGTTGCTATAATAAAGCATCTCTTACCATGATGAATGTCTTTATAGCACTCTATCTGCTTATTGTAAAATGAAATATTCATTTCTAATAGTTCCTGCATTTTTATCTGTTTCACATTCACAGGAAATGTCTTTTGCAGATCATCGTCAATGTCAGTCTCCGTACTGATAATTACATCCAAATCCGGCAGCGCATTTTTCAGGTCACTTACATGGATTCCACACTCACGGAGGCAATTCCCTGTCTCCTCATTCTCATTCAAAAGCAAAAACACGTGTTTATTCATCCTAGTGATCAAGTGTTCATATAAGATAACCGATCCTGCTGATAATCCATATATACCAATATTATTATCGCCATATTGATCAAAAACATAGTTTAGTATAGCCTCCCTCTCATAGTATAATGCTCTGTCAAAAGGCTTGAGCGGGATATAGTTCAGAATACCTCTATTCCGCAAATATTCAGCAATACTGTCTCGTCCGGCTACAGGTGTCAGTACACAAAGCACCGGTTCAGAAAATGACTGCAGGTCCTCTATCCCTATTACAGGCAGACTGCAATACTCTGTCCCAACCTTTTCCTCATCCCGGTCCACAAATGCCGCCGTATTTTCTTTTCCTATTACTTCCAACATTTCTTTTCCACGTCTGCCTGCACCGTAAATAACAAATCTCATTATACAATCCTTCTTGCAATACTTATATCAGTGTTTTTTCCTGGTATACAACCTTACGTAAAAGTAACTCCGGATTATCAATATATTTCTGCTCAATCCATAATATCTTATCTTCTGGGACTCCCAGAACGACCAAATCTTCTTTTGCACTTTTGTACATATTTTCTCTTAATATCGCTATAATGACATAATCAAAATTGCACGTAGTAATCTCTTTAGGCGCACATACGTTCAATGAATCCTGTAAATGTTTATAATTTTGATCCGCCCAGCAGACTATGTTTGTTTCCTTTATACTCCGGATATAATTTTCCAAATGAATACCCGTCGCACCTGCACCGTAAATAACAATCTTATCCTGCACCTTAAGATTTCCGAACGGTACTAAAAAATCTCCGTTTTCAAGATTATCAAATGCATAAGGTGTCTTTTCTAATAAATAAAACATAGCATAATACATTATTTGTTTATCGCCATCAGTGCATAGTAACGTTCCTCTAAATCTGGAAAAAAACTCCGGATAGCATTCGATAAAATTAGGCACCTCGTCCGCCTTGCTTTTTCTTTTGTCCGAATCTGTTCTCACCCGATAATGATAATAGCAGTTATGTGTTATATAAAGCGATTTCGTCTCAGTAATACAGGGCAGAGAAACCATTGTATCATTCTGAATAATATTAGTTAAATCTGATATCATCTGATACTTCATAACCTTTTCCCGCAATAAGAGTTTTGTGCACAAATAGACAAAAACTCCATGACGGAAAAAAATGCCCGCATATAATATTCTGGGTTCCACTTTTTCTATAAATTCTTCTCCCTTATAACAGCCTTCCTGAATATACGGCACTCTTTTCTTCTCAACATCGCTCCATGAATCAATAACTCCCGACTCTACAACTTCTACATCATACTTATGAACATATTCCAGAAGCTCCTCATACATTTCCGGTTCTATCCAGTCATCACCGTCTACATACCCCACATATTTTCCGGTTGCAGCCATTATTCCTGCTTTTCTAGCGGAATCAATTCCTCCATTCTCTTTATGAATCACTTTAATCCGAGGATCATTGCCCGCATAGTAATCACAAATTTCCGGGCATTTATCATCTGATCCATCGTCCACCAATATAATTTCCAAATTTCGATAAGTCTGATTTTGTATACTTTCTATACATTGTTGCAAATATTTTTCCACATGGTATATCGGCACTATAACACTGATCAATTCTGGCATACTGACCTCCCATTGACATATTCAAATTTATTCGTAACTTTCAAAAATTCCCACTACTCTCTGCCGCATATCAACCGTAAATTGATTAGTCAAACGAAAAACCCCTGTTTCCTCGATCGATGTATAACTTTTGGGTGAGAAAAAAATGATATGCATTTTTCTTTTGTTTCTTCTATAGCTGTTTGCAATATGCTCTGCACATTTCTTCAAAATGACTTCATCAAAAGGATTATAAAAATAAAACCAGTTATATGAGTCCAATTCCTCCTCTATCTTTGCGGCATCACCAAATAGCAATTCTACTTTCGTATCATCTATATCCAGTTTCTTCATATTATCCTGTAACACATCATATATTTTGGCTTCAAACTCTACGCCTCCGACCCTGTCAAATCCATAATCCAAAAAAGAGACCAAAGCTGCACCCTTTCCACATCCAAAATCAAAAATGGCATCTTCAGCCTTTGGAATACAATGACAATGATCTAAAATTGGAAATATTTCCTTTTGCGTAGTACATGCATATCCTTCAGCATGCTCTTTCCCATTCTCTAAAAAATCATGAGGAATACGGGTAACAAAATTACACCCCCGCTTCCACTCCAGCCATTCCAGAAATTGAATATCTCTTTTTCCCACCTTCCTTTTGTGGAAAATATCTGTGCCTTCAACCTCCTTTTCGTAGATATCCCTGCCATAAATTTTTTCATAAAAATCAAAATATGTTTTATTTTTTACATATCCTCTTTGCTCAAAATACTTATGTGTTTCTTCTGTCAAGGGCTCCGCAACCCATATCAATGCACTATTTACGTCTTTATATGAAAAATCTATAACACTCGGCCTAAATATTTCCTGGTCATAAGCTCTGCCTCTACTCATATCTGTTGAAACGAGGTAGTCAATATCTATATTGTGATAATATTTTGCATACCATTTAATAAACCGTCCCGTATAACTTTCATATCCGTACAGTAAAACACGTCTATGCAAAGCAGGAAGCATCAACTCTTCCATCCCTCTGCGAAATTCATTCAAAACTGATAACATGCCAGTCCTCCCTGTATTCATAAATTTACTATACTGCCAGACTAGTCTAAATACTCTTTCAGCAATAAACCAACCTGTTCGATTCCATATCTGATATCATCAATACTTTCTTTCACAAAATTAAACCGCATACTTGTACAGGAATCAGGATTAACAATGCAAAATCCGTTTCCAGGTGTAATCGGTATATGTAATTTAACTGCAGATTCTCTGCAAAATCTCCGGACATCACTACCCTCAGGAAGCGTGACCCAAATATACATCCCCCCATCCGGTGACGAATGTTTAACAGATGCCGGAAAAAAGCAATCCATGCATTCTTCCATTACACAAAGTTTTTTTGCGTATACGTCACATATTTTCTGGATCTCTACATACATGTCATTCTCCTCGAACATATTCCATAATGCATATTGAATGATATTGCTCAATCCATTGGTACTAACTGCCTTAACAGGTATCACGCGTTTAATCAACTCTTTATTGGCAACCATAAATCCCAATCTCATTGCCGGAGCAATTAGTTTTGACATTGAACCTACATAAATAACTGCTCCTTCCGTGTCAAATTCTTTAATATGCGGCAGCCTTTCATTTCTATAACGTAAATCTCCGTATGGGTTGTCTTCCAAAATCGGAATCTGATATTTAACTGCCAATTTATATACTTCTTTGCGTTTTGATAAAGACATAGTAATTCCAGATGGATTTGAAAAATCAGGAATCGTGTAAAACAATTTTGCACCTTGTTTCATAGCAGATTCCAGTTCCTCCAGGTTGACTCCATCTTCTTCCATAGAAACCCCTATGACCTCTGCCCCCTGAATTTGAAATGCCTTAATTGCATTGACATATGAAGGAATCTCTACAATAACCTTGTCACCTCTGCCGACAAACGCTGATGTTGTTAGAAAAATTGCCTCTACAGAGCCATATGTAATAATTAAATCATCCTCAAGCTTCACAACGCTTCCTTTTTTATTCACAAATCTGCTGAGAGAACGGCGTAAGGGCATATATCCTGCATGTGCACCATATTGCAGTAAATCACCAGTAATATTTTCCATTGCATGAATTATATATTTTTTTATCATCCGATCCTGAAATACTTCTGTTGAAGGGTGTCCACTGGCAAAATTAATCAGCCTATCTCCTTCCTTTAAATTCTCTTTTGCCAAATTAAACATTTCTCCCATAGCTGCTTTTTTTGCAGCGTGTACTTCTTTTCTGAATTGATAATGCATACATATGCCCTTTCATAAAACCAGTATCAAATATTACCTACATTTGCTCCGCAACTTCTACTATGCGATTATTATCACTACCCATCCCATAACATGTTTTACACACACTAATGTATCCTTTCGGCGGAAAGCCCATACAAAAACGAAGCATTGATTCTTTCTCATCCACCGAGCCTGTACATTGATCCAGTTCGATACAATCACCCTCCTGTAAGGAACACCATCCTATTTTTGTCCGTGCAAATCCCTGGCCGCAAAAATAGAATTTTTTATCATTCAACTGATGGCATCCTGTTGCACACAATCGCATATGTCGAACTGTATCCTCTGCACTCCCGCATAAAGAAGGTATCTCGCAGGTGCTCGTGCCCAAATCAAACCACTGTTCATATATGCTCATATCATAAGGAATTTCATTTTCCTCCAGGCATCTTTTTACTTCGGCAAGTTTTTCTTCATATGATATCACGTGTGTATAATCTGATAAGCGCATCCGCACTTTACATTTTCTCATTGTGTCTAATAATTCCCTGCCGGGCACAATACTTCCATTTGAAATAACCTGAATATATCCGATTCGACTGCCATATCTTTCGTAAATACATTCTATAATCTGCGGAAGCCGTTCGTTCAGAAGTGGCTCTCCTCCCATAATAGACCAGCTGGCAACATAATCTACAATTTTAAAATAACCTTCAAAATCGCTTAAAATATCTGTCTCATCATAATCATAATGCCCTTCACGTTTAAAATACGGAGCAAAGAAATTGCAATGTCTGCAATTGAAAGTACAGCGTGATGTTACGGATGAAAAAGTCTGACTCAAGCAAACCTGATGCCGGTTTTTCCAATACCATTCCGCCATGAAATCTTTTAATCTGCAAAAATCCAGATTCTCTTGTAATCCCATCTCTTGCAACTGCTTTGTAATGTCTGCATAAGCAACGGAACTTGTTGCTATAACGATTTTTTTTCCCGCCAGGCAATCCTTCACTTCAGCAAATGTCTGCACTCTGCAATTACCATACTGTTTTCCATGTATAGTCGGATCATTATCAATAATCAGGGAAATGTGAAAGTCCTCTGCAAGTTTATCTATATTTCTAATTGCAGTCCTTCCAAAACCATAAATGACAAGTTCATTAATTTCATTCCAGTCTGATGATAATCTATCCAAAACTTTTTCTTCTTTTTCCATAGAATATATTCTCCCTCAATTATTATTTTTACGATTACGACTTTCCCCTGTTCTCTGCCATTTTCACGCCTGCAAAAATAGCATCTATCATGCTCTCCTCATTCGCTCTGCCTTCTCCCGCTTTTCCAAAAGCCGTTCCGTGATCTACGGATGTCCTGACAATCGGCAAACCAATCGTACAATTGATGCCGCTTACCGATTCATACTTATCCTTCTGTAAATCATACTTAAATCCATTTAATTTCAAAGGAATATGTCCCTGGTCATGATACATGGCAACAACGATATCATATTGCCCGGCCTGACATTTTACAAACACAGTATCGGGCGGTTCCGGTCCCTCAACCTGTATCCCTTCTCTTCTGGCCCGCTCAATTGCCGGCGTAATTTCCTTCTCCTCCTCATCCCCAAAAAGACCATCTTCCGAACTGTGTGGATTCAATCCGGCAACTGCGATCTTGGGATTTTCATACCCTAACTCTCGCATTCCTCGATCAGCTAATTGAATTACTTCATAAATTCTGTCCTTCTTTACCCTCTCACACGCCTCTTTCAAAGAGCAATGCGTCGACACATGAATCACATGAAGATATTTACTGGCAAGAAGCATCGCAAACTTCTTAGTGCCTGTATACTTTGCAAAAATTTCTGTATGACCGTCGTACGGGATATCCGCCATCCTCAATGATTTCTTATTTATAGGCGCTGTCACAACAGCATTTACTTTATTTTTCATTGCTAAATCAATTGCTTTAACAACATATTTCAAAGAAGCATATCCACATTTTTCCTGATTTTTCTTATATACCCAATCACCCTTTTTCAAAAGCTTTAAATCAATGAAATCAATTTTTCCAAACCGGCCATCTGCCATTTCCGGTTCCATAATTTCAACTAATTCTAATGGAAGACTGCAGAATTCCAGCGCATCCTCCAACACTGCACGATCTCCCACTACGATTGGTATACACTTTTTGTAAACTTCTACACGGCTTAATGCTTTTACAATAATCTCAGCACCCACACCTGCCGGGTCTCCCATTGTAATAGCGATTCTCATCCTCTGCTTCATAAATAACTCCCATCCATAATTTTTTCACGTATTTCTGTTGTTGAAATTCCTTTTGTATATGGAACGTAGATGACATCTACATTAACTTGAGCCAGTACCTTCTCAAAATTATTCCACCTCTCCGTTCCCTTCCAATCATCTCCGATAAAAATCACATCAAAATGATACAATTCCCATAATTTCATCTTATCCCGAAACCGATTGATTTCTGCCCTGTCAACACCTTTAACAGACTCTATGATTCTCTTACGGTCATTTTCGTTAATAATAGGCCTGTGATGTTTATAGTCTTCTACTACGTCATCCCCATGTACCCCTACAATCAAATATTCACAAAATTGTTTTGCCGTCTGGATCATATTCAAATGACCAATATGAAATAAATCATATACACCATCTGTATATCCTACTTTATATTTTTGTCTTGTGCCCAATCTGATTTACCATGCCTTTCTCTCAGTCCGTGCTGTTCAACCTATTGCTCCTCGAACAGTTTCAATTTGGAAACCGGATGAACTTTGCGCTTTTCAATTGGAGGCAGTTCTTTATAGTTTCCATATTTTATTCGAAGATATCCGTCATAATCTTTTGCTCCGGGAAGCATCATATCCCCAAACGAATATCGGGATAATTGAAGATACCATCTTCTTTCATAGCCATATACCCCCTTAGGTGTGGGGAATGTCAAAATCCGAACCAATTGTGTTTTCTTTTTTTGTCCCTTGTCAATGAATCTTTGATATCTTTTAATAATCACTTTCATCGGCAGCAATCTCATTACTTTATATATAATTCTAATTCCTGTATTTTTTTCTACCCGGCTTCCCACTTCTGACCAAAACAGTTTACGGTACAAAAAACAATGGAAAAAATGCAGTTTTCTCAAAAGCATACGATCCGGTACATTATCAAAAGGCATTAAATCTATGGAAATCCCTTGCTCATACGGCATAAATTCCTGTCCAAGTCTTATAAATTCGGTATTTTTCCGGCGAAGCTTTCCGTAACCCCAGCGGTAGCCTTCTGTATCACGTAAATCCTGCATATAATATTTTTCATGATTTAATTCCGTTTTACATGCTTTGCGAAATTTTTCATATTCTGTCCGCAAAAAACCAATATCCGCATCATCATCCCATGGTATGTATCCTTTATGGCGTATTGCTCCCAGCATGGTTCCACCCACCATATTATAATGAATCCCGCATTTATCACATATGCGCTTTACTTCGGAAATTAAATCCTGTTGAATTTCCTGTACCTGCCGCAATTCCTCTTCCGTTAGTTTATATCCTTCTCTTATTACCTGTTCACTCATTTATAATCCCCTAAATTCTTTATTTATCTCCAAATATCTGCCGAGCAATATCATCCTTATATTTCTCAGTTTAAATACTGCTCTGGCTCATTCAAAAATACATCTGTAATACCCTTTTGCGTTAAAGCCGCTAAATCAAGCTTTGTTCCGGTCGGTTTCTCTGGATATAAATGGCCTCCCAAATATGCCCTGACAGAGTAATCCTTTATCTGATCCGCAGGCAAATCAATTCCTTTCCAATACGGATGCAATGCATTTGCTCCACAACCTCCCCGCAGCTTAAAAAGGCAGTCCGATACTTTGGAATCCAGAATACCAATTTCCGTCTCCACATCCAATTCTCGTATTTTCTGCAGAGATAGTGCATTGAACGAAGAATATACAACATTTTTCTGCAAATTTCTTCCATGAATCAATTCAATTATTTTCTCTTCCATTCCATCATATGGTATCCTGCTGTTCTTTAATTCAATATTCAACTTTAATCCATTCATCATTCTGTTTTCCAGCAAGTCTAACACTTCTTCTATTGTCGGTATTTTCTCATATGTCCCGTTTCCTGCGTCAATCCGTAATTTTTTCAATTCTTTCAGGGTGTAGTTCCTTACCTCACCGATTCCATCCGTTGTCCTGTCTACTTTTTCATCATGGCACACTACTATACGATTATCTTTCGTTAACTGTATATCAAGTTCAATACCGGTAAGTCCCTCTATCTTTGCTGCTTTACTGAAAGAAAGCATTGTATTCTCCGGATAAATCTGACTGCATCCTCTATGTGCCCAAATCTTCATACGAACCTCCATAGCACCGCACTGCGGTCTCTCAAGTCAGGCCTGACTTCTGTTTTCTGCCAAAAAGCGCTCCATAACATCGGCAAATACTACTGATTCACTGCGTGTCAACTTAAACTCACTTCGACTACTTCCGTTAATCATAGAAAGAAAATCACTGATCTCATAGCGCAGTCCATCTCCCAAAAAACGTTCTGAATATTTCTCAATATCATCCGGATTCTCATGATGTACCTCAAAATATGTTGTTTTCCACCATGGCGCTTCAGCAACAATATATCCTTTTGTTCCGGCGATTAGCAATCTCCCCTCCGATTTCACTCCAAGGCCGCAAGTAACAGTCCCGATTCCGTTCGGATATTTAAACGATACCTTTGTAAAGAGATCTAATCCATTATCACCATTAATTGTATCAAACCGTACTTCTGTGAATTTATCACCAAATATTTTAATAATCGGAAGCATGCAATAGCTTCCCAGTTCAGTAAAACTGCCTCCATGTTTAAAATCAGTAAGTTCTCTGCTTGCCTTATTTTCCAGTTTTGTAAAGCAGGCTTCCACATTCCGTATGTTCCCGATCATACCGCTGCACGCAATTCCCAAAAGCTGGGCAAACCCCGGACAATATGCAGTCTTGATACCTTCAAATAAAATCAAGTTTCTTTCTTTTGCGTAAGGAAATAATTCTTCAGCCTGTGCCCGCTGCAAAACCATAGGTTTCTCACAAAGCACATGTTTTCCATGCTCTAATGCCGCTTTGATATATTCATAATGAGTCTCATGCGGAGTAGCAATATAAACCGCATCAACTGCATCAAAAAAATCTTCTATATTTTTATACGCATCGATCTTCCATTTCTCGGCAAATCTGACTGCACTTTCCATATGCGGATTATAGACTCCTTGCGTATTAATACCACTGACAAGCTTCGCTTCGGGGATAAAACGATTTGCAATTCGCCCTGTTCCTATAATTCCTATTCGCTGAATCTGCTTACTCTGCGTCCGCAGCATAGTGCTGGAAATATTTTTTGTTCTATCCAGATAGACAACTTCACAATAATCTTTTAAATAATCAAAATGCCCTACCCAGTCAGAGCCTACGGTAAAAATATCAATTTGATACTTCTTAATATCCCTGAATTTCTGTCCCTGTGATTCTTCTATAATAATATCATCGGCAAAACCTGTCTTTCTGACATTCTCAATTCTTGTCATTAGCGAATCGACCACATTGAGTTTTCCCCTTGTCTGATCATATCCTTCAGTTGTAACCCCAACGATCAAATAATCCCCCAGCTGTTTCGCTCTCTCTAAAATTCTATAATGTCCTTCATGAAACAAGTCAAACGTACCATAGGTAATTACTCTTGTCATAACAGTATCTCCTACTTATTAATCAGCCTGTCAAATACAAAATGATAAATCTTTTCTCCGCTTGTACCATCATTATTTGCAACTATCTTTTTAAAAGCATGAATAGCCCTTTCTTCATCAAACTGATTTCCCGTAATTTTACCATCCAGGAAATTTGGCAAAGAATTAAAAGCATTTTCCCGGCAGGCATATTGCAGACCTTCGGAGTTTTCCTGGAATCCAGGTTCATGATTCTGCAATTCTGTCAAATCAAATTCTCTGAAAATTTCCACAGCTTCATTTGTCTCTAAATTTATATGATAAATCTTTCTGTCATACGCTGAATAAAAAGGATAAATCTTATTATCTGTATTTTCTATCGCGGCTCCGAAATATCCTTTTCCCCATGAAAAATAATATCTGCTTTTCCATACGGGCAATTGATCAAATGGCAACTCCCACTTGGTCATTACACCATTTCTTTTATCAAGCCGGACATTCATATTTGCCCACAAACACGGCAAATAAACATAATCCCCCATAAACACAGCCTGATTAAAAGGTCTCTCCATGCACTCATATTGCAACATTGGATGCCTGCATTGTAAATCAGACGGGCAATCTGCATATTCATGTATTTCCCCGTTTTCTGGATTCCACCTTACAACAATATTTCCCGAATAAGGAAGAAACCATAAATCATTCCCATCTGAACTCAATGAGCAGCTGCCCTGCATATGATTTGCATTTATTTCCACAACCTTCTCATTTTCGCTTTCAGCATGGATTATCAATACACGGTTATCAGAAGGTGATGCTATGAACAGACAGCCATTCTGTACACAATATCCACCATTTCTCAATTCTCCCTGTACCACATCTCTGACAATATCCAAATTATGTTTCAGATATGTTACCTTATCATTAACTGTATCATATTTAACAACAGCGGGATAATGTTTGGGAATCAAAAATATATAATCCCCACATGCTATTGCTCCATCAAAGACCCTTTGCCGCTCTATATAATGTTTTAACTGTATCCTTTTTTCAATCCCATCTCTGCCGACAATAAGAATGTCCTCTGCATTAGCCGGACATGCATAATTCTTTCCATGTAGACTGACTATACTCAGATAACAATTTCCATATGCGTAATCCGATAAATCACAACAATATTGGTATCGATAATCATTATTCGGTGAATAATAAAGCTTATTTCCCTGTGTAATCATCCATTGATTATTTCCATATAGATATAAACCCTTTAAAATTTCCCCTTTCCAATCATCCTCAACCGGCTCACTATCAATATTATTATTCAAAATAAACACCGGCTTTCCCACAATCCCGAATAACGACGTCACCGAAGTCCCCGCATCTCCAATATAAGCGTCACATAACGCAATCGTCTTTACCATATCCGGCGTATCATCGTAAATTCCCAGTCCACTCATCAGGAAATATTTCTTCAGCGCATCATAAACCGGTCTATATTCACGCCGCATGGAATCAAACGAAGACTCCAGCAGAGGATGAGGCCTCCAAAGCAGGCAGGCATCCTCCCGATCAGCAAAACATCTGAAAACATATTCTAATTTTTTTAAAAAAAGAGGTGTATTTCCCAGCATCCCCGCAATACTCGTATTATAGAAATATACCTTCCTCCCCGCCATTTTCTCTTTCCACTCTTCCGGCGGTTCAGGCGGATTTTTACATGCATTCACCACTTTGTCAAACTTCGGAGACCCAAAGGGCAGAAATTTCTCATCCGGCAGATCCGCAGCAAAAAACTTACGGTACTTCTCCGACTGTATTACAATATAGTCCACATAATAATAAGCAATACACTGACTCTGTGCAGCACTCATGCCGCCTGATGTAGAATAATACGGTACATACACCAGCAGATCGGTAAACTCCTTCAAATGCTTCGAATAAAAAAACGGATGCACGCTGGTCACATTATTATATTGATCATATGGATTATGAATAAAAACAGCATCCGGATGGTTTACTTCAAAATCGTAATCATGATAATGCGTTACAGGAACATAATCCGGATATTCATTGCCCTCATAATGCTCTGCCCCAAAACTCCCGTCGGCATTTCTATCATAATACGGAATCGGTATGACATATGCATCACACTCCGGGTCTGCATCGGCTGCCCTCCACACACTCTCTAACGAATCCCACATAGATGCCTTATACGGAAGAAACACCACCTGTTTCCTGGTATTTTGCAGTTCATATTTAACCTTATTACGAATCTGCATCAACTGCCTCTGTATCTTTTTAGCCAGTTTTCTGCACAAATTAATATCTGCCGGATTGCTGTACATCTGATATAGATTCTCACAATATGCTTCTAACAGGCGGACAGTTTCTTCAGCACCTTGTCCGACCTTTTCAATTTCATTTCCAATTTCAATCGCCGCATCCTGACAGTCGTTCAAAGCCTGCGCATCCGCCGGAATATTTACTTTTAATTTTTTTGCAATAATGTCATTTATTTCTTCCATAGAATCAATGACAGCTAAAATGCCTTCTATTTTCATATTGATTCCTTATACTCCATTCTATACAGCAAAAAAAGCAAGGCTAAAAGCTGATACTATAATTTCTCATATTCATCAACTTTCACCCTTGCTTTTATCCTCCTGATAGTAATTCTGACCTTCCTTGTCATTTCATACATGCAAAGTATTTTTTATGATAATATTGTTATCGACTTTTAAGGGTGAAAACTTTACATAATTATACTCATCCTTGTATTACTTCCGCATCCTGTATCATCACCGGCTTCCCCGTCGTCTGATACAGCTGCACCACACTGCTCCTGTCACCATAATAGGCATCGCTAAACACTACCGCCCGATCCAGATCTGCACTGTCGTCATAAATTCCCCATCCTTCTTCCTGATAGGCCCGTACAAGGTTCTCATATTTTTCCCACAGCCACGGCCGCATCGTCTTAATGGTGGATGACATCAGCGGATGGGGTCTCCACCAGAGAACAGCCTTCTCCCTCTGTTCTTTAAATGCCGCAAAAACAGACTGCATCTTAAGCAGCATCTTCTCATCATGATCCAGAAAAGCGCCCACACTAGTATTATACAGAATGACCTTTTTCCATGTGTCGTCCGTTTTCCTGATCAGTCTGAGCCATTTATCCGGCAAATCCATATCTGCTTTTGCTGTTTTATTCACTCTGTCAAACTTCGGGGACCCAAGTCCCAGAAATTTTTCTTCCAATATTTTTCTGTCGATGCCTTTGTCCTGCATTCCTCCTGCTTTGGCCGCTTTGATAAATTCATTGATATAAATCTGCCGCATGTTCTCAGACTGCACGATAACCTTATCCGCCCAGATAACGCCCGGCAGTAAACAGAAATGTTTTATATTTTCAATTGCCTCCTGATTATCTGGCTCTATCTCGTCCAGTATGAAATATGGTATATATACCAGACAGTCTGTATATCTTTTCAGGTTACTGCAGTAATATTGTTCCGGCACGCTGGTCACAATATTGTATTCATCATATGGATTATGAATATAGATCGCATCCGGACGTCTTTCCTCCAGATCATAATCCTCATAGTAAGTAATCTCAATATCCGGCGGATACTCATTTCCCTCGTAATGCATTTCTCCGAAGCTGTCATCCTGCGATTTGTCAAAATAGGGAATGGGCACCACATAGGCGTCACAGTTTTCATCCTCCCTTGCCGCCAGATAAACGCTTTCCAGAGAATCCCACATACTTGCCTTATAAGGCATAAAAACAATTTCCTTCTTTTCCGGCATATGACGGATTACATTTTCTGCCTTTGTCAGCACTTCTTCCAAAGACGCATAAGCTTTTGAAAAAGAAAGTTTCTCTGCCTGTACGGCAACCCGGTAAACAGTTTCACAATACCGTTCCAGGCAGGCCACGGCATCCGTACCCTCACCTTCCCACTGCTCGATAACTTTTCCCACCTGGATCGCCGCCTCCTGGCAGTCCGTAAGCAGATTCCGCACTGTCGGATAACTCCCGGCTGCAAGCCCGGCCGCACTGCTTTGATGAATCTCATGTAAACTTCCTATGACCTCCATAAGCTGCTGTTTCTGAAATTTACGCATAAGATGTCCGCACCTCTTCCGTCTTTACAGTGATCCCGGATTATTTAACCCAGTCCTCTTTTTCCATCCGATACATTGCCTTAAAAATCTCCACGTCTTCCATCGTGGTAATTTTGAGATTCTTCTCAGAACCTTTTGAAAAATATAGGGTCTCTCCCAAATCCAGCATCAGTGTATTGGTGTAGACTGCATTCGTGATTCCCTGTTCCAGCGCCTTTTCATGGGCCCGCATCACCTTGCCGTAGAGATAGGCCTGGGGTGTCTGTACGCGCATAATGTCGTTTCTGCTGATGCTCGTATCACCCTTTCTCCCATCCTCCGTCTTAACTATAGTTTCCTGACATCTCATGGCGGCAAGGCCGGAACCATATTTTCTGCATTTCACAATACAGTCCGAAATAATATCCGCCGACACCATAGGGCGTATGGCGTCATGAAGGATTACAATATCGTCTTCCGCACAGATCCCCCTTAATTCCCGCAGGGCATTTCGCGCCGACGCCTGTCCGTTCTCACCGCCCGCAACTATCTTCTGTAATTTCGTAATACCCGCATCATTCGCGTAAACCCGGAGAATCTCCTGCCACCCATCCAGGCAGGAAACAACAATGCCGTCTATATTGGGATGCCTTTGGAAAGCTTTCAATGTATAGATGATAATGGGCTTTTCATATACATTAAAAAACTGCTTGGGAATATCCTGTTCCGTCCGGGTTCCATTACCACCTGCCAATAACAATGCCACATTCATATTATGTATTTACACTTTCTACACAACCTAATACTCTTCTTTTTGCGCTTCCTGCTGCATCTTATAAAGAGCCTTGAACATCTCCACATCTTCCACCGTATTGATCTTAAGATTCAGATCTGAGCCCTTCGAAAAATAAACCGGCTCTCCAAGTCTCGAAACAACGCTGTTGGTGTCTACCTGCCCCACGATTCCCATCTCCACAGCTTTTCTGTGAATCTCAAGAAGCCGGTCCATCCGGTATGCCTGAGGTGTCTGAACACGGATAATCGAATATCTGGAAATGCTTTCCGTTCCCACCTGCCCGTCTTTCGTCCTCATAACCGTATCCATGGTGCGGACAGCCGCCACTCCCATTCCATGAATCCGGCAGACTCTGATACTATCCGTTATAATATCTTCTGAAACAAACGGTCTGATCGAATCATGCAAAATAATCACGTCATCAGCACGGCAAAGATCCTTAAGCGCAAGAATCCCTATCCGGGCCGAAGCCTGACCGTCATCTCCACCAGATACAATCCATTTCAGCTTATCTACATTAAACTGCCTGGCATACGCATTCACCATTTCCTGCCATCCGTTCAGACACGCCACCATAATAGCATCAATATCCTTATGTTTTTGAAAAGCTTCCAGTGTATAGACAATGACCGGACGGTTAAACACATTCACAAACTGTTTCGGTACACTCATCTGAAATGTGGGATCCATGCCGCCTGCCAGAATCAATGCAACATTCATATGTTTTTTCTCTTCTTTCTGTTAATGAATCTACTATAGCAGACAATCGGGCAGATAAGCAAGAAAGTCCCGCTGCTCTCAGCCAATCAGCGCGGTCTTCCCTCACATAAGTTTATTCACAATCGCCTTCACCGCAATGGGTGCTCCCGCTATGATCATTTCCAGCGCGTCATTACCTGACACTTCCAGTATTCTTCTACACTTCTCTCTGCTTTTAAGCGTCGCGGAGGCTGCCATCGCCTCGCATATGGTATGATTTCTCTCCTTCTCTGAAAAATCCTTCATCCTTTTTAGCGCATACTCTTCCAGCGTCTTCCATTCATCATCCAGTATGGTTATGGTTTTGGCACTGGTACTTCCGGTCTTTTTCTCTCTGGACACGGCTGCTTCCGGACGTCTTGCGCTTTCTATATGTATGTCTGCCGCCGCCGTAATTTTATCTCCGTAAATTTTATCTCCCCCGGCCACAGCAGTTCTCTCCATACCACTGTATACCGCGCCTCCGTCACCAATGCAGATCATCAAAGCACTGCGTATTTCTCTGATAAAGCCCGGATCCGGGGCCGTTATATAAAAGCATGTGCCTCCATGGTTCTGGATCTTCAACTCAAAGGCGTCCTGTTCGCTTTTCTCCTGCCCGACTATTTCCGCAAAGGAAATTGCACTCAGCGGTATCAGCATATTATCATCACAGGATATCACGCCTTTTCCGATTTTAAGCTTTTCTGCTTCCATCACAAATTTATTTTCTTTTGATTTCAGTCTGTCTGCCAGTCCTTTGAAGTCTCCCACCGCATTCATAAAGCACAGTTCTCTCCCTCACACAGTCTCCACGTCCCGCATCTTCACCGGTTTTCCCGTCTTCTGATGCGTCTGAACCTTTTCTGCCCTTCCCTAATGTATTTACTATAGCAGACAACAAGGCGCTTCCGCAAGACAATCTCTCTGCCATTTCTACCCTTTTCCTTCTCCCAGCCATGCCGCCGCCCGTCCGAAGCGCTTCGCAATATCACAGAAATGTCCGCCTTCGTTCCATTCAAACCGTACATCCTTTCTGCCAAGCTGTTCCGTAAGGATCTTCCCGGCGCGTTCCGTGCATACCGCCACTGGTGCCATTCTGGGATTCTTTGTCAGCGGTTCTTTCTTCCCCAATGAAAGATATACCTTCAGACTTTCCGCCGCAGGCCGCCGCTGTTCCATATATTCACAGAAACCGTCATACCAGAGCGAGCCGGACAGACATCCGGCTCTGCCAAACAGTTCTGTCTGATAAACCGTGTACAATGCCGCCAGACCCCCAAGGGAATAACCCAGCAATGTTGTATGTTCCGGTTCGGGCTTCGTGCGGTAACTGCTGTCCATAAAAGGTTTTATATGTTCCGTCAGCCGGGCGATATATTGATCTGCCTGTCCCTTTGGCGGCGCCTCACCTTTTCGGATGGCAGGTGCACCCCAGGGTGTAAAATCATCGTTCCAGTTTCCGGGGATCACTGCTGTCATGATGAAATCCCGGCAGGCTCCTGCCCGCACCGTTTCGGCGATTACTTCCTGAAGCGGGATATCCCCGTTTATATAAATTACGGGATATGACTGGTCCGACGCGTCATATCCCGGCGGAAGAGCAATTTTGCAGGACAGACCGGCTATTTCTGTTTCCTGCAGGTCGATTTTTTGATTCATGACTGTCTCTTTCATCTCATCGTCCATAAAAGGCTCAATCACTCATTTGGCCTGTAATAAAACCGGCCTGCCAGTTCCTCAGTCCGCATTGCGTTGACAAAGGCTGCCTGATCGGCCTTCTTAACGGCCTCGATCACTTCTCTGCTCTCCTCCTTGGAGACAACAGAATAAACTACTTTTCTTTTTTCATGCTCATAAGAACCTTCGCCGCTCAGAATCGTTGCCCCGTGCATACTGACGGTATTGATGGCCTGACAAACCTTATCTGCTTTGTTGGTAACGATAAAAAGCGTCTGTTTCTGATAGCGTTTGTAAAGCATATGCAGCATCTGAGTGGAGGCATATTGATAGATGATGGAATACAGCGCCTTATCAAATCCGAACAGCAGTCCTGCAATCATGATAATAACCACGTTAAAAGCAAGGATAAAATTCCACGCGTCTACGCCTTTTTTCTCTGAAAGATAAATGGAAATAAAATCCGTTCCTCCGGTTGTGGCATTCATGGACAGGCACATGCTGATGGCAAATCCACTGATGATACCACCGAAAATACTGATCAGAAGGATATCATAAGTGACCACGATCTCAGGAATGATATCCGTCAGCACACTGGTCACGAGAATTGAAAGACACGAATACAGCGTAAATTTTTTTCCGATAAAGCGGAATCCAATATAAATCGGCACAGCATTCAGCAGCAGATTGACAGGCGTATACGGGATAGAGATGTGGAAAAACATCTTGCAGACACTTTGTATCAATATGGTCAGTCCTGTTGCCCCGCCCGGATAAAGTCCTCCCGTGCTGACAAAGGTCTTGATGTTGACTGCCATGAGCGCCGATGCCAGACAGATGATAATAATTCTTTTCCCGTCTTTTTTCAGTTCAAATGTCATTGTATTTCCCCCATGCCCGTTGTATTTCTTCATTCATATTATGATTCGGCAAAGCGGGCAGATCTATGCCGCCGCAGGACAAACTTGTTAACAGCCCGCCGTTCAATGTCTGTAAAAATCATAATCCATGAAACGGCGATACACCGCTCCCGTTACGGGGGTATATCGCCGCTGTTGTCATTCATCAGGAACTCCACATTTACTGCCCGTTGGCCATAGCACAAAGCTCATCCAGCATCTTCGGAAGATCCTGCGCCATATTCTCATCAGTAAACTGGCAGGTTCCCACTTTCTTATGTCCGCCGCCGCCGTATTTCAGCATCAGGCTTCCCACGTTTACATCACTGGTCTTATTCAGGATGCTGTATCCCACTGCGGCAGAACAGCCCAGACCGCCTTTTCCGTTAACGATCCATGCAGAAATATTCTGCTCAGGGTACATACTGTAAATCATAAAACGGTTTCCCGTATAGATGATATCCACTCCGCGCAGATCTGTAATAATCACATTGCCTCTTACCTCAGTATGCGCCAGAACCATCTCTTTAAACTTCTCAGTCTGCTCATTGTATACTTCAATACGTTCCTTCACGTCCGGCAGATCCAGAATCTCATCCGTGGTCATCGTGCGGCACGCGTCGATCAGCTTCTCCATCAGCTGATAGTTGGAAATCGTAAAGTTGCGGAACCGTCCCAGTCCTGTCCTGGGATCCATCAGATACCCTACGAGAATCCAGCCCGTGGGATTCTGAATCTCATCAATCGTCAGATTACCGGAATCCACTTTATCAACTGCCACCATCATATCATCGAACTGCGGAAATCTCTCTCTGCCGCCATAGTACTCATAAATGATTCTCGCACAGGAAGGTGTGATCCGGCTCTCGCCCTTATACTTACCCTCCAACTGCAGTCTCTCATGTTCACTGGAATGATGGTCGAACCAAAGACCACACCCCTCCACATAAGGTACATTGGCAAGACAGTCATCCTCTGTAATCTCGATCAGTCCATCCTGTAAGTCCTTTGGATGCGCGAATTTCCAATGATCAATAATCCCCGCTTCTTTCAGTAACGCTCCACATGCAAGCCCGTCAAAATCTGAACGTGTAACTAATCTCATAGCAATCCTCCACCTCAGCCAAATTAGATTTTATGAATATATATGTATCCGCTGCCTGACCAAAGCTCCACCTGTATAACCCAAAGCAAAAGCCAGAGTCAATCATACTAGGTTACATTATAGACAACCTTCCGGTTTTTTTCAATATGGTCAGAGAAAATGATTGCAAATAGCCTTGAATGAGATACTTTCACACCTGGTCCTCATAAAAGAATACGAAATCTGGCGCGGATGTGAATTGTAATGGTAATTACTGCTTCAGCCTCCGCGCCCGTTTTTTCACCATAATTCTCTTTCCTACTTCATAATCCAACAGCCCTTCTTACTTGAGCCCTCATATAGCAGCTTCCCTTCTTCCTTTAAGTCTGCAAGTGCTCTCTGAATAGTACTTCTGGAACAATTAAGCCTTTCTGCCATCTCTTTCCGGCTTATGCGGTTATTTTCTTTAATTAATTCAAGAATCTGTTTTGCAATCTTATTTTGGGGTTCATTTTGGGGTTCATTTTGGGGTTCATTTTGGGGTTCAACATCATTTAAAAAATCCGGATGAATTGGAATTTCCACTGTTACAGCCCGCCTGTCGTCATCCGTAAAAAATTTCGCCTTCGGTGAGCCATTATTCCTTAGTTCCTCCTGAATCGTTGGTATCCCTGTCGATTTTCCTTCAGACAAATCTAATTCCTTCAAGAACTCTCCCAGACGTTTATTACGATAATATCTGGAAGAAAAGCGCTCACCCTTTTCAATCACTCTCTGCGGAATAGAACGATCTATTCCGGGAAAGCTAATGATTCGAATCAATTCTGGTTCAATCTCGATCATAATCGACTGATAAGAAAGATAATCTCTGTGATAAAATGCATTTACAACCGCTTCTTCCAATGCCTGATATGGATAGTTAAATCTGCGTATAGCCTCCATTTGATAACTAACTTTCGTGACCATTTCCTCAATTACCAAATCTTGTAATGTTTGCATGGTACGTTTGATCATCATAGGCACCGAACCTTTGATAACCGGAAATTCTTTAAAATTGTTCGGACTTTTTATACTTCCTTCCGGAAAGCGTACAATTTCCACCTGTGTATACGGGAAAAATCTGTCCAAGTGTTCGCAAAACATCATTAATGCCACATTGGAAATGTATGGCTGCTCCGGCGGGCCAACCAGTAACTGCATATCATTTAATACAGCCATTGTTCCACGTTCTGTTACCTGTTTTGCCAATTTACTTTTTGTTTCATTCAAATGGTCAATCAACAACGCAACTGAAATGTCATTCTCTGTTGCATCGAAATTCGGCCTGGTGTCCAGAGGCGCATAATTAGCCATATTTATCAATTCACGCTCCTGCTCTAAATTTGCGCACACCGAATTAGAAGCATACCGGATATAATAATAATGTTTTTTCTCCTTTTTGGAAGTTACATGATCCGGTACTTTATAAGGTCTCTGGACTCCAGTTGTAACCCATAATATCATGATCATCTTCTTATCCACTTCTTCTATAATAACTTTTGGAAAATACGCTGGAATAATAGTGTTATTATAACCCAGAATTGCCTTTTGAATCTGATCAATTTCCCATTCTTCTACGCCTTTTACCGGACGGACTGCCAACCCATTTTTTTCTTCCACGCCAATCAGAATATATCCACCACCCACGTTGTCAAAATCATTGGCAAAAGCACATACACTATGATAAACTTCATCAGGATTCCATCCCGCTTTAAATTCAATTCTATCGGATTCTACGCGACGCTTGTTCAGTAAATCTTCAATATTAATTTCCAGTTCCATTCCTATCCCCTACTATAATCCAAAATATGTTCTTCACGCATTTCCTTCTTTTATTTTGTGCATAAGTTGACTCTCATATTTTTTGGTGCTAAATATAGATAATATCACAAATAAACTAACTTCTCCATCTGTTCTTCACACATTGCTTAAGGATTTTCTTAATTTTCGTGTCAAAATTCAATGTTTTAATTACCGATAAAATAATTATAAATTTATCCGCTTTATTTGAATCATTCTAACAGAAGAAAAAATATTTTTTCCAGTCCTTTTTTTATCGTTTTCTCCCATTTTCTTTTTAGAATATTATAACATGTATTGTTAATCTTACAAATATTATTTATTTAATTTCCTACATATCCAATCTATTCTGTTACACTTATTTCAAAATTTATAGTACGCTTTGTTTCTGTCATTACCATATCAGAATGTAATTGTGCAGAAAAGAAGAGGCAAACCCCAAAGTCTGCCTCTTCCCGTTTCTATATACAGTTATCCCTGTTCCATCCTTATCCCCGTCCAAGCAGTTTCTTCTTAAACGCCCTGATCCTGGACATATGCCGGCTCGTATACAGGACAGAAAGCAGCAGGATTCCGAAGTCCAGCCCCAGGCAGAAAGACGCGATATCCTCGGTGACACCGCTGTCCGCCAGCCCCATGACATCCAGAACCATAAAGGCGATAAAGCCTACCACCCCAAGCCAGCACATGATATGCATTTTTCTCATAATCCTGAGCTTCTCGTCATTGCTGTAATCTGCTACCTTTAATACAGTATCTTCCAATTCCTTATTCATTCTCTCACTTTTCCTTTCTCCGTCCAGCAGTTCCCTTAAATCTACCTCATAGAAATCCGCCATCTCGATAAGAACATCCAGATCCGGCATGTTGCTGCCTGTCTCCCATCGTGAAACCGTTCTGCCGGAAACACCGAAATGTTCTGCCAGCTGTTCCTGTGTAAGTCCTTTTTCACCTCGAAGCTCCTTAAAAAAGCCTCCCGTTTTTTTCAGGTCCATTCCTTGTTCCTCCTTCACTGACAGGATAGCTTACATCCGGCGCTGCTGACACGACATAAAGTGAGAAAAAGTCACGTTCCCGCAACCGGACATGATATGTCTAATACCACAAACCCTTTTTTCATCCTGCGGCATCGTCCGCCGTCCGTCTGCCCCGCCTCCGGCTCCTCCACGCCTTTCTGCAGAAGAATGCTGCCCCCCGCCAGATACGTCTCCACATTTACCGGCTCGTCTCCCATATGGATCAACACCCGTGTCCGGCGGCTGCCTGCCCGCTCAAACACCAGAAGATTCTCTTTCCGGTCCGCCCGCAGGATTCTGCAGTCGTCATAAGGCGCGATCCGCTCCTTACGGATTCCAATCACCTTCCGCACATATTCCGCCTCTTCCTCACAGGGCTGCTGCCACGGCATACCGCTGCGGTACTCCTCCTCGCGAATACCTGCGATTCTCTTTTCATCGCCATAGAAGACACTTGGCACACCCGGCGCCATACACAGGTACAGAAACGCCGCCTGCCAGTGGTCATAATCCTCCCCGCATAAGCTGTAGAAACGCGATACGTCATGGCTGTCCAGCAGATTCAGCTGACCGCAGCTGACCTGCGCCGGATAACGCAGATACATATCCGTCATACTCCACCCGAAATCCTCAGCCGTCGTCCTTTGCAGCGCAAAGAAATCCCGGCAGTGTTTTCTGAAATCATAATTCATGACAGAGTCAAACATATCGCCTTGCAGCCAGACTTCCGCATTCTCCCAGACTTCCCCGATCAAAACCGCTTCCGGACCGGCCGCGCGCACAGCATTCCTGAACTTGCGCCAGAATCCCTTATCCACTTCATTTGCCACATCCAGCCGCCAGCCGTCCACATGAAACTTCTCGATCCAGTATCGTCCCACTCCTGCAAAATAATCCTGTACCTCAGGGTTTGACGTGTTCAGCTTCGGCATCTTCCGCTCATAGGCGAAGCAGGCATAACCCGGCGTTTCCGTCTCCGTATCCGGGCGTGTCACGGGATAGGCAAGTTCATAGAACCAGTCCTTAAACGCTGACGCCTCCCCTTTTTGTACCACATCCTCAAACTGCGGGAAAAACCAGCTGCAATGATTGAACACACCGTCGATGATGATGTGCATGCCACGCCTGTGCGCCGCCTCCGTCAGTTCCAGAAAATCTTCGTCCGTTCCCATACAGGGATCCACATGATAATAGTCCACAATATCATACTTGTGGTATTCTCCTGCCCGGAAAACGGGATTCAGATACAGACAGTTAAATCCCAGATCGCATATATAATCCAGATTCTCCGTAATGCCGCGAATCGTGCCGCCCAGCCGGCTGCGGCTCGCCACACCGTCCCCGTCCGTCATTGTTCTGCCCGTTCCCGCAAGGCTTCTCCTGCCATCCGCAAAGCTGTCCGGAAAAATATTATAAACCACCGCATGCATAAACCAGTCCGGCAGCTTTACCACTTCCGACCGCAGGATGTACGGGTACTGATAATACTCACTCCGTCCCTCTATCACGAAACCGTCTTCCAGAATCAGATCCGGCAGTTCCTCATGAAAGGAATCCGCATAATACCAGACCTTCTCATCTCCCTTTTCCAATTGAAAATAATAGCATATCCGCCGCGGACAGTCCAGTAACACAGCCTCGTAGAAATCAAACAACTCATCCTCATACCGCTTTTCCATCACAGTGGACGCAAACCGGACGGGTGAAAAAACGCACGCCCTGTCCCCGTAAAAAAGTGTACAACGATCCAAGTCCCCCTTACCCGCCCGCAGCCGGATCACAAAACAATCCTCCGACCGCGCAAAGGCAAACCGGGACATGGGTATATGTAAAACCGCACTCTTATTCATTTTTCCTCCTAACCTTTCACACCGCCCGCAGTCAGTCCTGATACCATATACTTCTGGAAACAGAAAAAGATAATCAGGATCGGCACCGACACCAGAATCGCCGCTGCAGAGAAAAGCGGCCAGCTCCTGCTGTAATCGTTAGCCTGCAGCTGATACAGCCCGCCGGCCAGCGTATAACTTTCTTCTTTTAACATAAAAGTCGTGGCAAACAAATATTCATTCCAGACAAAGATTAATACCATCACCGCAGTGACAATAATCGCCGGGCGCGCCAGCGGCAGAATAATCCTCACGATCAGCTGCAGATTGCCCGCCCCGTCGATTCTGGACGCCTCCTCGATCTCGATGGGAATAGAATCAAAATAGCCTTTCATATTCCAGATACTGAAAATACACATGCTTCCCGCGTAGACGAAAATCAGCCCCGCATGAGAATCCAGCAGGTTCATCAGCCGGAACAGCCGGAAAATCGCAAACATTGACAAAATCTGCGGAAATGCATTCAACAGCAGAAGCATCTGCATGGATGCCTGCTTCCCCGCAAACCGGAACCTCGAAAAAGCATAGGCCGAGAGCACACTCGTACCCATTGCGACCACCATCGTTCCCACGCTCAGCACCACCGAATTCATCAGCCATCTCAGGAAAGGCTCTTCCACAATAATTCTCCGGTAATGATCCAGCGTAAACTTCTCCGGCAGGATAGACAGCCCCGTCTTCAGCGCGCCTCCTCCTCCGCTGACAGACAACAGAAGCACATACAGAATCGGCACCAGCGCCAGAAAACAAATACAGATATAAAACAGGTTCAGGCATACCAGCCTTACTCTTCTTTTCAAGGACCATGCCCCCGGTTTATTTTTCATTCTAAACCCCCTTCCGATTTCACCACCCGGTTTGTCCATATTGAAAAAATAATAATTAAGACAAAAATGACAACCGAGACTGCAGAAGACAAGCCGTAATTATTAGAGACAAACGCATTCTGGTGCGCATACGTGATAATCGTCTGCATGGTCGAGCCTGAAACAGACCCCTTCTGCATGGTCAAAAGATACACAATATCAAACTGTTTAAAAGTGGTAAACGTAGTCATGATCACCACCGGCGCCATCACCCGGCGCAGAGACGGAATCGTAATATATACGTTCCGCTGCCATGCGCCGGCACCGTCTAAAACAGCGCTCTCATACATACTTCTGTCGATACTCTGCAGTGCCCCGTCAAACATGACGATCATATACGGCAGCGACATCCACAGGTTTAAAACCATGCAGGACAGGAATGCCGGTATATTTCTGGACAAAAAATCCACCTTCTCAAAACCAAGTGCCACCAGAACCTTATTCAGCAGCCCGAACTCCGTATTGTACATCCCCACACGCCAGGCCAGAATCGACACATATGCCGGCATCGCCCACGGAAAGATAATGAGCGTCTTATAGAGCCTTCTGGCGCGCAGTCCCTCCGCATTTAGCCCGACAGCAAGAATATAGGCGATCCCCACATCCAGAACCATGTTAACAACCGTCCATACGACCGTATTCCACAGCGCCGTCAGAAAACCGGAATCAATTTTACCCAGCGCCCGCACATAGTTGTCCGCCCCGACCAGTGTATAATCCTGCCAGTGATACAGATTCATATTCGTCAAAGAAATATACCCGGTATACAAAATGGGAAACAGAACGATGACCCCGATTAATATAAATGCCGGCAGGTGATACAGCCATGGTGTAAATTTTTTCTTAGAATGATTCATTTTCTCCCCCGTTCCTTCGTTGGACTGCTGCCGCCAGGAAGTTCTTTTTACTCTTATCCCCATGCATATTGCAAGCTTGCTTACAATACTGCTTAAATAGAAAGCTGAAAAATCTTTCAATTTTAACCTAATCTGTTACTGCATATCCGCAATAGCCTGCAATGCTTCCTCCTGATACCGGTCTGCCGCTGCGTCCACATCCTCACCGGATTTGTTGACTGCTGCCAGCAGCGCTTCCGCCGGCCCCCACATTACGCCCATTTCCGGAATATTGGACATCGGCACTGCCTTCTGTGCACTCTTCTCCATTGCCAGAATCATCTCGTTCGCCGCAACGTCTGCATCCTCATATGCCTTACTATTCGCAGGCGCACAGTTGAACTCTTTCGCCAGCGTAATACCAGCCTCAGGTTCAGCCAGTACTTCCAGCACTTTCGTGACCGCATCCTTCTTACTTTCCGCCGCATACTTCAACACACCCAGACACTGCACGCCGGAATAGGGCGTCATCACATCTCCGTTAGGCAATGTAAAATCGCAGAGTGACTTGATTCCCAGATCAATGCCTGCCTCCTTGATTCCTGACACAAGCCACGGTCCGCCGATGATTGCCGCCGCATGACCCTCATTGAACAACGCCGTTACCGTATTATAATCGCCATCCGCCTGCAGAGCCGCAAACTTTTTATTATAGCTGATGGCATCCTTCGTCGCCTGTATGTTCAGACCGGGATTGGCATCCTGATCAATAATATACCCGCCGAATCCGTTGATAAAAGGCGCCACATTATAAGAATTGGAATGCTGGTTCACCAATGCATAAGTTCCCGCGTTCACATCGGTGTTTGCCACCATATATTCATAAAGTTCTTCCGTCGTGTCCGGCACATCACCTTGCCACAACGCCTTGTTATACATAAACAGAAGTGTCTCATAGTAGACCGGCATCAGATACTGCTCTCCTTTATAGCTCGCCGCCTCTATCGTCATCGGTAATAAATCCGCTTCCTTTTCCGCGCTGATCAGATTACCCACTGGTTCCAGTATCCCCATCTCCGCAAAACCGCCCAGAGAATCATGTGCAAACAGATACATATCCGGGCCGTTCGCCGCATCCGTCCCGTACAGTCTGATCTGTCCGGTAACATCGCTCTTTTTCTCAAAACGCAAGGTAATATTCTCGCCTGCAAGCTTCTCGTTCACAACATCGGCAAGGGCATTCATCATCACCTCATCGTTGTCATGCCATGCCGTAACCGTAACCGCCTCGCCGGAAGGCTGTGCCGTGTTATCCTGCCCTTCCCCGTCCGCCGTGGCTGCATTTTCATTTCCGGCAGTATTTTCATCTGTCTGTCCATCAACAGTGCTGTCTGCCGCCTGTGAACTATCGCCGTTTGCACTGCTCTGCCCGTTATCCCCGCAGCCTGTCAGCATACCGGCTGTCATAATACCTGCCAGCAACAGGCTTAATCCTGATCTGATATTCTTTCTCATAGTTTCCTCCTTTTCTGCGCTTTCTTGTGCGCACTCCTGATTCCTTTACCAATGTACAGATTCATCCCGGATCATCGAAACACAAATCCTTCTTGCTTCCCTTTTTATGAAATCGGTTTCCTTATTCTGGAAAACCACAACAACACCGCGCGTCATATTGTTATGCTACTTTTATACCATTTCTCAACAAATCATTCTATGTCATTTCCGCCTTTTTTATTGACTTTGTTAGGAAACCGCTATACTATAAAGTTGAATTTAGGAATTTTGACAAGAAATTTTAAAAGAAAGAAGCCTTTTATATTTGAACAGCTGTACCATAAAAAATATCTGATTGATACAAGGAGGATCCCACCATGGCTGCCACCATCAGCGACGTAGCAAAAGAAGCCGGCGTTTCCACATCCACCGTCTCAAAAGTGTTAAACAATTGGAGTTCCATCTCACCCGAAACCTGCACCCGTGTTCATGCCGCAATCGAGAAGCTGCACTATACGCCGAATGCCAGGGCGGTCAGCTTTGCCAGGGGCGCCACCAGAAATATTATATTCCTGTCTAATCTGCAGAAAGAAGAAGCATACCACAATCCCCATATGTTCGATATCCTCTGCGGCGTACAAAAAGAACTGTCCTCCCGGGGATATACGCTTATGGTGGCGGATATCCCCGGGGACAGTTCTCCTGAAACATTTGTGTTGAATCTGATCACAAGCCGCATGGCGGACGGCATCCTGATCCACGGTTCCTGCAATATCCCCACATTGTCCAGATTTCTGCCGGATACGCAGTTCCCTCATATCTATATCGGCAATCCGGGCAAGCGCAGCCGCCTCTGCTGGATCGATACCAACCACGGACTGGCCGGAGAATTTGCCGCAAAACATATGCTGGAATGCCGGTACGAGAAAATTGCTTTTCTCGCCGACAGCCGCACGGCACACATATCCACACAGCGGTTAAACGGTTTCCTCGGTGTGATGTACGACTACGGCTACAGAATCCCCGACGAGTACATCCGCCATACCGATGACTCCAGAAAGGACGCATACCGGCAGGTACAGGAACTCCTCTCCCTGTCCGATCCGCCGCGCGCAATTATATGCGAGAATAATTCCCTTGCACTTACCCTGTCTAAAATATTGCAGGAACGCCGCCTGCGGATACCTGAAGACCTGGCTTTCCTTACTTTTGACAGTTACCCTTACTCAGCTCTGATCGAACCGACACCCACAATTGTAGATATCGACGTCTACGATCTGGGCGTGCAGGCCGCAGTCATGCTGCTCAGAAAACTGGAAAACCCGGCACTCTTAGTCCAGACATATACGACTCTGCCTGTGCTGCGTCAGGGATGTACGACCGTACTGCCATGACCGGCCTTTGCAGAACATTTGCGGACAAAATATTACTTCATCCCATACAGGACAAACGTGACCGTGCCATCCTCGTTCAGCGTAAATACCTCAAGCTTCAAACTGTGCAGCCCCTCATCATCGTAGCTCCAGGACCCCAGAACCGTGCCGGGCTTACCGTCGGGGAACAGGGTTTTCATTTCCACCGTCGCGCTGCCTCCTGCGCCATTTTCCAGTTCATAAGCATATCTCAAATACGTATGCGCTGCATCTCCTGAATCTTCAACCGTGCATGTCTGCCTTGTAGACTCGATCGGCTCCGCATATTCATCGATATTTTCCGGCGTCAGTTTTTCCACAAACTCTTCTACTCCCAGATCTGCCTCATCTTTTTCCACCGGTTCGGAAGGTGTGTTCCAGGACTCCTGCAACTCCCTCAGATACGCTTCCGCCGCCGCCGGATCCGCCTTCGTCTTGTCAACAGACAGCTTAAACAAAGCATTTACACCTGCATAGTTCTCATTGCGGCTCATCTCACCGCTGTTTTCATCATACACATATGCTCCCGGATCATAGAACGTACCCGAACTTACCCCTACATAGATTCCCCGGTCCGCAAACATCTCGATATTATCCATTTCCAGCAGCCGGTACATAATTCCATCTCTGACCAGCTCACTATATCCCCCGCCCATACTCATAATACTGTATCTGTTCGGATCGAGTCCGCCAATGTAATGAGACACATAAAGCGGCTCCTTCCCGTAGTCGTCGGAGCTTGTATCAGGCATCGGTGTGCCGTCCGCATGCTCGATGGCCACGACAGTATATATTTTATTGTCATCCACCGCCGCCTCTGCTTCCTTCCCGGTTCCCTCTGACGGTATGAAATCACTGATATTTTTACCCGCCACGCTTCCCAGCAGCGTGAGCCGGTAACCGCCGCTCTCCTGGGTCTCATTTCCCGGAATTGCGTCGTCGCTCAAGAAAGCCCGCTGCAAAGTATCATCATCCGCTTCTTTCGCCACTTCCGCGGGCGTCAGATACTTATATACAGCCAAAGCCGTGCCGGAACACAACATTAATATACACACTGCCGCAATTGCTGCGGCCGGAATCCGCCTCTGATATTTTTTCTTTTTACCATTCATAATCTGCCTCTCCTTTACCTGCAGAAGAATCCGGTCATTTAATTCTACACGCGGTTCATTCATCGGAGTCAGCGCTGTATATAGTAATTGATCCATATCTTTTTTCATCGTAAATCCTCCAATCTCTCCCGCAGAATCTTCTTCGCCCTGTGTATCCTGGTCTTTACCGTGCCCTCCGGCATATGCATAAACGCAGCGATCTCAGCCATTGACAATTCTTCCATGTAGCAGAGTAAGACCGGTATTCTGTACTTATCCGGTAACTGTAAGACCGCCTCCCTGACGATTCTGCGTTCCTCCTCCGCTACCGCCAGTGCCTCAGCCTCCACCCCTTCACTGTCAATCCTGTCCACGACCTCGTCCACAGATACACGGCTGCCCGTAATTCTCTGACGAAGTGTCACCTTCCGTCTTTGATTCCGGTACAGATTCAGCGCCACACCCATCATAAAACTCTTCGGATTTGATCTGATTACCAGCTTCTCACCCAGCTCATACATTTTCAGAAAAGTTTCCTGATACAGATCATCCGCCTCCTGCCGGCAGCGCGTCAAATAACAACAGAACGAATAAAGTTCCTTCCCGTATGTATAAATATAATTTTCCAGTTCTTCCTGTTTCATCATTACCTCCGGTATTTCCGCAAGCCCTCATGATGACTGCGGAATATGGATATCCATGACACTGCCTTGATTCATGGTGTCCAAACCATCGCCATAGGCTTACTGAATCCTCGGACAGTGCAGCTTCTGGAATTAACTTCCTTCACTTATATAGGGTAACAGAATCTGGTATGGTTTCATAAAAATAATTCATCACCAAAAGACATCAAAAAAGTGCCAACAGCCGCAGGCAAATTCCTGCATACCATTGACACTGTTATTGCCTTCTCATATAGAAATCGAAAAAGCAGCACACTAACCTTACTTCGCCAGCCCCATCACATCATCCACCGGAAGCGCCAGCACCACGCCGTGAGCGTCCGTTCCCAGCCCGCATACACTCGTGATCGCCGCCATCGTCTCATTCTTCTTTTCTCTGGGAACAACGATCATGACAAAATCCTGCTCCTCCTGCATGGAAATGCCGAAGTGATGACTTACCTGCTCAGAACTGCGCCGGCGTCCCTTGATCACTGTGCCTCCCTTGGCTCCCGCGTTTCTGGCGGCATCCACTACATCATCGCTGTAACCGCTGGCCACGGATACCCATACCAGTGAGTACTCTGACTTCTCTTTCATCTCTTCCTCATCTCCTTTCAGCGCCTCTTTAACCTCATCCCGCGCCGCATCATTCAGTATCTGTAAAACATGACTCTGACATCCGCTTACCGGAACCGTGATCGCGATACCGCCGCCCCTGTGCCGGAACGAAAGCTGTCTGTTCATCGTCTCAAACAACGGCTGCACCAGCGATTTCGGCACAAGCGCACCCGTCAGAAGTCTCGTCGTGCCGCGCAGTCCGAAGATATCCATCATCTCCGAAGGCGCCGTTCCCTTTCCCCGGAACTGAAAGCACAGCGGAGCGTTCATGGAATCCAGAACTTCCTCTAATTTCTTCTGATCTTCTTCCCGCGTAATCGCAATAACCAGCCGCGGAATCATCTGCAGATTTCTTTGCTCTGACATATTCACGCTTCCTCCAAATCAACTACTGTATCTTTCCTGCTTCCATCCATACTTTCCGGGTCGGTATCTGCCGCAGCCATTACCACCCGATCGTCATATTCCTTTATCATACCGGTATCGACCGCATTTAAATCCGTATCTTCCTCTCCCTCGAAATCCACAATGCTATCCTCAAAGTCCACGATCGTATCCTCAAAATCAACCACCACATCTCCCGCAAGCTCCGCTGCCGGCTGGTAAACAGTCTTCGTCCTGCGCGCATAGACAAATCCCATGACCTGTATCGCAATCAGCGGCGCCAAAGCCACCAGCGCCACCACGCCAAATGCATCGGTAACCACGTTACCGCCCACAGCCGTACACGCACCCATTGCAAGCGGCAGCAGAAATGTGGAAGTCATCGGTCCGCTGGCAACGCCGCCGGAGTCGAACGCGATACCCACGAAGACAGGCGGTACAAACCTGCTCAAAATCAGCGCCAGCACATAACCCGGAATCACGATCCAGTAAATGCTGATCCCGGTCAAGACTCTTGTCATGGACAGGGCCACCGCACACGCCACACCCAGGGACATGGAAGCATTCATCATCTTGTAAGATACCATACCGCCGGTGATCTCTTCAACCTGTTCGTTGAGCACCCGCACTGCCGGCTCCGCCTTTACAATATAATATCCTATCACAATCCCTACGGGAACTAAAGCCCATTTAAATACACTGCCCGCCAGACCTTCACCCAGCAGGCTTCCCACCGGGGCAAACCCGATATTGACACCGGTAAGAAACATGATCAGCCCTATTACAGTATATCCAAATCCCACAGCCATTCTCTGCACCTGACGTTTCCGGTAACTGCGTGCAAAAAACTGAAAAATAAGAAACACACACACCACCGGCAGAATGCTTCGCAGCACTTCCATCGCATAATCAGGCACCGACTTCCCGAACTCCTTCACCACATCCTGCGTCGTCACAAGTTCCGGTATCTGCACCGGCGTGTAGACAGCCTCCGTGGGATGATAGAAAATGCCAAGAAGCATTACCATAAGGATCGGTCCCACGCTGCACAGCGCGATCAGACCGAAACTGTCATTCCCGCCCTCCTTATCACTTCGCGCAGCAGATAATCCGACACCCAGCGCCATAATAAAAGGAACGGTCATCGGGCCTGTGGTAACGCCGCCCGCGTCAAACGCAACCGCAATAAACTCCGAAGGTGAAAAAAAGGAAAGAATAAACATGAATATGTACAATCCAGCCAAAAGCAAAGATAATCTGACTTTAAACAAGATACGCAGCAGCGCAATCACAGTAAAAATACCTACTCCCGCCGCCACCGTCCAGATCAACACCATATTGGGAATGGCCGCCACCTGATTGGCAAGCACCTGCAGATCCGGCTCCGAGATCGTAATGATCGCCCCCATCAGAAAACAGACCAGCGCCATCGTCCACACGCTCTTAAATTTCACCAGCTTACCGCCCACACCCTGCCCCAAGGGGGTCATTGCCATCTCCGCTCCCAGCTGGAAAAAGCCCATCCCCACGATCAGCAGAACCGCGCCTGTCAAAAACAGCACCAGCGTACTGATCTCCATGGGAACTAACGTGATACTTAACACCAGCACAATCATTGTGATGGGCAGAACACTGGAAAGGGATTCCCTGATTTTTTCTTTCAGTTTTTCATTCATATAGTCTCAGTTTCCCCCTTCTGCCTTACTATATCTGCCTAAGCTAAAATATATGCGGAACACACCAAAAAAGTACTTATCTCTATCTTACAGGAAAGACCCTGCATTGAAAACCCGAACACGTGTAAAGAATTTGCTAAAACTCAAAATTCCGCAAACCAGACAGGCAAAATACGAGCTTTGCTTCGCGAACTCGAAGAAGCAAAGGTATTTTCCTATACCATAGCAAAAAGGATGTCCCTCGGTCATTTCATGACTTTTGGGGCACCCTTTTCCTGTCTACGTGCATTTCATTCATCTTTTGATTCCGGCTCTGTGAAAAAGCTGCTCCCGGTTACTCATCCTCCCCTATGTCCTGTGATGCCGCGATCGCAGATACAACGGAAGATACAACCGCAATCACTACCGGAATAATCACAACCACCAAACCGCCTGCCAATAATAAAAACATACTCTACCTCCTGTGCACTCACATCTGCCATTATGTATTTATCGTAGCGCAACCGCTATCTGAATTTTAAGAAAACATGTGCTCCTGCAATATCCGTGAAAGCAAAGTCAAAAGCCTGACTGTCACGGACAGCCTGCTCACTGATATTTATTGTACACGCAATGAACGTGTATTGCAACAGCTTTGTTGTTTGCAGACCGGCTATATAAAACAGCCTATACAAAGTAGCGGCCATTCCTGACTTTCCCTACTCAATCGATTTCAACGACTCAGCCATATTGATCTTTTCCAGTTTGAAAAACATAAAGCCGTTCACAAACATGGCAAAGACAAAGGTCAGCAGGAAGCTCCACACATAACTGCCCGGGCTGACATAATTCTTGAAAGATATCATATCTATATTGATATTGTACATAATAAACCAGTGCAGCAATTTTCCAAGCAGAAGTCCTGCTGCTGCGCCAAGACCGGTAAGCATCAGATTCTCTCTGAAAACATAATCCGCCGTCTCCCGCGCATAAAAGCCCAGCACCTTGATCGTGGCAATTTCCCGTATTCTTTCCGTTATATTAATGTTGGTCAGATTATAAAGCACAATAAAGGCCAGGCATCCGGCACACAGAACGATTAACGCAATGATATAGTCCATACTCTTCATCATCGTCCCGATCCTCTCACGCATATCCACAGTGGCAGACACCGCAAGCACATTGCCCAGATCAGAAATTTTCGCCGCCGCACTATGGATATCCACCCCTTCCGCGGCCAGAGCGTAAGCGCTCTTATATTCCGGCGATACCCCGGTCTGCACCTGATAAGTTTCCCCGCTGATATATATATAATTATAGACAAAGTTTTCACACAGTCCTGTGATCTTCACCCTGATCCCGTTCATGTCATTGTCCCGCAGCAGCACTTCATCTCCCGGTCTGATTCCCATGCTCCCGGCTGCTTTCGCAGTAATAACCGCCTCTCCCTCTCCCGGATAAGCGATCTTTTCACCTTTCTCAGTATGCAGATCCAGGAATCCCGCCATCTCTTCGGTGTTCTCAGGAATCACCATATACAGAGATTTGGTCTTCCCCTTAAAGTCCAGATCCACGCTCTCCTCATAGCGGTATGCCGTCCCGGCCAGCAGTCCCTCTGTCTGCTCCGCCATATAATCCATATCTGTCTGTGTCAGCGCTTCCTCAAACGTGATCCCGATATCATAAATCTGGACCTCATCATACTGTCTGTCCGCAATATTTACCACCGAATCCCTGATTCCCAGCCCTGCAACCAGAAGAGCAGCACATCCGCTGATTCCCAGTATCATCATAAAAAACCGTTTTTTATACCTTATAATATTTCTGACAGACACTTTATGCAGGAACTTCAGTCTGTTCCAGATAAAAGTGATTCTTTCCAGAAAAATGCGCTTTCCGTTTTTGGGCGCTTTCGGACGGATCAGACTGGCAGGTGCACTGTACAGTTCATAACGGCAGGAAAAAAAAGCCGCTCCCACGGAACATAAAAGCGCCGCCGCAAGAGATCCGGCCGCCAGCCAGCCGTTAAAGAGATAGGAAATCTCACCCAGATCATACATGATCCTGTATCCCTCCCAGATGGTCTTCGGAAACAGCCACGTACCGCCTGCAATGCCGATCACCGCGCCCACTGCCGCCGCACTGCCCGCATAAAACATGAACTTGCCCATAATAGCAGCATTGCTGTACCCAAGCGCCTTCAATACACCGATCTGCGTCCTCTGCTCCTCCACCATCCTGTTCATGGTAGTCATGCAGATCAGCGCCGCAACCAGAAAGAAAAATACAGGGAATATATCGGATACAGCCTCCACAATATTGGCATCATTGTCAAAACAGGCATATCCGATGTTCGTGTTCCGGTTCAGCACATAATAATCGGGGTTTTTAATGTCTGCCAGTTCTTCTCTGGCATCGTCAATCTTTTGCTGGGCATCCCCAATCTCCTCTTCAAATTCTGCCCTGGCGTCCTCATATTCCTTTCTGCCCTCTTCCAGATCCTCTTTTGCCTGATTCAGTTCCTCCTCGCCATCCAGAAGTTCTTTTTCCCGCTCATCCAGTTCCTTCTCCGCAGCCGCAATCTGCTCTCTGCCGGCCCTGATCTGCTCCTTACCGGCCTCTATCTGCATCAACGCTGCCTGCATTTGCGCCTGCGCAGTCTGTACCGGCATTCCGGCGGTCTCTGCCTGCCCCGGCATCCCGGCTCCGTCCGCCTGACTCTGCATCATAGTGGTCGGTATCTGGCCCATAGACAGGGCATTCTCCATCTCCGTAAGCTGAGCCTCCTGATCTTCCAGTTCTGACTTCTGCCTGCGCAGCGTGTCTCTGGCATCGGCAATTTTTTTCCTGCCATCGGCGATCTCCTGCTCATGATCCGCAATTTCTTTTTCCCCGTCCTGAATATCCTGCAGCGCTTTGTCCAGTTCTTCCTCCGCTTCCGCACTCTTGTCATCCAGTTCCTTCTGGGCATCGTCAATCTTCTCCTGAGCTTCATCGATCAGACCCTGATACCGGTTCTGTACCACTTCCTCAGTCTTATTTTCGATCTCCTCTTCCAATGACTCAATATAATTATCATACTCCTCCGTATATACGCCATGTTTTTCTTTCAGCGTCAGAAATATTTCCGTCAGATACTCACTGTCAAAAGAGTCCATCGGCACATAGCCAAAAGCCGTAATTCTGCCCTCCCCGATGGATGTGGTTCCCCGTTCAAAATTCATGTAATAAGGAGACCTAACAAGGCCCACCACCTTATAGGCGCGGTTTCGAAACAGATCCAGCGTATCTTCTTCGTTGCTGTCAGACACTGTCAGCACAGAACCGATCACACTTTCATCAAATTGCTGGGAATCCAGTACACACTCATCCGCCTGATCCGGCATCCGTCCTGCTGTCAAAACCACCTGATTGATCGTTTCCGGCAAAGCATGCAGTTTATACACGGCATCACTTTCATCGTCTATACCGCAGAAAACATCTACAGAGATGCTCCCTTCCACATATTCCACCTCTTCCTGTCCGGCAAATGCATCCACGTCCTCCTGGGTAAAACCGATGGTTGAAAGAAGACGGAAATCAAAGAAGTTCTGCTCCCGCAGATAGGTATTTTCAACCAAAATCATGGCCGGTTTCGTTATTTTTAACCCGGAATACAGTCCCACGCCAAGGGTAACGATAGCCAGAATCGCCAGATACCGTCCCAGGCTTCCCTTGATTTCCCTGATTGTCATTTTGATCATTCCGCTGCTCATCCGCCGACTCCTTACACCTCAGTCACTGCCGTTCTGCTTCTAATTTCATTGCCAGACCAGACTGTTGTCCCCATTCTTTATTCTTCCGCCTGCTTTTATTCACACGCTGTATGAAAGCAGATGTCCTGTCCCTGTCAACTTGTCTCCGGTGCGTTTTCCCGCGCTGCCCTCTTTACCATTCGATCTCTTCCACAGGCACAATATGCTCATTCATCTCCATCTTCCGCACCGTTCCGCTTTTCACCGTTATGACCCTGTCTGCCATCGCAGTCAACGCCTGATTATGGGTTATGACCACCACTGTCATTTTCTCTTTCCGGCATGTGTCCTGCAGCAGCTTCAGCACTGCTTTTCCCGTATTGTAATCCAGCGCACCCGTAGGCTCATCGCAAAGCAGCAGCTTTGGATTCTTGGCCAGCGCCCTTGCAATGGCCACCCTCTGCTGCTCTCCGCCGGAAAGCTGGGCCGGAAAATTTCCCGCCCGATCCTTTAGCCCTACCATTTCAAGAACTGTCATCGCATCCATCGGATCTTTACAGATCTGCGCCGCCAGCTCCACATTTTCCAAAGCCGTCAGATTCTGCACCAGATTGTAAAACTGGAATACGAAGCCTATGTCAAAACGCCTGTAGGTAGTCAGCTTTTTCTTGTTGTAGGCCGAGATCTCCGCCCCGTCCAGCATCACCTGTCCGGAAGTCAGGCTGTCCATGCCGCCCAGAATATTCAGGATCGTCGTTTTACCCGCACCCGATGCACCCACAATCACACAGAACTCGCCTTTCTCAATGGTAAAATTGACATCCTTAAGCGCCTCTATGTCTACCTCTCCCATATGATATGTTTTGCTTACATTTTTAAATTCTACGAATGCACCCATTTTCCTGATCCTTTCTTAAACTTCTGCCAGTCATAAGAAACACTTTCTTAGCATTTTACCATATGCATATCTGCGCCGAAACAGATTAATTGTTAAAAATGTGTTAAATCACGGCAAAAAAACAAGATAGAGAACATCTGGTCGAAGCAAAGCCGGGTAATCCTGAAAAACAGCATTCCCGGACAGCGCAGAAGAGGATCTCCCACCCGGAGATCCCCCTCTGTTCACCTGTTTATTTATTTTTCTCTGTCCTGTTGTTTTAGAACAGATTGGAGAAGAAAGAAGAAATCTTATTCATAATTTCATCAGCCCATTTCATATCTGCTGACACGATAGAGAATTTCACGCTCTTGCTTCCGCCGTATCCGTTACCGATACCGGTAACAGTTGCCGTTGCCTTGCCTTTGTTAACGTTATTACTGTAGCTCACCTCATAATCCACACCTTCCACAAGTGCTGTCTCACTTCCTTTAGGAGTGACAGTTACTTTAGGCTCAATAAGTTCTGCGGTATAAATCGGATTACCTTTCGTATCGCAGGCAATTGCAGGATCGTTAAGTTCCGGCTGAACCTTTACAACAAATTTGCTGCCATTGGATAATTTCTTTGCATTGTCATACAATCTGAACTGTGCTGTCAGCTCTCCGGGTGTATCACCTGTGCCGGCATAATTTCCCTTCATGACAATTCTGGCATAAACAACACTGTCAATCTGCAGTGTATTGAAATTATCTTCCGTAATATGCGTTTTACATTCGCTGTCATTAAAATATGTAATTACCTTCTCGTAATCTGTTCCCGCCTTTAACGCTTTTCCTGTCTCTTTCTCAACTACCTTGACAGTGGTCTTTAATTTTGAAAGCTGTGCAGGCATCACGATATCCGCTGCCACTGCCTCTGCGTCAGCCGCGGAAGCATTAACTACTTCATACTTATAAGGGATCTTACCCTTGAAGTTGCCCTTGCCTTTAACAGTCATAGTCGCTGACTGCTCTCCGGTCTTCACTCTGGTATTGCCTGCATAGGAAACAGTATAGTCTGTCTTTTCCAGAAGTCTGTGTCCGTCAAAGGTCAGAGTAAATGCCGGTTTAGCGCCGGTCTTTGTATACCTGGCTGTATTGTCCGCCTGGAATGTAAGCGCTGACGGTGCATTCTCTTTACTATAATTTTCCAGATCAAAGGGCATAATCTTGAATGTCTTCTTGATCGTACCTGTGTATGCATTAATACCTGTAATCGTTACGGAAACTGTTCCCGCATTCGTATGCGCACCTTCAACTTTTCCTGTCTTATAGGACACGGTATAGTCCTTACCTTCTTCCAACTTAACAGGCTCCGCATCTTTTGTGGAAACGTTCAGCGTACCTGCAGAACCATCCGCATTTTCGCTTACATAGATCGGCTTGCCCGTATAGGTATATTCTTTCTCAATACCCGTAACATTATATTTCGCTGCTGTCAGCTTTGTTCCTTCTACGGTATAGGTTGCTGGTTTACTGCCATAATACTTTGTTCCATCTTTGGCAGTAACTGTGACCGTTGCCTTTCCGCTCTGATCTGCATTTTCATAAGAAATATCAAAGTTCTTTTCCAGATCTGCCGGTTCCGTAATCTCATCTCTGCCTATTTTGACTTTCGTCACCTTTACCGCCGGCTCACCCTTTTCGTCAAAACGGTTTTCATAATCCACACTCTTTGCGGACAGTGTGATCACTGCTTTGCTCATTAGTAATGTATCATTGCTGCGCACATGGTACTTGATCATTCTGCTTCCACTGTAATTAAGTGCATCACTGCCGTCTGTCTTTCTGGCATAAATTGTAATGTCGTAAATGCCCGGAGTAACTTTTCCGTCTGCATCCTTAGAAGAATCTACAGCAGAAAAATCTACGGTATAATCTGTGCCGTTCTTAAGTGTCTTCTTACCGTATTTTACAACCGGCTTCGGATTGGTAACTGTTCCGTTTGCTTTCATGATTGCATATACATCAGTCACTGTGATCTCTTCAGAACTTAAGGCTTTAGGAAGTATCGTAAATGTAATCTCTGCTTTATCCTTAAAGTTTCCTTTACCCTTCACTGTAGCGACCGCCTGGCCTGCATTTATATTATTCTTGAAAGCAACTGTATAATCTTTCTTGAGTGTCAGCATAGTATAACCATGCCAGACCTCGATCTCAGGAGTGATCTTAGCGCCTGTATAATACTGCTCAGGCACTTCCATCGCCCAGAGTCCTTCTCTGTTCTTCAACGACCTGTATGCCGTCTCAAGAGCAGCCTTTGCCGCATTATATTTCTCTTTACCCGCCTTTTCATCCGCCGCACACTTTCCGGCTTCTTTCAATGCCGAAAGATATGCCTCATAGGTGGCATCCGTATAGGCATGTTCACCGGACACGTACTGTTCAACGTTTCCATACTGTTCAATGAGTTCTGTTAATTCTTTTCTTGCTGTTTCATCATCCTCACCGGGGCCCGCCGGATCTGTAGGTTTTTCAGGAATAACAGGCGCTCCGCCTGCTGTCCGCAGCGCGGTAACTGCATCATTGATCTCAGCCTGTGAAGCAGCATCATTGTCAAATACCGCCTGAGCCTTCGCATATGCTTCTGAAATCGCGCTGTCGTCTTTCTGATCCGCATACTCTGCCAGTACCGCCTTCAGAATAATTTTGTTGGTCTGGCCTGCTTCCAGCATCGTCACATTATCGATAAGAAGCTTATGAGGAACCTCATTTTTGCCTTCACCGTTTGCTGTATCAATCTGCAAATTCTTACCAATCGGTCCAAGGAGCATATTCACTACATAGTCATCATATGTTCCGTCGGCATTGATCGTTAACGCATAAACACCATATCCCTGATTGATGTGTATCGTTTCCTGATTCTTCTGCTGGTCTCCGGCAGTAGATTTGGCATGTTCAAGAATAATGTCTCTTCCGCCTTCCAGATCTGTATAAGCCTCAAAAATCAGCGTATAGCTCTTGCCGCTCTCTACCGGAATATTTTCTTTCTTCAGCTGTGAAGACCAGTTAACCCAGCAGTTCCACTCTGTGTGATAATATCCGGCTGTATAATCGAGTACATATTTACCGCCTGCAATCCAGCCGCTGCTCAGATTATCCGCATCCTCGTCATACACTGTCCAAAGATCCTTGTCATTCATATCGCCGCCAAGGATCAGATTCCCGTCACCTGCAAGCATGACTTTAAAGATAGTATTACTCTCCTCAAACCCTTCTGCAACAATATAAATCGCATATCTATCTGCAGCTGCAAACACAGATTTGTCAATAACAAGATTTGTCTTGTTATCTGTCACTTTTTCTGCATCTACTGCTGTACCGTTTACATACACGGTTTTAGCCGCATTTTTCCACTTCTCATTTGCCTCGGTATAGGAAACGGTGACATCATCTGTTCCCGCTTTTCCCGCACCGGGAGAGGCAATGGTGCCGGGCATTGAATTTTCATCATCTTCCGTCATCGGCCGGAAAATAACATTATCCAGATAAATATTGTACGGGTTACTTCCGTCGTTAGGCGCTGTGACTCCGCCATACGTCATACTTCCCATCACAATATCGAATCTTGCAGCAGTTCCTGCATCTAATCCTTTCCATATAAGTTTGTAAGATTTCTTCTCTTTGGAAAGCACAACACTGCCGTTGGCATTTGCAAATGCCGGACTGCTTCCGTCAGGCTGTATATGTACATTGATCGGTCTCTCCACATCTGACCATGCATCAAAAGTAACAACATAATCGCCCGCCGCATAATCCAGATCCTGATATAACTGGAAATGCCAGTCTTCACCACCATCATATACGTGATTGATTACCGCCACACCGTCTTCATTTACATCAAAGGAACCGCCTGCGGTCCAATCTGCCAGATAAAATGTCCAGCCGGACTTTCCTGCTGAAAATGTACCGTTGGCCAGCAGATTTCCTGATGCATCCAAAACAGTCAGGTTGATCGTCTTTGTCGCCACAAATCCTTCCGCCTTAACGGAAAATGTATACACGCCCTCTTCCGCAACAAGCGAACTGTCGATGGTAATTTTATTTGCCGCTTTATCGATTGTAATCTTATCAGCCGGAACTTCAACGCCATTCAGTTTGTACTGTTTGTCAGCGTTCTCCCATTCGGCCTCCATATCTGTACCTTCATATTTTACAACAACAGGTGAACCCGCTTTCGCTTTGCCGTCCTGTGCAAGACTTACCGGCCGCTTATAGCCGTCCTTTTCCGGAAGATCCGCATAAACTACAACATTGTCAAGGAGCAGCGTATATAATTCACTCTGAACCGGTCCGAGATACAATGCAAATTCACCGCTGCCGCTGCCCGCGAACACTTCGCTTTCATACGTGTGCGTACCGGCCTGCAGAGTGATCTCCCTCTGAATACCACCCAGTTCTAACGTATAAGTCTTGTCAGCAGGCAGTGTATAATCAAATTTCACCTTATAGGGAACGCCCTTTGTCAAGGTCATGCTTGATGATTTAATACCGACACAATAAAATGTAGCATTGGCTTCGACTTTCGCCTTTACCTCTAGCTGACCATCGGCATTTACCTTGCTCTCCTGCCATCCGCCCGCTTCACTCCAGATATTCCATCCGTCTATTCCGTTTGAAAAATCACCGTTATACAGCGGATACAGTTCAACCTTGCTGTAATCTACATTATTGTAGCTGGTACGTACCAGTCTCACATTGTCAATCTTCGCATCTCCCTTAAATGTGAGCATCAGCTTACCGCCTGCATCTGTTTTGCCCTCCGGCTGTGTAAATTTCCACTCAACCTTAGAAGCTCCTGCTTCCACACTCTTTGTTCCAGATGCATAGCCGTCTGTCCCGTCATGATTCGTTACTGCCAGGTCAATATCCTGTGCCGCAGCGCTGTCCACATCAAAGGTAAGTACATAATCGTCCTTCTGAAGCAGATTCATACCATACTGCCACATGGAGACCGGATCGCCTGCGGTTGCTTTGATCTCAGCTTTCCGCTCCTTATTTTCTCTTACAACAGAAACCTTTTCCGGTTCATCCGCTGTGCCCCAATGCCAGTAGAGCAGGCCGTCTGTACCGTTGCTGAATCCGCCGTTATACACATGGTTGCCGTCTCCCAGAGGCGCTTTATCATCATCCTCGCCCTCATCTTCCGATACACCGTCGATCAGTTTCACCGTAACATCACTCAGATATACGTTACCCGCTGAAGTCGCCAGGTTAAACTCGAATCTCGCCGTAGGGTCTGTTTCCCCTGTCATTGTGAATTTATGTGTATATGTTGTAGGCGTGGTGGTAAGCTTATCCGAATAGTTGCCGGAATAAACTGCCCATCCGTTGTCACCGTCACCGCCGATCTTTAATGCGATATCCGCCTTTTGTTTTGCTTCATCTGTATATGCGCTATACGATATTTCATAAGAATATCCTTTTATAACCGGGAAGTACTGCAGCATCTGCGAAGAATAAGTCTCGCTTCCCACGCTGTTGACTGCAACCTTCAGATAATTCTTATCTCCGTTCTTCGTCTTGGACCATTCTGCCTTACCGTTTCCGTTGGTCGGAATCAAAAGCGGCGCCCAGTATCCCCTCTCAATCTTCCAGGAATCTGCTGTCGTATAAGGTTCCGTTTGCATTGCGGAAAAATCGCTGTCCTTGATGAAATTGCCGTTTCCATCTGCCGTTGCCAGCAGTTCCTTTGCCGTCTCACTTTCATCCTTCTCAGTCTCAGGCTGCGTGATGTCCCAGCCGTCGTAACCTTCTGCCCTCTGATACCATCTGACGTAGTCAACATCCATGTCAACACCGTTTTCATCCACCGCGATTTCAGTCGTTCCCGAATCAAACGTTCCGCCCAGTGCAAGATTCAACAGCACATAGAATTCTTCATCGAAAGGCGCCGGATACGGATAATTACCGCTCTCACTCTCCACACTGTACCAATTGCTGACTTCACTGTAAAGTTTTCCGTCCACATACCATTTCATGACAGTGGGATCCCATTCGATCGTATATAAATGGTACTGTTCGATAGTATCTCCGTTCTCAAAATTATATGTTTTACCTGTGGAAGAGTTATTCGGCCATACATTGCCGTAATGGATCGTTCCGCAGACCTCGCCCGGAAGACGTCCTCTCGCTTCCATAATATCGATCTCACCGCTGGCTGCCCATGTGCCGTACTCCGAATCATGAGGCAGCATCCAGAATGCAGGCCAGATACCGTTTCCGGCAGGCATTTTGATCTTTGCCTCAACCTTACCGTATGTATCGATCTTCAGCGGTGTTCCTGTAGCCGCCTTTCCATCCGCACCGATCTCCTCTTTCACGGTACGAAGTCTTGCAGATGTATAGCTGCCGTCCGCTTCCTTTTTACCTGTTATGGTAAGCTTACCATCTGCCACAGATGTATTTGCTTTGGAATTTGTATAAATCTGCGCCTCGCTGTTACCCCATCCGGAAACACCGTATGCCGACCCGTTACCGGTCTGGTAATCCCATTTCGTTGTATCAAGAGATGTACCACTGAATTCATCATTCCAGATCACGTCCCAGTTGTCCGTCGTATCTGCCGCATACACTACCTGATAAACCGGCGCGAAGTTAAAGTTTTCTTTTTCAAACTCAATCTTATATGTTCCGGCACCCGGAAAAAGATCAGATGCAAGCTCAATGGAGCCGTTCTGAATCGTAACCTTGCTCAAATCTTCCACTGCCGCGCCGTTTATTTTCAATGAATAATCTTCAAATTTAAATTCTTCATTATCGGCTACATAAGTAAGAGTAACCGCACTGCCCGCTTTCGCCTGTGCAAGCTGCTCGGAAACAATGATATTATTCTTTACTTCCGGCTCTTTAAGACCTGCCTGCTCCGCAGTCAATGTAAAAGTTGTGGTCGCCGCTTCACTTCGTCCTACACTGTTGATTGCCACAAGTGAAACTGTGTGTTCTCCTGCCGCATAGACATTTGAGGCAAAATAAGGCGGTACGCCCGCTTTGTTTTCTACCTCAACCAGCACTTCATCATCCACCGAAATTTCCCAGCTGGAAACATCATCAGCGCTGACACCTGCCCAGGATATAAAAATCTTTTTATAATTAGGGGTATCTTTCTCATCCCACCATTTTGCTGTCAGACCCACCGGCTTCTTGGGTGCTTCCGGGATAACCTCACCGGGCTCGGCATCCGGGTCAATCACGATAACGTGCTCATAATCCGGCCGTGCATGTCCTGCCCCGCCATTAATATAATACAGAATCGCACCGGTTCCCTCTGTCACCGATACCGTCACGGCCTTCTGTGTTTGATCTTCATTTTCCACCAGATTGGTTGCGCCAACCCCTCCGATGAAATCGCCGCCATTGCTGACATGTGCCTTGGCCGCAGAAGCATAACTGTCATATTCCTTATACCAAAGCATCTCTATATTGGCATAACATTTATCATCTGAATTTGCGAAGAAGGTAACCTCTTTTTTCTCCTCGTCATAGGTCGCCCCATGTGTACCGGAGGCTTCAAATTCGTTGTTAACAGCCTGATCTGCATCCGGATCTCTTGGTCCCTCTTGTTCTGAACCGTCCTCTGACGGATCATCCGGTGTATCCGGGTTTATACCCCCCCCCACAGGATTTTCACCGTCTTCTTCTGTTTCATCCAACGGAGGTGTGATATCTTCGCCATCTTCTTCTGATGGATCTGTCACACTATCGCCGCCTTCTTCATCCGACGGATCCGAAGGCTCAACACCTTCAATTCCTTCCGATGAATCATCATCTCCCTCTGACGGATTCGACGGTGCCTGATTCTCCACATCTTCCGAAGGGGCTGTCGTCTCATCATCTCCCGCTTCATCCGACGGTGCCGTCGTATCTTCATCCCCGGTTTCCTCCGACGGTGCCGTCACATCATCACCGGCATTCTCTTCCGGAAGCATCGTCGCTGCATCATCCTCGTTCACTACAGGCGTCTCTTCTTCCGCCCGGACCGTAAGCGCCGGTACATTAACGGAAGTAAGTACCATTGCCAGACTGAGCATAAAAGTCAGAAGCCGCTTGCGAAACGTTCTGCCATACCTCATAATAAATTCCTCCTTTTATTTGATTGTATTTTAATGTTTTCTGCATGTACTTGAATCACTGCAGAAAACATTTATACCTTTTTTGTTTACTATGGTAATTTTTTATAATATTTTTGAGATAAAACGAAATACTTTCATGTTTTTTTCGGATACTATGTCGATATTTGTCGATTATATGTCCTTAGATTTTGCATTTTTCACAAATTTACACAGACATGCCCGATAATTAATTATAAAATGTTTTTTAGTCTGGATTTAAGTATCCATTTTTTATCAAAGTGTCATTTTTTTAGTTTCTCTTTCAAATTACATTAATCTCCATTCCGAAGCGTTTACGCGACGGGGCGGCACAAATTTGTGTGCTATACAGATGCCCGAAAACATCTTTACACTTAATACTGAACTTTCAAAATGTGTTGTTGTTTTTTGAAACATCGTCCCTTATACTTGGAAATAGAATCAGAGTAACCGGAATCAAAGGAGGCTGAGCACATGTATCACTCAAAGAAAATCGGCGTATTCGTTTCCCATATCGTAGGGGAATACCAGCGTACCATCTGTCAGGGAATCATAGACCAGGCCTCGGAGTACGGTTACTTCGTGGAAATCTTTTCTTCTACGGACGAAGAAAGTCCGGGGAACTACAGGCTTGGCGAGACCAGCATCCTTCATATTCCGAACTTTGATGATTTTTGCGGTATTATCTTCATTTCCAGCACTTACCTCACAGACGATCTGCCCCGGGTGATTTCCAAAACACTGCAGGCCAAATGTAACTGCCCCATTCTTGAAGTTACGCATCAGCACGGGCAGTATCCTTCCATAGCATTAGATAATGATTCCGCCGTCGGCCAGCTCACGGAACATTTGATCGGAACACACGGATTTAAACGCATCTGTTATCTGGGAAACACGCAGGAAGCTTATTTTTCAGACCACCGCAGAAGTATCTTTGAGCAGACCATGGCAAAACACGCCCTGCCGGTCACAGAGCAGGAAATTTTTGAATGCACCTATGCAGTTGCAGATTTTGAAGCGGCGGCGGAACATTTTACCGCCACAGGCAAGCCTGACGCCATCGTCTGCTACAATGACCGCATGGCCCTCTGCATGATCAAAGCTCTTCTTGGCCGGGGATATCGGGTTCCCGAAGACATCGCCATAACAGGTACTGATATGCTTGAGGAGGGTCAGTCGATTAATCCGCCTTTAACATCGGTCACCTTTCCCACCAGGGAAATGGGAGTCCGGGCTGTCGAGCTTCTTTTTTCTGCGATTCACGGCGAAGAGCTTCCGCCTGTCACAGTCATTACGGCCCGGCCACACATTGGCGGCTCCTGCGGATGCCCGGCTACTCACAATAAGAACCCTTTTCATTTTCAACATGCTATGGGACTTAAAGTGGGACAGTACGAAAATATAATTACAAACAACATACATATGGCTTCTTCTTTGCTTGTCACCATGGATATCAATGCAGGAATGGATTTGCTTGCAAATTTTGTTACCCGGATTCCCGGATGCAGTGAGCTCTATCTTTGTCTGTATTCCGACTGGGACTCCGTCTCCTCCCATATCCGTACCATCACTTTTTCCGAGGATGATTCCGGAAATCAGGACGTGGTTCTTCTGAAATTTTCTTATAAAAACGGCAGGAGAATGCATGAATGCAGTTTTACCAAGCAAAATCCGCTTCCCGACTACCTTTTCGACAGTGAAGCCGCCGGCTATATCTTTTTCCCTTTGTATTTCTGTGAAAAAGCCTACGGCTATATAACCATTGCATACGAAAATAATCAGGTTCTCTGTGAAGTTGATTTTCTCTCATGGATCATGAACGTCAGCAGTATGCTGCACAACATTGCCGAGAACAAGCGTACCGGACTTCTTGTCAACCGCCTGGAAAAGCTTTATATGCATGATGAAATGACCGGGTTATATAACCGCCACGGATATAAGCTCATGGCAGAAGAACTGATTGAAAAAGCACAGGATTCCGGCGCCAGAATTTCTTCCTTTGTGCTTGATCTGGACGGATTGAAGAAGATCAACGACACCTACGGACACAGCGAAGGTGATTTTGCCATCGGCATACTCGGCCAGGCTCTGAAAAATGCTGTCAAAGAAGGGGATATCTGTGCCAGACTGGGCGGCGACGAATTCTATCTGCTGACTTCAGGATATACGGATGAGGAAATCACTGTCCTGATCTACAAAGTTAACCAGTATCTGGCACATTACAACGATCTGCATCCCAGAAAATATGCTATTTCCGCAAGTATTGGAGTAGCTACGGAAACTGCCGGACCGGAATTCGACTTAAAGCAGCTTTCAGAAAAAGCTGACCAGGCGATGTATGAACAGAAGCGGTCTAAAAAAAATGAACAGGCCGGTTTATAAAATTCGCTTCGCAAACTTGAATGTACAAAGAATTTTTTCATGCAAAAAAGTGCCGGTTTCCCGACACTTTTTTGATAGTTATAACGGAGAAAGAGGGATTTGAACCCTCGCGCCGCGCAAGCGACCTACACCCTTAGCAGGGGCGCCTCTTCAGCCTCTTGAGTATTTCTCCACAGTCTGAACTATCCTCTACCAATATACATATTTCAGCCCACGCTTATTTTACAGCGCACAATTAATTATATCCGCGGTCTGCCCGTTTGTCAACGACTTTTTTTCCGGCTGTCATCGCCCCACTGACTCATACAGATCCTTTCCACGGGAATCGATCACAACGATCACCGGAAAATCTTTCACTTCCAGTCTGCGGACAGCCTCGGTTCCAAGATCGTCATAGGCGATCACTTCCGACTTTGTGATGGATCTGGACAGCAGTGCACCCGCGCCGCCCACTGCCGCAAAATAGACTGCACCGTTTCTGACAATCGCTTCTTTCACAGCGTCCGACCGCTTACCTTTGCCGATCATACCGATCAGTCCTCTATCTAAAAGATCCGGCGTATACTTATCCATACGGCTGGCGGTGGTTGGGCCTGCGGAACCGATCGGCCTGCCCTCTCTGGCCGGTGACGGACCCATATAATAAATCACATTCCCTTCCGTGTCAATGGGAAGCGCCTCTCCCCGTTCCAGTGCTTCATACATTCTCTTATGTGCCGCATCTCTGGCCGTGTAGATCGTCCCGGTTATATACACATAATCACCGGCCTGCAGTTTTTTTGCATCTTCTTTGTTCATAGGCGCCTGTATATGCTGTTCCATTGTTCCTCCGTCCCCTCTTACAAAACCCGCACTGCATGTCTGTTTACATGGCAGCAGATATTAACCGCCACCGGAAGTCCCGCAATATGCGTCGGATATGTGTTGATGTTTACCGCAAGAGCCGTAATTGATCCGCCCAATCCTCCGGGGCCAATACCTGTCTCATTAATCTTTGCAAGCATTTCCTTCTCAAGATCCGCCACATAGGAAATCGTGGAACGTTCATTCACGGGCCTGGCCAACGCTCTCTTCGCCATCAGCGCACATTTCTCAAAAGTTCCGCCAATGCCAACGCCTATCACCATAGGCGGACATGCGTTGGGTCCTGCATCCTTTACTGCCGTCAGGATCGCATTTTTGACCCCCTCAATTCCGTCTGCCGGCTTCAGCATAAACACTCGGCTCATATTTTCGCTGCCGAACCCTTTAGGGGCAACGGTAATCTTTATCTTATCACCGGAAACCATCTCATAATGAATAACCGCCGGCGTATTATCCTTTGTATTTTCGCGGATCAGCGGATCTTTAACCACAGATTTTCTGAGATATCCCTCTGTATATCCCTGCCTGACACCCTCATTCACCGCATCCTCCAGCAAACCGCCGGTAAAGTGAACGTCCTGGCCGATCTCCATAAAAATAACTGCCATTCCGGTATCCTGGCAAATCGGTATCATATCCTCGCCTGCAATCTTAAGATTGTCCTGAAGCTGACACAAAATCTGCTTTCCCAGAGGACCTTTCTCCTCCTGTGCCGCCTGCTTCATCGCCGCATCCATGTCTTCTGCAAGAAAATGATTTGCCTCTATGCACATTTCCCTGATATTCTGTGTGACCTCCGCCACGTCTATCGTCCGCATCTATCCGTTATATCCTTTCATAACTACATGCATACCGCTGATCTCTCAACAGGCTGCAACGTATTCGGTCTTTCTTTTTTCCGCCACAACAGGAAGCGGCAAACATAATCGCAGATATCTGATCTTACACCACCTGCAGATCACAGATTACTCTCCACAGATCTGTTTCTTTACTTCTTCCAGTTCTTCCTGTGTAACCTCCTGGGGCTTCCATCCGATGGTCTGTCCGTCTGCACGATACCTGGGGATCATATGCATATGAAAATGAAAAACAGTCTGTCCCGCCAGATCACCGTTATTCTGTATCAGATTAAAGCCTTCGCATCCCAAACGGTCCGTCATCCTGGCCGCCATTTTCTTTGCAACCTTCATGGCTTCACCCGCCTGCTCCTCCGGCAGTTCATAGAGATTCGCATAGTGCTCTTTCGGAATGACAAGGGCATGTCCTTTCGTCGCAGGCCCTAAGTCCAGAATCACGCGAAAGCTATCGTCCTCATACAATGTCTGGGACGGAATCTCCCCGTTTGCAATCTTACAGAAAATACAATTTTCATTACTCATGTCACAATCTCCTTCCCATGTATCGTTTTTTATCGTTTCATAAACATCTTTTATATCTGTGCTGTTGGTGAACCGCTGGTCAGTACCCCAAAGCTGCAAAAATCACAGCCCGGCAGGCCTTGCACCGAAGATCAGCACCTGATCCAATGCCCTGAGAATCTTGAAATCGCCCTTCATCTTCATATCGCCTGCCATAAAAGAACCCTGGAATGTATTCCTGCCCGCAATGATATCTTCAAAAACATCCCGTGTCATCTGCATTTCCACATCCACATGGCTGCCTTCCCCGTAATAACATTGGAAATCTCCTCCGTTTACTTCTATAACCAACGGTGTCTTCTTATTCTCTATCATCACCTTGTAGCTGCCGGATATGCCCGGCTGGGGTCTGAAATGCTCCTGAATATCCTTCAGAAATTCTGTGGTATCATCCTTCTCGCTGCTCCCCATCAAATCCCGGAACATACTTGCCAGTTCCTGGATATCCGCTTTCTGTCTCTGCACATAAGTATCGTCGGATACATATTGGGAAAGCTGCTCAGACTCCTGCGGCGTGAAATTAATGTTCTTAGTAATCGCAACCTTCTGCTTCACCGCCTGATTACTGGTGGGCAGACATGCCATCCTCTGGTTGATCGTGCGGTACAGATTCTCCGCTTTTTTCTCAATAATACGGATATATTCCTCATTTTGCTCCAACATGGCAGTATCGGTAATATACCCACAGATACCGTCACAGGGAAGCCCGCCCAGAATCTCCCACGCAGTAATCAGATCCAGCTTTCCGTCCCTTTCACCATAGGTAGTTGACATGACGATGGGGCACATGTAGATCTTCCCGATCTTCTCCTTGTCCCCGTAAAGCCAGCAGGAATCCAGAAACTGCTGCATATATCCGCCGATTCCGTACCATTCCACAGTAGTCGCAAGAATAACGCCGTCCGCACTCTTGAGCGTCTGGGGCAGCGTCGTGATGCTGTTCTTCAACTCATACAGCTGAAAACACTCCACCGTAACACGGAGTTCTTCCAGCACCTCTTTCATCTTATTTAAAACAAAAAGCGTAGGATCATCCATCAATCCTCTTCCGCCGTAATAAATGTTAACTTTCATTGAAACCTCTATCCTTTCCTGTTCCCGCATGAGGGCGCAGCATCATAATGACCGCCGTCACCGCAAACCCCATGAGAACACCTCCTATATGCGCCGCATTATTCACACCTGCAGACGTAAACCCGCAATATAGAGAAAAGACGATCGAGAAAGCCAGTCTTCCTACCGTCATCTGCTCCATCTTACCGCGGTGTATGATTAGCAGCAAAAACAGCGCGCCTTCCACGCCGAAAACTGCTCCGCTGGCTCCTGCGGAACTGTAATACTGTTCCGTCAACAGTTCATATCCCATGGAAAAAACATTTCCCATAATCCCTGAGAGAAAATATATCAAAGCATAGGAAAGATGTCCTGTCTTCTTCTCCACGATCTCCCCGATATAATAAAGCACGATCATATTACTGAAAAGATGATTCACATCCCAATGCAGGAACATAGAAGAAAGAACCTGATAATATGCCCCCTCTTCCAGAACATCCCTGACGCTGACCGCACCTATATTATATAACAAATCACCGGTAAATGTACATATCAGAAAAACAATCACATTTACTGCCACAAGTCCGACAGTTACCCAGGACATTTCTGCAATCTGCCTCCGGCTCCTGTATTTTCTTCCCGATTTTCCTCCCCCGAAATTTCCGCCAGTTCCCCCTGATTCCGGTGGATTCCCCGGATTTTCCATACCTCCGTCGCCTGACCTGTTTTCATCCTGCTGCAAAACAGCAAGGTATTCTTCCAGCAGCCCTTTCCATCCATAGAAATCCGGCACCTGATTCTCATGAATAATCAAACGCTTTGACACCACGTCTATCATCCAGCAAAAGCTGTCGCTGATACACAGCTTTTTGGCCTTTTCTGTGTCTGCGCTTAAGATCAGGGTAAGAATATGTACATCCTCTTCCCCCTTCTCCTTCATGAAACCGGTAATCCTGTGCTTCAAATGTGCATACTGATCCTCGGAAACCCAAAGGCCCTGCCTGTAATCAATCACAAACAGTATCGTGGTTCCCTGATTTTCCTTACGGCAGTAAAATGTATATTCCGGCAGATTCGATGCAATTTTATAATAGCCGTTGCCATAAAACAACTGCTCCATTTGTTCTGACAGCATGACATACTCCAAGCTAATCCCGTGCATATCGCAGACGGGTTTGCGATACAACTTAAATAAAAATTTAAAATATCTTTGATTTTACTTCTTTGAGATTATCATGTTCGTTTTATGATGTCAAATATGCATTGCTGTGCGTAATTATTTCCCTACCGGTAACAATAATTCAGATTTCCAAACCGGATCTCATCTCCCGGCTCGATTTCCACAGTTTCCCTGGGCTGCATCCGCAGGCCGTTCTTATAAGTACCGTTGGTGGAATTAAGATCCGTCAGCAAAAGCTTCTCCCCGTCCCTGTCAAATCTGGCATGGAGCCGGCTCACGGAACGGTCCGGCAGAACATAATCAACACAACCCGCCGCCTTGCCGATGGTATAGGGAAAATGCCTTAATTCAATATGCTTTTTGTTTCTCTGGTCAATGGCATACAGCTTCCCTTCTTCTACCATGCTCTCATCAAAGAAAACCGTATTCCCGTAATTGTCTTCCTCCCGTACCGCATCCACAGGCAGATGACGGCCGACATTATTTCTGCCATAGTTCCTGCCCGACATGTCTCCCGGCCTGTCAGCAGAACTTCTTCTGTCTGTTCCGTATTCCGTCATACTGCCACGGTATTCCGATCTGTTACCGGAGGGTCTTTCGCTATCATAATGTCCTGTCCGGTTCATTGGTAAATCTGACTCTTCCGGATCCAGATTCATATTATAGCTGATCACCTGATCCAAGGGTATTCTCTTGTCCTCTCCACAGTACTCCTGACCTGCATCCCATTCCGGATCTGCAGTCCGTTCCTGACAGCCTTTCTGCTTATCCTTTCTTTTATCCTGCCTGCATGAAAGGATTCTTGCCACACATATAAAAAAGCAAATTCCCATAGCTGCCATAGCCCCGTAAAGCGCCAGTTTCTCCTCCCGGATCAGGTCATAGGTGTTGTACACCGCCAGAGCACCGCCTGTACCGAGCAGTGACAAAACTGAAAAAACAAGATAAAACAGGCGTTTCTTTGCGAAACTTTCCCTGTCTTTCTGAGATTCCACAAATGCACACCCTGTCTGTGCATCAGTCTCCCATTGCGCTGCACTCTCTCCACAAGATGAACCGTAAGCGGCATAATCCTGATCCCATTCTCTCTTTCGATTACAGCTTTCTTCACCGTCCTGTCCCCATGATGCTTCCTGATCCCGTCCCGACATACATTTCTGCACATGGGATGCTTCTTTATTCCTGAATCCGTCTTTATTCTGCCAGGCTGATCCATTTTGCATCCGCGGCGCATCCTGATCCCCATTCGCCTCCCGGAATTTCTTCCCGGCCATCTCATGTTCCCGATACCCCGTACCACTTTCTTCCTGCATCTTCATTCCTTTGGTAAGATCAGACACCGCCGCCGTCACGACAGCATCCCGCGCCTGCTCTTCCCGCTCTTCCAGAATCTGCAATGCATCTTCCATGATAAAATGCGGCTCTTCCGCCATCTCATAGATCCGGTACATATCCTCCGTTAATCCCACGTCCTCCGTGTCAATATGTTCCAGAAGAAAATCCATCAGCGGTTTCACGGCTTCCGCTCCCACCGCTTGATAATCGGGGTAATAAAGTCCGATATACTTATCATCCGTAAAATCGTAATAAATATGCTCCGGCAGAAGAACCAGTTTTGTCTCATCCATAAAATACCCCGCCAGTCTGTCACATATTGCATAAATCTGGCGCAGCATATCCCTGACCTGTTCGTAGGACATTTTCTTACCTTTATACAGGCTTTCCAATGTCGTTTTCGAACTGATATCATAATAATAGTATGTAATTCCGTTTACATGCCGTACACAGCACCTGAGAATCTCTCTGATCTTATCCGAAGTCAGTATCCTGTACTGGTAGCTTCTCGCCAAATCCCTCTGGCCGCACTGCAGTATCATATAATTATGTCTGTAGTCTTTGTAATATTTTGCTTCTAACATATCCATCCCCGCTCCTGCACACTTTTTTATTCGCTTCCCCGCCTGCCTGCCATGTTGCCGATCCACCTGCTCTTACGTATTATATGCGTGGGATTGATGATCTGCGCCCTTGCCCGGGTACGGATTTTCCATCCCGGTTCATCACTCATGGTAAAAACATTCCGGACAGGCACCTTTACCCGGCACTCACCGGTCACGTCGGTAACATTACCCCGACGGTCTACGCTTCCGCGTACTTCCTCCGTTCCGAAATATTTTCTGCCGAACTGTTCCTTCATATGAGAACTGATATAAGGTACAACATTTTCCTCTTTTTTCTGTATGCTTCCCCGGAAGCAGACACCGTAGGCATCTTGAAAAAGCACGCATTTATCATAAGAATAAAAAGCAAGATAAATCAGAAAAACAAAGATAAAAACCGTCCATGTAACAATAAATGCCGCTTCTACCGTCATATAGCCTCCTGCTTTTTTTCTCAAAAACATATCACCACCCCCATTCCAAGCAGCAAAAACGGCCCAAAGGGAACCTGCCGGTCTCTGGAAATCCGCCTTGCCGCCAGCAATACAAGCACTGCCACAGACTCTATCACAAGACCTGCCAACAAAATCAGGAAACATTTCCACAAACCTACAAACAATCCGATCATAATCAACATCCATCCGTCTCCGTATCCCACCTTTTCCCCGGTAATAAAGCTGAGTATCCAGAACATGACTCCGGGCAGTATAGACAGGGCGATTGTCAGCCATGTTCCACCCGCGATCATTCCCTGTATATGTAGCACCGCCGCTGCTGTCATACCCAGCCAGACCAGAACCAGCGGAATTTCCTTTTTCACACCGTCACACACCGCGCAGGCACCGAGAAAAAGAAATAAAAGAATTTCTATCCACATTTTGAACACCTCCCCCTCGCGCCCACCTCAGATAAGGGCACTGTATAAATTGTTCTCTTCAACCCGGAGCAGCTGATCCGGCTGTGATAACTGCTGCCCTGACTAGTGAGATAAACCTGTCCTGTTCCGCTGCTGCCGTCACATCGTTCACAGGGATAATACCTGCCGCCCGACTCATTTCTTCTGCTCCCCACCGTCTCCCTTGGCACCGATTCCACCGAAGGATTCAGATAACTGCAGTTTCTGTCTGTATGGTAAACCGTTCCCGTCTGCGTAATATACACCATCGGATCCTCTCCTCCGGCAGCGCTTACATTTTGTGTCACATCATATCCCGTCCAGGCTCTTCCGTAATAGCGCTGCGACATGGTAAAACCATCAAAACCCATAATGCTCACAAGCGGTTTTACCCGGTAAGTGACTCGCAGATCTATTACGTCGTCTTTTTCCATAACGCGTGAGCCCAGCAGTGACAGCCCTGCCGCCCCGTCGGCAACACAGGAATGTTCCAGATATTCCCTGCCTGTGTATTCCAGAATTTGTCCTCTGGCATAAATACCGGTCATCGCCACACCTGCCAGGCTGTCGGACAGCACGCTTCCCACCGTGTGCTCATAGACATATCCCGCAAAAGCCATTTTGTTTCCAGTCTGATGCAGCGCCGCATTCAATCTGCTCTGTGTTCCGATGATATTCACTGCATACAGAATATTGATGACTGCAAACAGAAAAAAGGGGAGTACAAAGGCTGCTTCCAGCGTCATGGATCCCCGCCGGTGCCGGGAAAAGGTCCAGAAGATCCGGCGGGCGGTAATAAGAGACGCCCTCTTTAGCGATCTGACGAAAAACAGAACCATATGACTACCTTGAATGGCCTCAAGATATGCCCGGAGAGAATGTGCTGTCGAATGAATAGATTTATGTTGCTTTGATCGTAAAAAGGGCATCTTTTATCACCTCCCACCCTCAGAAACTGTTAAAAAGTAATTTCCCGACAATTTCTTACTGTCTTATTTCCCGGCCGGGATACATCTGTCAGTAGAAACCATAAAGTCTCGTTATTTCATATGAATATCCAAACCGGCTTGAAACGGACAATTCTGCCTGATAAGTGTCAAAGCAGGCATCCAGTCTGAACCTTCCGTTTCCCGGTGTCTGCCGGATGTCCATCTCCATAATGTCCATGGCACGGAAAGTCCGTTTATCCTTATTTTCCAGAAAAAGCATGATCCGCAGATAGTCTTCATAATTCAGTCCATTTCCACCGGTATCTGCCTTCAGGCTGCCTCTCACATTGAGAAGTCCGCTGAGATTCGTTTTCCAGTCCTGAGCCGTCTTAAAAACAGGTACTCTGCCGCCTGAAAGCAATGTCTTCACATCCTGCAGACTTTCCAGATACACCCAGGCATACAAAAGGGTATACTTTACCGGCTTGAACAGTTCTGGACACAAAAGCACCACTGCCAGCGCAGCCGCCACCAGCTCTGCCTCTCCGATTCTCGCATTGTCCGTCATGATATAGCTGAAATTGGACACTTCACGCCACCGAAGCAGCCGTTTTGCAATTTTCTCCAGATTCTGCCAGTCCGTATCTTTGCCGGCTAAAATATATTCCATCTGATATTTGAGCAGGGATTTTTCCGTCTCATGTCCGTAATACCCGCACTTTTCAAACAAATACGCCTGAAATGCCAGTTCGCTCACACCGCCGGAAACAGATACTGCCTCCTTACAGAGACCGCTTCCTTCTATCAGGCTGCGGTTGGAGATATAATCGTTTAAAGACACCCGCACCGCAGATACCTGTGAAGGATCATCCAGTACCAGATTCAGCACACCGCTGTTTCTCGTGGAAGCGGCCGCATCTGCCGGATTATCCATGGGCACTTCTTCGTACTTTCCTTCTTCGGTCTGCTGCTTGGGGATTCCGATCTCCTTAATCTCATTTTCATAGGCCATCCACTCCCCCTCAATATCCCTCGTCTCAAATCCATGCTTCTGCACCGCCTCCGCACCCGAATCCAGCTTTTCCAGGAGAGCACCCAGCGGATAATCTGACATATAATCCGAAATCTGCCTTTTGAGCACACTTCCCCCACTGTCAGAGGCAATAGAATACTGTCCGATCTTTACATCACCTGCCTCCATTGCAAGAAAATCCCGGACTCCGGCATAACCTGCACTTTCTCCTCCCTGCAGGTTCTTCTGCATATAGTTTTTCAGATGAGCTTCCGTATTACCGACAGACGCATGGCTTCCCCCGTAGGACATATCCACAAACAGCAGATCATATTGTTCCAGCAGTTCCCTGTGGTATTCCGCCAGCACCGAGTTCATGCCGATGTCGGCAACACACTCAAATTTCATGCGTATGGCACTGATTCGTGCCCCTTCTATTACAGTGAATACAAGGGACAGAATCAACGTCAGGGAAAGTGTCAGAAATACGGTTATATATCCCTTTCTCATGACATAACCGTCTTACTGTCACGGGTGATCTTGTCAAAAACCGTGTTCACCAGCGCTGTAAGCTGCTTCTTAAAGATGATCACCAGACCGATCAGCACCACGATGATCAATATGATCTCCACGGTTCCCATGCCTTCTTCTTCCCGGAAGAATTCTCTGATTCCCTTTAACTCCCCTGACTTCCTTGCGGTCGCCTTCAAAGCCTTCTTTTCCGCCACTCTTTTCTTTAATTCTGTTGTGTTGAACATACCTTGTCCTCCTTTTTCTTGTTTCTATTGGATTGATCGTAGCAGTTCATCCTTTGGACTCACTGTTACGACTTATCTTATCGGGTTTCCCCGCATCAGATCATAAATGAAAAATATGCCGGTATCATAATGATCACCATAACGATGCAGAGCATCATCATCATTGGCAGAAGCAGTTTTATTCCCGCCTCCTCGCCCAGCTTTCTGGCCATATTTTTCCGCTCCGCAAAAGCCTGGTCCGCCTCCTGTCTAAGCATATACAGCAGGTCATTGCTTCCCTTTCTGATATTCTGGGACAGCAGCGTGCTTAACTTCCTGTATGCCTGCACCTGACAGCGTTTTCCGAAGTGATCGTAGGCTTCCCGCTCGGAGCGTCCGCTCTGCAGTTCGTAACAGGTGATCAAAATCTCCTCATAGACATATCGAAACCTCTCTTTCTGCTGTCTTCGATAATCCTCACCCATCCTGGCAAAAGCATTTCTGATGGTCATGCCTGCCCCCATATAGAGCGCCAGTTTATTTACAACTTCGGGATAATCCAGCAAAAGCTGCTTCTTACGCTGCTCAAGCTTCCGTTCCAGTTCCCACCCTCGCCCCAGATACAGCATACATGCCGCAAACAGGGCAAGCATGAACAGATACCCGCTGCCATCCTCCACTATTTCTTTCCACACAATTCTCCGGGAATCCACGCTGTCAGGCAGGAGCATTGCCTCCCTGGTTCCGGTCTGTTCTTCCTGCACACGCAGCAGCTCCTCCAGCCTCCTGCGCAGCTTCTCCCTGTGAGTATAAATAGCAGGATTGACCTGCACGGCCAGTTGATGATCCCACTCCCATTTTTCATATTGGAAATGTGCGGTCAGCGTGACAATTATCGCCTCCTGTAATTCCGCATTTTCCACCGTGCCATCGGTGTTTACGACTCCGTAGCTGCTGCTGTCCCAGGACAGGGTAAAGGGGCAGCCCTCTATTTCCGTTACCAGATCCAGATCACTTCGCACATCTTCCAGACTTTCATTGTTTCCGAGAATGATCTCCGGCAGAATTTCCACCGCTTCCTGAAACAGCTTCTCTGCCTCTTCCTGCGTATACTTCCGCTCTTCCAGAATATATTGGAAGATCTCCTCCTCTTCTCCCTCGATCTGTGCCAGCAGCTGCACAGACACGTCCCCTTGTCCGTAGGAATTTCTCCAAAGGTATCCTTCTTCCGTTAACAGAGAACTTTCCCTTGCCCCGAACCACAGAAGCAGACAGAGCAAGACACCCGCAAAAGCCACGGTAAGCGCCACGCTGTACTGCCCCGCATAATATTCCCTGACCTGTTCCTGGACTGCCGCGGAAGGATGCAGCGTCTTTAATTTATTTCCCAGCTGTTTTCTGTACAGTTCCTGCTTCCAGTTCTTACCACCCCCTTTCTCCGCTTTCTTACCGAATATATCCTGCCGCTTTCGTATTAGGAAAAAAGCCATTCTGCGAAAAGGATTCCGGCCCTCTTCTTTCCGTGAAAGAAAAAAGAGCAGTATATAAATTACCAGAAGTACTATGTAAATGTAGACCATATTTTTACTCTCTCCATTTCTGCTAAGCCATTTTCAAACTCCTGTCTCATCTCTGTATTGCTTTCCTCTTGCTTATATTTCCATCTGCTGCATTTTTGTCGGTCAATACACCACTGCGTATCCCTTCATACCTCAATCTCTACGATCCGCCTGGACAGCAGGTAGGCCGCCCCGTAAAATCCAAGACACACCGTCATAATGACAATGCCGATCACATTGTGATACAGTACATCAAAAAATCCTCTGGAAGTGCCGCCCACGTAAAAGATAATCAGAAAGGGAACCAGGTTCATGATCTTCTGCTCTGTCTTTCTTGCACCGAGCATCAACTGGATCTCTTTGTCCGTATCAGTCTTTTGTTCAATCATGACGGCCGTCTTTGTCAGGATATCCGTCATATTTCCGCCGCTTCTTTTTGCTATGGCAAAAATATCCGCAAACTGCAAAATATCCGGTAATCCGCTTCTCATCCCAAGACTGTAGATCAGCTTTTCCAAAACCACATTATTTTCCAGTCCGGCTATAATATATCTGATCTCCACGCAGATCATCCCTTCCTCGCCATAAAGCATTTCCATATCCCTGTACGCCTCCCGAACCGCATTCTCAATGGAATAACCTGCTTTCTGATTGGCCGCCAGCGCCAGAACCATATCCTTAAACTGACCGCTCAACTCCTGTCTCCTTTTTTTTGCCAGTTCCCTCTTCTTTTCTTTCAAAAACAGAAACAGTACGGGCGCAAGACACAGACACGCAATCCACGAATGATAGAAAAAACAGCCCACCGCCGCCACGATCAAAATGCCTTCCAGCATATACAGCAAACCCTCCTTCGGCTGAAAATGATATTCAGTATAATCCGGCAGCCTGCAGTTTTTCGACATAGGTTAACTCTCCTTTCTTCTGTAGTGTACCAAGGATCCTTCCTGCCCCGTCCGTTCCCGTCTCCTCAAACCGGTATAACAGTCCGGTCAGAATAGCATCCTTCTCAAATCCAAGTATCTCCACGATTTCCAGCACCTTTCTGGTTCTGTCCCGGAGGCGCCCCAGGTGGATGATAATGTCTATGCCGGAAGCGATCTGCTGTCTGATCGCCGTAAGGGGTATCTCCATTCCCATCAGAATCATATTTTCCAGACGGCTCAGCATATCCTCTGAACTGTTGGCATGTCCTGTAGACATGGAACCGTCATGTCCCGTATTCAGGCACTGCATCATGTCAAAAGCTTCTCCGCCCCTGACCTCGCCTACAATGATCCTGTCAGGCCGCATACGAAGTGAAGTTCTGATCAGATCCCGTATGGTAATTTCCCTGCACCCTTCCACGTTGGCATTTCGGGTTTCCATACTCACCAGGTTTGATATACTTTTGATCTGCAGTTCCGCATTGTCCTCAATGGTGATGATCCTCTCTTCCTCCGGTATGTAAGCGGACAGTGCATTCAAAAAAGTAGTCTTGCCCGAACCGGTGCCTCCGCTGATAAAAATGTTATATTTTGCCTTCACCAGCTTCTCCAGCCATCCGCATACCTCTTCACTCACAGATCCGAAGGAAACCAGATCCTCCATGGTAATTGGATACTCCGGAAACCGCCTGATGGTTACGATGGGTCCGTTCAATGCCACCGGGTTTAATACCACATTGACCCGGGCGCCGTTTTTCAGCCTTGCATCCACAATGGGCGAAGCCTCATTTACCACCCTGTTACACTCCGCAACAATCTGCTGGATTACGTTCTGCAGCTTTTCCCGGCTCTCAAACCGCAGACTGCTCCGATGCAGCCGCCCCGCCTGTTCAATAAAAATATGATCCGGCCCGTTGATCATAATTTCCGTGATTTCGGGATCGTCTATCAATTCCTGCAACACGTCCAGCTTTCGGATCGCATGGAAAAGTTCCCTCCGCATCTGCTCCCGCTCCTTTAATGCGAGCGGCATTGCCTTACTCTCACGGGTCAGCATCTCATCAATCATTTCCAGGATCTCTTCATCCGAACTTTCCATGGAATAATCAATATGATCCGCCAGTATGTCCCGCAGTCTCTTTTTTCTCTCTTCCCTACTCTCCATACAGATCCTCTCGCACAATGGCTCTGACATACCCCGCCAGTTCACCGTGAGTCATCAACTCCATGTTATCCGGAAGCTGTTTGAATACGGGAAAACGGCATTTCACGGTTTTATCCGCAATTTCCTCAAGTTCGTTAAACTTCAAAATCTGCTCATACTGGCTGATCTTTGCCGCCGCAAAATGATCTTCCTTTGTGATCGTATAGATCTTATGGCACTTTCTGAGCAGATCAAAAAGCCCGTCCATATTGTCATCCAGGTCCAGAATGATATATTCATATTCTCCGATACCGGCAATGCACTTGCAAAATTCCAGCCACTGAGGCCCGGTCACCTCCCGCACGCCGGTGTAGGACTGCATGGGCGGTATATAATCCAGTCCGCCGATATGCTGGACAGAAGCGGAAAGCCGCATGGACAGCTGATCCCTGGCACACCGGTAATAGTACATCAGATCCATCATGTCTGCCGGAAATTCCCGGTTAAGCATTTGCCCAAAACCCGAATAGCATTCGAAGTTAAAATACAATGTGCGATGTTCCTTCGCCAGAATCTGCCCCAGGGTCAGTGCAAATGAAGTCTGCAGACACCGCTTGACAGGAGAATAGACTCCGATCAGTTTTACCGCCGTATTCTCAATCGTAATTGTTTCACTCCATGTCAAAAGCCCGGCCGCCGATTCGGCCATCTGCTCCAAAATCCTTTCAGGACTCTGGAATTTACTGATATAGCACAGATCCTCCCGCTCCTTCTCCTCTTCTTCCTGAAGCACAAACATCTGCGTTACCTGCTGTCTGATATACTCCTCCTTCAACAGTTTCAATGCGCTTTCCGCGATCAGCAGAATCTCTATCTCCTGCTGCCCGGCAAATTTTCTCAGTTCCTCCACCTCCGTAAACAAATGTACCGCATAGGGCAGTCTGGCTTTTTCCAGCAGGTATTCTGTCAATCTGTGTGCATAAGCCTCTTCCGTATCACAGACCGCAAAAATTTTATTATTTTTCATCTTTAAATTACACCTCCTATTCTCAGCACCACACCAAACAAAACAGGGATCGTAAAATGTATCTTGTTCCTGCAGTACCGTTGATAATCCTGTACCGTATTCTCTCCGTACAGCCTCCACTGCCGCGTCCGCATGACCTCTGCCAGATATGACAGAAAATAGCAGATCCGTTCTCTTCCATTGTGCTCCGCCAATATTTTTATCAGGGAAAACACTGCACCGATCACAAAAGATGCCGCCAGAACGATAAGAAACTCATTGATCGTCATAAAACTTCCGGTCATCATTAACACCTTTACATCACCTGCGCCGAGCACGCCGATCTTGAACAGGGGATACATGAGCAGAAACGCAAGAAACATAGATAAGACAGACTGCCATAGATCTGAATGATACCATAGACCGCCTGCACCGCCGACCGCGATACCGAGCACGATAAATCCGTTGGGAATACGATCTGTCTTTAGATCTGCCACTGCTGCCAGAAACAGCAAAAGAAGCAACAGAGATTGATAATAACTCAGTCCAATAAATCACCTCCATATCATAAATATACATGACTCAATGAAATACAATGGGATGAAACTCCCGATGCCGTGACGGCCATAGAGCAAAAGTAATTGATTCTGCAAAAATCAGCTTTGCAGGTAACTTTGCGTAGAATTTCTTGAGTTTTCAAAAAACGGGCAAAGCTCGTTTAGGTTATGATGTTCCCTGTACCGCATAATCCGCGCAAAACTCATTTACGAGATTCGCTTTCCGGACCCGGTTGGATGGTGGAACTTCCTATACCGTAAGTTGGATTATAAACACATCCTTCACACTTGTCCAGACTTATTTGACAGAAAAAAGAATTTTGTGAAAAACCTACAACACTTTAAAGAAATGAATGCCATAAAGTACGGCAATCCCCGGAAAACCAAGGAATCCGGATGTCAAAATTGTTAATGGATTGATGCCTACCGCGACAGAAACATTCTGTGATGCCAGAATATAATTCAGGAAATAAATCCCCACCGTTCCCATCACTGCCCGCAGGATAAAGTTCACCAGCCACTCCACCTTTCTGCCCAGTGCACCGATCAGAAGCACCACCAGACATACCCCTAAAATTGCCAGCATCCCGTTCATTTGATTCATATCTCCCTCCCGCTCTATGGCATCCTGATTCTATACCATAAATATGTCCTCCTCTACACAAATATTACATGAATATTTATCCAGATTTTACCTATACTTTATTAAAGGAAAATATTTCCTGGAAAGGTGAGGCGTCTATATGAAAATGTTTTTTCATCAAAGTTCAAACGGTATGCAGGATACAGAAATCATCGTTGACTGCCGGAAAATGACGATACGCGAAGAACTGGCACAGACAAGATATGCCCTGGAAATTGCTTATTCCAATTTTGACAATGTGACCGACCCGGATCTGATCGACTGCTACATCTATGAAGTGAATGCTGTCATGAAACGTTACAAGTACTTATTAGAACAGGCAGCAGAAATGAATCTGCTGCCTGAGGATACACATACAGAGGCTTACCGCGCCCTGACTTTATTTTCATAAAAAATTATCACCATATAACACACTGCCGGGATAACGGACTGCATGTCCATTGATACCCTGCCGTACCATGAGACGCATATCCCCCATGGCGGCGCTATACGCAGAACCCCCTGTTGGAGACAGAATCCGCAATGTTCTCCGTCAGCGTATTCCTGCCATATGTAAGCCCCGCATAGACTGTCTGGGTATTGCCCATCACCGGTCCGGACTGATCCTGCTTCTCAATCTGCGCATAAGCCTTGTGCAGCTGGCTGATAACCATGCGGACATGCTCCATACTTTCCCGGTCATAATGTGACGATGCTTTCACAAGCTCCCTGTTCACATAGAGATAAAGCTGTAAAAGATTCCCCGCCAGCTCATACTCAAAGTTCAGGGAAGCTGTCAACTCATTCATACAACCCCGAATCTTACGGACAGCATTCTTAAACTCCGTCCTGTCCTCCCCCGCAAGGGCCTCCTCCGCCTCATCAATATAAAGAAGCGTCATCTCATACAAAATCGTAATCAACTGCGTCTTATTCGCCTGAGAAATCCGCAATGTATACTCCTGCTTCAATTCCTTCGTCATACCATACCTCGTCTCAACATACAGAATCAATTCTCTTATAAACTTTCTTTCCACAACTCTTCCTAACATGCCGTACTTTTTGGTCTCTCTCATCTTTATAAAACTTAACTACATAAAACTAAGACCTTCCCACACGTCACGTTTTCAGGCTTCTCACGCCTTAAAAAGCTCATCCGCATAAACCAAAGACCTTCCTACACAACACGCTTTCCAGTCTCTCTCACCTTATAAAAACTCATCCGTATAAACGAAACAAAACTTCCCACTATCCACGCGAAGAATCGCTAAAAGCGATTCTTCCAGACATGACATAGCAGTTCTTAGGCTGTGTCCTTTACAGCCTTAGAACTACTTCATGTCTTATTATTGGAGTAGCTGCAGTACCTGCGAAGGTCTCTCATTGGCCTGTGCCAGCATGGAAACCGCCGCCTGGGAAATTACCTGCTCCGTCGTGTACGTAGTCATCTCCTCCGCCATATCCACATCCATAATACGGGAATAGGAGGCTGTCATATTTTCATTTGTAATATCAAGACTGCCCACGGTATGTTCCAGACGGTTCTGGTACGCACCCAGATTGCTTCGCGCATCCGACACATAGAGGATGGCCTCCCTGATCTCGTCGATTGCCTTGGAGCTGCTTTCCTCCGTCGTCACCTCGGTCTTCTCAATACCAAGCCTGTTCAGGGAAATGGTGGGGATTCGAATGGCAAGCTGCTGTCCTTCATTTGCGCCAACCTGCATATCCATGGAACCGATACCCGCAATATTAACCTCAAGCGGAGCTGCCGCCGTCGCACAGTCAACCGGCTGATATCCTGTAATATTACCATTGCCGTCATAGACAGGATCCGGCTTAACAGCAATTGTCATCTTAAATTCCTGGTTACCTGTAATGGTCACCTTATCCTGCCCTACAGAACTAATCTCCACACCATCCGGAAATTCCGGTCCGGGAACAAAACTGGCTTTCGTCTGATCCAGGTCAATGGTTCCGTCATCATTATAAAATACCGTCAATCCATCAATGGTATATTCTTTGGACAACACCTCAGCGCTGTAATAATCTACTGTAGCAATCTGGCTGTTAGTATAGCCTCTCAGATCAAAACTGCCGTCTAACAGCGGCTGGCCGTTAAACTCCGTATCAGTGGAAATTCTGGTTACTTCCTCTTTCAGCTGCTTCAACTCCTGATTCAATGTCTCCCGGTCAATCGAAGTAAGCGTGCCCGTCGCACCCTTAACTGCAAGTTCATTCATTCTCTGCAGCATGTCATGGACTTCCGTCAAGGCTCCGTCTGCTGTCTCGATAATAGAGATACCTCTGTTAGAGTTCTGTGTTGCAATCGACACACCCTGGATCTGCGCATTCATTCTTCGCCCAATGGCATAACCTGACGGGTTATCCTTTGCCGATGTGACCTTAAGACCGGATGACAGTCTCTTGAGTGACTCCTGCAGCCTCTTATCGGAAGCGTTCAGCGAATTGTTCGCATGCATCGCCGCTGAGTTATAACTGATCTTCATAATAAAATCCTCCTTTGGTTCTGTATATACACGATTTATACCTGTCTTTCCTATTCAGTGATCACGGAAATAAACACCTTTGCGATCTGATACAGATCTGCATTCTGTGCCGCCGATGCATCCCGTGCATCCTTTGCTTCAAAAGCATTCAGATCAAGGCTTTCGCTGTGCACCACGCCGATATCGCCAAGCTCCATTTCCTTACGGTTCAAGGCTCCCACCGTCTCCTTAAGTCCCTGTTCCAGACGGCCAATCCGGCTTCTGATTGCTTCCACGCCCTGTGCATCGCCACAGGCGGCATATCCGGATACCTTTTTATTGCGGATTCCAAACTCTGCTGCGACCTGTCCGTAACCCTTCGTTTCGAAAGTAATTTTTACTTTCCCGCCCGTTTCTCCACCGTGCAGCACCCGCAGATGAATAGCCGTTGTCTCCCCGTTGATTTCCACGGGAATCTGGTAATTCTCCTCTCTGGCAAGGCCGCCGGCCAGTGTAAGCTGTTTACGGCAGCTCTGGATCGCCTTCAAGTCAATGTAGCTGATGCTTTCATTGTCCTGTGCATCTTCCAGAACCTCTTCAAAGACCTGACGCATTTCTTCGTATGCCGCCTGTGCACTGTCTTTATCCGTCAAGGCCTCCTGCAGTCTGGAAACGGCGCCCTTCACCTGGTCCTTACGATCCGGTGTGGTATATTCCTTCAGTTCCTTAAAAAGAAGTCCTCTGCTGTTCATCAGCATATTTGCCGCCGCCAGATTGTTCATGGTCACCGGCTGCTTATTATGCAGCAGTTCCTCGACTACGCTGTCTTCCACTTCGCAGGCCTGCCTGCAGTCCTGTATCTGCTCTTCCTGATACTCTTTCCGGGTGGACGCATCCTGCTTCGCCATCCGGTCTGCGATGTCACCCACAATATCCTGATAATATTTGCGGAATCCGGCTGAAATCTGCCCCGTAATGGACATACCCTTTTCAATGGCCTCCACACCGGCAAAAGCGTCGTCTATCATGAAATCCATACCGGATCTTTTCTGGCTGCGTACCGCGCTCAGCATATTTTTAAAAGATACCTCCGCGCCCATATTGACCAGCGCACCGACTGCGGCATCATCTGTTTTTTCAAACTGCCTGAGCATACGGTAAATACCAATGTAGGCTGTCCGCTCCTCCTCGTCAATGGCCTTGTTTTTATCCAGTTTATATAAAAACTTGCTGAATTTCTCAGTTTCCTGTTCCTTGCTGTGCTGTATGGAATCCAGATATTCATTCAATTCCGGCAGTGTCATCTCTAAAGGATTCTTGCCGTCGCGGATTGCCTGAAGAACAGCCGCCGGTGTCATCTTATCAATCACCTGATGCAGCTCCGAATCGGATGCCCGCACCGCTTCTATATTCTCACGGGACGGTTCCATGCTGTTGTATCCAAGGATTCTGACCGCCCTGCGGTTCTCTTCACTCGTTTCCAGTCCCAGATTTTCCAGAATGCTGTCTACATTTCTGAATGCCTTCTCAAAAGAATCGCCCAGATCCTTTCTGATATCCGTCATCCATGTCTCGTACTTTTCTCTTGCCTCTTCGTACTGATTCCGTAAGGCACTGCCGTTTATATGCACCTGATCCAGGGTGAAATCTTTGTCCGTCACCTTAAATCTTCCGGCGATATCAACAGGCAGATAAGGAATCTCGGCTGCCTTGGTGCGAGTCTGCTCATAAAGAGCCGCCTTCTCCGCCGCTTTATCGACATCCGTCTCCCCGAACAAAAGCTGCTGTTGTCTGGACTCTATCTGCCTCAGGGCATCCACTAACTTCTCTAATTCTGTAGTGTCAATGGAATAGCCGCTCTCTAACAACTTACGGTTTACTTCCACCGTCATCATCAGACGGATCTCTTCCAGCTGTCGTCTGGCAGTGATATTTTCCGGCATATCTGTAACAGACGTATGGCCTGTATCCGGATATCCCGATGCCGGACTGAGCGCCGATGTGTTCGTGCCTGCGGCACCGTTGTTTCCTGCCCCGCCAGCCGTATTTCCCGTGTGCTGTGCAGATCCCCGGTTCCCATGGGTATCTTCCTGACCATCGCCCTTTTTACTGTCAGCTTCCTGTGCCGCTTCCAGATTAGCCAGGGTCAGGTCTTTTCCCTCTGCAATAGTCTTATCAACCGCTTCTTCCGTGATCTGTGCAAACCGATCCACATATTCAGCCGCTTTTTCCAGGCTGCTCCTGCCGTCTGCAAGATCCGCCTCCCCGGCCTGTTTTCCGTCCCCAATGGCTGCCGCAATAGCGGATAAAACCTGTTTTTCATCCTGAGGCAGCGTCAGATGATCCAGCTTGTAAAGATCCGCCACTGTTTCCGGTGTAAGCGGAATCCCTTTCTCAATCAGCCATCTGGCATCATCCAGCGTCTCTTCACTGACTTCCAGTCCTGCCTGCTGCAGAACTTTCTCCATCTGAGGGCGAAGCGCTTCCCAGTTATATTCCTCTGCCTTTCGGGCATAGTAACCGGCACCGTCAGAATAATAGCCTCTTCCCTGTCTGCTTCCGTCTCCCGTGGCGCTGTAGCCTGCCCGGTACAAGTTGTCGATCGTAGGCTCCATATGATTTTCTATCATATATTTCGCGGCGCCTTCCGTAATTTCCTGAAGTTCCATGGCCTTGCCGTATGCCTGCACAGCCTCTCTGACATTTTCTTCCGTCAGAGGCACATCATGCTCCGCAAACTGCCTGCTCAATTCCCTTGCAAATACCTCGCTGCCTGTGATTTCCTTCAAAGTGGCCGCATCGATCTGGTCAGTATAACCGGCCACATAGGTGCCGCCTTTCATAAGTTCTGCTTTGATTTTATCGACAATGGTAACGACCTCTTCTATATCCATGTCTCCGACCTGATAACCATCTTCCATCATCTGGTTAAAATCATCCGCAGACATAGTATTAGACATAACTGTCATATAGTCTCTCTGCGCAGCAAGATCAACTTGCTCCGCATCCCGCATAACGTCTTCTGTGGTCTTTCCCTGACCCTTGTAAGCTGTGTTATCCATAACTGTGCCAGAAATGTCTAATGCAAATGCACCCGTTTTATTCGTCTTCTCTGAACGGGTATCCCGATATGTAGTTGTGGCCGCCTTGTCTACATTTTGATTCGTTCCGGTATTATCAAATGTAATTTTCATGTACCCTCTCCATGTAGTAGGTTCTATTGTGACAGTGCAGTCTTCCTTTTTCCCGGAAGCCGGACTGTTACGTTCTGTATGCTTTTTATTTCGGCATAGGGAGATATTTTCTTAACCCCTGAAAGAAAAACGTAACAGTTCAGCCTTCAATGTCATTAAGTTAACTTTGAAAATGAAAAGGGGA